>SIAP01000029.1 GCA_009691725.1 Phycisphaerales bacterium
GCACACGGGCACGACGATCGCCGGCGACATCACCGTCGACTTCCTGACGCTCGACGACGACAACGGGAATCTCGCTGACGGATCGCCGCACTACGCGCAGATCAATGGTGCGTTTACGGCGCACGGACTTCCTGGTCCGGCAATTGCGCCGCTCATGTTCACAGTTCCAAGTGGCATCCCAATCTTCGCAACGCCAAACACAACCCTTGGATTGACCGTGCAGGTGACCGCCCTTGGCGCTCAGCCGCAGGCGAACACGGGCAGGCTGTCCTGGCGCACGGGAGCGAGTGCATTCCAAAGTGTCGCAATGACGCAAACATCGCCGAATGTCTACGCAGCGCAGATTCCCATGGCCGCGTGCGGCACGGCGGTCGACTACTACTTCTCGGCGAACACCACGACTGGCGCAACGGGCACTTCCCCCGCGAATGCGCCAACGACATTCCACTCGGTTGTCGGTGGATATGGGGCGTCCACCGTCTTCACAGATGGTTTCCAAACCGTTGGCGCATGGACCGTTGGTGCGACCGGAGATGCCGCAACGACGGGATTGTGGACCCGCGTGGATCCCCTCGGCACAGCAGCGCAGCCAGAGGACGATCACACACCAACACCCGGAACGATTTGTTACATCACCGGTCAAGGCACCGCTGGCGGCGCACTTGGCGAAGCAGACATCGACGGTGGAGCGACCACACTTACCTCACCGACCTTCAGTTTGGTGAGCAATCCGTCAGCAGTGGTGAGTTACTGGCGCTGGTATTCCAACAACACCGGCGGCGCTCCAGATGCCGACACGATGACGATCTCGATTTCCAACAACGGCGGGACTTCGTGGACCACACTCGAAGTGGTCAGCGAGAATGTTGGCGCATGGGTTCAAAAGAGTTTCCGCGCTGCTGACTTTGTGACCCCCACTGCGACCATGAAAGTCAAGTTTGTCGCCAGCGATCTTGCAACTGGCTCGGTCGTCGAAGCTGGGGTCGATGACTTCGCGGTGAGCGGCATCTCCTGCACGCCTCCATTTGCGCCAGCAGATCTCAACCATGACACCTATGTGAACGGCGCAGATTTGGCGGTGCTTTTGAGCGCATGGGCGACAGCGGCGGGCGACATTGACGGCAACGGAACCACCGATGGCAGCGATTTGGCGGCCCTCTTGTCCGCTTGGACTGGTTGATATGACATCAGCTCGTGGAACTTGACCTCTCAAAGTCCATTTGCTTCCAATGTGGCTCGTGGCATACTGCATGGTGGCTCGTGCCATACTGCATGAATTGCCATGTTCTTCGGATTCGACCTCGGCACACCTACTACGGCGCTCCTATCCATGAATGAATCACGCTTCCTGTCGGTCGTATCAGCGACCTCTGCTTTGCTCGCCATCTCCGCAATCACGCATGGTCAATCGCCGACCACCGATCCAGAATCGAATCGTGGCGCCACGGGAGTGACGGTCGATGTCGCATCGGCTCGGAGGGACTTCTTCGCGACACATGAAGGCGCAGAGTTCTTCGAGCGCGGTGATCGAATCACCCGCGTCTACGGGCGTGCTGTTTCAACCGGTCGAAGCCCCAGCGAGAGCGCGAGTCAGTTCCTTCGCGATCATGCCGACATCTGGGGAGTTCGAACGAGCGACATCCTGCCGACGGGTGCCTTTCAAGATGCCATCCATGCGGTGGATGTCTATTGGGATGAGGCCACGCAATCGTTTCGGTTCACGCTCTTGGGTTACTCGCAGGTGGTGCGTGGAATCCCAGTCTTTCGAGGGTCGTTGAAACTGTTGATGCGCAATGATCCTGGGTTCCCGTTGGTGCTTGCCTCGTCCGAATTGCGAGACCTCGGCGCATTCCCTGCCACCATCGCTGCGCCAACCACTCTTGCGAGTTTCGATTCCCGCATCTGGTCGAGTCGGGCGATTCGCGCGACGGCCATCGCGCAACCAACAGATGCGCAGCTGGTGATCTTTGCAGGAGTCGATGACTCCCCCGCTTCTCCCACACTCGCAGTGAGTTTCATCGTCGAGCGCGGCGTCGCAGGGGCTGATCTCTCGAAGATGCTTTATGTCGTTGAGGCAACGACTGGCACGGTGCTGTTTGAAGAAGAGCAGATCTGCAATGCCGATATCACTGGAACGGTGCAAGGTCTTGCGACGACAGGTTGGGGTGCAGATGCGTGCGCAAGTGAAGTTGCCACAGGTCTCCCCTACGCCAGAATTGATGGCAATGGAACAACCGTCTACGCCGACGGCACTGGCGCATACCTCTTTCCATATTCAGAATTCGACGTGGTCACGCTGACATCGAACCTGGCATTCGCTGGGAAATACTTCGTTGTCAACGATGTGGTCGACACCGAACTCACGCTCTCTGAAAGTGGTGCGAGCGGCGACACGGTGAATTTTCTGCACAACTCTGCAAACCTCACCGAACAGGCACGCGCGCAGGTGAACACATACCTGCACGCCAACATGTGCCGCGACTACATCACTGCCGCGAATCCAGCGTTTCCTGGCATTTCCCAACAGCAAGGTGCGACCGCATTCCAAATCAATGTGAGTGTCACCGGCACTTGCAACGCCTACTACAACGGGCCGTCGATCAACTTCTATTCCTCAGGCGGCGGTTGCAACAACACTGGATTCTCCACCGTCGTGCACCATGAGTACGGGCATCACATGGTCTCCGTCGGCGGAAGCGGTCAGGGTGCGTATGGCGAAGGAATGGGCGATGTGATGGGTGCGCTCATCAGCGAGAATCCAGTGCTGGGTATTGGATTCCAGAACTGTTCCAACGGCATCCGCAATGCCGCGAATTCTTGCCAGTACTTGTCGACTGGATGCTCGAGTTGCGGCAGCGAGATCCACGCGTGCGGTCAACTGCTGTCGGGATGCGTTTGGGATACGCGCGCCAATCTTGCGGCGGTCGATCCAAACGGATTCAGAACCATCATCCGCAATCTCACTGTGAATTCGGTGCTCTTGCACACGGGCACGACGATCGCCGGCGACATCACCATTGACTACCTCACACTCGATGATGACAACGCATACCTCGATGACGGAACGCCCCACTATGCGCAGATCAACGGTGCTTTTTCAGCACACGGACTCCCAGGTCCACCAATCTTGCCACTGCGATTCACGATCCCAAATGGAATTCCAGCGTGGGCGATCCCCTACTCGACCCTCGGCATGATGGTGTATGTCACCGAACTCGGGGCGCAACCGCAGCCCAACACAGGCAAGCTCTACTGGCGCGTTGGAGGCGGCTCCTTTCAGAGTGTGGTCATGACGCCGACATCTGCGACTGGGTACTCAGCGCAGATTCCCATGGCCGCCTGCGGCACTCCTGTTGACTATTACTTTGAAGCATCCACGACTGCGGGCGCGACAGCGAGATATCCGACCACCGCACCAGCGAGCTACCACTCGACTGTCGGTGGGTGGGGTGTGACAACGGCGTTCACGGATGCGTTTCAGTACGCAGGCGCATGGGTGGTCGGAGCATCGGGCGATACAGCAACCACTGGCATTTGGGAGCGGGTCGATCCCATCGGAACTGCAGCGCAACCGGAAGATGATCACTCGCTGACGGGAACCATCTGTTACATCACTGGACAAGGTGCAACTGGCGGTACGCTTGGCGCAGCAGATGTCGACGGCGGAGCAACCACACTGACATCTCCATCATTCAATGCTGCAACCTCGTCGAATGCGACACTCAGTTACTGGCGCTGGTACTCCAACAATGCCGGCCCCAATCCCAACGCCGACACGATGACGATCTCAATTTCCAACGATGACGGAACTTCGTGGACGACTCTTGAGGTCGTCAGCGAGAATGCCGGTGCGTGGGTGCAGAAAATGTTCCGAATTGCCGATTTCGTTCCCCCGACGACGACCATGAAAGTCAGGTTTGTCCCCAGCGATGTTGGAAGTGGATCAATTGTTGAGGCGGGGGTTGATGACTTTGTGGTCGGCGGAGTGAATTGCACTCCTCCGCCTATCCCTGCCGATCTCAACGGGGACGGGCGCGTCGATGGTGTCGATCTCACAAGAGTCCTCAGTGGTTGGGGAGCGCTCGGTGGTGACATCAATCACGACGGATCCACCGACGGCGGAGATTTGGCAGCACTCCTCTCCGCATGGACGGGATGAACCCTATACTCCCCGCCCCCTCCTATTAGCCCAGGTGGCGGAACTGGCAGACGCACCAGCTTGAGGTGCTGGCGGGAGCAATCCCTTGGAGGTTCGAGTCCTCTTCTGGGCATTTTGGTCGGAATCAGCCGTTGCCGTCACTGAAAGGTGGCGGCAACTTTTCTTTCTCTTCCCCCCATGGTGGTGCTCGAAATGACTCTGCGAATCAACGAAATCTTCTTTTCGATTCAGGGCGAGTCGACATGGGTCGGAGCGCCATGCATTTTCGTTCGGCTCGCAGGATGCCCGCTGCGGTGTCACTACTGCGACACCGAATACGCGTTTCGGGAGGGATCGAAGCGGACGATCGAATCGCTCGTTGAAGAAGTGCTCGCAAATCCTTGCAAACTCGTCGAGATCACTGGCGGAGAGCCACTCGCACAGCCCGCAGTGCATCGCCTGATCTCGCGACTTCTGGACGCAGGGCGCACTGTGCTCATCGAAACTTCCGGCGCCATCGATACTGGACCCGTCGACCCGCGCGCTCACATCATCCTTGATGTCAAGACTCCAGACTCGGGCGAATCACACCGAATGATCTGGGACAATCTGGAACGACTGCGATCACACGACGAAGTGAAGTTTGTGATCTCCTCGCGCGCCGATTATGAGTATGCACGCCAGGTCACACGCGATCGCGGACTCGTCGAGCGTTGTCGTGCGATCTTGTTCTCGCCGGTGCATGCGCAAGCGAAGGGACTTGAGATTCTCGGCGCAGCGGGACTGCACCCTCGCCAGCTCGCGAGGTGGATCCTTGAAGACCAACTCGCAGTGCGACTCCAGATTCAGACTCACAAGGTGATTTGGGAACCCAACACGCGCGGCGTGTGAGGGACTGATCGTGCGTTGAGCGCGTGGCAGGAGCGGTCTAGTAGACCCACCCCTCAACGAGACCGTCCGCTGGAATCACCGTCTGTGTTGGCGGCATGAGCAGAATCAGCGCGTCCAGGAGATCGCCCTCCGTGTCCTCCACCACTTTCTGCATCAGCGATGGAGCGATCGTGATGCCAATCTCTCCCAGGCGTCGTGCGATCAATGCGCGGACGCGCTTGGGCGGTTCGCCATCTCCCTTGTAACCGCGGGCAGGCCATCCGAGTCGATGAAGAACACTGGCGGGGCAGCCCTCGCAGACTGTGGCATTCGATTGAGTACGCGCCATCGGAGCGATTGAGATCCCCTGCTCGTGCAGTGGCACGAGCACTTCGCAGATGAGCGTCCAGGTCTGCTTGAAGAGGCGCAGATTCATCGGCGCCATGGGAGTTCGCGCGTCAGCATCGGTGTGACGACGCGGCTCTTCACGGGACACTTCACGCAGTCGCGTGCGCCACGCGCGCGGTGAGCCAGACTCTGCAGCCCAGCGCGCACTGTCAATCCAACGCTCCGCCACGCCGTGCGCGCGCAGCGTCTGCAGTGGAATCCCTCCCGGCGCATCGATGCGCCAGATGTGCGTCGCGTCGCTCTTGGACGATTCGAGAATGAGGCGGACGAGCGTCGCACGATCGGCACGGTCGACGGTGACCGCGCCGCCGGCATTGCGTGACGCGATACGAATTTTGTGCAACCCGCCGTTGTCAGCGCCGGAGAAATCGACGCCGTGCAGATGGATCGTCGTCACTGATTCCCACACGCAGACTGCGGCTTGCCGCATGGACAACAGTTTCCCACATGGACATGGGCTCCCGTGGATTGCGTGTTCGTCCCAGTCACTCCGAAAGCACTCAACTTTCGCCGAAATGTTCGACCGCGTCCCGTGGGATCCTCGACTTTGTCATCGCTCTCTTTCATCGGTCTCAGCAGCACGATGACCTCTTCATCTTGGTCGCAGATGTACTCGTACTGTGGCATTACCTGCTCCTGGGTCCCTTGCGCCGTGGCGCCGTGCGCCGCTTCTGAATTGTTGCGGCATCCGCGAATGCCTCTTTGCGGAGTTGGGAGAGTTCAGTATGCGTCAAATCTCGCCATGCGCCGATGGCGAGTCCGCGCAATCGAATCGGACCCATGCGAATTCTCCGTAGTCGCTTCACTGGATGACCCAAGTCCGCCATCATCCGCCGAATCTGCCGATTGCGCCCCTCGCGAAGTTCCATCGTCAACAATGTTCGGTCACCATCGCGGCGCAGAATCGTCAGATGGGATTTGCGCGTGCGAGATCCCCCCGCACTTCCGCCCGCACCATCACCTTCGCGCTTCCCCACATCATCGCTGGGAAGAAAGATCCCCTCCTCAAGGCGAGCGACATCTGAAGGATCGAGCGCTCCCTTCACGAGCACCTCATACTCCTTGTGAATCTCATAGCGGGGATGAGTCAGGCGATTGGCGAACTCGCCATCATTGGTGAGGAGGAGCAGACCGCTCGAATCGAGATCGAGCCGTCCAACGGGATAGAGACGCGCATGACTTGGATGCTCCACGAGTTCAGTCGCGAGCCTGCGACCTTCGGGATCTGAATTCGTGCACACAAACCCAGTCGGCTTGTGCAGCATGACATAGACATGGCGCTGCGGTGGACGAAGCAGCTTCCCATCGACTGTGATTCGATCACGCGCCGCATCGACCCACGCCGGAAGTGTGTCGATAAGTTCGCCATTCACACGCACGAGTCCCTCGGAGACCATTGTCTCTGCGCCGCGTCGTGATGCCAATCCAGCATCTGCGATGACCTTCTGAATTCGTTCGCCGCGAGCGGCATCGACGAATGAGTGTGTTGGTTTTCGGGCGCGACGAGGCATCTCCACAAGGTAGCGGTTTTCGCACGCACTATGCTTCGGCGGTGAACAAATATCAATGGTGCAGCGTTGGGATGGCGTGCGCATTTTCAGGGTGCATGACCACGCCCATCGCAGCGACGGAGTATGGGAATGCGGAGAAACAGGCGCCAGTTGCCGATGATCTGAGTCAGTTGCAGCGGATTTGCGCACGAGCGAATGCACTGCTCGATCCAGCATCAGATGCGACGATGCTTGGTCCGCTCCTCGATGCGAATCATGTGCGTGAGCAGACCGCACTGGTTCTGGCTGCAATAACCAAGTACGGACTCCGTGCGCCAGATGACGCGATGACCACTCCGATGCGAAGCGCATTGGAACGGCCGCTCGGTCTCGCTGCGATCGCCTCTCGCACCGCCGATTCATTCGCCGCGCTTGCGATGGATCCGACGCGCTCTGGACGACGTGCCCCCGCTCGCGCCGCGGCTGAATTCGTCTGTGCCTCGTTTGGTTCGTCGACTGCTGGACTCGTGGAATATCAGGGAACGCTTCCGATTCCGTCGGCGCAAGGAGCGATTTTTGCGATGGACTTCCTGCTCAACGAACCTCGATTGACGCTGACGGCATCGCTTGCGGATCGCCCCACGGCGGAGCAGTGTTTCGAGTTCCTCAATGTCTTCCGAAGCGAAGTGAGCTTGAGCAAGGCAACGGTCCAAAGATTCGCGGCGTTCTCTGCACAGAGCCGAAGATCGATGGACATGTCCGAGGCAGGATTGATGCGTGCGGTCTCCCAGTCGCTCGCACATATCGATGCCGACCTTGGAGTGACCGCAGACTGGAAGGCGCTCGAAGCTGAACCAACGCCAGCGGAACTCGTCGACCACCTCACAGGTTCCATCCTCGCTGCGGAGAATGTTCCAGGCATTGGATGGATCGTCGTCGGGTCGCCTGCGGACAACACCTACGACATGTCCATCATCGCAGCAGTGTTCGATCCCGCCGGCGCAGAGACCTATCGATGGTCCTCCCTGCGCAGTGGGAATCAGGGGATCATCGATCTCACTGGGAACGATCAGTACATCGGTGGCGACCAACAAGGTCCAGCAGCTGGACTCTTTGGTCTTTCGTTCATCGACGATGCCGCTGGCGACGATCAGTACACAGGCGAGCACTTCGCATGCGGCGCGGGAATGTTTGGCGTGGGAATTCTCATCGACCGAAACGGAAACGATGTCTATCGCACTGGGTCGTGGAGTCTGGGTGCTGGCATTCTTGGCGCGGGATTTGTCTTCGATCTCGCTGGGGGCGACGAGTATCAAAGCATGGTCTATTCGCAGGGAATCGGCGGCCCACTCGGCGTTGGCGCGCTGGTGGATTGCTCTGGGAACGATTTCTACCGAGTCGATGGTGTCGCTCCAAGCGTGGACCAAGTTCCGACTGTGAGATACGCCATGAGTCAAGGGATCGGCTTCGGCGCGCGCGGGCTCATCGCTGGCGGCGTCGGCATCATCAGCGATCTCGACGGGCATGACCGATACGAGTCGGGCGAGTTTTCTCAGGGCGGTGGCTACTACTTTGGTATTGGTCTGATTCTCGACAGTGCAGGGCACGACCTCTATCGTGCCAGTCACTACGCCCAAGGTTTTTCTGCCCATCAGGCAGCGGGTGTGCTGATCGATGTTTCGGGGGACGATCAATACTGGTCGATGATCTCTGCGGCACAAGGCGCCGCATGGGACACTTCTGCGTCGCTCTTGCTCGATGGTTCCGGTGACGACACCTACCGTGGCGATGCACTCTCGCAAGGCGCTGCCGCACAGCAGGCCGTCGCAGCGATCTGCGACCTCGATGGGTCTGATCACTATGTTGGACTCGGCCCATTCGTGCAAGGTGAATCGGGGGACAACACCTACCACTTCGCAGACACCAACGCGCGGTCACTGAGCGTGCTCATTGACAGCGGAGCGGGTGACGACTTCTTCTCCGCACGTCGCATCATCGGTGGAGTCACACTCACCTCACCGCTGCCGACTCTCGAGCTGCCGGCAAACGCACCGAGTTTCGGCATCGCGATCGATTGCAAAGCAAAGCGGAGCACCCACTCAAAACGCTAGACTGCACTCGTGGATGTGCTTCGCACTTCAGGTCGCGGATGGGATGTCGCACGCTACTGCGTGAAGCATCTTCAAGAGGTCCGCGCCCCGGACATGGCCGCGGCGCTCTCATTTCGCACGATTTTTGGGCTGGTACCAGTGCTTTTCGTGGGGACGCTCATCACGAGATCGCTCGCGGGAGAACGCTTCCCAAAGTTCGTTGAGTCCTTGGCTGAGATGGCTGGGCTCAACGAAATCGGTCTCAATGTCGCAGCGCACAGTGACACCGGTGTGGAGAAGCAACAACTCAGCAGTTGGATCGAGGAACTCGTTCGCTTCTCTGGAACGCTCGATCTCTCTGCACTTGGATTGATCGGCGTTGTCGTCGTGCTGTTCGCCGCGATCTGGCTCATTGTGGCGATTGAGAATGCATTCAACATTGTGTGTCGCGCCCCCAATGCCCGACCGTGGCATCGACGCATCTTGGTGTATTGGTCGGTGCTCACGCTGGGCCCGTTGCTCTTGGCGACGCTGCCGCTCATCGACGCCGAGATTCGAGGATTTATGGAGAGCGGGATCCCGCTCCCGCTGGGGTACGCAGTCCTTCGCCCCGTCCTTGGGTTTTCGCTGCTCTTCGCCTTGCTGTTCTTTACATACTTGGTCATTCCGACTCAGCGCATGCGATGGAAAACTGTGTTGGTCGGCGCACTGATTGGAGCTATCGGATTAGAACTCGGCAGGCACTTTCTCAGCCTCTACATGGACCGTGCTTTCACATCCAACAAGATCTACGGTTCGCTCGGACTCGTTCCCGTCTTCATGTTCTGGGTCTATGCGATGTGGTTGATTGTTCTCTTTGGATTGCAAGTGAGTTCACTCCTCAATGCGTTGATGAGTCACGAAAGAGTGCGTGAAGTGTTGAGCCGGCAATCGAGCACATTTGAACCGGCGATTGCCGTTCAGGCGGTCGCATGGATCTGCGATCGATTCCAACGCGGAGAACCGGCAACCTTGGAAGAACTGAGCAGGACGCTGCACGTCGACCTGCTGACCGCGACGCGACTCGTGGAACTCCTCGCCGAAGCCAATGTGGTCCTGCACATCGCTGAAAACGGACGCCTCTTGCCTGCGCGCAGCAGTGATGCAATTCGCGTTGCCGACGCACTTCGTGTCGGGTTTTGTGTCGCAGGCATCGATCGAACTCACGAAAGGAGCGATTTCGTGGCAACGCTCCGGCAAGTTCAACTCACCGCGCTCGAGAATTCAACTTTTGGAAATCTGCCAGATGCCAGCAAGACGGCTTGCAAAAAGGGTGAATCAACAGCAGAATTGAGCGAAAGCAACCGATGACTCCCGACTCTCCCGAAACTCGTGCTGCGTCCCTCGTCACCATCAGCACTCGCAACAAGCATCTCGTGGTGCGACTTGATGCGCCGACGATTGGACCGCGCGAAGCAGGGCATGTTGCGACTGAAGTCTCGCGCGCACTCACGAGTGCGACGAAGGGCAAGTGTTTCGTCATCGACCTCTCGCGGACGAATGCACTTTCAAGCATGGGGCTTGGACTCTGCGTGGACATTCGCAATCGAGCGGTCGACGCAGGAATGCGCCCAGTCCTCACCGGCATGAATGTCCAACTTGCGGATCTCTTTCGGATGATGCGCGTGGATCGACTCTTCGCAGTCTCCTCATCGACGGCCGACCTCGAACGGCTCCTGCTGTGAAGCGGTGCGTGAGGCGCGTCGTCATCTGCGCAGCCTGCGCCGTTGCATTGGCAGGGTGTTATGAGAAGACCATTCGCGTGAAGAACGGCGCGACCTCGCGCAATGTGTCCGAACCGGACTTCAACGACCAACCGACTTTCATGGATGAGATGATGTGGGGTCCCGTTCCAAAGGGTCAGGATCCCGCTGCGTACTACCGCAAGAAAAATCAGCCGCTCTCTCAGTAGCAGCTCTGACTCTGTGGGGCTAGACTCACTGAACTATGGGTCTCGAAACCGCACTTCCCACTGATGGCGTCCTGACGACAAGTCTCAATCGCTTGGTCAATTGGGCTCGGAGATCAAGCGTGTGGCCGATGCCATTCGCGACGGCGTGTTGCGGCATTGAGTTGATGGCCACCGCCTGCTCTCGCTTCGATTTGGCGCGATTCGGGGCGGAAGTGATGCGGTTTTCTCCACGACAGTCAGACTTGCTCATCGTCGCAGGTCGTGTGAGCATCAAGACTCTCCCCGTTCTTCAACGCATCTACGCACAGATGGCGGAACCAAAATGGGTCGTCTCGATGGGTGCCTGTGCGTCAACGGGCGGCGTGTTCGACACCTACGCAGTCGTGCAAGGGGTGGATCAATTCATCCCAGTCGATGTCTATGTGCCCGGTTGCCCTCCACGACCCGAGATGCTCATCGAGGGGATCATGGCGATCCAACGCATCATCGATGCGGACAACATTCCACGCGATCCATCGGGACGTCGTCGGTCGCTCAATATTGCATTGAACCCAAACTACGAACCACGCGCCCAGCCGCGACCGATCACCATCGGCGCGACTTGACCCGCGCGCGAGATCACACGCCGACCGAGGCCGCGGTTCTTGATTTCAACGATCGCACAAACTGATCGACGCGTGCGATTCCCAATTCAAGTTGTGCAGTGGAGCAGGCAAAGGAGAAACGAATGTGGCTCCGAGCGCAGACGCCGAAGTCCTCCCCTGCGACGACAGCGACATGCGCCTCGTCGAGCAACGCGTCTGCAAACGCCTGCGCCGAGTCGATCGCCCGTCCGCCGGGCGAGACTCGTCCAAGCAGTTCACCGATGTGAGGAAATGCGTAGAACGCCCCTGTCGATTCGACCGTTTTGAATCCTGGAATCGTGGAGAGCAATCGGTGGGTGAGTTTGGCACGACCCGCGAACGCCTTGCGCATCTGTTCCACTTCCAGCGCCAGCGACGGCGAGAGCGCCTCAACAATCGCTGGGAAAAAGAAACTTGGGATCGAGTTCGTCATCTGCCCCTGCAGTTTGATGACCTCCTTGGCGAACCGTCCATTCGATCCCGGCGCACACAGATATCCGATTCGCCACCCGGTCATCGCGAATGCCTTGCTCAACCCGTTGATCGTCACAGTTCGTTCGGCGACACGCGGATCGCTGCCGGGCGACCAATGCGTGACTGAGGGCAACACCTCTGGAAAAATGAGTTTCTCGTAGATCTCATCTGAGATGATCGCAATCTTCGGATTCGCTGCGATGACGTCCACGATCGCTTTCAACTCTGCAGCGGGGTAGACAATCCCACATGGATTACTCGGCGAATTGAGCAGAATCGCGGTGGTTCGTGGAGTGATGGCGCGCTCTATCTGCGCGGCCGTGACGCGAAATCCATGCTCGATCGAACTTGGAACCTCGATGCACACCGCACCGGCGAGTTCGATCAGCGGTCGGTAGCTCACCCACGCTGGCGTCGGCAGGATCACTTCGTCGCCGCGCCCAGGTTCGATCATTGTCTGGAGCGCCATGTAGACCGCATGCTTTGCGCCAACGGTCACAGTGACATCCTCGGCACGACAGCTGATGCCGTTCTCCTCACGAAGCTTTCGCGCAATCGACTCACGCGCACTCTTCTCCCCCGCGGTCGGCGCGTACTTGGTCATCCCCAAGTCCAACGCATGGATCGCAGCTCGCTTGATCGAAGGTGGCGTATCAAAGTCCGGCTCGCCCATCGCGAATCCGATCACATCAATCCCTTGAGCCCTGAGCGCATTCACTCGAGCACCCACGGCAAGTGTGGCAGATTCCTTCATGTCGGCGACTCGATGAGCTATGTGCATTGTCGCTCAAGAGTAGCGCACGCCCTTCGCCTCTGATGCGATACAGTTCCCGTCCCCCATGACTCCAGACTCCATCCGACGCATTGGCATTCTGACCGGAGGCGGTGATTGTCCAGGACTCAACGCAGTCATTCGCGCGGTGGCGAAGACTGCGATGCTGCAGTTTGGAATTGAAGTCTTCGGAATCGAAGATGGCTTTCAGGGGTTGATCGAGAATCGGGTGCGGCCGCTGACCTTTCGCGATGTCTCTGGGATTCTCACACGCGGAGGCACGATTCTTGGAAGCAACAACCGCTGCAATCCTCGTCGGTATTGCACATCGACAGCCGCCGACGGCACGCCAATCTTCTCCGATGTCACCCAGTTGTGTCTCGCCACGATCCGCGACCGCAGGCTCGACGCGGTCATTGTGATCGGTGGTGATGGCACGATGTCCTGTGCGGCACCACTCGTCGAGGCAGGCATCAATGTGATTGGGATCCCAAAGACCATCGACAACGATCTCTTTGGAACGGAGATCACATTTGGGTTTCTCACTGCGGTTGCGACGGCCACCGAGGCACTCGATCGATTGCACTCCACCGCAGATTCTCACCATCGTGTGATGGTGTGTGAAGTGATGGGACGCAATGCGGGATGGATCGCGCTGACCGCTGGTGTGGCGAGTGGTTCGGACATGATTCTCATCCCCGAGATTCCCTACGACGAGGACGCCATCGGTCAATACATCCGCCAACGAATGGACAGCGGTCCGGGATTCGCAATTGTCGTGATCGCAGAGGGTGCGACGATGCGCGGCGGTTCGCAGGTGATTTCTCGGATCGACCCAACGAGTCCAGATCCCATTCGTCTTGGCGGCATCGGGCAGCAAGTCGCCAACACCATCAGCCAGCGCACGAAGGCTGAAGTGCGAACCACGGTGCTTGGGCATGTTCTCCGAGGCGGGATGCCCGTTGCCGCAGACCGAATTCTCGCAACTCACTTCGGCTACCACGCTGTGTCGACGCTGATGAGCGGTGCCACTGGTCGTTTGGTGGTGCGTGAAAACAATATCTTCAGCGATGTCGATCTGCTCGTCTGCGCTGGAAAGCAGCGGCTCGTGCCCACACAACACACACTCATCACAGCGGCTCGCGCCATCGGCACCTCATTTGGAGATGACGGCACACATCAGAGCCATGCGCCTCGTCCAACCACTGATGTCTGATGCAATGCTCGAACCATCCGCTAGCCTCCTGCTGTGAAGTGCGGCGTCTTTCTCGATCGAGACAACACGATCATCGCCAATGATGGCGACCTCGGCGACCCAGAGCAGGTGAGGCTGCTTCCCGGCGCTGCATTGGGGATTCGCGCCCTTCGTGAAGCAGGTTTTCTCTTGGTGGTGGTGACAAATCAAGGCGGCGTTGCGCGCGGTGCCTACGCAGAGAGCGATGTTGAAGCCGTTCACGAGAGAACTGAGTCCTTGCTCGCGCGCGAATCCCAGTGGACGCGCGATGAGCCGCTCATCAGCAAGTGGCTCTGCTGCCCCTTTCATCCCGAAGGAACCCTTGCGCAGTATCGCCAAGAGCATCCGTGGAGAAAACCTGCGCCGGGAATGTTGCTGTGGGCATCCCAATCGCTCGACTTGGATCTTGCACGGAGTTGGATGGTCGGCGATCAGGAACGCGATGTCGAAGCTGGGCGAGCCGCAGGCTGCACGACAATTCGAATCATGAACACCGCCGAGTCCCAACCCGAATCGCGCGCGGCGAGCGGCGCTGATTTCGTCGAGGCCGACCTCTTGCATGCCACGCACCGCATTCTTCGCAGCGATGGACTCGATGGTGCCGCCGCGTGGGTGTCCACGAGTGCTGTTCGCATCACCGCATTGGTCGGCGCACTCGGCGACCCTCGCGCACATGCCGAGGTGCGCACGGCGGCGGAAGAACTCGCCACTCGCGAGCAGGTGCGAATCGTCCGACTCGTTGTTGATGAGTCGGGAGTGGAACTCGAGATCGTCGGATCAGAGATTGTCGCGGTCGGCTTCGCAGCGGAGTTGCGACGAACGACCAACGACTGGGCGAGCCGCGCTGGGATTGGGCCGCTGTGGGTCAGCACATGAATCGCATTCTCGTCGTCCTGCCATCGTGGGCTCCCCTGGACTTTCCATTCGAGCGCCGCCTCATCGCAGCAAAGTAACTTACCGCCGTGGACACTCCCCTCTGGATACTGATGATGGCGATCGGCTTTGTCTCTGGAAGCATTCCCTTTGGATTGATTCTTGGAAGAGCGCATGGAATTGACATTCGCGAGCACGGCTCGAAAAACATCGGAGCGACGAATGTTGGACGGGTCCTCGGTCGCAGGCAGGGCTTCATCTGCTTTGCGTTGGACGCGCTCAAGGGTGCGCTCCCCGTTCTTGCGGTGTGGTTTTTTCTTGTCGGCGCACATCCCGAACGAGTCAACCTGGTCGGCACATTGATGCCGCTCGTTGGGATCGCAGCGATCCTTGGCCATGTCTATTCCCCGTGGGTCGGATTCCGCGGAGGCAAGGGAGTCGCCACAAGTTTCGGTGCGCTCGTTGCGATGTGGCCGCTCATGACATTTCCGGCGCTCGGAGCGCTCGTCGTCTGGGTGATCCTCGTCAAACTCTTTCGCTTTGTGTCGCTCGCCTCGATCTGCGCTGCACTTTCGCTTCCGCTGCTCCTGATCGTCCGTGTGATGTGGACCGCGAACGAAACCAGTTCCCCAGCCAATGTTGTGTTTCCGATGCTTATCCTGACGGTCGTGCTCGCATTCCTGGTGGTCTGGAAACACCGTCCTAACATTGCTCGCTTGCGAGCTGGCACCGAGCCGCGCATCGGCACTACTCTGCGAACATGATCTCTGACCCCGCGAGTCACGGCTACCGATCACCGCTGGAAACGCGCAATGCTTCTGCACAGATGCGGGTGATTTGGAGCGAGCACCACCGATTCACAACATGGCGCCGCGTCTGGCTTGCGCTCGCGCATGCGCAGATGGAACTCTCACTGGGACCCACCGCCGAACAGGTTGAGGCGATCCACCGCGTCCTGCACTCAGTCGATCTCGATGCGGCGGCGAAACATGAGCAGCGTTTGCGCCACGATGTGATGGCGCATGTGCATACGCTGGGCGACCAAGCCGTTGCCGCGCGCGCGATCCTGCATCTCGGCGCGACGAGCCAAGATGTCGTCTGCAATGCCGACGCACTCTTGCAACGCGAAGCGCTCACACTGATCGCAACCCGCCTCGCCCGCGTGATCGATCGACTCGGCGCCTTTGCGCATTCGTGGCGCGATCTTCCAGTGCTGGGATTCACGCACTACCAACCTGCCCAACCGCTCACCATGGGACGTCGCGCAGCACTCTGGACGCAAGAGTTTGTCGTCGCCCTCGAAGAAATCGAGATGCGACTTGGTCAACTTCGGCTTCGCGGACTCAGAGGCGCCACCGGAACGCAAGCATCATTTCTGTCGCTGTGCGGCGGAGATCCAAAGCGCGTCCATCAACTCGAACAACGATTTGCAGAACTCTTTTGGGGCGACTCGAAGTCGCTCTGGTCGCTCACCAGTCAGACCTATCCCAGAATCTGGGATGCACAAATGCTCTCATCACTCGCCATTGGTGCGTGTGCCGTGCACAAGACTGCCAACGACATTCGATTGCTCTGCAATCTGCGCGAAATCGATGAGCCATTCGAGGCCGAGCAGATTGGATCGAGCGCGATGCCGTACAAGCGCAATCCGATGCGATGCGAACGCGCGACGGGGTTGGCGCGATTTGTCATCTCGCTCACTCACAACGCCTACGACACAGCGAGTACGCAATGGCTCGAGCGCACGCTCGATGACTCATCGAATCGACGCCTGTCCATCCCCGAGTCCTTTCTCGCACTCGATGGGGCACTCGAAGTGATGGCGAATGTCGCGGGCGGACTCGTCGTTTATCCCGGTCAGTGTGCCGCGCGACTTGCGGCGGAACTTCCATTCATGGCGACGGAAGAAATCCTCCTCGCGGCGGTTGCGAAGGGTCTTGATCGACAGGAAGCGCACGAGCATCTGCGCAAGCACTCGCACGCTGCTGCAACGCGCATCAAGACCGAAGGCGCACCGAATGATTTGATGAGCCGCCTTTCGGGCGATCCCTTCTTCAGCGGGATCCAATTCGACACACTCGTCGGTGCGGCGACATTCGTGGGTCGTTCGATCGAACAAACCGACGATTTTCTTCAGGCAACGGTCGAACCGATTCGCAGTCGGTACTCCAAGACACTTCACGAAGAGCCAGTTCTTCGAGTCTGAAAGGGTCGCACTCATGCCCATCCCGAGGCTCCATTGTCATAACACAGCACTCATTGTCGTCGATATGCAGGAGCGCATCCTGCACACGATTCATGAGTACGAAGCCTTGACCATCCGCTGTAGCGCGCTGATTCAGGCTGCGGCGATTCTCAGATTGCCCATCCTCGTGACAGAGCAATATGTAAAGGGTCTCGGGCACACGGTGCCAGCGATCAAGGCCGCACTCCCGCTGGGCACGCCGGTTTTCGAGAAGGTTGCTTTTAGCGCATTCACTGCGCAAGTGAGCGCGGCGCTGCGGGCGCAGGGTCGCAGCAATCTGCTCGTCTGCGGAATCGAAGCGCATGTCTGCGTTCTGCAAACAGTCCTCGATGCCTGCGCCAATGGGATCCAAACCTTTCACGCAACCGATGCGGTTTCTTCGGGACAGCCCGATCAGATTGCGCCCGCGCTTCGGCGAATGGAGCGAGCTGGCAGCATCCCCACGGGAGTTCTCTCAGCGCTCTACGAATTGATGGGATCCTGCGATCACAGCGCTTTTCGTGCAATACTGCCACTTGCGAAAACAGTTGTGGCGCCAATGCATAAATAGAGCGTGATTTTCCGTGAACCTGACTCGCTCACCCAGTTAATCGACCGTCGGTATCAGGCTTTGGGTGGCGTTTCTCGGGCCGCGAGGATCGCGTTTCGAACCTCTTGGGCAGCCGCACGCACTTCCTGCATGTGCTTTCGCGCACGCGTTCCCGCAGCGCGATTGCCCCCACCAGCCTTTTCAATGTCCTCACGAGCGTTGTTGACGACCGAGAGGAGTTTTTCGTAACTCTGCATAATCATGTTCAAGACCTCCTATTGCCTAAAAAGTGTATCCACTTGCTATCTTTGCGCCAACACAACCGTCAGACAGCGCCAACATAACCGTCAGACACACCCGTGGCCTCCCAACTCCTCTTCCCGATCGACCAAATCGATCGCACCAAAACCCTCTGCGATAAGGCAGAAATTGACCGCTATCTCCCACAGACCGGGCATATGCGGATGATCGATCGGGTGCTTTGGTTGTCGCAGGACGGAACCTGGGCATTCGGTGAAAGGCTCGTTCGCCCCGACGAATTCTGGTGCGAGGGGCATATTCCTGGGCGACCGATCTTTCCCGGCGTGCTCATGATCGAGGCAGCTGCACAACTCTGCAGCATTGCCCACACGCGGTTGGGTCGAGCCAAGGGATTTCTGGGATTCATCCGCTGCGACGATGTGGTCTTTCGCGGGCAAGTTGTTCCCGGCGATACTTTCTTCGTGCTAACGCGCGAACTGAGCTACAACCCACGACGATTCGTGAGCCGGACGCAAGGTGTCGTGAACGACAAACTTGTCTTCGAAGCCACCATCACCGGGATGGTCATCTGACCGCTGCCGTGGTCGCGCTCCCGCCCTTTCTGGTGCATCCCATATTCAGAAACCGCGTCTGGGGCGGGAATCGCCTTGGTCCGTGGCTCGCACCAACGACGACCGCCAGCGACGCATATCAACGCGCACGAACGCGTGGCAGTGTCGGCGAGGCATGGCTCGTTGCGGATCTCCCGCCGACCACCCTTGAGGGCAAGACTCGCGTCGCCAGCGGCGGAGGATCGGATGAGACGCTCGCCGACCTCCTGAACAATCCCCTCACGCGGCGGGCGTTGATGGGTCGCGCGCTCCCTCGCACTGTCGAGGGTCAACTGGGATTCCCGCTGCTGCTCAAGGTTCTTGATGCGGCGCAGAATCTCTCGGTGCAGGTGCATCCAAGTGCACAGTTCAGCAAGTCAAACCCGCTCATGCAAGAGAAGAGCGAATTGTGGTTTGTCCTCGACGCAGACGAAGATGCCTTGATCTACAGAGGGATTCGAGCCGACATTTCGCGTGAGCAGTTCGCGGAGCATGTGCAGTCCAACACACTGCTGGACATCATGCTCTCGCAGCCAGCACGGCGTGGTGATTGCATCTGGTTGCCATCTGGAGTCTGTCACGCGCTGGGCGCTGGGGTGCTTGTCGCAGAGGTGCAAACGCCAAGCGATACCACTTTCCGGATCTGGGATTGGGGACGACAGGACCCAGCACGACCACTCCGCCTCGACGAAGCGATGGAGTGCCTGCTCCTGGGAGATGATCAACGCCTCGACGAATTCGACATGGCACTTCCGCGCCCGAATGTCCACGGCGCATCCATCTCGATCGAGGGTTTGGTCAAAACGAAATGGTTTGATGTTGAGCGATGGGTGGTGCAACCCAACACGAGATTGAGCCATGATGGGGTTGGCGTGCCTGTGGTCTGGACCATCTTGGAAGGCGCGCTGTCGGCGGCTCCATTCTCCCGACCAATCTGTCGAGGAAGCACCATCGTGCTGCCCGCAGAACACTCAGGGCTCGATGGCTCCAGCGGCGGCGATGGCGTGGTGATCTTGGTGACAACACTGCCGGATCCGCTCAAGAACACGGTCGATTTCGGCGGATCTCGTATCGCCTGAGCCGTGGACGATTCGACCCCAGCTCGCTATTCTTGCGCTCCCCCAATTCGTCAAATCAGAGAAAACTATGGCAACAACAGGCACAATCACACAGCTCATCGGTTCGACCTTCGACGCGCAGTTTCCAGAGGATGCGCTCCCTGAGATTTACAACGCGCTCAAGATTGACTTCATCTTTCGCGGTGAGAAGATGACCTTGATGGGCGAGGTCGCCAAGCATCTCGGCGGTGGCGTTGTGCGCTGCGTCGCACTCGCATCGACCGACGGCATTCGTCGCGGCGATGTTTGCGTCGACACGGGTTCGCCTGTGACGGTGCCAGTTGGAGAAGCTGTGCTCGGACGGGTCTTCAACCTGCTTGGTCAAGAAATCGATGAGCGCGGTCCAATCGCTAAGACAGAGCGCATGCCGATTCATCGACTCGCGCCACCGTTTGTTGATCTCAATCCAAAGACTGAAGTGTTGCAAACTGGAATCAAGGTGATTGATCTCTTGTGCCCCTTCGTGCGCGGAGGAAAGATCGGACTCTTCGGCGGCGCAGGCGTCGGCAAGACCGTTGTCATCCAAGAGATGATCGCGCGCGTTGCGCGAAACTTCGGTGGATACTCGGTGTTTGCAGGTGTCGGCGAGCGAACCCGCGAAGGAAACGACTTGTGGCTCGAAATGCAAGAGGCTGAATACACCGATGCGACTGGCAAGAAGTGCCATGTGCTCGACAAGGTCGCGATGGTCTTCGGTCAGATGAACGAACCGCCTGGCGCGCGACTTCGCGTTGCACTCAGCGCACTCACCATGGCAGAAGCCTTCCGCGACAAGAGCGGTAAGGAAACTCTCTTCTTCGTTGACAATGTCTTTCGCTTCACGCAAGCGGGTTCTGAAGTTTCTGCGCTCTTGGGTCGAATGCCCAGCGCCGTGGGATACCAGCCAACCCTCTCAACCG
>SIAP01000030.1 GCA_009691725.1 Phycisphaerales bacterium
GGAATGAGATACTCGTCGAGGGGGACATCGCCCTTCATCGACAGCAATCGTTCACTCTCGAGGAAGAAAACTGGATCGTCATCGCGGATGGCCGTCTTGAGCAATCCCTTGGCATCGTATGGATTGGATGGGATCACCATCTTCATTCCCGGGACATTGGAGAAGAGACCTTCGACAGACCACGAGTGCGTCGATCCGAGTTGACCCCCCGCTCCATTATTGCCACGAAAAACAATTGGGCATCCATACTGACCGCCAGACATGTAGAGCATCTTGGGAGCGTTGTTGAGAATCGGGTCAGCAGCGACCAGACTGAACGACCACGACATGAACTCGACGATTGGACGCAAGCCCATCATCGCTGATCCGATGGCCATCCCAGCAAAACCGCACTCGCTGATTGGCGTGTCGATCACGCGGCGCGGTCCAAACTCGTCAAGCATTCCCTTGCTCACCTTGTATGCGCCGTTGTACTGGGCGACCTCTTCGCCAAGCAGATAGACCCGCGTGTCGCGGCGCATCTCTTCGCTCATCGCCTCGCGCACCGCGTCGCGGAACTCGATCTCGCGCACGGTTGCAGTTGTCATAGCACGTCCGCCTGTGGGTCCGTCGCCTCAAACGCGGCGCAATTCTCAGCCCCACCGAGCATTTCAGGTTCACTCGATCCGGTATATGGACCCCACTTCTCTCGGTAGACATCTCGGTAGAGATCACTGACAGGCGCATGAGGAGATTTCTCCGCCCACTCGACCGCCTCCCTGACCTCCGTCCGCACATCGCGCTGCATTGTCTTGAACTCCTCTTCGCTCAACGCTCCGCGCGATTCGAGATGCACCTTCAATCGACCAATTGGGTCGTCCGCCTCGTATCGCTCTTCTTCTTCGCGTGTTCGATACTTTCGAGGATCGGACATCGAGTGACCCTTGTATCGATAGCAGCGCATATCAACAAATGCAGGTCGCGAAGTCGTGCGCACGCGCTCGACCAACTCCTTCATTGCGAAGTATGTGTCAAGCACATCCATCCCGTTCATGACAACCGCTTCCATTCCATAGCCAGCGGCCTTCACCGAAATGTCGTGCCCCATCGTGGTGCCACGCGAGATGGCGGTTCCCATCGAGTAGCCATTGTTCTCGCAGATGATGATGACGGGGAGATCGAAGAGGCCCGCGAGATTCTGCGCTTCGTGCACGGAGCCCTGGTTCAGCGCGCCGTCACCAAGAAACGCCAACGTCACACGCTTGCTCGTGCCACCGTTGATGACTTCATCCTCGTACTTGGTGGCGAAGGCGAGTCCAACGCCAAGGGGAATCTGCGCGCCGACAATGCCATGACCACCAAAGAGATTGTTGGCACGGTCGAACATATGCATCGATCCGCCCTTGCCCTTGGCACACCCGCCGACGCGTCCAAACATCTCCGCCATGCAGTGTCGCGCCTCCATTCCACGAGCGAGCGCGTGACCATGATCGCGGTAGGCGGTGACCACGGGATCTCCTGCTTCAATCGCTGCGATGGTGCCGACGGCAACTGCCTCTTGCCCGATGTAGACGTGGCAGAATCCGCCGATTTTCTTGTCTTGGTATGCCTGCATGCAGCGCAATTCGAATTCGCGAATGAGCATCATCTCGCGCAGCCATTTCTGGGCGATGGGAAGGCCAACCGTGGCACTGGACTGTGAACTCGAAGGAGGTTTGAGGGAATTCATGAGGAGCTGTGCAGCCACTGAGTGACTGCGAGAAGCACCTAGTTATAGGGGTTCGTCGCGGTTGGAGCAACCACGACTCGCAACACGGCGCCTGCGCGCAGATATTGGTCACTCTCGCGTGGAGTCAATCACTGCGGAGCCACTTTCGATGAATCGATCTTCTGCAACTGAGCGATGTGTCGCTTCTCCAGCTCTCCAGCAAGGCGCGCCTGCAGAATCATGACGGCCGTTTCGAGTTGTGGATCAATTCCGTCTCGCAACAGGCTTTGAACATCTGGTCGAATGTCGACGCCGACAAGGTGTCGCTCCGCTTCGTCGAGCCGATCCAGTGCCATCCTTGCTTCTCCACTTTTCTCCGCTTGCGGCGGAGTGATTCTCACAACGAGGTCGGGATTCACTCCCCAATCTTGGCTCGTCGCCCGTCTGTGGACGAGACGCCCCTTCAACTCTCCGTCGATCGGCGGCAACACGTAGTACTGCGTCGTCACCTTGACGGCCGCTTCGTTGGCACCATCTTGGATGGGTTGAACTGTCTGGACGCTGCCCTTGCCAAAGCTGCGCTCGCCCAGAATGACTGCGCCACCATGAACTTGAAGGCTGCCAGAGACGATTTCGCTCGCGCTCGCACTTCCGCCATTCACAAGCACCACGAGAGGAAGTCCCTTGAGCGATGCGCGATTGCGTTCTGCCGAGAAACTGCCGGTGACCTTTCCTTCGCGATCCTGAACGGAGACGACCGTGCCGCTTTCGACGAAGAGGTTGACGAATGCGACGGCAGCCTTCAGCAATCCACCAGGATTCCCGCGAAGATCCAAGACCAATCCGTTGAGTGATCGTTCGCGCTTCATTTGACGAATCGCATCCATGAAGTCATCGAGTGAGTCTTCATTGAACGATGTCAATCGCACATATCCGATCCCGCTCACCGGATCGACCCACCAATCCCATGCGGGAACTCCCCGTGAGTCGAGACCCTTCTTCCACCACCCGTTGACGGAGCGCATCTTGATGCTCTCACGCTTCAGAGGGAACTCAAGCGCGTCGGCAACATCATTCCGCGCGACTGTCAACTTCACCGGTTTCCCGACAGGACCCGTGATGTTGTCAACGGCTCGGTTGAGCGTCCATCCAACGGTCGACTGATCGTCAACGGCGGTGATCTTGTCGCCAGGTCGCACGCCTGCGCGCGCCGCTGGGGACCCCTCGAGTGGATTCACAATGACCAACTCGCGTTTGTCGTTGTGGCGAATGAGAATGCCAACTCCAACAAAGTTCCCCTCGATCTGCTGACGGAAGCGGCGCAGGTTGTCAGGCCAGATGATCTCTGAATAATCGTCCTCGTACTGTTTGGAAAGTTGCGCCGTCGCACCCTCACCGAATTCTCGCAAGAGCAGTTCGGCTGGTAATCCGACGGATTCCTTGTTCACTGCGAGGATTTCATTGATGGCGGCTTGATAGTCCGATGGTTCCGCCTTGCGACCTGGCGTCTTCGAAAGCCCACGCAACCGTGCCTGCACAACACCGCGCAGAGCCTGCACTTTGACGGGGTCCGCGAGCCCTGGAAAATTCTCGACGAGTTGCGGTGTGTCCAAGAGCAACTCAACTGAGCTGAGTCCACCTGCGAGCAAGGGAGTCCAGCCTGCATTTGTGACATGTTCACTCGCAGCCTGACGCAACCCCTCACGCACCAACCGTGGAGTGATTCCAGACAACCGGTCCTTCCAATCATTGGCGAAAAGTTCGTTGAACTCGGGTTCGTCTTCGTCGGTCTTTGGAATGTCCTTCCCCTCGGCGCGTGCAATCGCCTCGAGTCGCGCCATCTGCAGTTTCCGCAACCGATACAACTCGCGTGGGGCAAACTCGGCGATGAGTGTGACGCGGCGATTGAGGTCGTCCAACTCAGTGTCGAGTCGCTTGTACTGGTCTGTGTCTGCGCCATCATGAATCGCCTTCTGGCGAAAGAGAATCTCTTGCCACAGAAGCAAATCGCCGTCAGCCTTCGCCTTCTCGATCCCCCGTGCGGCCTCCGCTTCCAGTGACCTGCCATCGGCAGATGTCAACCAGGCTTGCCAATCAAGCGGGGACATCAAGAATTTCATGTTGACAGCGTGCACCATCGCACTGGACATGTCCGATGCAGCCAGTGCGGCAGCGAGATCCAGCTTGCGCTTGGCGAGATCCACCAAGCGCGTGGCTTCGTTGGTCAGTTCGTGCGCATCGCGTTGCTCGACTGACTTCCGCAGTGCAGCGAGCGCATCACTCTCGCCACGTGGAATCGACTCGAGCAATTCGTTGACTCGCGCGAGGTCGTCGGACTTGGCAGCCTCCCAGACCCGACTGCTCCAGGTGACCAATGATGCGTCCGACTCCGCGCCCGCAGGATTGTCTACTGGATCGACGCGAGACTGCAGGCAGAGGGCTGCGTTTGCGATGCACATGATCGCGACGGCAGGAGAAATCCAAACGCGTGCGAAACAACTTTGTGGGGACATCAACCGCTCCTTTCGAGTAAACCCGCGCGAAACCCTGCCAATTGAAACCATGCCAATTGAAACCATACCAAGTGAAACCATACGCAGAGTTATAGTCGCATCTGGGTGAGTGGGTTCAAGTCGAATCGGCTGAAACTGGTCTAATCCATCCAACTTTTCGCTCTCACAGAATGCTGGCTCCGCAACCCTCCCAATCCTCCGATCCCTGCCCCGCGTGCGGCTATGACCTTCGCGCAGCGCCAACAACCATTTGTCCAGAGTGCGGCACACCGATCGAGCCGCGCACGCTGAGTACTGCGGGGGAAAGTTGTGACACGGAGACCATCACGACTGCGATCGAGCAACTGGCAAACGGCATCAAATGGACACTGATCATCTGGCTTGGCTGCTTCACTCTGCCGCTCGTTGGACCGCTGGCGTGGATACTCCTCACAATCTCAGCCGGTGTGCGGATTTTGGCACTCCGCCGCATCATTGCCTCGGGGATCGGGCGGACACTCTCGCCGCCGTTTCCCCTGGCGCTGTGGCCTAGGCTGGCGTGGGCCGAATTGGTGGTCGCGGTCCTTGGATCTGCACTGACCGTCATCGCATCATCAGTCGACGTTCCCGGAGCATTCACAGCGCTGTTACTGATCCTGCGCATCGGATGGATTGGCCTTGTCGCCATCAACAATGCGCACGCACTCTCTTTTTCGGTGGCACTCGCCAAGGGCACGCCAAGTGACTCGGGCGCGCGGATGTTTCAATTCGCGCTGACTGCGACAGTTGCCGCGCCCATTCTGATGCTCCCCTTCTTTCTGTTGGAGATCGTGGGTGCCTTCACCGCAGGCATTCCACCGTGGGTCACATGGAGTGTCAGAGCCGTGACGGTCGCCGGCCTCTTCGCGGGAGTTGGGAGTGTCGTCCTTATCGCGAGGGCCATCTCGTGCGGACTTGACGCGGCCGCGCACGCAGTTCAGCCCACGCGGCGCGATGAGTCTGTGCGAATTCGCCGCAGGCCCCCTGCCGTGATCCCGGATGCCCCGCCCCTTGCCGGCGAAGGCGATGTCATCCCATTCGCAGAAGATCCTGTCGATCCGAGCGCGTGAGTGATCCGCTGAGGGGACGATCCCACTGGCGAACGATCCCACTGGCGAATGCCGAGGGGCGCTACGCGGAGAAGGCGTTCTCCGCGAGGTCGAGAGCTCGCGCCAACCCAGCTGCCTTATTGCGCGTCTCCTCGAACTCCTTCGCAGGATCGCTGTCAATCACAACGCCTGCACCGGTCTGCATGTGATAGGACCACATGATCGGCTTCGACTGCTCCGGCGTTGGGGGTGGCAACGGCACCACAATTGTTCGTAGCGCGATCGCCATATCCAAGTCGCCGTTCCATCCCATCGCACCCAGTCCACCCGCGTAGGGGCCACGACGCACTGGTTCCAACTCGTCAATGATTTGGATGGCGCGAACCTTCGGGGCACCACTCACCGTCCCCACGGGCAGTGTGGCGCGCAGCGCATCCCACCCATCGAGCCCGGGGCGCAATGTGCCAGTGATCGTCGAGGAAATGTGCATGACATGCGAGAAGCGTTCGATTTCCATGCTCCGCTGAATGTGCACGGACCCAGCGACGCACACGCGTCCAAGATCATTGCGACCGAGGTCGACCAACATCGTGTGTTCCGCGCGTTCCTTTTCATCTGCGAGAAGTTCCAGTTCGAGTTCACGATCTTCTGATGGCGTCGAGCCACGCCGTCGCGTTCCAGCAAGTGGCCGATTCGTCACCTGCCCCGCCCTCGTTCTGCACAGAATCTCTGGACTCGCCGCAACGAGAATGCACCCCTCTGCCTGCAGATAGACCTGATAGGGACTTGGGTTGACGACGCGCAGCGCGCGGTAGACATCGAATGGATCGACCGCGCTCTCGCGCTCGAAGCGTTGGCTCAAGACAACCTGGAAGGCATCACCCGCTGCGATGTACTCCTTCGCCTGACGCACCGAAGACTCGAACTGTTCGCGCGTGGTGGTGCTCCGGCCTCCATCGGCGGGGATCGCCATCGTGTCCAGACTGACCTTTCCCAGCGGCAGTTGCGGAGTGATTGCCGTGAGGCGTTGCTCAAGTTGGTCCAGAGCGCAGCGGCCTGCGACATCCACAGCGTCGGATGGATGCTCGCCGGGCAGGATTGCGCAGATGATGAAGAGGATCTTTGTTGCATGATCGAAGACGACGACATTGCGGTAGAGCGCCAGATTCATGTCCGGCAATTGACGATCATCTTTGGGTGCGCTCGAGAAGGGCAACTTCTGTGGTTCCATCCACCGCACCGAATCGAACCCCACTGCGCCCACCCACCCTCCGTGAAATGCGTCTGGCAGCGGACCGCGTGCATCGACTCCAGACCACGACTGCATCGACTTCGCCACGGAGAGCGGGTCGGCGCACTGTTCGTGCCGCACGGTGCGTTGCCCGTCTGCACTGGTCTGCGTGATGGTGACTCGTTGTTCCTTGGCGATGATTTCGAGCGCAGGTTGCGCACCGAGAATTGAGTAGCGACCGACCGCTCCCCCTTGCTCGACGGATTCAAACAAGAAACTCGGAGCTGTCCGTTCGTCTGGCGCGACGAGTTTTCGGTACGCCACGACGGGAGTGAGTTGGTCGCCAAGAATTCGGCGGGAGAAGAGCACAACCGGCGATGTCACGAGCGCAAGAGTAGCCATCATCGTTGAGTGCGTTGGACGCGTCGCGAGACGATGGCGGCGATCGGTTCGACGCGACCGACGCGACGCGCATCGGTCAACGCAATCGCGATGGCGTCTGCGACATCAGCTGGCGATGGTGGTTTCGACAACCCGCACTGCGCAGCGACTGCCAGTTGCATCTGACTCTTGGTCGCCTGTCCATTCCCCGCCACAGCACTCTTGATCGTCGCTGGCGCAAACTCGTTCAGTTTCAACCTTGCCCGTTCTGCGGCAAGCAGCACCACGCCGCGCGCATGCGCCATGATGATGGCAGTCCGAACGTGCGCGGGGTGTGCAAAGATCTGCTCAACTGCGATGCGATCGGGCTTGAGTTCCGCGATGAGTGCTCCCAGATCTGTGTCGAGTTCCACCAACCTTTGGGCGATGGACTTCTTCGGCGACAACTTGAGGATCCCCGCTTCGACGATCCGCACGACCGAGTGGCGGTCCATCTCAATGCATGCATATCCCGTGCGCAGCAGCCCTGGATCGATCCCCATGAATCGGATCGTTGCTCCGCGCTGCGGGCTCATCGTGATTCCTGATTCCCACTCGCGCGACCACCCGGACCATCGCTCAGGACGAGCCCATCGCGGAGTCGAAGGACTCGCTGCGAACGGGCTGCCACCCGATCATCGTGGGTGACCAAGACAACTGTGAGTCCGCCCTCGTGCAGTTGGTCGATCACAGTCAGGATCGACTCTCCCGTTGCCGAGTCCAGATTCCCTGTTGGTTCATCGGCCAACAGGATCGTTGGATTCGATACCAACGCCCGAGCGATTGCAGTTCGTTGTTGCTGCCCTCCAGAAAGTTCTGACGGGCGATGCGAGGCCCGATCTGTCAGTCCCACCAACGCAATCTTTTCCTCCGCGCGAAGGCGACGCTCCTTGCGGGAAAGTCCCTGATAGAAGAGCGGAACTTCGACATTCTCAATCACGTTCAACTCCGAGATGAGATGAAACGCTTGGAAGACAAATCCGATCCGTCGCCCGCGCACTTGCGAGAGTCTCTCATCGTCGAGCGTGGCGACATCGACTCCGTGCAAGTGGTAACTGCCCGAGGTTGGACGATCCAAGCACCCCAAAATGTTCATGAGCGTGCTCTTGCCTGACCCCGACGCTCCCATGATCGCGAGATACTGCCCTTGTGGAATGGCCAGATCGACTCCCCGCAATGCGTCAACCATGAACGAACCATCAGGATGGTTGTATCTGCGCTGAATTCCCAACAAATCTGCGGCCAAACCTGTTGTCACGCCCGTTGCCACGCCTCTCGCCGTCGTCTGCGCGCCATGCATCACGAAGATCCTAACGACTGTTCCCGGCGGCGGCGAAACACCAACTCGATCGGAGTCCCTTGGGCAGGAATTCGATCCGTCCATGCTTCCCACAGTGCTGGCGCAACATCGACGCGGTCTGGAATCACTTCTTGAAATGCGATCACTTCATCGCCAAAGGTCACCAACCCAACGATGGACCCTGTGTAGTCAGCGACATAGTGTTCGCCTGGTCCAAGCGACTTTGGATTTGCACGAACGATGGAACCTGCAAAGACAAAGCGATCGCGCGGAAGCGTTCGCGAAGTTCCATCCCCATCTTCTGCGCGGACCCAATCACTGAGTGCAACTTCCATCAGCATGTCTCCCGCGCGCCACCGCGCGATGATGTCAACTGGAGAACCAGTCGGCGGATCCAGTTGAAGTTCAATTGCGCCATTCACGCCGGAATCCTTCTCGGTCCACTTCCCAGGTGATCCTGACTGATAACCCGTCATCAGAAGTGCGGCGTGGATCAAACTCGGCGCGACCTCCACGGCGAGCAAAGACTCGTGTTCGCGAGTCCCCGCAGCGCAGACCATTTGCTCGAGCCAACCGATTCGCGCGCAGACCTGCGCATCGACCATGACCTCGCCGCGCGAAACATCAATGCGCAGACCCTTGGAAACTTGCACGATGGAGGGCTCGAATGGTTGGAGAGATGCGCCTGTGAGTGCTGGCACAACTTCCGTTGGTTCAGTTGCGCACGACGCAAGACCAACCACCGCGCAACTCATCACGAAAAGATTTCGTGAAGTTGCCATCGGGAGTCTTCGAGTCGTCCGCATTCGCATCGATCCCAAAGTAGATGCGCGACGCAGAGTTCGACAGCGAAAAAATAAAAAAAAGGCCCGGCGGAGGCAAGCCTCACGCCGAGCCCTTCCGGGGGCTTGGTGATGACATAAATATAGCGTTCACTCTGTCGCCTGTCAATTTCGTGAACGAAAAAAACTATGCTCATCACGACGAAGCTCCACCATGCCAGCACGAAACACTCCTCCAGCAACACTGACCAGAGCAGTTCGGATTGTCGTTTGCCGAAATGAGAAGGAAGTCGCCCAACAACGGGCGCACAACACCTTCGCCGGATTCCCCTCCACGAGCGAGTTGGGGGCTTGGTTTCAATTCAATGTTGCGGTTTCTGGCGTGCCTGATGCAAACACGGGCTATCTCGCGACGCTCGCGCAACTCGATGGCGCTGTGAGGGATGCGGTCATGCCGATCCTGCGAGATGCGTTGTTTGGAACCCCAACCAAACCCGATGAAACCGCATCACAATCCAGTGAAACCCCCTCCCAACTCCTCCACCGGATGGCACATGCAACGGCGGCGGCTTTGGGGCGTGAAATCGACTCATTGACCTTCAACCTATCCCCTTACCACACCTATCGATGGGATCGAACAATGAACAAATCGTCAACTTTGTCCGCCATGTTTGAGTTTGCCGCATCGCACCGACTGAACGATCCCACGCGATCTGCCACCGAGAACGCTGCGTTCTTTGGGAAGTGCAACAAACTCAACGGTCACGGTCACAACTACCGCCTCGAGGCATCCATTCGCGTGCCGACCGGCTTTGCATTTGGGATGGCAGAACTCGAAGCCGTGGTGGATCGCTGCGTCATCGAACGGTTCGACCATATGAATCTCAATGTTGACTGCCCCGAGTTCCACACGTTCAACCCATCGGTGGAGCACATCGCTGGAGTCTGCTTTGACCTGCTGAAACCAGAGTTTCATGCACTCGGCGTCGAGTTGCTCCGAGTGCGCCTCTGGGAGACGTCAAAGACTTCCGCAACCATAGAAGCGTGATCGAGATTGCTACCATCGCATGATGGCACGACTCGTGAAATTCGCCGGCATCAAGCCGATCAAGGTCGAACCCCAAGACAAACCAATCTTTGTGTGCGCATGCGGGCTCTCTCAGAAGTTCCCGCTCTGCGACGGCCACCACAAGGGATGCGCGGCTGAAGAAGCGGGACGCGTCTACGAATATGACGCGCAGGGCGAAAACCCCCGAGATGTCACGCCAGCGACAACCTGACGCGACAACCTGACGCGACAACCTGACGCGACAACCTGACGCGACAACCTGACGCGACAACCTGACGCGACAACCTGACGCGACAACCTGCTCCCGGACTTCGCTCACGTCAGGTCAGATCCTCTTCGCCGAGCAGCGTGAAGCGCTTGCGCAGCAGAATCTGACCCGCGAGGTAGCAGTCATCGACTGCCAACGCGACACAGGGTTCACCCCTGGCGCGCATGAGCACCGGATAGACAAATCGAATGTTCAACTCCGCACCAAGGAGGTGGAGGCACAACTTCGTCAACGATTGATCGTTCCCAATCTGCACAACGAGAAGATCGAGTTCGCTGAAGGTGTAACTGTTCTTGCGCAGCAGGTGTCGCGCAGCATCCGCATTGGAAAAAATCATGCGCACGACGGCGTGATCACTTGAATCCATCACGCTGAGTGCTGCCACACTGACGAGCGAGTCATCTTCGAAGAGCTTGAGCAACTCGAGCAGTTTCCCGACCTTGTTGTCCAAGAACACCGCGAATTGCCGCACGGATGGGGGGGAATAGCCTTGCTCTGTGGGAATCTGGATCGCGCTCACATGTCATCTCAAATGAACCGTGGCGAGTATAGCCCTGACGCATGGAGCGGGGACCATACGGTATTGTTCGATCGAAAGGCACCACCCACATGCGCATACACACACTCCACGCTCTCTGCGTCTTGGGAATTCTGTTCTCGATCGCGGCGGCTGCACTTGGACAGCAGCACGCAGTCACCAACGACATGCTTTTCGATTCCCTCGCCGATGAGTATCAACGATGGTGCGACTATAGTTTTCCAGAGTCTGCGATCACACGTGGGCACGCGACCGCAATGGACCAGATCACCGTGGCGGGCATGCGCGGAGTGCTCGATCGGCACAACCAGATTGATGACTTTCTCCAACGCATCGTTGCACTCGACCGGCGTTCACTCGCATCGGCGAACCAACTCGACTACGACCTTCTGCGACGAGAACTGCAAAACGAGACTGACTCCTTTCGATTCAAGCGATTCATGATGCCCGTCCATCAGCGTGGCGGTCCACAACAGGATCTTCCGCAATTCGCAGAGGGAGTTCCCTTCCGCGTACCGTCGGACTGGGAGAACTATGTCAAACGTATGACGCGCCTCTCTGGAGCAGTGCGAGACACGCAGGCGATGATGGTTGAGGGACTTGGCCTTGGCCTTGTCCCACCTGCGCCTGTGCTCGAAGGTGTGATCGAACAGTTCGATGCGGTGCTGCGCGGAAACCTCGATGAGCTGGAGGCGCCACTTGCAAAGCTCCCAGCGATAATCCCAGAGGCGCAGCAAGCGCAACTCCGGTCTCACGCGCGTGAGGCAAAACTCGACGCGCTCCTTGCACTTGGAGAGATGCGCACATGGCTTGCAGAGTCCTACATCCCACACGCGAAGCCCTCCATCAGTGCCCGAGATCAGTACCTCGGCGAGGAGTACTACGCATTCGAACTCAAGCGATTCACCACGACATCCCTCACTCCAACGGAGATCCACAAGATCGGTCTCGACGAAGTTGCACGGATTCGAGCCGAGATGATGGACGTCATCGCAGGAACGGACTGGTTTTCCAGCAACCCATCGAATGCAGCGCTGGGGCGGGACGAACGATTGGCCGCGTTCATCGGGTTTCTGCGGACTGATCCGCGCTTCTATCACGAGTCCGCAGAGGCGCTGCTGTCGGGCTACCGAGATATCTGCAAGCGCATCGACGCGAGACTGCCGGAGTACTTTGGAGTTCTCCCGCGACTCCCCTACGGTGTCCGCGAGATTCCCCGCTTCATGGCTCCCTCGCAGACCACCGCGTACTACCAGCATGGAAGCATGAAGTCTGGATTACCGGGATGGTTCTACGCAAACACCTACGCGCTCGATCAACGACCCACGTACGAGATGATCCCGCTTTCGCTTCATGAAGCAGTTCCAGGGCATCACCTGCAAATCGCGCTGGCGATCGAAGCACAAGGCATTCGAGAGTTTCGGCGGAATGTCGATTCAACCGCGTTCGTTGAAGGCTGGGCGCTCTACGCAGAACGCCTTGGAATTGCGATGGGGCTCTACGAAAACCCATACGACGATTTCGGGCGATTGCTCTACGAAATGTGGCGTGCGTGCCGTCTGGTGGTGGACACAGGCATGCACTCCTTTGGCATGAGCCGCGCCGAAGCGATCACCTTCATGGAGGGCAACACTGCGCTCTCCAAACTCAATATCGCCCGTGAAATCGATCGGTACATCGGCTGGCCCGGACAAGCGTGCGGCTACAAGATTGGCGAACTGGAGATCCGTCGCATTCGGGCCGACTGCGAGACCAGACTCTCATCGCGGTTCGATCTGCGTGTATTTCACGATCACCTGCTCTGTGCTGGTCCGCTGCCTCTCGATGTGCTCCGCGCGCGTATGGATGCGTGGTGCAGCGAACTACTCTTGCAGCCAGGAATTGTTTCGCCGCTCGGTGCCGATGGTGGTTGAGGGCCCATGCCCGGGATGGACCACGAATTCGTCTGGCAGCGTCATGAGTTTGCTGTGAATCGAGTGCAGCAGGATGTGACCATCGCTGCCGGGAAAGTCCGAGCGCCCGATGGAACCAGCAAACAGCGTGTCCCCAGCGATGACCACCTTCGCAGCATCGCACACGAAACTCACACTGCCTGGAGAGTGACCAGGAGTATGCACGGCGCGCCAGGTGACCACACCGAGAGAGAGCGTGTCGCCATCGACGATGGAGTGCGTCGGTCCACGCACTGAGACTGGAGGGACCCCTGCGAACGCCGAGAGATTGAGTTGCGGATCGCCGAACCATGCGTGTTCCAGCGGATGGGCGTGTCGTGGGATGTCCCCCAGCGCCGCGACGACTTCCTCGAGTCCCATGATGTGATCGAGGTGCGCGTGGGTAAAGAGAATTGCCTCAACCGCAATGCCATGCGCTCGCACTGCGGCGATCAATGGCGCAGGGTGATCGCCAGTGTCGATGATCCATCCCGGCCGCGCAGCGACATCGTCGATCCACACGAGCCAACAATTGGTCTGCCATGCGCCGAGGGGGAACCCTTTGATGCGAAGCTTTGCCACGGTGAGAACATAACCGCTACCCTCTCGTCCATGCTGAAACGGCGCGTCGAAGAGGTGGATCCCGTGGCGGTGCAGATGGTCGGCGCCGCCGGCGTGTCGATGCGATTGATGGTCGGCCGAAAGGACGGTGCGCCAACATTCGCAATGCGTCACTACACCGTTGGGACCGGCGGAAACACCCCACGCCACCAACACAACTACGAGCATGAAGTGATCATCACCGCAGGAGAGGCACGCGTCGAGTACGACGGCGAGTTTCATCAGTGCCGCGCTGGCGACGTCCTCTTCATCGAACCAAATCGAATGCACCAATTCGTCAACGAAGGCTCATCGGACTTGACCTTCGTCTGCCTCGTTCCAGTCTCGTTCGATTGTGGCACACCCACCCCCGGGAGCTAGGCGATCCTGGAAGAATCCACGATGATGACCTGCCTCTTTCATCAACCTCTGCGAATCGCCATCGCCAGTTGCGCGTTGGTCATCCCAATATCGTTGATGAGTTGCGACACAATTGGTTCTGATTTTCGCTCGATGGGCGATGTGTTGATGCCGCCATCGCCGCAGGAGGCTGCGCAGTGGGCCGTCGACACGACCGACGCTGAAAATATGCGTCGTGGAGTAGTTCTCTTGGGCACGTCTAGTTTCGGCGGCGTCGATGCCTACGTGAAGCTCTACCGCTTTTATGTGAAAGACATGAGGGATCCCCTCGTGCAGGCCGCAGCGATCCGCGCACTCTCGCAATTCGGACACTCCGAAGATGCTCTCTTGATCGCAGAGCGACTCTCCAGCGCATTCCCGCACGTCCGCCTCGCCGCAGCCATCGGACTCCAACGCATCCACAACCCCGCGGTCACCGAGACGATGTGGCGGAAGTTGCAAGAGGAGTCTGAAACACAAGAGACGCGCGTTGAATTGGCGATCGGATTGGGGCAGTATCCGCAGGACGATGTCTTTCAAGGATTGGTCGCAGCGCTCGACCACAGTGAACTCACCGTCAACGTGGCCGCGCTCGACAGTTTGCGACTGATGACTGGACACGATCTGGGACTGTATCGGACCCGTTGGCTCGGCTGGTATTCAACGACTCCCGAAGCAGATCGCTTTGTGGACGAGAACAACTATCTGTACCCAACCTATCAACGCCACATGGCCTTCTGGGATTATGTCGTCTTCTGGGACATCCCACAGTGGCAATCTCCAAGAGTTCCCACAGGGCTGAATGACGCAGGACAACGCAAGACCCACGACGAGCCTCCCGCTCCCATCGCCCCGCCGCCCATCGGATGAGTCGGGATTTGAACGCTTCAAATCACGAGAGAGTTTTTGAATCGGCGGCGACAGCTGTCGGTCCAGATGATCCCGTGGATGGCGCGATTGCGGTGATCGAGGCCGAAAGCGCGCTCGATGGCGAGATCCAAAGCGGCAGACTCGCTGGGCTCTCCATGTGGAGTGCGATTTGGACACTCGCGATTCCGGTTCTCTTGCAGCAACTCGTGGCGGCGTGTGTTGGATTGGTCGACAAGATGATCGCTGGCAGTTTGCCCGGAGACACAGTGGTCCCCGCGCTCGATGGCATCGGCATCGGCTCCTATGTCGCATGGTTCATCGGCATTGCGCTGGCGGGACTCGGGGTCGGCGCACAGGCGATCATCGCTCGCGCCATGGGTGCTGGACGGCAGGGCGAGGGTGAATCCGCGTGTGGACAGGCGATTCTGTTCAGCCTGCTCTGGGGTGTTCTCATCGGAGCGGTTCTCTGGTTTGCCGTTGTCCCCCTCACACGCCTCGCTGGACTCCACGGCGCATCGGCGGAGTTCTGCATTCACTTCGTGCGCATCCTTGCGGTGGTGATGCCTGCAACTGGAGTGATGACCGTTGGCTCCATGTGCCTGCACGGCGCCGGCGAAACATGGACCCCCGCGTGGATTGCCGTCGGTGTGAATGTTGTGAATGTCGTCGCATCGTGGATCCTCTCTGGAGCGGAGTATCACGCAGGATCGTTGGTCATTCCCAACGTGCTGGGCATCGACGGCGCGCGATGGGGGGTCATCGGCATCGCAGCGGGGACTGCGATCTCGTACGTAGTTGGAGCTCTGCTGACACTGCGCGCACTTCGCCGAGGCGCGCCCGACTTCCACCCCCGTGCGCGGCACCTGCGGCCGACCCGCGACATGCTGTGGCGCATCATTCGCATCGGCGTCCCAAACTTTGCGGAAGGCGTTGCGCTCTGGGGGGTCAATCTCTTTGTCATGTTCTTCATCGGCATGGTCGCGCACGAACGCATCTCGCAGGGCAAGCCCGGCGATGGTCTGATCGGCGCGCACATGATCGCAGTGCAATGGGAGTCCTTCTCATTCCTCCCAGGCTTTGCGATGGGAATTGCCGCTGGCGCTCTCGCAGGTCAGTACATCGGCGCAGGCAATGTCGCACGTGCGCGCCAAGCGATCAGCGCATGCACAATTGTTGGGTGCGTCATCATGGGGCTGCTGGGAATCCTTTTCATGACGCTCGGCGAACCGCTGACGCGCGTCATCAGTCGCGAGCCGATTCATGTCTCTGAAGTTCCACCGATTCTCTTCACGTGCGGAATCATTCAAGTCTTCTTTGCGCTCGCCATGGTCATTCGCACGGGACTGCGAGGCGTCGGCGACACGAACGCATGTTTGTGGATCACGGTCGTAAGTAGTTACTGCATCCGACTTCCACTCGCATGGGTGCTGGGCATCTGGATGGGATACGGACTGCTTGGTATCTGGATCGCACTGTGTGGAGAACTGGTGATCCGTGGGCTCATGTTCTTGGCGCGATTTCGTTCAAGGCGCTGGGAGACTCTGCGGGTCTGACAGTGTCGGCGCTGGCCCTTGCGAAGGATCCGCTGGTGCGAAGAGGGATGACTGCTGGGATGACTGCTGGGATGGGTTGGCGGGACTCGGCAGATTGATCCCACCGAGCGCGACCGTGACGAATGCCCAGAAGAACACCGCGATGATCGAACCGAGCAACAAGACCGATGGGCACAACACGGCAAAGGCAGCGCGTCCTGCGCTCACACGTTGCGCGCCGACCACCGCAAAGAGTGCACTGATCATCATCCACACAAGACTGACGCAAAAGATGTACACGCAACAGCAGGGAAGCGCACTGAACACCAGTGGCGCAGAGCAATACAAAATCGCGCTGGCAGTGGTCTTCCATGGACGAACGACTGGACCCGTGGCACGCAATAGCAAGTGCGCCGCACAGCCCCACAACAAGAGCCCACACTGAAACAGGACGACTGCAGCCAGCGTGACCCCAAACAGGATCGCCGTGCTCTGCAGCAGCGAGGTCATGTTTCGCCATCCAGTGTTGAGAAACATGATGAACGCGAAGGGCGCTCCGACACCACCGAGCACGCCGAGAGAGCCGCAGAACATCGAATATGTCAGCGCATCGCGCAGCGCGACCTGTGGCGCGAGCGCGGCGCCGAGATTCGTCGGGCGCAGGAGTGCCTCGATCGTCGTTCGTCGAAAGGAGCGCACTCGACCCACACGCGCTCGCCGAAGCCACGGATGAACATCCGCCATCGCTTGCGCGCCATCCGTGCCTGGCGCAGGGAGTGCGCGCATGCATATGAGCGATACTTCTTGCTGACATTCAACGCAGTTGAACTGCCGAGGCACTGGCAATCCAGCATCATCAGATCCCGAGTACGCGTGCTCGCAGTGAGGGCAGAGAAACTGCGCCGCATTGGGCTGAAACCTGCGCTCCTCGAATGTCCACGGGAGTCCACACTCGGGGCACGCTCCCGGCGCAAGGTTCCAGAGCTCGTATTCGCAGCCGCGGCAGCGCATCAGTCTGTCGCAGACACCTGACGCAACCGCGCCGCAGGGAGTCCCAATTGTTCGCGGTACTTCACAACCGTTCGCCGCGCGAGCGGGATCCCCCGCGCCTTCAATGCCAGTGCGATCGCTGCATCCGAAAGTGGTGCCGATTTGTCTTCACCGCTGATGACTTCCTGAACCACTGCCTTCACAGCAACCCACGAGATGTCGCTCCCAGATTCAGTTTCGGTTCCCCCCGCAAAGAGTTTCCGCAACTCGAAAACACCTCGGGGCGTCTCGATCCACTTGCCAGCGACCGCTCGGCTAATCGTGCTGACATTCAATTCCATCTCGCGCGCAACCTGCGTCATCGGAAGTGGCTTGAGTGATCCTCCGCCGACATCCAACCACTCGCGCTGATTCGCAATGACCTGATTCACAACGCGCAGCAATGTTGCGCCCCGTTGCTCGATCGCATCGATGAACCACTGCGCCCGCTTGATGCCATCGGTCAGCAGAATCTTCGTTGGCTCATCCGTCCGCTTGGCCTTGAGTATCTTGAGGTACTCCTCACTCACGCGCAGATTCGGCAGGACGCCATTGGCAAGGCGTGCGGAGTACGTGTCGGTCACGGTGTCGTATTCAATGATGGCATCGGCGCGAATGACGGTCGCGCTCTCGACAACCAGTGACCGCGCGGGTGCTGGATCGCAACGCCGCAGCATTTCGCGCGCCCCGTCGAGACGCTCTCTCGTCCACTCGTGCCGGTGCCTGATTGCGCTGGCGCGATTCATCTTTAAGTCTTGTAAATCTGTCTCGACGAGCAGCCGAGCATCTGCGAATCTCGTGTCGGATGGGCTGGGCGGTTCGTTTGCTTCGCGCGCATCGAGTTGCAACGTGATGCACTCGGCAAGATTTCGCGCTGCGATCCCGACGGGTTCGAGATGCATCTGCAGTCGCTTCAACGCCTCTGTCAGCAGCGGCAGATCGGGGGAATCGGGGGATTGGTCCGCGCACTCCTGGGCAATCTCTTCGAGCGTTCGACTGAGAAAACCATTCTCGTCAATGTTCGAGAGCAGCACGCGACCTGCAACCATGATCGGTGCCGATGCCTCACAGAGCGCCCACTGATCGAGCAGCACATCTTCGAGATTCTGCCCCTGTGCGGGGGCACTTGCCAACGCGGCAGCGCGTGGATCAAACTCACCATCGAGTCGAGCGGACTCGCGCCAGTTTTCCGCAGCGGAGTCATCCTCGCTGCGATCGTGCAACTCTTGCGCACGTTGGAATCGATCGAGCCCTGCAGGAGGCGGGTCGTCTGCGGGCGGTGCGTCGGTTGCGTCTGCACCAGTCGGCGAAGCGATGGACTCGGCGGTGTGCTCACCTTCTTCTTGTTCGAGTGCGACATTCGACTCCAGTTCATTTTCGATGCGCTCCTCGAGTGTCGTCAGCGGCATCTGCAAAATCTCCATCGACTGAATCACTCGCGGCGACAACTTGAGTTGCTGCCCAAGGCGAAGATGCGCCTGCTGTGAGAGGTCGAACCGCATGCCGCGATGATATCGAGCGCTGAAGTGAATCCCGCGCGTCAGAGTGGTTGACGCAGCGAGATCGCGTCGGCGAGCGCTGCTCGATTTGCGAATTCGATCTGCGAACCGCTGGGGAGCCCCCGTGCAAGGCGCGTGACGCGTATCGAACTCTTCGAGAGCGCATCTGCGATGTACAGACTCGTCGAATCTCCTTCAAGATCTGGATTGAGCGCGAGCACCACCTCTCGCACTTCCACGCCGCGTGCGTTGCGCGCAGGATCAGAGGTTCGAGCAAAGAGATCGCTCGCAGTGATACTTTCTGGACCCACGCCATCGAGTGGATCAAGACGACCCATCAAGACGTGATAGACCCCGTTGAAGGACCCAGTTAGTTCGAGATTGATGAGATCCTTCGGCTGCTCGACCACCATGATGATCGAACCATCGCGCCGGACATCGGCGCAAATGTGACAGGGCGACAGATCTGCTGGGTTCCAACAGATTGGACAATGACGCACAGTGCGCTTCACTGCTGCGATGGCCTCCGCGAGCGCGAGTGCATCTTCGCTCGAAGACTTCAGCACCCAGAATGCCAGGCGTTCTGCGGTGCGACGACCAATTCCCGGCAGCATCGTCAGCGCTTCGATGAGTCGATTGACGCTCTGGGAATATGGACTCTTCTCGAGGGTGTTGCGTGACATATCAGTGGCTCCCCGCCGGTGGATTCGTCCGAGTCGTCGAGCGCGCCGACACGCGAGTCACGGCAGCGTCCAGAATTTCTGCCGCTTCGCGGACGAGAGGGTGCTTGCGAATCCCCTCGAGCGACTGCTCCGCAGGTGCGGGCGGTGCGGCGGCTGGCAGTGGTGCGGCGGCTGGCAGTG
>SIAP01000031.1 GCA_009691725.1 Phycisphaerales bacterium
AGGGCAGGTCGCCGTGCGCTGGGAGCGTCTGTGGCAGATCGAACCCATCCTGTTTCACGAACAACTCATTGCGCTGTGCGATGAATCCATCGCAGAACTGGGGCAGCCAACGATTCGTTTGCCCTCGGGTCCACTTCATGATGCCGCAGAAGTATCACGGGCTGGCATCCCAACGGTCATGATCTTTGTGCAGAGTCTGCTCGGCATCAGCCACAACAAGTTGGAAGACACGCTGGAATCGCACATTGAACTCTCCGCCACCGCGCTGGATCGCCTTGCGCAGAAGACGATGGTGTGGATTGGCGATTTCGCGCCCGCAACGAAGGCGTCCTCGCAACCATCAGGATCGCCAAACTGTTGACACCCCTCGCGACGGGCTTTAGCATCAAGTTCTAGGGTCTTGATGCAAGATCCAAGTTCGTGAGCCACCCCGAGTAGGACGCCTCCCATGAAGTGTTTCAAGTTCCTTCCACTGATCGCCTCGATGTGCTTTGTGGCAGCTTGCCAGACTCCAAACCAACCAAATTCTGTGCCGCTCAAGCAGGTGCAAGCGCAACTCCCGACTGACTGGATCGATGTTCCCGCGAGCGACTACCGGCTCGCTTTTCTCGACTCCGCCACGCGCAGGTCGCTCGTTGACTTCCGTGGCGCACTCGCAACCGAGCGCGCCTCAGATTCATATCGGTTCAACGGTGGATACTCCGATGCGACCTGGACCAAATGGCGCGCGTTAAATGACTCGTGCGACAAGTCCTACTGCGCCAACGCCATGACGATTGCGAAAAACCTCACGCCGGAACTCGCGGGCACTTCGCTCTCCGTGAACGAGGCATACATGAACTCCGCCGTGGTGGGAGATGTGGATCTCCGTCAGGTTCAGGATGACTGGGCGCGCTTCTGGCTGATGAACAAGCCGTCGATGCTCAGTCCATATCCGATCGTGAATACCGGCGGACGACCCTAACGCACCGATTCAATTCATCGGGCTTCAATCCGTTCGCGACCGCCCATGTGGCATCGAAGCGGCACTGGAATTGTGACCGATCCATCGGCATTCTGGTGCATTTCAAGCAACGGGATCAGAATGCGAGGACTCGCGACCACCGTATTGTTGAGCGCGTAGGCGTGGGTCATTCGACCCTGCTCATCCTTGTACCGCAGGTTCAGCCGACGGCACTGATAGTCACCCAATCGACTTGCGGAATGCGTTTCGCCATACGCCCCACCATCGCCACGACCGGGCATCCAGCACTCAACATCGATCATGTCTTCATTCTTGACGCCAAGATCGCCTGTGCAGCATTGGAGCAATCGATAGGGCAGGTCCAGTGACTGCAAAATCATCTCGACGGACTCCAACATGGTGGCGTGCCACGCACGACTCTGTGCGTCATCTGCCTTGCAGACCACAACCTGCTCAACCTTGTCGAACTGGTGGATGCGATAGAGCCCTGCTGTGTCCTTGCCAGCCGCGCCAGCCTCGCGGCGAAAGCAGGTCGAGAGCGTGACATACTTCAGCGGCAACGCATCGATGGGAATGATTTCGTCGGCGTGCAATCCCATCAGTCCAACTTCGCCCGTGCCAGTCAGGAAAAGATCGTGGTTGCTCCCGCGTTTGGATTCTTCCAAGTGATAGGCCTGCTCGCGACCCGCGGGGAAAAAACCAGTTCCAATCATGCACTCTTCTCGCACAATGACGGGGACGCCAATCGGCTGGAATCCCCGCTGATCTGCCATGAAGTCCAGCGCATACCGGAGAATCGCCTGATGCAATCGCATCCCCATTCCAGTCAGCACATAGTGGCGGGTCCCGGACATCTTGACTCCGCGCTCGAAGTCCACCAGTCCAAGCGAGCGCACGAGTTCTTGATGCGTCTTTGGCGCAAACCCGCGCGACTGCGCAAAGGGAACTCCGTTATCGAATCCCGCAGGATTCCACCGACGTACTTCAATATTGTCATCGCTGCCCTTTCCCCGTGGAACATCGGCCGCAGGAGGCTGTGGCACCGTCAACAGGATCGCATACCACGTAGGTTCAATCTCTGCGAGCACCTGTTCGAGTGCAGCGATTTCACTCTTGAGTCGAACGGGCGTCGCTTCGAGATCGACGAGCGCCTTGAGCAACTCTGCGCGATCGCCCTCTGACGCACTTTTCAATTGACCCTTCAGCTTCCCAATGCGCGGACCACTCTCCTTGCCAAGGCGATTCTGCTCGGCTCGCTTCTGCTCGAGTTCGATGAGGACTGCGCGCCGTTGTTCATCGAGCGTGCTGAGTCGGTCAAAGTCGACCGACATCTGTTTCTCGGCGGCGCCACGCACAAATCTGTCTGGGTCTTCTCGAAACGCCTTGATGTCGATCATCCAAGAAAGGTATCGAAAAAGAGACGATCTGGAGTCGATGCACTACCGTGTCACGATGCAGCCGCCGGCGTCAACCGCGCTCGATCGACCCAGGTCCCCACGACGAGGCATGATCCTTGGGCTCATTGTTGTCGCCGTTATCGTCTGGTCCGCACTCAACCCCTTGGACTGGCTCACATGGTGGATGGAAGTGTCATGGGTTCTCGTTGGACTCCCGGTGGTTGTGTGGATCGCACGGCGCCACGGCGTCACGCAACTGCTCCTCGTCTTGCTGACAATTCATGCGATCATCCTGCTTGTCGGCGGGCATTACACATACGAGCGAGTGCCACTGGGGCTGTGGGCGCAAGAGTGGTGGGGTCTTGCTCGCAACGACTACGACCGCTTGGGACATTTCGCGCAGGGATTCGTGCCAGCACTCGTCGCTCGGGAAGCGCTGCGGCGCACTTCGCCGCTGAGAACGGGGAAGTGGCTCGCCGTGATTTCCGTGTCGATGGCGCTTGCGTTCAGCGGATGCTTCGAGATGATCGAGTGGGCCGCCTCCGTGTCACTGGGGGCATCTGCAGATGCGTTCCTTGGATCGCAAGGAGATGTGTGGGACGCGCAGTGGGACATGTTCTGCGCATTACTCGGCGCAACCGTCGCCATTGCCATGCTTTCCAAATCCCATGAGCGCGCCCTCTGCGCACTCCCATCCAGTGCCTAGACGCCGCGATCGCGGTATGTCGGCGGCGCTGCCCATCGCATCTTCGACAGCAGTTGCTGCCAATAGTTGACATCCGGGTTTCCAACCAATCGAGCCATCGACTGGTGTCGCCCAACCTGCACGGTGTCGCCGGCGGAGAGTCGAACATTGGTCTGACCGTCGAGAACGAGTGTCGTTCCCTCATTCGCCCGCACGACTCGAACCGAGATATCCAAGTGACTCGGCACCACGATTGGCCGAAATCCGAGGCTGTGAGGGCAGATCGGCGTCACAATCAAAGCCTCGACATCTGGGTGAACGATCGGACCACCAGCAGAAACGCTGTACGCAGTCGATCCCAGCGGGCTCGCGATGATGACCCCATCGCCCGACACATCGGGGCCCAACTCGTTCGAGAATCCGTGTTCCCCTGAGACCCGTGGCGCGTTGGAAAACCCCTGTTCATTGGAGAACCTCAGTTGCAATTCGATCATCCGAAACGGGGGACCAGCAGTCACCACTGCGTCATTGATTGCGATGCCGTGAAACACGACCGTCGAGTCCTTGCGCTTCACCATCACATCCATCACGAGCCGTTGTCGCACCAAGGGAGTTGGTCCAAAAATCATCTGTGCATGCGCCTCAAACGAAGCAAGATCGAACTCGGCGAGAAATCCCAATCGACCCGAATTCACGCCGATCATTGGAACTCCACGCTCGAGAATGCGGCGTACTTGTGCGATGAGCGTTCCATCGCCACCGACTGCCACCATTCGTTCAAACGCTAGATTCGAAGAGAGGACTGCGCTGTCGGCCGCCAATTCCGCCACGATTTCGGCGTGTTGCGAAAGGATCGATCGAACCTCGTCGAGGATCATCGCCGTTGCGGGGCGTTCTGGATTTGCGGCGAGGAGAACTTTCATGGCAGCTTACGAGACGATTCCTTTCGTCAGACGCATGAACGCAGTTTCAAGATTCATCGGTTCCTGTGAAAACCGTGCAACTCGAAAACCCTGCGCGATCAGCCGACTCGGAATGTCGCTGACGGTCATTCCACTCTTGGGATCGATCGTCACATCAATTCGGATTGCCCGCTCTTCGCGTTCCAAGGTCACCTTCAGAATACCCGCGACTCCCTTCAGCAGCGCAGCCGCTTCTTGTGGGCGCTCGTCGACGACGACATGCACGACGCTTCCGCCTCCAGCACGCGCCATCATTTCGGAGACTGCCCCAGAAAAAACCAGTTTTCCCTGTTCGACAACACCGACAGCGGTGCAGAGTTCCGCCAACTCGAACAGGATGTGCGATGAGATGAGAATCGTCTTGCCCATCCGCCGGAGTTCCTTCAAGAGTTCGCGCATCTCGATGCGCGCGCGCGGATCAAGTCCGCTCGATGGCTCGTCCATGAGCAGAACCTTTGGATCATGGAGCAGCACTCGCGCCACTGAGAGCCGTTGCTGCATCCCGCGCGAAAGACCATTCACATCCGCCGCGCGCTTTGATCTCAGATCCGTGAGTTCGAGCACTTCGCCAACCACGCGCATTCGTTTCTCGCCGTGAATGCCATAACACGCAGCGAAGAACTCCAGATATTCACTCACCAGCATGTCATCGTATGCACCCAAGAAATCTGGAACATAACCAATGACGGGTCGGATCAGATGATTCTGATACCCCACAACATGACCATCGACTCGCGCCTCTCCCCATGTCGGCTTGAGAAGTGTCGCAAGAATCTTGATTGTTGTTGTCTTACCTGCGCCATTTGGTCCGATGAATCCGAAGCACTCGCCCTCATCGATCGTCAGATTCAAATTGTCCAGTGCGGTAAGTTCACCGTACTTGCGGGTGAGGTTGACCGTCTCAATCATCGCCATCGCACAACTCTAGTCGCTCGCGGGAGCGGCAAACCGCTCGTCCAGCGGCAGTGGAAAAACCGTTCGAACCAGGACAACGCCATCGCTCGGAACGCGTTGTCCATCTATCTCGATCGGCACAGGACACGATGCGGCGTCGAGATACCCAAAGACGATGAGACATGGAGTGGTGAACCATGGTGAGAGATCGATGGATCGTCCGATCATCCGCTCGGCTCGCACCGCCACGTGGTCTTCAGGAGGATTCGCGATGTACTCGGGGGGTTGCAGCATGTTGTAGAGCCCGAGCATGTCGAGGAAGAGTCTGCGCCGATCCGCAGTCAGCAGCGCATCCAACCGAATACGGAGTTGGTCTTTCTTGAACGGATCCTCATACCGCGCCCGAAGCGCATGTGCGAGATCGCCAATTCGTTCATCCACGCCGAGCGGACCACCAGGGTAGAAAATCTCGCTCACTTCGATGGGCGAACGTGGATTCCACTCCGTCATGATCGCAAACCGACCGATGTTTGGGAGCGCATCGGATGGCGTGTTCATGCCAAGATTCGCCAGGTCCGCTGCGGGTGCAGGGTTGCGAATCGGCGTGATGTGAATGAACCCTACATTTCGAAGCGGACCGGGCATCGCGTGTTCGATGAGCCCTGACAGGTGAACTCGAATGGGACTCCCGGCATACACACGCTGCTCCAGTGGTCGCAGTGGGTCTGGTGTGAAAGGAGCGCGTCCCCAATCCCGATCGATCGCTCCAATCCACTGCGCTTCAAAGCTGGCGGTTGTCGCGCGCGCCGCAACTTCGAGCGTCGCCGGTCGCTCCACCGGGAGTGCTGTGCGCGCCGGATTTGGAAAGATGCTCTGGTTGCCGCCGGGCGGCGGTGACCACGCAACGAGTCTGTTCCGTCGATCGCTTCGAGGATCGAGCGCGATGGTCGTGGGTGAATATCCAGGCAGAAACGCCCCAAACCAGCAGGTGGCGCGGGCCCATCCTGGATCATCCTTCGGCTGCAAATCGAGTGGACGGGCGATGGAATCCAATACGGTGAGGTGCTGAATGCGCGCCTGATTCGAACTCATTGCGGCACCGATGCACCACACGCCGGCTCCGAATGAAAGCGCTGTCGCCACAAATGCCATCCACGCATGCCGTTCACACTTGCGCCATTTCAGAATCGCAAACCCACCTGGTCCCGCGATCACCCAGTAGGCCACGAAGAGCAGGAATGCAGCGAGAATTCCAAGCGCAGCCTCTCCAGGCATCTCGATGATGTCCGAAAAGACTTCGCCATTTCCCAGATCCGTGAAGCTCGGTGCGGTCACGAGAAATCGTTTCGCGTCAATGAGGCGCTGATACTCCTCGCTCGAGGGGGTGTCGGCGCGACGACCAAGAACGCGATTCCAAAACACATCAGCCTGCGGGATTCCACTCGTCTGCAGAGATCGTCGATTCAGCCCATCGACATCCAATCCAATCACGGTGATGCGACCATGTCCGTAGGCGCGTGTGACCGCAATGGTCTTGCCATCGAGCGAGCCCTTGCGCGGCTCTGCGAATCCGGTACTCGCAATCCGAGGCACGGGGAGCAGGATGAACCGCTCGAACGGATCGCCGGCATGAGGCTCCAGAAAGAACAACACAGGCATTGATGCGGCGGGGTTCAACAATCGTTCGCTCTGACTGACGATCGGCAGAAGCGCCCGAATCGAAATGGCATCATTCCTCTGGACATCCCAGCGCGGCATCAACTCGCCCAGTGGGTGGCGCACTGGAGTGGTGAGTCCCCACGGATCTGCGGTTTCTGGCACAATCACGACGAAGAGTCCGCCACGACTGATCCACTCACGCAGTGCAGTCGCGGCATCACCCGTGAGCGCTTGCGGACTGCCATCAGCCCAGATCAACGCAGAAAATTGCGAGAGCCCCTCCCATCGATCGGGCATGTCCTGTGGTCGAATTCCGCGTGCGATGCGGGTGCTCGCGTTCATGGATGGAATGACGCTCGAGCCAGGCGCGGGCAGCGTGTAGGGATCCAGTCCCATCCTCCCCGTGCCCACCACGCCGAGGATGTCGTCGTTGAGCGCCACCGCCACAGTCGGAGTGGAACTACTTGCTGGCGAGATGCGCGCCGACCCGAGTTCTCTCACTCGGGTTCCGTTGGATTCCTCCCAAACTCGAACCGTGTACACCTCGGTCATCACGAAAGTTGAGTTCTGCTGTGGTGGGATTCGGGCGTAGAGCCACGTCGTGACGGGTTGCCCCGGGTCGAGCACCAACCGGCGAGTGACCTGTGCGATGTCGCCATTTCCATCTGGCAATTCCCATGCAATCTCAATGGGAGTGGGCGAATCCAATTCTCCGCGCAAGACGAAGCGCGCTGCGACTGTGTCACCGCTTCGAAAGTGGTCGCCCACTCCGAAGTGGTCAAGCGTGATCGACACCGGTCCGTCCGCGCGTGCGTGACCGACGACCAAGGCGAATGCGATCGCGAGGGCGCACTCCACTGCGCACACAATCGTGCTCACCAGACGACTTCGCTTGGGGGCGAACTGCATGCGCATCAGTCTCTACCGCCGCATCTGTCCGACTTCGAAGAGCAATGCTGCGTGACTCCGCTTCGCTCCTTCGAAACAACCCAATTCAAACTTCTCGTTTGGCGAGTGCACGCAGTCATCTTCCAGTCCAAATCCCATCAGGATCGATGGCGCACCGAGAATGCGCGAGATCGCGCCAACCGCAGGGATGCTGCCACCAGAACCGATCAAGACAGCGGGCTTGCCATAGACGCGCGCGAGTGCCCGTTCGGCGGCACCGAGATACAGGGATTTCTCCGAGACATGAAAGGCTGGATTCGCACCAAACTCAGTGAAGTCGGCGCGACATCCTTCGGGAAGCCTCTCCCGCACAAATGTTTCGATCGAATGGATGACCTTTCGCGGATCCTGTGCCGCGACGAGGCGAAAGGAGACCTTCGCGGTGGCGTGCGATGCGATCACCGTCTTGGCACCCTTGCCCATGTATCCGCCGTAAATCCCGTTGACATCGCAGGTCGGTCGGCTCCAGGTGCGCTCCATGTTCGAGCGACCGATTTCGCCGAAGTCATCTGCCATCCCAGCGCCGGCGAGGAACTCCGCATCATCAAATCCCAGCGCCTTCCACTGCGCCAGAACCGACGGCGAAACCTCCTCCACATCGTCGTAGAACCCGGGAAGTGTGACACGTCTGGTGCCGTCGTGCAGGGATGCCAGAATCGATGCGAGCACATTGATCGGATTCGCGACGGCGCCACCATACAACCCCGAATGCAGATCCTTGTCAGGTCCGTGAATCGTGATCTCGACATACACGAGTCCGCGCAAACGCGTCGTGATCGCAGGGGTCTGCATGTCCCACATCCCGGTGTCAGACACCACGCAGAGGTCTGCCGCCAATTCGGCAGTGTGGGATTTCAAAAATGGCTCAAGGTTTTCACTCCCCGATTCCTCTTCCCCCTCCAAGAGAACTGTGACCGCGCAGGGCAGGGTGCCGTGGGACTTGATCCATCCTCGGAATGCCTCGATGAACGACATGACTTGGCCTTTGTCATCCGCCGCTCCGCGCGCCACGATGCGCTTTCCACGCGGTCCGTCGACAAGGACGGGGTCGAATGGACCGCTCTTCCAGAGGGCGACTGGATCAGCTGGTTGGACATCGTAATGACCGTAGTACAAGATTCTCGGTCCGTCGTATCCCGGGGGTCCTTCATGCGTTGCAACCACCATCGGGTGCCCTGCAGTGGGCTTCACCACAGCGTTGAGCCCCACCTGTCTCAGTTCATCGCATACCCACCTTGCGGCGCGCGCGACTTCACCAGTGTGCGCAGGATCCGCGCTGACACTGGGGATTCGAAGGAACTCGAAGAGCCGTTGGGTGGAGCCATCTCGATCCAGTTCCAGCCGTTCAAGCACGGCGGTCAGTTCATCTTGCATTGGCTGGGAATACTACAGAACGAGGCGGATGACCCTCCCCCGTTGGAGCAAGATGGCGGCATAGACTTTCGGTCGAGATGCTACGAGCGTCGCCAACTCTCAGGATGAACCGAGCGCGATGCGTCGGATGTGGAAAATTCGTGGATCGACATGCGTGCGAACAACGCTGCCCCACCTGCGGCTGCGATTTCGCAGGTCGACCGCCACGGTCCTATGCGGAAATGGAGGGACTCGCGCCGACCCAGAGGGGTTCGCGACTGCTCCGCGCAAAGCGAGGGGCACACTCCCAACCGCGCTTTCTCGCACGCAGGGTAATCGTCGCGCTCTTGACCGTGCTCGCGCTCATCGCGCTCGCAGGCATGGCGATCGCTTTTGTGGCATGATGCGCACCCGATGACCATTGAGCAGAAGACGACTCCCTCTCCAACCGCCGCATCACAACAACGCGGGCGCGTTGACTCCGTGGATTTTGCATCTGTGTTTCCATCGTTGAGACTCTTTGGCGGTGGCAGCGCTGCGCTCAGACCTGCACGCGTCGCGCTCGCGTTCGCGCTGCTCTTGACAATCGTCGCGTGCGGTCGACTCTGGGATGGATTCGCGCCCGCGACGTCGCCTCCCGATGGACTCTTCGCTGGCGCGCTGCGAGAAAAGCAGCTCATCGAGGCAGTGGAAACCGTCCGCTCGGTCGTGGTCGCTGAGTTGCCAGCCGAACTTCGTGTCCAAGCGCGTGCGGCATCTCTTGATGAACTTGAGGGGCTGCTCAGGAGGGCTGCAACCCAGTCGGTGAGTACTCCTGTCAATGGATCGCGCTACGCAACGCTCGCGAGTCTGATCGAGGCTGCCAAACCTCGCCCATCATTTGATGCCCTGAACGAAGCAGTTCGCCAGTCCTTTTATGGGGTATTGCGGGGCATCATCCAGTGCAGCCCATCGGTCGCGCTCGCCCACATGCACGACCTCGTGATCGGCGTGCCGATCGCGTCGTGGCGCGCCGCACCCTGGTTCACCGTGTTCTTTGTACTTGTGATCTGCGTCGTAGGCGGGTGGGGGGGAGGAGTGCTCTGTCGATTGAACGCTGGTGATCTCTCCTCCCGCGCGTGGTCCTTCGCGCACGCCAATGCATTCATTCGTCCACGCCTTTCCTCTCTGGTGTGCGCACCAATCTTTGGAGTGACCCTCGCGTTGGCCCTCTGGATCCCGTCGTGGCTGATGGGAGTTCTCTTCAATGTTCCCCTCCTTGACATCGCAGGCGGAGCTCTGTTTGGGATTGCACTTTTCTTGAGCGCACTCTGCGCACTCGTGTGCGCAGTCGTCGTGATCGGCGCTCCACTTCTCGCTCCCGCAGTCGCCTGCGATGGGTGCGACGCTGTTGAAAGCATCCAACGTGCAGGTGCCTACATCTGCGCGCGTCCGCTGCACTTGCTGTGGTGTTTCGTCCTCTCCACCATCGTGATTGCACTCACCTCGATCGTCGCAGACGTGATGGCGACAGCCATGTGGGTTGTCGCAACAGATGCGTACGACTCCGCAAGTGGAGCGTCTGCGCTGGAGTCCTTTGGATCAGTGCGATTCCTCGAACCATATCAATCCGCGCCCCCGCTTCTTCTTTCCACCACCCAATCGATCAGCGCTGCGCTGATGGATATCTGGCGAACAATCCTCTTTCTCTTGGTTGGCGCGTGCGCTCTGTCGGTCGCATTGGCGTGCGCGACACGGACCTATCTTCTCGTGCGATCCGCCACCGATGGGCACGATTTGACGGACTTGTGGGAGGACACTCCTGCGAACTCATCTGCGGGCTGACCCATGGTCCACCCCTCGTCCAACCAGATGTCCAAACCAGTTACCCAGCGCTCCTGAACGACCTCGGACAGCCTGCGCCCGCCCTTAACCCAAGCCGCCCTTGAGGTTGGAGTCGACTCCACCGAATCGCAACAGCAGTTTCCGCATCGATGGATCGGCCTCGCGAGGTTGAATCTCCTCGCCCTTCTCGCGACCATGGCGCCCTCGCGCTTCCGCGCGGACCGGTGCATCCTTGAGTGCCTTGATCGACAGGCTGATGCGGCGTCGTTGTGGGTCCATTCCCAGCACCTTTGCCTGAACTGATTCGCCAATCTTGAGCACTTTCGCAGGGCTTTCGACGCGATCGTGCGAGATTTCTGAAACATGAACCAATCCCTCAACACCCGGTGCAATCTCGACGAAGGCGCCGAAGTCCATCAGCCGTTGCACGGTTCCAGTGACTGTTGCGCCAGCATGGAGTCCCTCCAAGAGCGCGACCACGGGGTCGGTCATCATTTGGCGGCGACTCAGCGTGATTCGCGGTGGCACGTTTGCGAGATCCACTCGAATGACCCTGACCTCAACCACATCTCCAATGGCGACGGCATCGGACGCCTGCTTGATCATGCCGTGCGCGAGCTCTCCCATTGGGATCAACCCATCGACGCCACCAATGTCTGCGAACGCACCGAAGGGTTGCAACGCCACAATCGTTGCCGTGCGCACGGATCCAAGTTCGATCTCGCGCAAGAGCGCATCTCGTTTCTCCATTCGCTCTCGTTCAAGAAAACGACGCCGACTCAACAGCATTCGCCCACGATTACGGCGTAATTCGACAATCTCGCACTGCAATTTTTGTCCCAGGAAAATGGAGATGTCTTCGACATGTCGCAGATCGACTTGCGCAGCTGGCATGAACGCATGATGGTGGGCGACTTCCATATCAAGCCCTCCAACATTCATTCCGACACAGCGAGCCTCAACGATTTGTCCGACGCGCAAGTCTCCCCAGAATGCCTTCGTCACCATTCCTTCGCGCGCCAGAATCAGCACGCCTTCGAATGGGTCGAGCCGCTCGACGACGAACTCCAATTGCGCGCCAGCAGTCGGCGCCGTTTCGAAGTGGTCGAGCGGGCACACTCCTTGACTCTTTGGCCCAAACTCAACCAGTACATCTTTCCCGCGCACTTCCATCACGCGACCTGATCGAAGTTGGCGACCATCTGAACTGCGGCGAATGGGATTCGTCCCGGCGGGCTTGTTGGAAGGCCTCGGCGTATGGGTCGCTTCGAGAATCTCTCCCGCCGTCATGCCCCCGAGCGCAGATTCGATTTCTGCATTGAGGCTTGCGTTGATGTCACCAACGGAAGGAAGAGGTGAGGGCGCCGGAGCGCCGTCCAAGGGTTGTGTTGAGTCCGAATCCATAATGGGCAAGCGTATCGCATCCCTGAGTCGTCGGCGGCGTATAGGATGACGGATCAGTCGTTGATTCGTGCAACTCAATAATCCACGCAGGAGCCATTCGTCATGGAGTCAAGCAAGGTCGCATGGGGGATTGAAGTCGGGGACTTCGCACTCAAAGCCATTCGATTGCAGGTGGTCGATGGTGTGGTCACAGCCACAGACTTTGCCGTCATGCCGCACCAACGGGTGCTGACCGACCCAAGCGTTGTCGACCGGGCTGGAATGATTCGGATCACGCTCGCCGAGTTTGTGCAACAACATGCCGAGAAACTCGCGACGGAGCCAATTGTGATGAGCCTGCCCGGGAGCGTTGCATTCGCTCGGTTTGCCACGATTCCATCGGTGAATCCAAAGTCCATGCGCAACATGATCGAGTACGAGGCGAAGCAGCAAATCCCATTTCCGATCGAAGAAGTGGAGTGGGATAGCCACATGTTGCCCGCCGATGAAACCGGTCAGTGCGGCATTGGAATCTTCGCAGTCACCAACGAGCGACTGCAGGAATTGCTGACGCTCTACGCGGAGTGCGACATCGAACCGGATGTTTTGACCTTGAGCTCAGTTGCGGTCTACAACGCAATTTACTACGACCTTCAACTCGGCGATCAACCGAGCACAGAACCACAGGCATGCATCGACATCGGGACGTCGTCGTCAGACATGGTCGTCATGCATGGCGACAAGTTTTGGATCCGAACATTTCCAGTTGGCGGCTCCCATTTTACTTCTGCAATTGCGGATGCTTTCGCAAGTCAGAATGTGAATTACACGCGAGCCGAGAAGATCAAGGTCGATCGTGCCCCCAGCGAGAAGGTGTTGCGAGCGCGGACGATGGCGATGCGCCGAGTGACTGGACAACTCGTCGATGAAATCGGTCGGTCGAGGGAGTTTTATCAGGCGTCGAATGACGGAGTTACGCTCAAACACGCGTACGGGGTTGGATCGACCCTCAAGATCTCCGGTTTGAGAACAAAGATTGCCACCGACCTCCAAATGACTGTGGATCGCTTGGAGGAATTCAAGCGCATTCAAGCCAATGGTCCCGACGCAGCGGACTTTGCGGCGCATTCGATAAACCTTTTGACAGTGGTTGGACTTGCGCTTCAGGGGATAGGTCGCGCGAAGGTGGAACTCAATCTTTCACCAATGGTGCGAATCCGCCGAAAGGTATGGAAGGCGAAGATGCCATGGTTTGTCGCAGTCGCAGCACTCTTGATGATCACTTCTGCTGCTCTCTTCCTCCGTGTCATGCTCGATCATAACGAAATTTCCAAGCTCTCTGAGTTGTCCGCCACGGCCGCAAGAACCATCGGGCAGGGCGAAAGTTTGGTCAAGCAGTTTCGCAATGCTCAACAGGGCACCGAAGTGGGAAACGCAGACATCAATTTTCTTGCACTCCTTGACGATCGAAATGTGTGGCCGTTCCTTGTGAACGATGCATACGCTGCGCTCGGTGTAACCCGTCCAGCAGTTGCGGAACTCGGGTCTGATCCCGAGCGGATCCGCCAGATTCCCGCAGGTGATCGCCGCCTCATCCAACTCGAGGAGTTCTCGGGCGCGCCATCACTCACGTTGGAGGGCCAGCGACGGGTCACTGTATCGATGCGCGTGACGCTCACCAACAAGGATCCTGTGCGGTTCTTCAATGAGCCCAATGGGGTGCTCGATTGGTTCCGAGCGAACAAAGATCGACCAGACGCGCCCTACACCATCGATATCAGTGAACAGGCACTCAAGGTGCCAGGGTGGGCGAAGATCACCGGAGGCAAGCGTGAAGAGGTGCCCGAGGATTCCACCGATACACAGCCAGATTCGGGCGGCGGTATCGCGATCGTGACAGGCGATCCAAACGCTGGCGGGCAGGCTGGGTCTGGCCAAGGGGCGCTGACCAAGAAGTTCAGCGAAACCATGAAGGATGACAGCACTGGATTCAGGGGCAACCTCGGATCGGGTGGTCAACCAGGAGATGATCCAAACGCCACCGGTAGTGATGGCGCCAGCGGATCAAATGGAGGCGCTGCAGGCGGAGCACGCCGCGTGCGCATCGTGAAGGTCTCTTCCGAGGAGAAACTCCCGCCGCTCGATCTTGCAAAGGAGGCACCACTGCCCAGCGCGCCGATTCTCTTGACTCCCTCCGATGTTCAGTACGAGGGAATCTTCAAATTCACTGTGACGCTTCGGTTGCCTGTCGCAACGCCTGCAACAGGAGAAGTGACGCAGTGATCCCAACCACATCTTGGAACGCGCTGAGCGTGCAATTCTCATGAGCCCAAAACTTGACTTGAAGAAGATGTTCCAACGGAAGAAGCCCGATGGCGACGATGGCGGTGTCTCGAATGCGGGTGGTGTTCCTCACAAGGTAAGGCGGGTTGCCATTTGGTTGAAGGCGAACATCCTGATCGTGTTGTTGGCATTGGTATCGATCAGCGCAGTGGTGGCTGCGTCTCTGGTGAGCTCGGCCATGGCCGAAACAAATCAGGCCGCTGCGCAGTCATTTGGGAAGTTCATCACTGACTTGACAGGCCTCGAGCGAACCAACGTCTCAGTCACGGTTCCTGGGAATCCAACCACAGAAGGTGCGGTTGCTGTGAATCCCAAACTGGTCGAGGAGGTCAGAACTCGACTGGCTGGCAGCGAAACATCGAACGGAGGCGTCACGCAGGCGGCGGTCAAACACAATCAGGCGGGACATCGTCCACTCCTTTCGCTGCGAATTCCCGTTGGAGATTCGAGGCGGCAGCAAATCCATCTTGACCTGCACGATGAGTTGACGGCGCGTTACGACGCGCTGCTGAAGCGTTGCCGTGCGACCCTGCCTCCTGCAGAGGAAGATGTGATGATCACCCTGCAACGCTTCAAACTCAGCTTTATTCAGGCTGAATTGAATCAGACCGTCGACACTCTGTTGACGAAAGATCAGCAGGCCAAACTCTCTACAGAACTCATCAACCGTCGACTGAATGCCTACCGTTCAGTCGCGTTGGAAGGGGGGGTGTATCTGGATCGGTCGGATATCGGGGCACCCAGCACCGCTCAAAAGAATGGAAACTTCCAGAAGCTTTGGGATCTCCAGTGGAGGTTCTGGATCACCGAAGATGTCTTGGGAGCCTGCGAGAAGCTCAATGAGGGCGCCTCAATCATCACCGGACCGGTGAAACGAATCGTCGCAATCCAATTCGATAGACGGCTCGGCGATGCGGCACCACCTGAGGGCGCCGATACCGGTGCAGAGGGCGGTGAGGAGATCGTCGATGGTTCGCAACCCGCCAATCCTGGAGTGGGCGCATCCGGCGCACCGGTCGATCCGAGTGCGATGGTCTCGATGTCGAACTATGGGATTTCCTTCCGCGGTTGGTCGAGCAATCAACTCTACGATGTCTACCGCACACGCGTGAAACTCATCGTGGAAACCGCACAGATTCCGATCGTGACCGACAGTTTCGCAAGACAAAATTTTATGGCGATCACAGACATCAAAATCACTCCCGTGGATCCATTCGTGGCGATCCAAGAGGGGTATGTCTACGGTGAGCAACCAGTCTCGACATTGATCATGGCCATCGAGTCAGTCTGGCTTCGGCAATGGACCGGGCCACTCATGCCCGACGAAGTGAGGGCGCAGCTTGGAACCACGGGTTTGGTTCAAAGTGCCCTGGCTCCAGATGATGCAAGTCAGGTCAGTTCCCCCCCGACACAGGAGTAGACGATGTCATCGAAGAGACCCAGTTTTATAGAGCTGCACTGCGAGAAGTTGTTGGTGATTGTCGCGGGATTGGCACTCGCATTCGTCACGCTCCAACAACTGGTGTTCATGGGCGTTGGCGTCAAGGTCGGTAGTGAAACGCTTTCACTCAACGCTGTTGAAGAGCGCCTGCGGCGAAAAGAGGCAGACCTCTCGAGCAAACTCGACATTGATGCCCCGTCGCCGCTCGTGCTGCCAGAACCAAAGCGCGTCTCGAACGAAGAGTTGTTCGATGGCCGAAAAATTGCCGCTGTTTCGCCGAAGACATCGCTCCCACCCAACCAAAGTGCGCTGGCCAAGTTGCTCGAGGGGCAAGCCGTCTCGATGAGCCAGTGGTACTTCAGCCCGTCGTTTGGAGCGAGCGAAGTGATTGGCACGCTCGTCACTGCCGATGCCGTCGCAGGAGCGGAGCTCCCGAGCGAGTTCCGAACCGAAAACCCAGAATTTGCCGCAAAATACATGTCTTCTGCCACGATGGATGTGACCTGGTCCACTCCCTGGGCGGTCATCGACCTCGACGCGATGCGTGCGGAACTCGCCATGGAAAGCATGGCGCAAAGCCCATCTTTGGCGGCGATTCCTCGACCGTGGATCAGTGATTCGCTGTTCATTCTCGATGTCGTTTTCGAACGGCAAGAACTCGCAGGGGATGGGACCTGGAGTGAGGCCGTGGTGGTTGTGCCTCCGGTTCCGGGTCAGGGTCAGGACTCTTGGCGAGCTGCCGTGGAGTCCGAGAGTTCAAACGCATCAACGCGTGATGCGGTGTTCAACAATCTCTCGCGTTATGAAATGCAGATGGATGTGCTGCAGCCGCCGCTGATCCCGATGACACACGGAAACTTTTCTCCCCCATCGCTCAACGGATCAGTAACTGCAATAGTCGTCACTCCAGAGGAGCAGATGCGCGATCAGTCGCAACGACGGATTCAGGCCAAAGAGAAGGCCCTCTCTCGCACCGAAGATTCTTTGAAAGCTGCGGGGGGAGAACTAGACCCACCGGCAGGCAGTGGCACGGGTGGTGATAGCGGCGATGCGGCGGGAGACAAGGACAAACCGGGCGGCGGATTTGGCATGGGCGGGGGTGGCAGCATGAAAAAGGGAGCATCTGGTGCAGACGGCGCGGAAACGCAGGAATCGAAAGACCGTCGGATTCAGCTCACCAGGCGGGTACGCGTCTTGCGCAAGGAGCTCGATGGGTTGCGCACTGTATTCGAAAAGCGATATCCCACACCATCAGAGTCGGGGAGCGACTCCAAGCCAGCGATTGCTGAGAGTTTTGCGGCAAAGGAGAGGGTGGTGGCGTGGACCCACGACTTCGATGTGCGCGCGGGAGCAACATATCGATATCGCACGAGCGTCCAGATCTACAATCCATTCTTCACGCGGAAGATACTCCTCGTTGCAGACCAGCAGTCGCTCGCACGTGGGCTTGCGGTGCGGTCGGCAACTTCCAGCTGGGGTCAGGAAGTGGCAATTCCTCCAGCGACATCCTTCTTTGTCACAAATGGGTCAGCGCGGGATGGTGTCGGTGGACGCCGCGTCTCTGTCGAGTTGTTTCGGTACGCCAACGGACAATTGAAGGGTTCCGCAGAAGATCTTTCGCCTGGCGATCAGGTGGGTGGATCCAAGAAGTCCAGTGCAGGCAATCTGGATTTTTCAACTCCGTGGTTTCTTGTCGACATCTTCGAAGACGCAGGAACCGCTGGCGCCGGGCAGCAGTCCGGTGGCGTAGAACGATGGAGCATCGTCGCAGTCTTCCAACGCATCGATTCCGATGGAATGCGAATTCAGTCCATCCGAACAATCGATGGCGACAAGAATTCAGAAAAGTACAAGAAATTTAAGTCCGCCGCCGCCGCCAATGCGTCGGCAAGCGCAGCGATTCCGGCCGCTGGCGGCAGTTGAATCTGTCCACCTTCTTGTGCGTGCCGCTGGATTCTCTGGGCGCAATTCCAACGCATTTCGTGCGACAACTCATGTCTTCGGGGCTAACTCATCGACCCTCAATTGGTTGCAGATTGGGGGATTATTGGGCACTAAACCCGCTTTCCGGGGAGTCATTCGCCCGAGGCTTTGGCGTGTGCGGACACACTTGACAAGACCCTGCGCCTCTGTATTCTTGCTGATCTGCGCAGTCCTTGACTGTGTAGCGGGTTTTGGCCCGTTCTTTGACAATTGAGGATCAGATGTCGCATGCTGAAATGACTGGATTTCCAGTGGTTTCAGCAAGCAAGTGAAATGATATTGAGTCAAGAATCATCTCGAGTGTTAATAGTTTTTGTTTGTGTTTCAACTTTGTTTGAAACGAGCAGCCTGAAGTGCTGGTTGCGTCTTCCTGTTCGGCGAAAGCCGGAATCTGGTAGGCGTGGCCAAGCTCGAAAGGGCACACGGTGGATGCCTTGGCGTCGAGAGGCGATGAAGGACGTAGGAACCTGCGATAAGCCCAGGGGAGCTGGTAACCAAGCTTCGATCCTGGGATCTCCGAATGGGACA
>SIAP01000001.1 GCA_009691725.1 Phycisphaerales bacterium
GCCTGCTGCGTTCCAGTTGTGGCGACCAATGGGGTGCGGTTTCACGATCCAACGCGCCGCCAGTTGCACGATGTTCTCACGGCCATCCGCTGCGGAACGACTGTTTCCGCCGTTGGATTTGCCACACTGCCCAACGCAGAGCGACATCTGCGCGACGGTGCGTGCATGCATGCGCGCTGGCGTGAGTGTCCACAAGCGATCGAACGCGGTCTCGAAATCGCAGAGCGTTGCAGGGGGTTTTCACTCTCCTCGCTGCGCTATCACTATCCAAGTGAGGTGGTGCCCGTTGGTACGACTGCCATGGATCACCTCCGTGCTGTCACGGACCGCGGCGCACACGAGCGATATCCACAGGGGATCCCAACCGATGTGCAGCAACAAATCGCCTATGAGTTTGCCCTGATCGACGAACTGGGATACGCCAATTACTTCCTGACGGTCTTCGACCTGGTGCGCTTCGCACGCTCGCGCGGCATCCTCTGTCAAGGTCGCGGTGCGGCGGCGAACAGCGCGGTCTGCTATTGCTTGGGTGTGACGGCAGTCGACCCTGCACGCACGAAGGTGCTCTTTGAACGGTTCATCAGTCGCGAACGGAACGAACCGCCCGATATCGACATCGATTTCGAGCATGAACGGCGTGAAGAGGTCATGCAATACATCTTCACGCGCTATGGTCGCATGCGTGCCGCACTCTGCGCCGAAGTCGTCTGCTATCGACGGCGACTCGCGGTGCGCGAGACAGCGAAGGCGCTGGGATTTTCCTTGGATGCGGTGGATCGACTTGTCCGTGGACTGCCCACATCGCCTACAGATGAAGACATCCGCGCTCTGGGCTTTGATCCAACGAGTGCTGCGATGGTCGCGCTCATTTGTCTTGCCGCAGAATTGGAGGGATTTCCCCGTCATTTGTCACAGCACAGCGGTGGATTCATCATCACCGAGGGACCGCTCTGCGAACTCGTGCCCATCCGCGAAGCAACAATGGACGGTCGCACGATGATTGAGTGGGACAAGGACGACATCGATGCGATGGGGATGCTCAAGATCGATGTGCTTGCGCTGGGAATCCTGACATGCATTCGCAAGGCTCTCGAATTGGCTGGGATGGCCGCCGAACTGGCACCGCAGTGCATCGAACAGACGGGCGTGCGCGAACTCGCACTGCACACGATCCCGCCAGAAGACCCAGCGACCTATGCCATGATGACGCGCGCCGACACCGTGGGAGTCTTTCAGATCGAGAGCCGCGCCCAGATGTCGATGTTGCCACGGTTGCGTCCCCAGAATTACTACGACCTTGTGATCGAAGTCGCGATCGTGCGACCAGGACCTATCCAAGGTGATATGGTGCATCCATACTTACGCAGACGGTGCGGTGCAGAGGTTGCGACCTATCCAAGCGAAGCCGTGCGAGAGATCCTCGAGCGCACGCTTGGTGTTCCACTCTTTCAGGAGCAGGCGATGCGATTGGCGATCGTGGCAGCTGGGTTCACGCCAGGCGAAGCAGATCAACTGCGCCGTGCGATCGCGGCATGGAAACGCAACGGAAACCAACTCGCGCAATTTCAAGAGAAACTCGAAACAGGCATGATTGCGCGGGGGTATTCGACGACCTTCGCCAAGCAGGTGTTCATCCAAATCCAAGGCTTTTCTGGCTATGGTTTCCCAGAGAGTCACGCCGCCAGTTTCGCGCATCTTGTCTATGCCTCGGCGTGGCTGAAGTGCCATCACCCTGCTGCGTTCACATGCGCACTCTTGAATAGTCAGCCGATGGGCTTCTACGCACCTGCGCAACTTGTGATGGATGCGCAGCGACATGGGGTGACCGTCCTTCCCATCGATGTGAATTGCAGTCAGTGGGATTGCACACTCGAACAGCAGTCGTCTCCGTCTGGTCACCCCAGTCTTCGGCTGGACCGTCGGCTGGACTTTCGGCTGGACCGTCGGCTGGACTTTCGGCTGGGACTTCGGCTGGGACTTCGCATGATTCGCGGTCTCGTCGAAGAGGATGGTCGGCGCATCGCAGCGACACGCGCCGCACACCGCGTCTACACATCTGTCGACGACCTCTGGCGCGCAAGCGGCGTCAGCATCCGCACGATGCGCCAACTAGCGCGCGCCGACGCATTTCGTTCAATAGACCTCGATCGTCAAGCCGCACTCTGGCAAGCGCAGCGACTTCGCATCCAAGATGCACCGCTCTTTACAACCACTGCATGTCACGAGCCACCCGACACAACGGACGCGCTGCCGCCGATGAGTGCAATTGCACATGTCACTGCGGATTACGAACACAGTGGTCTCTCGCTCAAGGCGCATCCCATCTCATTCGCACGCGAGTGGCTCACGAAGCGGGGGGTGACATCGTGCGAGCAAACACAATGCGCGCTGACCTTCCCATGTGGGAGTCGCACGGCGATCGCGGGCTTGGTTCTGGTCCGTCAGCGCCCAGCCACTGCCAAAGGCATCGTTTTCGTCACGATCGAAGATGAAACAGGATCAGCCAACTTGATCATCCGCCCAAAGGTCTGGGAACGTGTTCGTTCGGTTGGTCGATTCGCATCTGCGATCGTTGCGCATGGAACGATTGAACGGCGCAACGAATGCACGCACTTGATTGTCTCGCATCTCGAAGCATTGATCGGTGTGCGTCAAGGAGAGTTCACAACCCGCCACGCCCTCGACCCCGGCTCACGATCAATGTCTGGATGAGAATGTCCGTCGGACCCTGACCGGGTTGTTCCAACTTGGTCTTGAGTCTGCAGAGTGCTGCGTACGAGGCTGTTCGACCAATATCGCTTGCCTTGGGCTTGGAGATGTCGAGTTCATGTGTGATTGGAACACGCTCATTGAAGTCTGCATCACTCCCGAATCCATCCCACGCCCTGTTGAGAGGGTGTGTGATCGAGATGCCTCCTCGGATCGCATCGGGATCAAATGGAACCCAGCCGATCTCTGGGATGAAAACTTCTCCCCACATAGAGAACCGTTCAGATGGACCAGAACTCTTGCGTTTCGATTCGTTCTGAATCACTCCAATCACAGGGCGTGATGGGAAACCCATCGCACGAAGTAATGCAACACAGATGCAAGTGACATCCGCCTCGCCTCCCAGGTTCGACGAGAGTGCCTGTGCAACTCCCCACACTGGGATCCCGCGAGTCTTGACCCCCGAGGTGTGCCCCTCGCGATGATCGGCATTGAGCAGCGCGCGACTTGCAGTGCGAACAATCTCTTTCGCGGCGTGGAGCGGAAAAGTGCCCGCCGGAAGCTTCTGCATCACCTGGCTGCGCAGCGCTTGAATCTGTGGATCGGCTGGATCAATACTGGGGCTTGCCTGTCGCCATCGCTCGACCTCTTGAGGCCAGGTGGTTGGCCACCCAATCCGCGCCGCTGCATCTTCATCCAAATGGCAGGACCACGACTCCACGATCCATGTGACCTCTGCGTACACGCGATTCTCGATGAAGTGTGGCAGCGGGATTTCCACTCGCGAATCGCCAAATCGATTCTGTGTGACGGTCAGCGGTGTCAGCGCCGGGGCAACTGGCACTGAATCGCAGAGAACCTTCGCTCGAAATGAACGGGGATCGACCTGCCACCATGTATCGAGAATGCTGACTGGGACGAGGAGTGCTTCTCCAACAGCGTCGTTCTTGTGGATGTCTGGCAATTCCAGCGAGAGTTTGATCTCCCACAGTTTGGAATCCATTCGATGCAGCGCACCCTGGGGCGGACGACCTTCAGGCGGTGGCGCGGTCGCGGTTTCAATACTCGATTGCCTCGCATGAGCGCAGACGCTTACCGCGAGGGCCAGCAGAACTGCTTCAATCACACGAGCGGCAGAATTCATGGCATGAGCGTCGTCGCATCCCCGCTGAACAGCAGGTAGACGCTCCCGAAGAATTCGGCGAGCACCAAATTGAGCAGGATGATCGCCAAGAAACTCGCCACGAACGCATTCGTCGCGGCGCGACCAACGCCAGCAGCTCCAGCCGAGCAAGAGAATCCCTTGAAGCACGCAATGAATCCGATCGCGGCACCGAATGCCACTGACTTCAGCAATCCAGAAACGGGATCCCACCAGTCGAGGACTTGCGCGGTGTAGTACCAGTAGTCAACGCTTGCCACGCCGAAAACGCACACCGTCACGAACCACGCTCCCCATGCGCCCAGCAAGTCGGAATAGATCGTCAGGAGCGGGGTCATGATGATGCATGCGATCACCCTCGGCGCAACAAGGATTCGCAGAGGGTCTGCATCCATCGCACGCATCGCATCGAGTTGTTCCGTCACGGCCATCGTGCCGAGTTCCGCCGCGAGTGCGCCGCCCACGCGCCCAGCCACCATCACGGCAGCGAGCACTGGACCGATCTGCTTGGTGACTGAGATATTGATGAGACTCCCAAGTCGCGACTCTTGACCGAGCGACGCAAACTGGTCGAATCCCTCAAGCGCCAAGATCATCCCGATGAATGCGCCGGTGATGGCCACCACTGGGATGCTTGCGACGCCGATGGAATAGAACTGCGGACCGAGGAGCGCCCACTTCATGCAGCGGAGTGGATGCGCTGCGAAACGTGCCAGCACCGCCCACACAAAGGTCGCAAAACTGCCAAACCCAGTGACTGACTCATAGACCAGCCAGCCAAAGCGAGATATCTGTTGGACAGCGATCGACACAGCTCTACGGTATCACGCACTCAACACAGCGACACAGAACTCAGCGATCGGCGATCACTGCGGGCATTGACCCCAACCGCTGAGCAGCGTGGTGAGATCTGCGCCATTGCTCTGTCCATCACCCGTGATGTCGCCGCCTGGGGTTCCCCAAGCGGAAAGCAGTGTGGTGAGGTCAGCGCCGTCGCGAGCACCGTTCCCGTCGTAATCGCCGGGGCAGGGAAGTGCACATGCCTCATTGGCAACTCCTGGTGTGTCGTCATGAGCAGCGATGATGTCAAAGGGTCCGATGTTCCAACATCCTGTCGCCTCGCATCGCCAAATGTGTCCAGGAACGAATGTGACATCTGGTCCAATCGTGTTTGGACCGTAGAACCACTCCGTCCCGACTGGCGGCACGGTGGTCGTGAAGATCAGAGCGATTGTGTCGTTGACCGATGCCCATGGAGTGACATCAAGAACGCCGTCGTCATTGGTATCGAGGTCTTGCGCGTTCGCGCCGGTAAACCCTTGAACCAACATGAATGTGACATTGTCACTGTTCTCGAAGTTCAAAGGATTGGTCCCAGTGAGTACGAGGTCGATGTTCGCAATGCCTTGGGTAAATGTCGCCTCAGAAATCGCGTAGTGCCCATCTGCAGGGATGACTGCAGTTCCGAGCGAGACGACAGCTTCGATGGTTCCGCTGAGCCCTGTGCCGTCGCCGATGACGATCATGGTTAGTCCGGCCATGCTCGTCCCAGGCGCTCCAACGAATTCAACCCATTCGTCGGTGTCTGTTCCGGGATGGTCGATGCGGATTTCACTGAAGGAAACAGCAGCGCGTTCGCATGATGCGCCACCCGATTGGTTGCACGAAACTGCTGCAGCTGCAGCGCACGCCGCATCCCAGGTGACAAAGCAGCAGCTTGGTTGAGTGACGCATATCAGCGTGCAGCACACCTGATCGTCGCAGTATGGATTGGCATGGGGAGTCGTGCACGAGCCAGCGCCGAGTTCTCCACACTCCAAGATGGGCGGCAATCCGCAGGCGCGGTTCTGTGTGCCGGGCGAATCTCCTCCTGCAAGATGGTCGTAGGCACCCATCGACCAAGTTCCAGCCGAGAAGCACCTGAACGCATGAGCCGTTGTGTGCGTTACATCTGGCCCGACGATCGAAGTGGAGTAGACACAGGTCGTGTCCAAACCGGTCAGTGCGACTGAATCGATCACTGACGCCCACGGCGCTGCGGCATCAAGAATGCAATCATTCCCGACATCGACATCTCCATTCAGCAATCCAGTAAACCCAGCAACCAAGAAATGCGTGACATTGTCGCTGTTTTCGAAGTTCATCGCAGTTGCGGGCACGACGAAGTCAGGGGTTGCGATCACCATCGTTGCCTTGCCAATCAGGAGCAAGCCATCGGCTGGAATGACTGCGCCATCGAGGGGGGTGATGCTCTCAATCGAGCCAGCAAGATCAACAGCACCGGTGGTGTTGTTGTCACCGATGACCACATATGTGTACCCGTTGAGGCTCGCTCCGGGAGTTCCTTCGATCTCGATGTACTCGTCGTTGTCGGTGCCGGGTTGATCGATCCGAATCTCCGAGATGCGAATCGTGATCGCGCTGCCGCACGTCGCATTGGCAGCACCGGGCGAATCACTTCCGCCGACAGGGTCCGCTGCGCCTATGCGCCATCCGTTGCCGTCTTCACAACGCCAAGTATGCGAGGGTGATGTCGCGCCATCTGGTCCGACTCTGTTTGTGGAGTACACGAAGTCTGCGGTCATACCGTCGGGCGAATCGGTTTGGAGCAATGCGACTGAGTCCACAATCGCAGTCCACGGCGCAGAGTCGAGCACACCGTCATCGTCCGTGTCGAGATCGTCACCATTGGCACCAGTAAAACCTGTCACCAAAAGAAATGTCACATCGTCTGGGTTCTCAAAGTTGAGGACGGCAGTCTGATCGGCAGTACCCAGTGCGAATGATGCTTCTGCAAGGACGAAGAACCCGCTTGCTCCAATCGTCCCCTTCAATGCGATGGCAGCCTCGATCGATCCGTTCTGTGCCGGTGGCGCCGCTCCGTCATCGTCACCGATGGCGAGGAGTGTGTAGCCAGCCAATGACTGACCTGCAGTGCCCCGAATCTCAAGGTATTCGCTCAAATCCAATCCCGGCTGATCCACTCTGATTTCGTTCAGTCTGGGATCGACTGCTTGAGCATCCGAGCTGAAGGCGATCGAAAAAGGGATAGCGCCCAAGATGGCACACAGCCGAGTCATTCGGTAGGTCATTGTCTTTCTCCAAAAAATTAGAAACACAGAACAGAATCGAAGCGCTCAAGCGAGTCAGAGTCCGTAGCAGTCTAATACGAAAAGCCCCCAATTCCAATCAAATACTGGATTTGGGGGCTGATTGATCGGATTTCGCAAGATCTGAACGGTCGACTCTGTTTGGGACCAACTGCGGGAGTTGGTCCTGATCCAACTGCACTCCAGAATTTGCCGTCACTTGCCTAGCGCATCATTTCGTCGGTTCTTCATTCGTTGCTTGGACTGGTGCAGCCAATTGAGCGGGAGCCAACTGATGGAGAGCCTGTGGCGATGTCGCCCCGCTCTCTGCCAGTGCTCCAGAACCTGGTTGCACGAAGTACGGCATCAGGTAGACGTCAACTCGACGGTTCTGCCCTGCACCAGTGGGACCGTTGGCAACAACCGGCCTGAACTCGCCATAGCCAGCGACCAGGAATCGACCCGCCGAGACGCCATCTTGGGCAAGTTCGTCTCGAACGGCGATTGCCCGATGTGCAGAGAGATGCATGTTCGTCGGGTGCTGCGCGATGGATTTCTTGATGGGAACATTGTCCGTGTGCCCAACCACAACCACCTCGAACGAACTCGCCTCCGGCGAATTCAGGATCGTTGCAAGCTGACCGAGGACTGACAGTGCATTCTGTTTCAATCCCACCGAGCCAGGATCGAAGGTGAAGTCTGCGGCAAATCGAATCATTCCACGCCGCTCATCGAACTGCAAGACATCGGGGTATTGCGCTGCAAGCGCGGCGAGAGCAGAATTCACCCCTGCTGGAAGCGGTCCACCGTTCATGCTTCCAATCTTCTCGAGGAGCGCTTCGTAGTCTGCGAGCAATTTGTCGACATCCACGCTTTGCCCATTTCGTAGGGCTTCGAGGCTCGAAAGATCGCCCGCAGCTTGCGCGAGTTGCGATCGCAACTGCGACTCGTTGGCGCGTGTCGTTTCAAGATCGCCCTGCGTTCTCAACAATTGTTGTTGTTGAGATCGGTAGGCGAGTTCGAGGTCGTTGTACTTCTCTTGAGGGACACAGCCCACAGTGATCAACGACGCACTCACACCCCACAGCATGATTGGCACGATAAGTTTTGCGGTTCGAAGCGACGCGTCCATTGCGTTCATAAGAAACCTCCTTGTTGGGTGAAATAATAATGAAGTGTCTTGGAGATTGCAACGCCTGCGAAGAAATTTGTCACGATTCATTGTGGTTTTTTGCGGGAGTCGACGTGCGATCGCCGAACCATTCCTTCGAGGGCCGTCCCGACCCGATTCGGATACCCTCACAAATGATGCCGAGCAACGACGAACAATCAGCAAACGATCCCAGGGCAGCAAACGATCCCAGGGCAGCAAACGACCCCAGGGCATCAAACAGTCCCGGGGCATCGAACAGTCCCGGGGCATCTGGCACTCGCGGGGCGCCGCGTCCCACGAGCCCGTACCCCCCAGAGGCACTGCGCTTCGTCCAGGATGGGTTCGGTCACGCTTCTGACCACGCGTTTCGACTCGGTCACGGGGATCCAAGCCAACTTGCGACCGATGAGCGGCACTTGAGCGGTCAGCAGCTCTGCTTTGGGCTCTTGGAGTACGCAATCGACCAGTATGGAATGCTCGCTCCAACCGTCCTTGAGCGGTGGAATGTTCAGCGAACGGAAGACTTCGGGAGGATCGTATTCGCGCTGATTGAGCGTGGCATCTTCCGCAAATCTCCAACGGATTCGATCGAGGACTTCCGGTCTGTCTACGACTTCGGCGAGGTGTTTTCGCGCGAGAGGCTCAAGAAGCAACTGCTCTGCAGCAAGGGTTGATCGATGAGCGAAGTGAATAAAGCGGATCCCTCAACCGACGGCAAAGATCGAACAACAAGGGGCGCCCAGCTGGAAACCCAGCTGGAAACCCAGCTGGAAACCCAGCTGGGCACATCGCTGGGAACGCCAGACTTTGCACGGTTGCACATCTGGCAGATCCAGGCATTTCGGGACTTTCTCGTCGTCGGCGTCATCGTTGGAGTGATTTGGGCTGGATATGCGATGCGGTTTGTGACGGTCCCGCTCCTACTTGCCTTCGCCTTGGCGTACCTCGTGGAACCGCTTGTTCGGTGGCTCTGCCGAGTTCTGAAACTCTCGCGGCCTCTGGCAGTCTCGCTCATTCTCGTGTTGTCAGGCATCGGAGCGGTTGCGGGCGCATTGCTTGTGGTGCCTCCGATCATCGCGCAGACCATCGATGTTTCCAACAGTGTGCGCGAGGGGAAGTTCGATGTGTGGATCAATCGGGTCCAGGCGGTTCTACCCACGCAGTATCAGGCAGATGTAGATCGAGCCCGACAGTTTTTTGGAATTGCCACTGTGGAGACCAAGGAGTCGCCGACCCAGAACTCTGCGCCAGTGGAGTCTGTCCTTTCGGTGAACGCGACTCCCACCACAGCGCCAAACGCCGACATATCCATCGTGCAGTCACTGGTCAGCCCGACCGCACAGTCTGCACTCTGGAAGGTGCTCGATTTTTCAGGTCTTGTCTTTGCGTCCGTACTCATTCCCTTCTACTTTTGGTTTTTCAGTGTGGGATTTCCCGGTGCGCTCCAATTCCTTGGAAAACTCGTCCCGACATCCCACCAACCCAAGGTCTTTCGACTTGCCTCTGAAATGGACGCGGCGGTTGCAGGATTTATGCGCGGTCGGATCCTCATCGCTGCTGGGATGGGAGTCATGTTTGCCGGCGGTTGGGTCATCAACGGTGTGCCCTATGCGTTGACACTTGGGCTCCTCGCTGGAATCCTCTCGATTGTGCCATACCTCGGCGCAGTGGTGGTGCTGCCTGCGGTCGGGCTCTTGGCGGCATCACAACTCTCCGTCGAGGAGTCCCACCGGCTCGCGTGGTACTGGATCGTTGGAGGGCCACCACTCGTTTTCGTCATCGTGCAATCCATCGAGGGGTATCTGCTGACCCCAATTTTTGCAGGTCGTGCGACAAACCTCGGACCCGTGTCGATCTTTGTTGCAGTCCTTGCTGGGGCAAGTGTCGCTGGACTCTACGGAATGTTGTTGGCGATTCCGGTCGCAGCATGCACGAAGATCCTTATGAAGGAAACGATGATGCCAGCGTTGCGCAATTGGGCTGAAGGTCGTTCAGCTGACCCGTTGCCCATGCGCCGCGAATAGCACACTAGCGGCGGGGGCGTTGCTTGAATCGTGGCTTGGCACTTTCCGAACGCGCGCCGCCGACTGGTGCACCCATTCCAGGGACTCCGCCCCCAGCAGCCATCTCGCGCATCGCATTCATCTTGCCTGCCATTCCGCCCGAACTCATCTGCTTCATCATCTTCTGCATCATCTCGAACTGTTTGGTGAGCCTGCCAACCTCCATCGGATCGGTTCCACTGCCCGCAGCAATTCGCTTCACGCGACTGCGGTCGATGAGGGTTGGCGTCGCGCGCTCCCTCTTGGTCATCGAACGAATCATTCCCTCAATGCGATCGAACTGGTTTTCGTCGATGTCAATGTCCTTCACCATCGACCCGACTCCGGGAAGGAGCCCGAGCAGTTGTTTCAGCGGACCCATCTTGCGCAGCGACTTCAGTTGCCCGAGAAAATCATCCATGTCGATTTGACCACGCGCCATCTTGGCAGCGAGTGCCGCGGCCTCTTTCTCATCGACATGTCCTTGAGCCTTCTCGACAAGCGACACCACGTCTCCCATTCCCAAGATTCGCCCCGCCATGCGCTGTGGGTCGAATTCATCCAACCCATCCCACCGCTCGCTGATTCCCACAAACTTCACGGGAGCCCCTGTGACACGACGAACGCTCAGTGCAGCACCGCCTCTGGTATCGGAATCCAACTTGGTGAGGATGACGCCGTCGATGGTGAGTCGCTGATGGAATGCCTTGGCGCTGTTGGCGGCATCCTGTCCAGTCATGGCATCGACAACCAAGAGGATTTCATGGGGCTCAACCGAAGTGTTGATCGATTCCAGTTCGCGCATCAACGCATCGTCGATGTGCAATCGGCCGGCAGTATCAACGATGAGCACATCGAATCGCTCGTCGCGTGCCTTGCGCAGCGCGCGTTGCGCAACTCCGACCGCATTGCCGACTCCTGATCCATGCGCACGACATTGGTCTGGTTCGCCGTGAAATGCGATGCGACTTCCTCCAGCGGCGGCCGCCGCGTCGTGGATCACCACGCGCAACTGCTCGACTGCTGCTGGGCGCTGCAAATCGCAGGCGGCAACAAGCACGCTCTTGCCGCGCTTCCCAAGCCATGCGGCGAGCTTGCCACAAGTGGTTGTCTTGCCCGCGCCCTGCAGACCGCAGAGCATGACGATGGTTGGCCCAGGCTCGACAAACGAAATGCGTGATGCGGTCGAACCCATCAGCGCCACCAATTGTCGATGCACGATGCCAATCATCTGCTCTTCAGGGCGCAGACTCTGCAGGACTTCCGTTCCGAGAGCCTCCTCAAGCACATCGCTGCAAAACTCTTTGACGATGGCTGCGTTGACATCCGCCTCAAGGAGTGCGGTTTCGATGGTCGACATCGCATCGCGAACATTGGACTGCGAGATTCGCCCTCGTCCGCTGAGTGATCGAAGGGCGCCTGAAAGTCTCTCGGTCAATGAGTCAAACATGAGTGTTTGATCCTAGCGGAGCGCTCAAGCCAGCACAGCGCTCACGAATTGCTCCGACTCGGCCGATTGCCAAGAGCAGTGCGCTTGCGAGCGAGCCATGCGTGCAATTGTGGCGCGGGCCATGTGTTGATACATCCCGCTGCGATCACGCCGCCACGCCGTGCGGTGGCGATCCCCAATTCGAGATTGTCTGCGTCCTCGACCCTGTGAATATCGCAGTCGATCGCGATCAGGCAGCCCGCACGTGTTGCGGTGCGAACATGGCTATCTCGAAGATCAAGTCGCATCGCGTGGCAATTGATCTCAAGCGCTGTACCGCATTCGCGAGCAGCCTCGCACAGCAGGTCCATATCCGGCTCGAGTCCAGATCGACCGTTGATGATCCGACCAGTTGGATGCCCCAGAATGTGCACAAGTGGGTGGCGGATCGCAGCGAGAAGTCGTGCGGTCGCCGCTTCGCGCGACTGTTTGAGCGCAGTGTGCGGACTTGCGACCACAACATCCAGTCGAGCGAGTGTGTCGTCATCGTAATCCAGTCGTCCATCCGCAAGAATGTCGACCTCACTCCCCGCAAGAATTCGGATGCCGCCAAGGTCTGCTTCGACCTCGCGGATGGCGTCAATGTGGCGCAGGAGTCGGTCGATCGAGAGACCATTTGCTTGGGCACTCGCCCGACTGTGGTCGGTGACTGCAATCGTGTGGAATCCCCGTGATTTCGCAAGTTCAGCAAGTTCGCGGATCGACAGCGAGCCATCACTTGCAGTGGTGTGCGCATGGAGTTCGGCGCAGACATCACCGACGTCGATCAACTGTGGAGGTTCCCTCGTGAAGTCTGTGGTGTAGGTCTCACGCAATTCTGGCGGGTAACAGGGAAGGTCGAGCGCGTGGTAGATCGACTCTTCGCTCTCGGCTGCAATGAGCGCGAGTTCACTCCCGTCAGCGAGGTCAGGCGGAGTGCGAAAGAGACCGTACTCGTTGAGGCGCATGTTTCGTTCGATCGCCCGCTCGCGCAGGAAAATGTTGTGGTCCTTGCTCCCGGTGAAATACATCAGCGCGGCGCCAAAGGCATCATCGCGAACAATGCGCAGATCCACTTGGATTCCTACCCGCAGTTGAACTGCACACTTGGTCTCTCCCTGCACGAGCACTTTGGCGATCTCATGCGACTTCAAGAATGCTTCGCGCGCCGCAGTTGGATTGGTGGTCGAGACCAGCAGGTCAAGATCGCCCACGCTCTCGCGACCTCGTCGCGCGCTACCAGCGAACGCGGTGCGGATCGAACCATCCGCGCACGCCAATCGCGCGAGAATTGCACGAGCCCACGGGAGCGCCTCGCCGAGCCGGTACCGAGTGGGATTCGCAGCCGCGGCCACATGAGCCGCAGCAGCGTCGCGCAGGTTCGCGATGGTCTTTGCTCCCATGCGGGGAATGCTGGCGAGCGCCCCGGAATCGATGGCGGCGAGCAGATCGTCCAGCGATGTCACCTTTGCCTCATCCCAGAGGAGCTTGACCGTTTTGGGGCCGAGCCCTTGGAGTGTGAGAAGTGCAGGAAGCCCAACTGGGATTTTCCCGCGCAATGCTTCGAGTTCCGAGATCGCGCCCGTGGTTTCGAGTTCGATGATCTTTGCAGCGGTGCCCTCACCAATCCCATCGATCTCTCGCAGTTTCGCAGGTGTTTCACGAGCCAACTTGCCCAAATCGGCAGACTCATCTTCGCAGACACGCGCTGCCTTGCGATAGGCGTTCACTTTGAAGCCGTTCGCACCAGTGATTTCCAGGAAATCAGCGATGGTGAAGAATGCCGCTGCACACTCTTTGTTGGTCGCCACGGGTACTCCTGCGAGAGGACGAAGAACGAGAGAAAGGGAAGCGCGGCCAGCAGGACTCGAACCTGCAACCCCGAGCTTCGTAGGCTCGTGCTCTATCCAGTTGAGCTATGGCCGCGAGATTTCGGATCATAGCAATCCCATCAAGACGATGAGACGACCCAGTCAGCGCGATGCGAACCAGCGCGACGCATCACGGCGCCGCAGGATCGACTGGTGTCGACTCTGACTGCGCGGACGTTGTGACCACGGGAGTGCGCTGAATCGCGCAGCGCGCCGCCTCCACCAATATCCCTGCACCTGCTGAGATGACGATGGTGCCGACGCCCAGTACCACCGCCGTGACCTGCGGCCACCGACTGGGAGTTGCGGTCACCTCTTCGCTTCGTGCAGCGGGCGGAGACACCAACGGCACGAGTGCCAAACGAAGGTAGTAGAGGGCGCTGACAGCACTATTGAGCACCGCAGCGAGGACCAGCCCAAACTGGTCCGCTTCGAACGCAGCAATGAAGAGATAGATCTTGCCAAAGAACCCGATGAATGGCGGCATGCCAACAAGGGAGGCCGCCGAGAGCGCGAGCATCCACGCCATCACTGGATGGCGAACTCGAAGTCCAGTGAGGTCGTCGAATGAGTTGAGCTCTTCGCCCTTTCGCTCGAGTGCGCAGAGTGCTGCAAATGCCGCAGTCGTCATCACTCCATATGCGACGAGATAGAAGTACAGCGCTTCGATGCCACCCTGTGCGCCGGCGATCAACCCAAGGATGAGGTACCCCGAATGTGCGATCGAACTGTACGCAAGCATGCGTTTGATCGAAGTCTGAAGCAAGGCGCCGATGTTCCCGAGTGTCATCGTCAAGATCGCAATCATCCACAGGATTGCAGCGATCGAGGTCGGCAGTCCTTGGTAGGTGACGCGCACCCCATCCGCCGCGATCAGTGAGTGTCCGCTCCATCCAACGCAGGTGAGGATCAGAATGAGTGCCGTAAAACCCGCAACCTTTGGAACGAAGGAGAGAAACGCCGTGACATGCGTGGGAGCACCCTCGTACACATCCGGGGCGTAAAAGTGCATCGGAACAGCCGTGATCTTGAAACAAAGTCCAAGGATCGACAGCACGAGTCCAATCGTGGCCAGTGTGTCAATACCACTGCCCGCAGACTGCACAGCGAGCGCATCGCGTATGGCTGCGAACTCCAACGAGCCTGTCGAACCATAGATCAACGCGAAGCCGTAGAGAAACACTGCGGTGGACATTGCTCCGAGAAAGAAGTACTTGACTCCAGCCTCGTGGTTGCGTGCGCCTGTTCCACCCACTGCGACCATGATGTAGGTTGGGAGTGACACCAACTCGATGGCGAGGAAGAGCCAGATCAGATCATTCGCATTGCACAGCAACATTGCGCCCATGAGGCTCAACAGGAAGAATGCGTAGTACTCGCCTTGGACGACCCGCTGCGGATCAAATGCCATTCGGCCACGTGCGACCGACTCCTCCAAGCGACGATCGACTGCACCGACCGACAAGAGCACGAGCCACACGCCAATGCCGGCGAGGAGTGGTTTCACAAATCGACCAACCATCGGCAGCAGGAGTTGCGCTGCCTGCGCATTTTCAGCCGACCATGTGGCGCCGACTGCCGCGATGGATGCGATGAGCACTGCGCACGTCACAAATGGCAGCGACGATCGGATCGCATGATTCCGTGAGAGTCCAAGGACAGCCACCAGCACCGCTCCCGCGAAGAGAATCATCTCGGGAACAAGCAGAATCAAACGGGGTGACATTGCCTCAATCATTGGACCTCACTCATTGGTCGCTCGCTCGTGGTCATTGACACTCGTCGTCGTTGTCAATTCGGGTGCGGACGTGTGTTCCAGGTGGCGGCGAACTTCCTGCGGATAATGGGTGAGCATCCGCGCTGCGCAGGGAGCGATCGCGTCAAGCATCGGCTTTGGCTGGATGCCGAGCCAAATGCAGGCGATGGCAATTGGAGTCAAGATTGCGATCTCTCGAAAACACAGGTCTGGGCTCAGTGATGGGACGCCGCTCACGTGAGGATGATGTGTCGCACCATCATGTGGTTCGCGCAGCGGGCCCCACACCAATTTTCCCAGGAGAATCAAGAGATACATCGCAGAGAAGATGAGTCCCAAGCCGGCAACGATTGCGTACCACGGACCGAGGACGCCTGGATATCCGGACTGTCCATCATGTTCTGCAGTAAATGCGCCGCCCAGACAGAGGAACTCTCCGATGAATCCATTGAGCCCAGGCAGACCAATGCTCGCCAGCGTGAAGAGCACCATAAAACACGCCCAAATCGGCATGCGCTTTGCCAATCCACCCAACACATCTGTGTCCTTGGTGTGATAGCGCTCGTAGAACATCCCGATGCAGAAGAAGAGCGCACCTGTCGATAGCCCATGGTTCACCATGTAGAAAACCGCACCCTCTGCGCCCATGGGATTGAGCGCGAAGAGTCCGAGCATGCAGAGCCCAAGATGCGCAACGGACGAGTACGCGACCAGTTTCTTCGCATCGGTTTGCACCCAGCAGATCAGCGATCCATAGAGAATGGCGATGATCGCAAGAACCGCGACGACGGTCATGAGTTCGGCGCCACCAGCGGGCGCCATCGGAAGTGCGAATCGATAGTTTCCGTAGGTTCCAAGTTTCAGCATCGCAGAAGCGAGAATGACTGAACCAGCGGTGGGAGCCTGATCATGGGCAAGTGGGAGCCATGTGTGCAGTGGGAAGAGCGGAACTTTGACCGCAAATCCAACCATCAATGCTGCGAAGAGCCAGTATTGATTTGCTGCGGGCAAGCGCACCGACGCGTCGATGAGCGAATCAATATCGAAGTTCCACGCACCCGATGTGATGCGAAGTTCCCAGGCCACATACAGCAGTGAGGCGAGCATGAACATCGACCCAAGAAAGGTGTACAGAAACATCTTGAGCGCAGCGACTCGCCGTTCTGTGCCGCCATAGATGGCGATGATGAGGGTCATCGGCACGAGTGTGAACTCGTACCCGATGTAAAAGAGGATTGCGTCCCGCGCCGCAAAGGCGAGGATGATCGACGAGCCTAGGAGCAGGAACCAACCGTAGTACTCCTTGCTGCGCTGGGTGATTGCGGTGAATGATCCGAGGATGCACAGCGGCATCAAGAAAGCAGTCAGCAGTGCAAGGAGCAGCGAGACTGTGTCGAATCCGACAGAAAGTGTGATGCCGGCCGCAGGGATCCACGCTGGTCCCGAGACGGATGGAAAGTGCTCGGCAGTATTCCAGGCTGGGAAGTTCCAGGCGAAAATGGCAAGTGCCGCCAGTGAAACGCTCGTCCCCACCAATGCAGTCAGGCGGGCACTCTTGGCGGATCCCAATGCCACCACGCACGCCGCAAGGACTGGGAACAGAATGCTGATCCAGATCATGAGCATGTCAGTTGAACCCTCGCACCCAAATCCAAGTCACCCATGCAATCACCAATGCGATACCACCCGCCATCGTGACGGCGTATCCCTGCAGCGCACCGCCGTAGAGCGGTCGAAACAGGCGCCCCAATCCCAGTGGAATCTTGGCGAGCCCATCGACGAGAACTCCATCCAAGAAGTGTCGATCTCCAAAGCTCAAGATCTGCCCGCCCACCCACATGGGAAGCCGGAAAAAGACGTGAAAGACCTCGTCCACATACCACTTGTTCTCCATACAGATCGGCAGCCAGCCAATCCAGTATCGGCGCATGAGTGCGGCTCGGAGTTGATCGGCCGCCTTTCGATTGCGCAGGTGGAAGAACCATGCGATCACGATGCCACCGATCGATGCAGTCGAACCCACCACTGTGAGTCCAGTGTGCGCATCCATGCCGAGGATTGTTGCCTGATGCGCATCATGTCCAGCATGCGCATCCTCAATTCCCGCACCTTGATAAGCGCTCGAACCGGCGATCATGCTCTGCGCCCAATTCTCCCGATGTGCAAAGACATGGTCGTAGGCGGGCACACCCACCAGCAGCGCGCCGATCGCCAGAATCACGAGTACTCCGTTGATGGCCAGCCGAGGTGCGTGTGGATGGAATACAGAGTGCCCCTCCCGTGCAGAGTGACTGGCTGGCGCAGGTTGAACACTGCTCGCCACAGTGCCATGCGACGCGACCGGTGTCTCGTGCCCAGCTGGTGTCTCGTGATGTCCCTCGGATCCACCTTCATAGTGCAGTGGTCCTGCACACACACGGAACCAGACTCGGAATGTGTAGTAGGCGGTGAGTGCTGCCGTGAAGAGCCCAAGCCATCCAAGGAATCGGAAGTCTCCGCGCTCGCTGGTGAGCGCTTGCAGCAGAATGGCATCCTTCGAGAAAAATGCTGCGGTGTATGGGAATGCGGCCAGCCAAAGGCAACCAACGAACATGGTCCACGAAACGATGCGCCATCCAGGAAGTTGCCGCAGGCCGCTCAACTTTCGCAGATCCAATTGACCAGCGAACCCGTGCATGATTGCACCGGCGGTGAGGAAGAGAAGCGCCTTGAAAAAAGCGTGGGTCAGTGTGTGATAGCAGGCGCCGAATGATGTTCCAACACCGAGTCCAAGGAACATGTATCCCAATTGAGAAATGGTGGAATATGCAAACACTCGCTTGATGTCGTACTGCGCCATGCCGATCGTCGCAGCGACGAGTGCGGTCGACCCGCCGATCCACGCCACGGTGGCGAGTGCCTCCGGATGCAATTCGAAGAATGGATAGAGGCGCGCGATCAGGTAGACGCCTGCAGTCACCATGGTGGCAGCATGAATCAGCGCAGAGACCGGCGTTGGACCCTCCATCGCATCTGGCAGCCACGTGAAGAGCGGAATCTGCGCGCTCTTTCCAAAGGCACCCAACATCAGGAGGAATGGGATCACTGAAAGATCCCAGTCCACGCTGGACTGTCCGCCGTTGTTCATCGCCGCGAAGAGTTCCGAGTATTGCAGGGTGCCGTAATTCGCCCAGAGCATGAATATGCCCAGCGCCAATCCCAGGTCTCCGATGCGATTCATGATGAAGGCTTTTTTGGCCGCTGCGACGGCGCTTGGTCGTTCGTAGTTGTAACCAATCAGCAGGTAACTCGCCAAGCCAACGCCTTCCCATCCGAGGTACAGCATGACGAGGTTGTCTCCCAGCACAAGCGCACTCATCGAGAAAAGGAAGACGCTGATGCCGAAGAAGAACCGACAGTAACCACCGCCTCGGTCACTCTCCATGTACTCGCTGGCATAAATGGAGATGAGCGTGCCGAGACCGGTCACAAAGAGCATCCAGAAGAGCGTGAGCGAGTCGATGTAGAGTGCGAAATCCGCAGTGAATGATTGGAACGACTGCGTTCCCCACTGGAACGACATCCACTGAAAAATGGGAACTTCGACTGGTCCGGTGTATGCGAAGTACGCCGTCAAGATGATGACAAAGGACCCAGCGAGCGCGAGTGATGTGATGATCGCCGGCGCCTTGCTCTTGACCCGCAGTGCAGCGCAGAGCGCGCACGCGCAGGCCGAGAGCAGGGGAAGCAAGAGTGCCAATCCAACCCAACCGAGTTCGGGGGCGAGTGCGGCGGCTCGAATCGAGTGCTCGTGGATCATGACTCTCCGAGCTCCGACCACGCATCTGCGTTAAGTGTTTCACGCCGACGATAGAGCAGAACCACCAGCCCCAGCGCCAGTGCCGCCTCTGCGGCCGCCACCGTGAGGATGAAGATCACGAACACCTGCCCAGAAACATCCATTCGCATTCGCGAGAATGAAACCATCGCCAGCGCAGCCCCTTGAAACATCAATTCGGTACACAGGAACATGATGATCATGTTTCGTCGGCAGAGGAATCCAATAATTCCCAGGGTGAAGAGCAACGCGCTGATCATCAATGCAATCGAGATCTCGGCTGGAACGGCGAGCGTGAATCCACTCGCCACACCAATGTCCAGCGCTGCGTTCATCTGGTCAGCGCTCCCGATGCGTTGTCGCGCTGCGCAACTGATGCAGCCAGCGCACGCTTCTCGTCGTCCCCGTGCATCGTGTGGCGGCGCGCGAGCACCACTGCGCCAAACATCGCCATGAGCAGAATGATGCCCGCAAGTTCGAGACTGACAGGGAATCTCGTGACCAGTGCCATGCCGACTCGTGATGTGTTGTCCGGAAGGAGTGCTGGTGGGAGTGTCAAGTCAGTTGGAGTGGATTGGTTTGCGCGCACGACGGAGAGGATCGCGGAGTGATCGGATTGAACGGCGACAAACTGCCCGTTCCCGCGTCGCACCACGGCCGTCACCGTTGCGTCGGCCTGCCGAGCCTGTGCAAGAAGCAACGTGGGCATCAGCGCGAGATCCCGCCAACCCTGACGAATCGCGCGATCCTGGTCGAGGGTCGCTGGCGGGTTGCTTTCGTGAACACGAAACACGCTGCCGCCAAGGACTGCGAGAATGACAAATCCCGCGATGACTGCGCTGGCTGGTTCGCGCTGAATTCGGTCGTACTCAACGGCATCCGTGGAGCCGATATCCGCTGGGGACTGCTGCGCCAGCATCAGAACAAAGAGGTAAGTAATCAGGATGGCACCCGCATACACAATGATGAGTGAAAACGCCACGAATTCAGCAGAAAGCAAGACAAACACCGCCGCTGAACTGACGACCACCAAGACGAAGTAGAGCGCGCAGAACACAGGTCTGTGATGGGTGATCACACGAACCGCAGACGCAACCGACACGAATGCACAGAGCGCGAGAACACCAATTGGAGCGAGTGCATCACTGGGCGCACCAATCGATCGGACAATTTGGACCAAGATCCACGCAATTCCTGCGAGACCCATGATGCTTGCGCCAAAACGCAGCGTGCGTCCCTGCGGCATGAGCAGCAGCGCGAGTCCTGCGGCGGACATCGCGCACGCGACATAAAAAAAGATTGGCACCATTGCGGCTTCGATTCTCCGAACTCAAACGAATCCGATCACATCCGTGTGTCGGTGGAGCGGGGAAGATAATGGCGAATCGCATTGCCTGCAACGACCTGCACGCAGTGCGTAGCATCCTCACCCGATGCGCGACATTCGTCAGTCACTCCCCAACGCAATCACTCTCGCTCGGCTGCTCTTGGCGGTGGTCTTTTTTGTTGCCATCGCAGGAGTTTCCTGCCAACCTGGCGAGGATCCAGGGCGTGCGTGGTTTGCAGTCTGGGTCTTCATTGTGGCGGCCGTCAGCGATGTTCTTGACGGATATCTCGCACGGCGGTGGAAGACCGTTTCTCCTTTCGGTCGGATTCTCGATCCAGTCGTCGACAAGATTCTGGTCATTGGAGGATTGGTGTTCCTCATCGCCCCACCTTTTTCATCCGGGAGCGGCATCGTCCCGTGGATGGTGGTCGTTGTGATCGGTCGCGAACTCCTGGTGACCAGCGTTCGCGCGGTGATCGAGGCACAGGGGACTTCGTTTCCTGCTGACTGGGGTGGCAAGTTCAAGATGCTCGTGCAGTGCGTCGCTGTCCCAGTGTGCTTTGGAAATGCGGCGATTGAATCGAAGCGCACCTCGGACACATTCAACATCTTTGCAGAGGTGATGGTGTGGCTCATGATCGTCGTGACGGTCTCGAGCGCATTCCCTGTGCTGGCGAGGGCACGGCGTCATTTTCGTGGGTCGAAACCAGCAGCGCGCGCGCTTGGGAGTTCGCGTTGAGCGCTGGACGTCGCGTGCCAACTGCTCTTGGGGCAATTGAAACGATCGCAGTGACTGTGTGCGGGCTTGGATTGCTTCGACCCGCGCCTGGTTCGTGGGGCTCGCTTCCACCAGTCGCAATCACGCTGCTCATCATGTGGAGCGGCGCGCCATGGTGGGTGATCGAAGTGTCATTGGTGTTGCTGGTCATCTTTGGAGTGATCGCCTGCGTGAAGTATGGACGAATTGCGGAAGAAGCCTTTGGGGCAAAGGATCCATCCTCCGTGGTGGCAGACGAAACTGCCGGATGTGCGGTCGCGCTGCTGATTGTTCCATGGTGGATGATTGGGACGGAGAGCCATTCATCGCTCATGCGCGGAGCAATCGTCTGCGCAGTTGGATTGTTCTTCTTTCGACTCTTCGATGTCTGGAAGCCCGGCTCCGTCGCAGACCTTCAAAACAAGCCGTATGGATGGGGAATCGTGCTCGATGACATCGCCGCAGGCGCATGGGCGTGGCCGCCTGTGATTCTCGCCACTGCGGTTGCGATGCACCTCTACAAGTGAGTCTCTCCAAAATGTCGCGGCTTGTCAGAGCGGGCGAACCGTTCGCATATCGACGCGTGCTTCAAACACCGTCCGAAGATTGCAGAGGTACCACCTCCAACTCTCCGCATCTTCTGCCATTGCCATCAGAGCTTCCGGATCCGTGCCAACGGGCCCCATGCGAAGAACCACTTCGCTCCCTTGTTCAACCGAGGGGTTGACGGTCCATTCGATGCGCACGAATCTTTCGTCGACCCGTGATGGCCAATGCCATGTGACCTTTCCTCCCGCATCGAACTCTTTGATTCCGATGGTGAGTTTTCGTTTGAACTTGCGATCCCATCCAAGCACCACCGATCCGCCAGCGCGCAGATCGACTTGCGCAGCAACTGGAAACCAACGGATCAGTCCAGCTTCTGTGGTGAGCGCTGCAAAGACCTCCTCCGGATGAGCGATAATAGTCTCCCGAAGGATTGTCCACACACCATGCTCGTCGCGAATCACCATGGGAAGACTCGAATCCTAGCGTCACGCCCGTTCGTGCTGGATGAGGTCGGAATAGGACTCTCGCTCTCGAATGACTCGAAACGTCGACCCCTCAACCAACACTTCCGTTGGGAGTGGATGACTGTTGTATCGGCTCGCCATCGTCATCCCATACGCGCCAGCGGAATAGACCGCAAGCAAATCGCCTCGGTCGAGTGGTGGCAGCATTCGATCCTGCGCGAGGAAATCGCCTGTTTCACAGAGCGGACCAACCACTTCCGTCCGCTGCAATCCCGGGAGAATGATCTCTCTCGCGCGTCGCGGGGGAACGAGGGAGACATCGACCTCGGCGGGCCACACGAAATGGAATGCGTCGTAATGACTCGGTCGCAGCAGCGTGTTCATGCCAGCATCACAAATCGCAAAGGTGCGATCGCCCGATCGTTTCACATACTCCACTTTCGTGAGCAAGATCCCCGCGTTGGCTGCAATTGTTCGACCTGGTTCCAGAATGATGCGCAGGCCCCGTGCAACCCGATCACAGAGGAGAGGAACGATGGCATTGGCGTACTCCGTGGCAAGAGGAGTTTGGTCGCTCTCATAATCGGCACCGAATCCACCGCCGAGATCGAGCGTGTCGACGGGAAATCCAGCACGAGCAAGGTCGTCGATCAGCGCGAGTGCCTTCACCACGCTCTGGAGATACGGCGCGGTTGAATAGACCGGCGAACCAATATGCAGATGGATGCCGCGGAGCGCGATGTGCGGATCGCGACCATAGGCATGAAAAAAAGCCACCGCTCGCTCAAGGTCGACGCCAAACTTGCTCTCGCGCTTTCCGGTGGTGGTGTGGCGATGCGTCTTGGGATCGACATCCGGATTGACTCGCAGCGCGGCCCGCGCCGGGGTGCCGGTTTCATGCGCCAACCGCGAGAGGTTTTCGAACTCCATCTCGCTCTCGACATTGAAGAGACCGATGCCATGTTCAAGCGCGAGGCGAATCTCTGCGTCGCTCTTGCCAACCCCTGCGTACACGAAGTGCCGTGGGTCGGCGCCCGCTGCACAGGCGCGAAAAATCTCGCCGCCTGACACCACATCCATTCCCGCACCGAGTTGGGCGAGGCGTTTGAGAATCGCCAGATTCGAGCAGCACTTCACGGAATAACACAGCAGTGGAGAGAGCGGGGCAAAGGCATCTCGCAGTTTCGTGAAGTGCGACTCAAGCGTTGCGCCCGAGTAGACATAGGTGGGAGTGCCCACAGCACGGGCGATGTCCTGCACGGCAACAGATTCGCAGTAGAGCGAGCCGTGCAAGTAGCGAAAGTCATCCATGGCAGCAGTCTAAAAGGGTTTGCGACCTATCGCGTGGTCGCTGTGTTCTTCACTGAACTCTCGGTGGTTCTGATTCTCGTTGCACTCGCCGCATCTGGAATGCCCATCCCGCGAGCGTGAGCGCCGCACCGACAAGGATCCATGCCGCGGTGGACTTCGGCAGGGGAATGGTTGGTGCGTGCTTCTCCATGAGGGGGATGCCGCAAGCTAACAACAGGAGTGTGCCAAGCGCCGACGACGCACCGGCGAGCGCCCACCGTGCGAAGACAACCCCCACACCAAATCCGATGATTGCGCCAGCAGCCGTCGATGCAAGGAGGAAAGTTCTGGTTGGTGCAGGGACCAGATCCCACCGACTCTTGGCAACGGCACCGATTCGTGATCCCGCCCCCGCAAGTCGTGCGAGCGTTTCGGTCGGCGTCGAGCCTCCCTGCGTCTGACCGAGAATTGTCTGCATGGATTCGCTGAACCCACTGCGCGCTGCTCGAACTGCCTGCGCTGGAGTTGAATCGAGTTGCGATGTTGGTGAAACATCCGCATCAGCATTGGGCGCAGTCGGAGCGATTCCGCGTTCCACGAGGATTCCTCCGATGAGCGCACCAATGATCGTCCCTGCCGCTCCAAACCCAACTGCGACGGCGGGGCGGATGAAGAGTGCTGCGAGCGCAGCGCACGCGACGCTGGCGACAGTCGCGCAGATGGCGGGGGACCACTCCGGAATCAGTGTTCCGTGGATGACTCCGCCGAGACACCATCCGAGGATCCCGCCCGAAACAGCTGCCACGAGTCCAATCAGACGTAGCCCGGCGATCACCAACAGGAATCCAAGCGCACAGAGCAGAATGAGGACAAGCGTCATCATGTTGTGAAACACTATCGACCGATCGACGGGCCGAGGTTGAAGCCTCGTTCACCAGCGGGGTCGTGCTTTCGTCGAAATCGCCGCCTGAAACCCTTGATGCGCACTCTACGGCAGATCGCTAGCCTTGAAACATGTTTCGCGTACTCCTGATCTCGACAGGCGGCACCATTGAGAAGACCTACGACGCTCGCGCAGGCGTACTCACCAACCGATTGGGATTGGACAAAATGGGATTGGACAGATTGGGTGTCCTCGATGCCATGTTGGAGTCACTGGAACTCGGAGGCGTTGTCATCACGCGCCTGGAGTTGATGAACAAAGACAGTTTGGAGATGACGGAAGAGGATCATCAAACCATTGCCAACGCTGCGATTCGCGGCGGTTGCAATCACGATGGGATCGTCATCGTTCACGGGACGGATCGACTTGCACACACTGGAGAGGTCATTTGGCAGGCGTGGTCACACGCTGGCGCGCCTCGGATCCCCGTCGTCCTGACTGGCGCGATGCGACCCTACGAAATGCGTCAGACGGACGCGCTGCAAAACCTCACAGAATCTCTGCTTGCTGTACAGATCCTCGCAGTTGGTGTCTATGCGGTGCTGCACAACAAGGTGCTTGCATTTCCACATGTCGTCAAAGATCCACAGCATGGGACGTTTGTGCAGACCGAGCAGCGCGCAGCTGCGACGCGCCAATAGTCGCTCCCGTGACGGTGGTGCGCACGGGACCAGCAGGTGTTCCTGCGATGTGGACTATCCCGCGCGTGTGGCGGGCTGTTCTTGCGTCGAACCGACGGGACTGTCTTCTTCGCTCAATGCTGAATCGGCGATCCGTCCGCCGACTCCAACTTGTTCGAAGCGAACCGTCACACGTTTCGAAACACCGCGCTGAGGCATGGTCACGCCGTGGAGTCGATGGCATGCTTGCATCGTCCGCTTGTGGTGGGTGATCACGATGAAGTGGCTCTGATCGAGGAATCCACCGAGCGCATTGCAGAATCGTTCGACATTGGACTCGTCGAGCGCTGCATCGACTTCGTCAAGAATGCAGAAGGGTGCTGGCTTACTCTTGAAGATGGCAAGCAGCAGTGCAACGGTTGTCATCGACTTCTCGCCGCCAGAGAGTTGGGTGATGATCCGAGGTTCCTTGCCCGGCGGTTTGGCCCGAATCTCGATTCCAGAGGCCAACCAATCGATCGATCCATCTTCCATCGGAAGGAGATACATATCGGCACTGCCGCCACCGAACAACCGTCGGAACATGCCATTCGTGCCGCCGAAGTTCTCGCGCACCATGTTGAAAGTCTCTTCGAAGCGCACGCGACTCGTCGCATCGAGTTCCACAACGAGTTTTTCGAGGTGACCCTTGGCGGAATCGATATCCGTCAATTGACTCGCCATCTCCTGCGTCTTGGACTCCAACTCGTTCAGTTCAGTCATGGCGTCGAGATTGACATTTCCAAGCGCGCGAATCTCATCGCGAAGTTGATCCGCTTCGAGCGACGCGCTCGTCCGATCCGTGAGGACAAAGGCTCCAGACTCGCGCTCTGCAAGGTGTTCAGTCCACAGCGTCTCCAGCTCAAGCCCAAGTTCATCGCGAGCCTGTGCGGTGAGCGACTCCAATCGCATGCCACACTCACGTCGAGCAAGTTCAGCTTCACTCCACTGTCGTTCAGTCTCCGTTGCCCTCTCGCGCAGTGCGCGAAGCGCCTCGCCAGCGGCATCATTCGCCTTGACGGCGGTCGCCAACGACTGCGCCAGTTCCGCCAACTGCAGGGCGATCGCATCATGCTTCTGTTGGGCGCGTTGGGCGATGGCGCGGGACTCCGAGATCGACTCCTCGAGAGTCTCGACATGCGTTTCCCGTCGCCGTAGTTGATCCTCGGCGGTGACCCGCTGGCGTCTGGATTCGACGAGTGCGGTGTCGAACATCGCCTGTTCTTTCCGCGCGCCCTCAGCCCGACTCATGGCATCGCCGAGAGCCAGTCGAGCCGAAGAGAGTTCTTCCTGAGCATGATCCAAGACCTCTTGGAGATGGACCGATTGTTCGCGCGCCGTGGTCGCGTTGGCATCCGCCATCGCCAGTGCTGCATCAGCAACGACCAGTCGCTCGCAAATCAGACCGCGCTCTTCCTGTGCCAATTGAGTGCGGCGAGCAATCTCAGCCGACTCAGCGCGCAATGCGCTTTGTTCTCGTTCGATTCGGGTGATGAGGTGCAGCGTTCTCTCGAGCTGAAACTCACACTCAATGGCAGTTCTGCCAGCCGCTTGCAGGGCCACATCGCGTTCGTTATGGCGGGTGCGCGCAGCCGATCCGAGCGCTGCAACTCGCGATGCATCCTCTTCCAAGTCGTGGATGCGTGCGCTTTGCAGTTCGATTGATGTCGCCAGTTCCGTCAGTTCCGCACGGCGCGTCACCGATCCGCCTGCGCCACCCCTCATCTTGCCAACGGTCACTGTCTGCAGGTGGTCGATGACCTCTCCGGCAAGTGTGACGAACCGCGCCTGCGAGTGCTCGACCGCTGCAAGCCGAAGCGCAGTTGCCAAATCGGCGACCAAAAACGTCTCGCGCAACAGAATCTCGACAAAGTGTCGCGCTTGACCGGTGATCCGTATTGACGCCAACAATGGCTGCGCATCGGCAGGACAGGGGCGTGGAGCATCGAGGCTCTCGTCCAAACGCACCGGAGCAAAGGTCACACGACCATCCAACTCGCAGGCGTGGGCGAGGAGCAGTGACGCCTCGAGGAGTCCCTCGACCACGAGGCACTCGAGCCACGACCCCAGCGCAGCTTCGACTGCAATGGCATGCGTGCGATCAGTTGAGACGAGGTCGCCCAAAGCACCGTGCACGCCCGGAAATCTGCTCGGTTCACTGAGCACTGTGCGAACAGCGCTGCCCAACCCCTCACGCGCGGATTCCATTTCTTCCAGCAGCGATCGTCGACTCGCATCACGCGTGCGCTCGTCGCGCAGTCCGCCGAGCCGCGTGCTGATCTCGACCCCTTCTTCGCCGTAACTCTCGATGTTGCGAAGTTCTTCGGCCACTTCGGACTGCACACGCTCCGCAATGGTCTGCGCCTCCGCGCGGCGCGTCGTGGCGAGATCACGCGCTGCAACATGAGATTGCAACTCGCGTTGTTGGTCCTGCGCCCTAGCGGTCATGCGGTTGGACTCTGCGTCGATCGTTGCGATGCGTTCCTCAGCAGCATGGCGACGCGCCGCGAGACGGGACTTCTCACGCTCAAGGGTGAGGTGCTCCTCGCGCCATCGCATGTCCGCGTCTCTCGCTGCCGAAGCGTCAGCGGCGCACTGCGCGCGTGCGTCCGCCGCAAGTGCATTCTGTTCTTCGGCAGTCGACACGGCGAGCGTTGCAGCGGAACTCACCGAAATCAAGTCCGCCAACTGCTGCGCATGTTGGGCGACACGCGCATCAAGGGCGCCGATCGCCATGGCATCCTGCTCGAGCGCGGCGCGGGTCTCTGCGAGGGACTGTTCTGCGAATTCGGAGCGCTGTTGCGCCTGTTTCACAGCGCTTGCCGCCTCCAACCGATCGCGCTCAAGACTCTGCTGATCCAGCATCACCGCATCGCGTTGCGACTCCCGCTCGCGCTTGGTGTGCTCGGCCTCCTCGAGTGATCTGGTCAGCGCCTCGCGTGCGGCCTGCGCACCCGCGACCGCCGCTTCACACTGTGCCACTTTGGAGCGCTGCTCGTAGTAGAGATCGAGCGTGAGTGCAGAGCGAAGGGCACGCCGGCGTGAATCGAGTTCGACAAATCGCTTTGCCTTCTCTGCCTGACCGCGCACAATGCGAAGCCTCCGTTCTGCGCTCGAGAGTTGCTCTCGAAGGATGACGAGATTCTTCTCAGCCAACTCGAGCTTGCGCGCAGCCTCTTCCTTGCGCGCCCGAAACTTGGCAACCCCTGCGGCTTCTTCGAGGATGCCGCGCCGCTCCGCTGGGTTTGCTTCGAGAAGTGCGGCGACCTTTCCCTGCTCGATGATGGAGTAGGCATCCGTCCCAATGCCTGTGTCCATGAAGAGTTCTTTGATGTCGCGCAATCGAACTTTGCGACCGTTGATGAGGTACTCGCTGCGGCCATCGCTGTACAGCCGTCGGGTGACATCAACTTCATCCGCATCCACGGGAAGACTTCGATGGCGCACATTGTCGCGGCACACAATCGATGCCTCGTCGTTGGTCGCCGAGACATCTTCTGCGTCGACCGATTCTCCGTCCGCGTTGCCTCGATCGATCGGCACCTGCAATGGCGCATCGAGGATGCCATTGGCAAAGACCAAGGAGACTGACGCACACCCCATCGGCTTGCGCACTGCACTCCCAGCGAAAATCACATCCACCATCGCGCTGCCACGCAGGCTCTTCGCGCTGCGCTCACCAAGAACCCACTTGATGGCATCGACCACATTGCTCTTGCCGCAACCGTTGGGTCCGACAATGCCGATGATGGGTTCATCAAATCGGAACTCTGTGTGATCTGCGAAACTCTTGAATCCGTTGAGAATAAGTTTTGATAGGCGCACACCGACCTCCAGTCGCAACTCTGATCGACCTTTCATCCGTGAAAGGCTTGCCCAGTTGGGCTGCCCAATGGTCTTTCCAGGTTGGGCTCTGACGCTACCGAGGTACTGTATCGCGAGTCGCGCTGTTGGGATCGGTCGTTGGCTTCGGTTGCGCCGAAACTCCAATCTGGGGAGTCAACCCAGGGACCATCGAAGCAGGCAGGGAGGGTTGAGCTTCAGTTGGAAGCACCTCATCATCGATGAACTCAGGACGATCGCTTCTTTCGGCTTCCGCGCCAGCAGTCGCGATCGCCGCGAGGATTCGATCCTGCTCCATCTTCAATCCACCGGTCAGCGAACCATTGACATTTAGCGCATGGAGGGCGCTGATGGTCTGACTGAAAGTCATCCCCAACCCAGGAGCGGGATGCGCGGCATCCGTTTTGTGTCCGAGGAATCGAATGAGCTCTGGAACCCCGACACTGACACTGTCGACGATCGGGGTTGCCCCAAAACTCCGCCTGTAGAACACATCGATCGAGTCTGCGCCAATCTCGCCCTTGAACAGCAAGTCCCCACCCCATGCGCGCACATGGAGCGGCATCTTGACCTTCAACTCGTCATCGAACACGGTGATCGATGGGTCGCCGGTCTGACTGATGTAGATCATCGGGAACGTGCTTGGAACGACGTCGATCCTGAACTTGGATCCGACCATCTGACTATGCACGATGAGGTCACCGCGCGCCCTCAAGACCTCATAGGCGGCGAGACGGACATCCACGTCGCTGTCGTTGAGCAACGGTCGCAGCCCAAGGTCGATCGCTGGATTGATGCTCATCCGCCGCAGAAGTTTGATGCATGGGACGCGCAGTTCGGTACTTCCCCCGGTTGCCATCGCCAACAAGTGTGGCACGACGAGTGCGTCATCGAGCCTCGCTCCCGCCTGAAGCGCAGCGAATCGAGGTTGCTCTTCGGGGTAGTCGTAGAGCGAACGAACTGATGCCAGGCTCTTTTTCCCGAGCGCTTGCCAGCGCAGACTCGCTGATCTCGCAGCGCCTGGGTTGTTCGTCAGAGCGCTTTTGATAGCAGATGCGGTTGCATCGATCGGACCAACATGCACCGAAGTGTGGCGGAGCAACTCGACGAATTCATCTGAGTGATCGCGCCATGAGGGCGGAACGGCCACAGTAATCAACTCGCCAGAGTGACCGATCGCAGTCTCGCCTCGTTGGGTTGGTTCGCGTGGATAATTTGAATTGATCGCACTGGTGATGAGTCGTGCGCGCGAATGACTTGGAGTTGCCATCACCAACTTGATCGGGAGTTCTCGGATGGAATCCCCGCCATTGAGAACGCGTCCGCTCAGCTGATTCACCATCGTCTGGCTCCGATCCGCATCATCCGCAAATGGATTGATGATGATCGGACCTTGCGCCTCTGCAATCGCTCGGGTTGTTCGACTTCCCACCAGCAGCACTCCCGGTCGCAGATCGGTCACCCACAATGTTCCGCCTTCGAGACTCGTGGTGCTCGTGCCAGGTGCGGCGTAGACGCGAACGTCAAATCGCGTGTGCTTCGGTGCACCTGCTGGAATCACCGCTTCAACGATGACGATCGCCGCGTCCTCCGATGTGAGCAACGCCTCTGGTTCGATGGTTGGACCACTTCCAGAATCTTCGCCAATGCCTCGGCGCATCATCTCGCGCAAGATGTACTGCCGAACTTCGGCAGGGGCGGTTCGACTTCCCGTTCCCTTGAGTCCAGTGACGAATCCATATCCGCGCACGACGACTGGTTGATAGCCCATGACGATGGTCTCGCTCGCCACCGTGCCACGCATGATCGGATCCACATCGAGCGGTATCGGAGGGCGCTCAACCCTCTTGGTCGCGACGCCGGTGTCGGCCTTCTCGATATTCGTGCACGAACCAAGAGCGAGGCAGCACAGGGGGATGAGGATGGGGAGACACTTCACACGCATGAGACTCTCGAAGAAAACGAATGAGCGCTACAGGATTCGAACCTGTGACACCTGCCATGTAAGGGCAGTGCTCTAGCCAGCTGAGCTAAGCGCCCAAGGCGGAAGATCATAGCGGCGAGTCCATCGGATCAGTCCAACGATGTGATGCGAATGCCCCACGAAACCGACTCACTTCGGTGAGATGAACTCGTCGAGCCAGTTGCGATCTGGCCATGCGTATGGTCGGAACTTTTCCTGCGTGCCCGATTCCTCACTATGCAAGAGGGCACGTTGCGGTCCAAGGCGACTTGCGACGGGCGAGTCGATCAGCGTGCTCGAGTCGGATGCGCTGACTTGGAAGAGGAGCCGCCACTCGAACTCACGGATGGAATTGCGATCGAAGGTGCGTGCGAGGTTGGTCGATCCGTCGCAGGTCACCATCACATGGATGCCGACCTGAGGTCCCTCGCGCAGAATGGTCGCCAACATCCGATCGGCGGTCTGTGGTGTGTCGCCTGACGATCCATATCCAAAGTCATCTTCATTGCGCCGGAGCGAACGAAATCGATGTGTGGCATGCACCAAGACCAGATGTGCAGGAGCGAGCGTCGTGTGATCGTTCTGGCGAGTCGCCAATTCTGCGATGACTTCAGCGAGCACAGTTTCGCAATCGCGCAGACTGCCGCTTGCTCCGGCCAATCCAAGACGCACCTTCAGCGCCGCGAGTTGTCCAAACTCGGCGGCGTCCGGCGGGGTTCCATCGAGGAGATGCACCGCACACGCGCCGCTCTGAAACTGCGCCGCCATCGAAACCAGCGCTCCTGCGGACACACCCAGCGCAGCGTCTTCTCGTTGCCCGACGAGCATGATATTCGTGCCGGTCTGCCGACGAAGCGCAACGGCAGTTGGGTCCTTGATTGAGATTGCATCGCCAAACCACAGCAGCGGCGTCCCCTCGAATGGCCGTTGATCTCGTGCGCACCGCGCGGCATGCATCAGCGGGTTGCCTGAAAGCAACGCAGCGGCGCTTCCCTCAAAGATGATCATCGGCGGTCGTTTCGATGGGGGCGAAGCCGCAGCGCGAGTTCGAATCTTCGCGAGCATTCGATCGCGTTCCTCGTCGGAGAGCCACACCACTTGGAATGGGTTGTTCCCCTCGACGAGACCGCCGGCATCGTTGTAGATCGCCTCGCCCGGACGCGAGAGCAATCGCGCCGCGACATTGTCATCCGAGAGAATCAACTGCGAATCAGCCTCGGTGCACTGCAGCGCAATTCGCACCGCCATCTGTCCCATGGTGGCGCGAGCGATGGAATACGCACCGCCGAGCGTCTGTGATCCGAGGATCACATGAATGCCGAAGGCGCGCCCTTGGCGCACGAGGCGGTCGAGCAGCAGTGCCGACTCTTCCGAGACTCGGTCGTCCTCCGTGAAGAGTTCTTGGAACTCGTCGACGATGAGGAGTGTGCGCGGAATGATCTCCGACGCTCCGAGCCGCCGATATCCCGCCAGATCTTGCACGGATCGATCGCGAAACAGTTCGCCGCGTCGTCGAAGTTCAACATCCAGTCCGCGCAGCACCGAAAGACCAAACTCTCGATCGCTCTCGACAGCGACCGCACGCGCATGCGGGAGGCGATTGGTGGCGTAGGTTCTAAACTCAACACCTTTCTTGAAATCCACGAGCCAGAGCTCCGCTTCGTCGGGGCTGTATCGAAGCGCAAGGTTTGTAATCAGTGCATGGAACAGCGTGGACTTTCCAGAGCCGGTCTTCCCGGCGATCAATGCATGCTGGCTGGTCCCGATACCCAGAGTGATCTGCTGCAATCGCATGGCGCCCGCACGACCCAGTGCAACTGTGATGGAATGGGCGGCTGATTCCTTCCAGATCCCATCATCTGCAGGGGCGATGGCGCTGAATGGGACCTCCACGCGCATTGCACTCTTGGCAGTTGCACCGATGCGCCGCAGCAGGGCGATTGTCGATTCACTCTCTGGAACGGACCCTGGAGTGAATGGGAAATCCCCAAATGGTGGCGTGCTCATCACCAGTCGTTCATCGCGCGAATGAATGCAGAGCGACCGATTGCGGATCTCTGCGATGTCGATCTCTGGTGGCACGGGCTGTCGGGTGTCGCGCAGAATGATCGTGAAGACGCCGCACCGCGCGCCGCTCGTGACGATGCTCGCAAGTCGACGGGCTGCGATGTCCGACAATCCCGTAGGGAAGTCTGCGAGAACGAGGAAGCGATAGGGCTCGGCGATTTCGCCCGCCTGCGCGTTGTAGGCATCGATGTCTTCAAACTCATTGCGCAAGAACTTCTGGATCACAGTCTCCATGTGCTCGCACAAGGCGACGAGTCGCTGCTCGATGTGCCGTGTGTCAGTCCAAATCCGTTCGCCGATGACATGGGGTGCCTCGTCAGTAAGGTGCATGAACGCGGCGAATGGTTCGCCAAGTCCCACGGGATCGATGATCGTGAAGCGGGCACGGCCGGGTGGGAGCGAAGTCAGTATTCGAAGAATCGTCTCCTGCAAGAGCGCGATGCCAGCAGCTCGACCAACTTGATCAGTTTCGACAAGTAGTGAGGCCTGTGCCGGAAATGCGAGCGTTATGGGCAAGTGCAAGACTCGCGGTGAACCCGCTGGCCATGCCAAATCAGGGTCGCTCGGCAGTGCCCCGGGGATTGCATGCATTGCGACAGCGATCGCACCGATCTTTGCCGCGCCAATGGATTGGGTCTGTCCGCGAAAACGAACCCACATCGGGTCGCTCCATGATGGAAAGAGTTGATGATCGCAGTGCATGACCGACTGCGTATCCACACGCATCTGCTCACGCGCTATCTTCCATGCACTCCGCAATGCCTCGTCACGCGCCGCCTCGACTGCGGCAATCTCGCGCATTCGGCCGGCATGGCGAGTCTGCTGTGACTCGACGGCTCGGTCGTACTGGGCGTGGAGTGCTTCGCACTCTCGTGTCAATGCAAGACCGATCGCCTCGTCAGCCGACTCTGCCTGTGCGCTCGCGTTGCGCCGATCCCGCTGCGCCGTTGCTCGAATGACTTGCGCGCGCGCGCGCGCTGATTCGCGGACCTCATTGCGCTTTGGCGCAGCTGCGCCATCGAGCGCTGCACGTTCTGAAAGATGTCCAGAGCGAAATCCCGCTTCTTGCTGCTGGCGAATTGCTCGAGCAGCCTCCAACCCGCCCGTCGCTGCGGTGCGAACCGACGCCTGAATCTGCGCTGTGGTGGTTGCGAAACGGATCAGTCGTCGTCCAGCTGCGGTCCAGATGGCAGCCTGCAGGAGCAGGATCGGAACGACCGCAACGGCGAGGGTGCTCAATGCCGTCGCGTGACTCCATCCAAAGGCGACTCCGATGAGCAGGGCGGTCGCAGAGAGCAGCAACAGCGTTGAGCCAAGATGGGCCAACCAATTCCGCATGATCAGCGCCATCGACTCCTTGCGCAGCCGCTCGAGCGTGGTTCGTGCCAGAGTGCCTTGGTTCTCGAGGATGGCGCGATGATCATCGAGCGTGCGACTCTCACTCGCCAGCACGTCGAGAGACTCGCCGCGATGCGTCATGCTCGCCCGTCGGAGCAGCCGATCGAGTTGCTCGACAATCTGGTCAACGTCTTGCACGCATCGCTCGATCGCAGCGCGCGTGACTTCGAAGTCGGCGCGGGGACGCGGCGCGAGGTTTTCGTAGATCGCGTCGGCAGTCCATGATGTGTCCTCATGAACGCGGTCAATCTCGCCGAGTTGCTCTTCAAATTTCTGAGTGAGTTCTTCCACCGCCGCACGCTCGTGATTATCAATCTTGGTGAGGTGTCGCTTGGATCTCGCCTTCGCGCTCTCCCTACCGGTGGATTGTTTCGCGGTGAGCGCTTCGAGCGCAGCATCTCGTTCGACCCTCAACTGCTCGAGATGAGCGAGATGATCGCGATCTTCGGGCGCTTTCGCGCGCGAGGAGAATTCTGCCAAAGAGTGCTCGGCTGCGATCCGCTGCGCAGTGGCTTCGAGCAGCGTCACCAATATTCGTCGCCCCACTGGAACGAGGTCTTGTCCACGAATCGTCGTCGGATCAGTGATTGACGATTCCATGTTCGGAATCATAAGTCAAACGCCAAAGCGAGACAGCGCGTCCAGTTGCCAACTAGCGAGCGTCACAGTCACGTCGCGCCCGCTCCATTGCGTCGGAGAGTTGGTCGAGTGCGAGGGTCGCAATCCGAACAGCGTCCTCGGAGGGTTGGATCGCTTCCCGCTCGATGGATGCGCTTGCTGCATCCCTCCACTCTGCCCGGAGTGCAAGCCACTGCTCACGAAGGACTCGAATCGTGTCCTTGAGTTTGGCCTTGTGTGTCGCGTTACTCATCGCGGTGACCCTCCGTGGAGTCTTTCGATCCCCCTCGGCGCATGGAGGACTCGGCATCGGTGCGCAGGTCTGGAAGTTGGAGGCTTTCGGGCGCAGCGTTTGCGATTGCATCGAGCTCCGGCTCCAACCCCTTTGGACCGGTCGAGAGGTACGAATCGATCGCCTCTCCCATTCGGTTGAGCGAGGCGACGGATGCGGGGATCACCTGATCCACATAAGTCGAAAGGGGCCCCATCCCTGCACGAAAGAGCGCCAAGACACGCTGGTACTCGATCGCCCACCGCCGCAACTCGCGAAGGCAATGTTCGGCGTGGCGGACCGCCTGTTCAGTTCGCGCAACGGTGCGCCGCTCGTCGACGGTCGAAGGTGGTCGACCATCCGCGGTCATCTGGATCTCCTTGCGAAAGAGCGCCGCACGATCGCCATTGAGTTTCTCGGTCAACTGTCGCCGCTGCCGTTCCCAGTAGGTAGGGCCCTCGCTCGAAAGCCACATTCCAAAGCGTTCTGCATCGGATCGGGACTCCTCAATGGCCGTCGCAAAGCCGCGCGCAGCCTTGGTCAGGATTGCCTTTGCCGCCATGATCGTTCGAGTGTCGCGAAGGTGTGCGCCTTGGTCCATCGAGAGATCACCTAGCGCTGTTGGAGGTACTCATCGATCCGGTCTGCCTTGCGCAACAAGAATGGGATGTGTTCTTCGCTCACTTTCATGAGTCGTTGAAGCACCTTCAGTGTCTGATCGAACTCCTCCGCAAACTTCTGCTGTTCTTGGTCTCTCCATGTCTGAGCCAATGTGTTCATGCGCCCGCCGATCGTGGAGATGCCGGACTGCAAGTCTTGGTTGAACTTGCGCAAATCAGCAGCAAACCGCCTCAATTCATTGGGATCGACAACAGCCTTTGCCATGGACAAAGTGTAGCGGTGCTAGCCTCAATCGATGGAGAATAGAAATCTGATCTCTGGTGAGTGGAGGGGTGCGCTCGATGGATCCACCTTCGGAGTATGCGATGCGGCAACAGGCAGGGAGATCGCACGCGTGCCACACTGCCATGAGATGGAAGCGCTCGAGGCGGTGGAGGGTGCGGCGAATGCACTTGGAGCGTGGCGCAGTCGATCGCTTGAGGAGCGCGCGCAGTTCTTGCGCGCAATTGCTGCTGCGTTGCGGTCGCATGAGGATCAATTCGCACACGTCATCACGGCCGAAAACGGAAAACCGTTGAGCGAGGGAAGGGGCGAGGTCGCGTACAGCGCAGACTATTTTTCATCTGCTGCCGACGAGGCACTTCAGCTGCATGCGATCAACATTCGATCGCGAAGTGAATTGCGTGTGCTTCGCGCCCATCCCGAACCGATTGGAGTCGTGGCAGCGATCACGCCGTGGAATTTCCCACTCGCGATGATGGCGCGGAAGACCGCTCCTGCATTGGCTGCAGGATGCACGCAGGTGATCAAGCCAGCTGAACTCACTCCACTTACCGCGCTCCTCTTTGCTCGGGTCCTCGCGGATCTTGGACTTCCACCGGGGGTGGTCAATGTTGTGACTGGTGATCCCGCAGCCATTGGTCAAGCATGGCTCGATGATGGCCGAGTGCGCAAACTCTCCTTCACGGGCTCGACTCGGGTCGGGCGATTGCTCATGCGAGGCGCGGCAGAACAGGTGGTTCGCCTCTCACTCGAACTGGGAGGTCACGCTCCATTCATCGTCTTGCGGGATGCCAATGTCGCTGCTGCGGTTGATGCAGCGGTGGCGGGGAAGTTCCGTGCGGCTGGGCAAACATGTGTCTGTCCAAATCGATTCCTGATCGCCGATGAGATTCACGACGAATTCGTCGAGCGGTTCGTGACCGCCGCGCGACTCCTTCCCGTGGGGCGAGGCTTGGATCTGGCGACGCGCGTGGGACCGCTCATCAGTGATGAGGCTGTCGCGCGTATGCGCCGACACATTGACGATGCACTCGCCAAGGGTGCGACGCTCAGAACGGGCGGTTCCACGATTGCGGTGGAAGGGTGCGTCGATCGATTCTTCGCCCCGACGGTCGTGACTGAAGCGTCATCGAGAATGGTGTGCTTTCAGGAAGAGACATTCGGACCGCTCGCACCGATCGCCCGCTTCCACGACGAATCGCATGCGATTCAGATTGCCAACGAAACACCCTTTGGGCTTGCGGCGTATGTCTTCAGCGAGGATTCCACTCGACTCGCCGCGGTGAGCGAGGCAGTGAACTGCGGAATCGTCGGCGCAAACACCGGAATCATCAGCGATGCCTACGCTCCGTTTGGTGGGCGTGGATGGTCTGGCTTCGGCAGAGAAGGGGGTCGATGGGGGATCGAGGAGTACCTCTCGTGGAAATATGTATGCACTGGCGTGCATGGGTGAGTGCCACACCGCAGGTCGTATGGAACTGCGGATTCAACGGCGCGTCCAGCCCACAGGATTACGCTCGCAAAGTCCAGCCCGCAGGATCCCAAGCCCGCAAGAGCCAGCCCGGAGGACTGGTCTTGCGAGGTTCTTCTAGCAGGGCGGCTTCACGACGAACCGTCACTCCGCTCACCCGGCAGTGTTCTGAACATCTGGCTCGCCGCCATCATCGGACTCCATAAAACTCATCAGACGCTGGCGACGGACTGGATGTTGCAGTTTCTTCAGTGCCTTGCTCTCGACCTGACGAACGCGCTCACGCGTGACCTTGAAAATTCGCCCAACCTCTTCCAAGGTGTAGGTGTAGCCATCGCCGATGCCGTAGCGGAGTTTCAGGATCTCCCGCTCGCGGTAAGTCAGCGTCTTCAGCACGTCGTTGATGCGGCTGCGCAGCATTTCGCTTGCAGCAGTAATGCTTGGCGCTTCTTGCCGTTCGTCTTCGATGAAATCTCCGAAGTGAGAGTCTTCGCTCTCGCCGACGGGTCGATCGAGTGAAATCGGATGGCGAGAAATCTTTAGTACCCGTTTGACTTCTTCGACTGGCATCTTCGCCTTGGCTGCGACCTCATCGTTGTTTGGCTCATGCCCGAGTTCTTGGAGGAGGTGCTTCTGGATGTTTCGAAGCTTCGACATGGTTTCGATCATGTGCACGGGAACGCGAATCGTGCGTGCGTGATCGGCGATCGCCCGAGTGATCGCCTGTCGAATCCACCATGTGGCGTAGGTTGAGAACTTGTAGCCGCGCTTGTACTCATACTTGTCAACGGCTCGCATCAGTCCCGTGTTTCCCTCTTGAATAATGTCAAGGAAGGGCAGACCACGATTGCGATACTTCTTGGCGATTGACACGACGAGGCGAAGATTTCCCCCCGACAGTGCCCGCTTGGCGAGTTCATGTTCGACAAAAACCTTGCCGATTGCCCGGACCCGCAGGGCGAGTGACGCTGGCGACTCGAGCACAAGGTTTTGCATTCCAGCGAGTTCCTCGCGGTGCACCTCGGTGTCTTCTGCGTCATAACGCTCAGGGTGCTGGGCAGCTCGTTCAATCAAGCTCGCCAATTCCTCGCACTTGCGATTGACCGAGTTCAGCTTGCGCATGAGCGGTTGAATGCGACCCGTACGCAAACAACATTCCTCAATCAGGGTTGCAATGCGGCGTCGATTCGCCCACAACTTCTGCGTGATCGTCTCGACGCGCTCAGGCGTATTCCCATGCGCTTCCAATTGCGACCAGAGGCCATCATTCTGGTCGAGCTTGGTCCGCACGGTCGCAAGGTTGTATGGAATACGCGCTGCGATCCGATCCTTTGCATTCGATTCAGCCGTGGAGATGCGCATCGTCCGATCAAAGGGCAATGTGCCCTCATGGACCTGCTGCAAGATCTCAACCGCTTGGCGGGCGCAGTAATCGCTCTCAAGCACCATGCGCCGAAAAATGTAACGGCTCATTTCAATCTTCTTCGCCAAGCGAATCTCTTCCTCGCGTGTCAAGAGGGGGATCGAACCCATCTGAGTGAGGTACATGCGGATCGGGTCGTCAATGCGAATTGGATTGGGCTCGGCGATCGCGAACTCAAGCGAACCCTGCAAGTCATCGTCCAGTCCATCATCTTCGGTCGCTGCCGTATCAGTGCTCTTCCCACCACTATCCTGGTGCCGCATCTTAATGCGCGCCGCAGCGACAGCCGCAGCTGCCGCACCGACGAGCGGTCGCGGCGCAGCGGGTGCAACTGCCGTAACCGTGGTGATCTCTCCGACGTGTCCACGCTTTGCCTTTTTGTCCGTGTCGCGCAGAAATCGCAGATCGGTCTGCAACTGTGCCGGGAAAGCGCGATGATGATCCCGCCGCATCTCAATCTCATCGATGAGTCGGATGTTGCACTGATTCAAGAGCACGAGCAACTCATCAAGTGGATATGGATCGACGAAATCGTCCGGCAGGCAGGTGTTCAGTTCTTCGTAACTGATCCAGCCGCGCTTGCGACCTGCGTGAACGAGCGAACGGAGAACGGGATGCAATTCTTGGATTAAAAGACTCACGGTCAATACTCCTTGGTCGGTAATTCCCGACCGGTATTGGGGGATGATAGAACACAAATCAGTCGCATCATCATGATGCACTCCTCGCCGTCCTGGCGATGGCAGAGGGTCTTGACCCAGCCGCGCGAATTCGTTCGAGCCGCTGTGCCAGTTCCTCGGATGTCGTAATTGATGGAGCCAACGCAAGCTCCGACCGTCGCTGCAAGCGATCGAGCGCGTTGGCCGCAATCACCAACCCAGCTCGCGCCTGGGCCTCGTCGCCGAAGCGCTTCGTACCAAGCGCGTAGAGCTCGGTTGCCAAAGCCTTCAAGGCTGGATCGGAGAGTTCAGCAAGGAGTTCTTGCATAGAGAAAGACCTGCCATCCTCGATCCATTCAAAGATCGGCGCATACAACGCGCGAGCGGAGTTGTCCTCGATCGAAGTTGGAATGATGAACTCGGTCAGTGCAGATGCGTCACCATCGTCATGTGCGATGCGCGTGTCACCGATGGTGGGCCATGCGATGAGAATGGACAGGAAGTCCCGCTCGCCATGACCACGCGCCGTGGCATCGGGGATCTGAATCGCATCAACCGGTCCAGCGGATGTCGCCTCGTCGTAGCGCGCACCGTTCGTGGCGCGCCGAATTCCACCCAGCCCAACACCCGGCCCAACACCCGGCCCAACACTCGGCCCAACACTCGGCCCAACACTCAGCCCAATGCCTTCCAAACTGCGAGCAATCTCGCTTGCAGGGATGCCAGATGTCTGTGAAATCGAATCCACCACCAACTGTCGTCGAATGCCCTCGAGCCCGTTGAATCCGAGTGCGACGAACTTTGTCAGCATCTCAGTGACGATGCGTTGGCGTGCAGACAAACCAGGATGCGTTTCCAATTCCTTGCGAAACTTGCCGACCAGATGGGTGAGCGCATCTTCAGACGCAGCAATCGCTGCATCAAAGCGCTCGCGTCCACCCTCTTGTCGCAAGAGTTCATCTGGATCGAGTTGATCGGGCAATGTGCAGATCTTCAGATCCACCTGTGACGCAAAGAAGATCTCCAGCGCTCGATCGGCCGCTCGTTGCCCGGCGATGTCGCCATCGAAGAGCAGAACGATCGTGTCACACAATCGCTGCAAGATGCGTGCATGATCACGGGTGAGAGCGGTTCCGAGCGTTGCGACGGCATTCTCAATTCCAGCACGGTGACAGGCGATCACATCCGTGTAGCCCTCTGTAATGATTGCTGTGCGCGACTGGATGATCGCGCGCTTTGCCAAATGGATTCCGTAGAGCGATTTGGATTTATGAAAAACCGCGCTCTCCGAACTGTTGAGGTACTTGGGTTGATCCTCTGCGGCGATCGCCCGCGCGCCAAATGCAATGCAACGACCGAGTTCGTCGGCGATCGGGAACATCACTCGATTCTGAAATGAATCCACGAGCGATCCCCGTTTTCGCAGCAATCCAGCGGCTTCAAAGGATGCTCGAATCACATCAGGGTCGACGGCATCGTCCGATCCTGCGTTCTGATGCGCCACAAGCATCTCAACATAGTGCGCGAGTCCGTCGCGTTGAGATGGCGCTGCGCCCAGTCCAAATCGTTCGATCATCTGGGAGTCAATGCCGCGAGTCGACAGAGCGGCGCGCGCATCCGCACCAAGAATGGGATCGCTCAACGACTTTTGGAAAAAACGCAGCGCGGCCTCATTGGCACGACGAAGCGCGGACGGACCATCCGCACCGCTCGTGTGACGAACACTGGATCCGCGTTCCTGCAGTTGAATTCCAGCACGCTGAGCAAGGAACCGAAGGGCCTCGAGAAAGTCCATTCGGTGATGGTTCATCATGAAGTCGATCGCATTCCCGCTTGCCCCGCAGGCGAAGCAATTGAAGAAGGCGTTCCCCTTGTGCGTGACGACTGCGAAAGAGGGTTTTTGATCGTCGTGAAATGGGCAAAGACCAACATGCTCGCGGCCCTTTGGGCGCAGAACCACAGACTCGCCGATGAGGGCGACGAGGTCAGTCAATTCGAGAACGCGGTCTCGATCAGAGGTTCCGATGCGGGAGGGGATCATGTTTCAGATGCTTCAAACCAAACAGGATGCACGGACGGGGAGATACGACTGATGCCACAAAAAAGTTCCAACCACTTTGGATCAAGCAGTCGGATCATTCAGACTTGGATCAGGGACCAACACCGACAACGCCCGCGCATCACAAACGCGCGGGAACCCCTAAAACAATCATTGATCCAAAAAAAGAAACCACTGGATCCAAACTGATGAAACTCGCGACCCAGACTGAAGCGTCACCGAAGCGACGGACCATCCAGATCAATGTCACCGGGAATCCGGCCTCGCAGGGAAAAAACGCTCAAAGTGATCGATTCCCCCGTGGTACCGATTCCGACTTGACTGAGCCTGGATCCTCTGCGAACTGTGCAATTATACCCCAAATATGCCAAAAGGCAAGAAGTTTTTTGAAAAGAGCCGCTGAACCACGGATTGCGGATCACGCCAACTGTGATGGGCTCTCCACCTGCTTCAACTTTCGTGTGGGTCTCTGGAACCCAGATTTTGCGCCAACCATGCCAGATTCAGACCGATCCGACGGTCCAGATTCAGACCGATGCCGCTGAAATCGCGAGTTTTCTGGTGTACGCGAACTTGCGCCGGATTGGTTTCACAACCAGTCCCGTGCGGATGGCCCTCGTGCTCGCCAGAATTCGCACTGGACTGCCATCAACGAGTGCCTTGACTCGCTGCAGATTCGGTTTGAATTTGCGCTTGGTGAGGCTGGTGGTCTTGATGCCAACGCCGCCGAGGTACTTCGCCTTACCGCGGCGGGTAATACGGTGTCCAGTGGCAGTACGGGCTCCAGTAAAAAAGCAAACGCGTGGCATAGTTCTCTCCGATGGGGGGCGGTGAGCATAGGCAGTGATCAAGGATTCCGCAAGGGGAATTGCCGAAAGAATTGAAAACTCAGGGCGACGCAAGGCTTGTTGCGATGCCAGCTTCGTTGAGCACCAAAGCGAACTGGTCGAGGTGGTCGTTGGTGAAGTGGTCGATCGAGTGACTGTCGGCGTCAAGAACACCCCACACGCTGCCATCCGCTGAAAAACATGGCAGAATCAACTCGCTTCGGTCGCGGGGATCGCATGCGATGTATCTCGCGCCCAAGGTACGAACATCTCGCACGATGCTCGCCTGTTTCGATTGGAGGCATTGGCCGCAGGCACCGTGGATTCCAATTGGGCTGCATGCTGGTCCGTTGCGGCAGGGACCGAGGACCAGTCGACAGTCATCGGGCTGATCAGGGTGGTCGAGATAAAAGCCGACCCACGAGAGCCCGGCAGATGCGTACTCCTCCCACAATCGATCGACGACCGCTTGCATCGAGGCGGACGTCTGCGACGAGCGAGTTGGCAGAGTCATCCTGTGAACTGACCTGTGGACAGACCAATGGATCGGTCTCCGCCTCGGTCCCCGCCTCGGTCCCCGCCTCGGTCCCCGCCTCGGTCCATCACTAGACCAGTGACTCGGTCTGCGAACCTCACGCGCTTTCTCGAATGCGATGTCGTACCGATTCGACTGCGATTGTTCCTGCGCGCACCGATGCTTCGTCGATTCGATACACCGTGTTGGTGTTATCGAGGTCGGGAAGTTGATACATCAGATCGGTCATCAGTTCATCGACCACAGCGCGCAAACCGCGCGCTCCTGTATCGCGAGCCATGGCACGATCTGCAATCGCTTCGAGTGCTCCGTCGGTGAACTCGAGGCTCGTGTTCTCGAGCGAAAAGAGATGTTGGTACTGCTTCACGAGCGCATTCTTTGGCTCCGTCAGAATCTGAATCATCGCAGCCCGATTCAGCGGCAGCAGAGCGCATGCAACTGGGAGCCGACCAATCAACTCTGGAATCAGTCCGAATTCAAGCAGATCTTCCGGTTGAATCTGACTGAGCATGGCGCTGTCGTCTTCTGCCTTGGTCAGTTGATTCGTGCCGTCGATGGAGAAGCCAATGCGTCGTTTTCCGATGCGGCGTCGAACGATGTCTTCGATTCCGACAAAGGATCCGCCGCAAATGAAGAGAATGTGCGTGGTGTCAAGTTGGATGTACTGCTGCTCGGGGTGCTTGCGACCACCCTGCGGAGGCACATTCGCAACGGTTCCCTCCAACATTTTCAGCAGCGATTGCTGCACACCCTCGCCAGAAACATCGCGGGTGATCGAGACATTCCCGCTGGTCTTCCCGACCTTGTCGAGTTCGTCGATGTAAATGATTCCGCGTTGTGCCGCTTCGACATCAAAGTCCGCAGCTTGGAGGAGTTTGAGGAGGAGATTCTCGACATCTTCTCCGACATATCCCGCCTCTGTGAGCGTGGTCGCATCGCCGATGGCGAATGGAACATTGAGGATTCGAGCAAGCGTCCGCGCGAGAAGCGTCTTGCCAGTCCCAGTCGGTCCGACGAGGAGCACATTGCTCTTATCCAACTCGACGGGAGCATCTTGGTTTTCAATCTGCGTCAGGCGCTTGTAGTGGTTGTGAACTGCGACTGAGAGCGATTTCTTCGCGCGATGCTGATCGATGACATATTGATCGAGATATTCCTTGATCTGTCGTGGTGACGGAATCTGCGTCAGCGCGGGAGCGGCACCTGTGACGCGTCGCTTTTCTTGCTTGAAGATGTTCTGGCAGAGTTCGGTGCAATTTGCGCACACGTAGACATCATTGGGTCCCTCAACCATCGGACCAACTTCACGACTCGTCTTTCCGCAGAAGCTGCATGTGGTGACCTTGCGTCCGCGGAAGCCGCCGTCGCCACTAGACCCGCCACCTCCGCCCGCGCCATCTCCAGAAGTGCCAGAACCCGAACCAGAGTTGCCCGGACCGGATGGTCCAACTGGACCAGGGCCATCGCTCTTTCCGCCGCCCCGTCGACCGCCACTTCCTGGAACTGCTGCGTGGGGTTGTGCGAGTCCAGATCTGTTGTTGTTCATCATGGGTGTGCCTTGCGAGAACTTCCTGTTTCAACCGCTGGTTTTGCGGCGGACTGTTTCTTGACCCGAGCGATCATCGCATCTCGTGCTGCGCGAAACTCGCTCTCTGTGATGTCGCCCGACGCGAGCATCTCGCGCAAGTCACCCAACGTAAACCCAGTCGGTCCATCCCTGTTGAGCCACTTCCCCATTCGACGAGCCCCAAACACTGCAAGGCCGCCCAACAGGACGATCCCCAAGAAACTCCCCAGCGCCAAGATGACAGACTCAGCTGCACTCGCCTGCATGGTCATCATCGGTGGAGCGGACATCAGTCCTTGGCCTTGCCTTTGTGCTTTTTCTTCGCGACATTAGCGGTCTTCGACTGCGCCTCCGTGTTCCACTCGGAGGCGGGGATGTCGCTGATGACGGCCTTGGAAATCACGCGGTCCGCTGCCTTGTGTTCGCGGATCTGCAAGGCGACCTCGCCGAGCCTGTTCGATTTCTCGAGTTCTTCACGCATTGCATCGGGGCGCATTCCACGCGAGCGTGCGATTGCGGCAATCCGCCCGTTCACTTCGCCTTCGGTCGCTTCGACTCCGAGTGTCTCGGCCAGCTTGGCCAAAACAAAGAACAGTTTCAGGCGGCGTTGAGTTTCGCTTGTGGTGGCAGACCTGGATTCTGCGAGTTGCGCCTCGACTCGTTCTGGATCAACGCCTCGGTAGAGCATTTCGAGTCGCTGTCGTTCGAGGTCGCGACCGACCTGAGCTTCTGACAATCGAGTTGGAAGATCAAAGTCGACTTGCGCAGCGAGTTGCTCGAAGACCTGATCGCGCAGCGCAGACCGCTGCTCATCATCGCGACGACGCTCCAACACTCCCCTGAGATTCTCACCCATCAGGTCGACATTTTCCAACCCGATGCGTGTTGCGATTTCTTCTTTGGTTGCTGGCGTGATGCGTTCAGCAGCCGTGATTGTGTACTGGACTGAAAGCGGCTTGCCACGAATCTCCACGATTTCATGACCTTCTGGACCTGGCATCGAGATCGTCACAACATCACCGACCTTCTTGCCAAGGAGGATCTTGTCGAGCCCTTCGACGAGCAGACCCAGAAAGGGTCCCTTGCCTGCGTCGTCCTCGGCGGGGACAACGGCGAGTGCGTTCTCGCTCTCGAAGAAAACCTTGTCGTCTCCTTCGAGGCGGACAACGGTTGTGCCGACCATCCGGTCGAGTGGTTGAAACGGACCCTCTATCTGGGCAGTGACACCGAGGCGGTATGAGAGTCGCGCGACCTCTTCCTCGATGTGCTTCGGTTCGATCTCGAGAATCGGCTTTCGCAGTGCCAGTCCCTCCCAGTTGGGAAGGACGAACTCGGGCATCACTTCGACTTCGACTGCGAGTGAGAATTCCTTCCCTTGGGCGAATTCACTCTCCGTTGTCCCTGCGGCGAGTTCAGGCTGACCAATTGGCCGAATCTTGTTGCCTTCGAGTGCCTGTTGATACGCCTGCGATACCAACTGCTGCTTCGCTTCCTTCAGCACATCTGCACCGAAGCGTTTTTGCAGCAGGCTGCGCGGGACATGACCCTTGCGGAATCCTGGAATCACAGCCTGTGCTGCAAGCCCGGAGAATGCACTTTCTATCTGCTCGCTCACTTTCGCACTCGGGATGGTGATCGAAATGCGTTTCAGTGCGGGACCTGCGTCGGTCACGATGACGGTGTTGTCGAGAGTCGTTGCGTTGCTCATTCAGTGATTTCCTTCGATGAGAGAGAGTCGATGAGTATAAAGAGGCGGCGCACATTCGTGCCGCTCGGCGGGCGATTTTCTCGATCACTGAAGTCGGTGGTCCTACCGCATCAAGAGCATGGTTGCGTAGTTGGGGAGCGGCCAGAGATCTGCTGGGATGGTGCCTTCGAGCGCATCACTCAATTCGCGCACCCGCTCGATCGTCGGGACGACAGATTCACGGAAATGACGGACGCGCTTGACAACATCTGTCACCTCCATCGCGTTTGCACTCTGCAGTTGCTGGAGCGCGATCCGCAACGCGGCAACCTGTCCAGCAAGCGACCGCAATTCGGATTCGCTCTCGGGGCAGGGGACTCCTGCGTGTTGCGTACTGGCCACGATATCTGCCAACTCTCCTTGGGCTCGTAGTGCGGCAGGCAGGATTTGAGTCGCCACCATTTGCGCAAGCGTTCGTCCTTCGATTTGGACAATCTTGCAGTACTGCTCCATCTGGATTTCAGAGCGAGCATGCAATTCGCGTGGAGAGAGCACTCCGTACGTGGAGAAGAGTCTCTCCGCTTTCTTGGTGGCGAGTGCAGGGAGTGCATCCGCCGTGGAGGGATAGTTTGGGAGTCCGCGCTTGGCGGCCTCTGCGTGCCACTGAGCGCTGTAGCCGTTGCCATCAAAGCAGACGCGACGATGGCTCTTCACAAGTTCCTTGAGCAAACCGCGCACCGTCGACTCGAGTTTGGTTGGGGAGGGATTCTTCCCAGCTTTCCTTTCCAATTCCGTGGCGATCACGTCGAGGCTTTCAGCAACAATGGTGTTCAGCACAGTGTTTGGCCATGCCACAGATTGAGATGATCCCACAGCACGGAATTCAAACTTGTTTCCAGTGAATGCGAATGGACTCGTGCGATTGCGATCACTGGAGTGGCGCGGGATCTGGGGAAGCGTGCGAGCGCCGAGATCCAGTTCAGCACCCTTGGCGGACTTCTTGGATTCTCCCTTCTCGAGTTGGTCGAGAATTCCAGTCAGCATCTCTCCGAGATAGATCGACATAATCGCCGGCGGAGCTTCGTTGGCACCGAGTCGGTGGTCATTGTGCGCACTGGCGATCGAAGCCCGTAAGAGATCAGCATGCAAGTCGATCGCGCGAATGACCGCCACCAAGAAAATCATGAATTGCATGTTGGTGTGCGTGTCGTCCCGTGGGTCAAACAGGTTGACCCCAGTGTTGGTCGACAGTGACCAGTTATTGTGCTTTCCAGAGCCATTGACGCCTGCGAAGGGCTTCTCGTGGAGCAGGCACTCCAATCCGTGTCTGCGTGCAACAGAACGGAGAATGTGCATCGTCGTCATCTGGTGATCGACTGCAACATTGGAATTCTCAAATGTCGGCGCAAGTTCGTACTGTCCAGGTGCGACCTCGTTGTGTCGAGTCTTGACCGGAATCCCCAACTCGAAGAGGCGCTGTTCGCATTCCGTCATGTATGCCAGGACAGACTCCGGGATCGCGCCGAAGTAGTGATCTTCGAGCTGTTGACCCTTTGGCGCAGCGGCGCCGACAAGTGTGCGGCCGCAGACCACGAGGTCGAGGCGTTGGAGAAAGAGTTCGCGGTCGACGAGGAAGTACTCCTGCTCGCAACCGAGAGTTGCAATCACATGGGTTGCCTTCTGATCACCAAGGAATCGAACGATGCGCAGAGCATGTTTCGTCACCGCTTCGATGGAGCGCAGCAAGGGGGTCTTCTTGTCGAGCGCCTCACCCGTCCAAGACACGAAGGCAGTTGGGATACACAGAGTCTTCTGACCATCTTGACCACGCAGCAGGAACACGGGGCTCGTTGCATCCCACGCCGTGTAACCGCGTGCCTCGTACGTATCTCGAATTCCGCCAGAGGGAAAACTGGACGCATCTGGTTCGCCTTGGATGAGAGCGTCTCCAGAAAACTTTTCAAGCGCTCCGCCGTCGTCTGTCGGTGAGAGAAATGCGTCGTGCTTTTCTGCTGTGAGACCGGTCAGCGGTTGGAACCAATGGCAGTAATGCGTTGCACCATGTTCGATAGCCCACTCTTTGATCGCAGCAGCCACCGTGTTTGCAATCGACCGGTCCAGAGGCAATCCGCGTTGCATGGTCTGCTGCAGATTCATGAACACCTCTGGGGGAAGTCGTTTCAGCATCACATCGCCGCTGAAGGTGAGTGACCCGAAGTAATCGGACGCGCGGGGGTGGGTGTTCGAGGTCATGGGAATGGTGAAGGGGTGGTTCATTGTCTGACATGATCCAAGATTCACCTACGAATCGCAAGGGGGGAAGTTCACTCGACAATCATGGGTGTTTTCGTTGCCGACGGCGGGTCACGAACACGGACGGTGCGAACCATCCTCGCCGCCAAAACACGAAGGTCAAACTCAGAGCAATCGCCAGCATGAGCGCGAGCGACAGGTAGTACCCGATCGGCCATTCCAATTCGGGCATGTACTTGAAGTTCATCCCGTAGACACCCGCAACAAAGGTGATCGGAATGAAGATGGTTGCAATCATGGTGAGGAACTTGGTGACCTCGCCGAGGCGTGCGTTGGCGATCGCAATCGAAAGTTCCATGAGATCCGACGCAAGCATCCGGTCGGAGTCGAGTATGTCGATCACTCGGTTGACATGATCGAGTGCGTTCCGCAAGAAGAGGCGATGTTCGAGATCAAACCAGCTCTCCATCGACATCAGTTGCGACACCGCATCGCGCATCGGCCAGACTGCCTGACGCATCTTGGCCAACTCGTGCTTTGCGTCGCGTATCGCAAACATGTCAGGGGTTCCATTCTTCGCCACAATGCCCTCCTCAATTGCATCGATCCGTTCGCCGAGAGAGTTGGCGATGGGAAAGTAGTAGTCGAGGACCGCATCGATGATCGCCACGGCGAGATATGCCGACCCCTTCTCTCGGATGCGACCCTCGCGATGTCGGATCCGAGTGCGAATGCAGTCGAGGCAATCGCCGCCTGGATACTGCTGAATCGTGATCAGAAAGTTCGGGTTCAAGAAGAGCGCCAGTTGCTCCGTCGAAAATGGACCCCCATGGGTCAACGGCATAGGAAGGACGATGAAGAGAGTGGCGCCAAATGACTCCACCTTGGCGCGCTGAGATGGATTCAACACATCTTCAAGAGCAAGCGAGTGCAATCCGTAGATGCGTTCGAGTTCCTGCAACGTCGCAGTGTCTGGAATGCCGTCGAAGTTCAACCATCTCACAGGCAGGTCCGAATGGAGTTCGGAGACCTCCTGAAGTGACTGTGGTTTCAGTTCAATGAATGTCTCTGGACCAAACGCAAAGAGGGAGAGTGTCGATGGCGCTGCGGGGGTTGGATGCTGCAGTGATCCCGGAATCGCACCCACCGGATGAATTCGTCGGTGATTGAGGCGGTGACTCATGGGCGCAGGTTACGCGTCGATGGGCAGAAACTCCACGCTGCCCGCGTGGGGAGTCACGAGTGCGACGGTGTAGACCTTGGCTCGAGAGAGGGCTCCGGGATTGACGACCCGTGGGTTCGATTGAGTTTCATCTGCTGCAAGATGCGTGTGTCCATGGAAGAGCCACGCAGCGCCGGACTCCCGCGCCCAGCGAAGTTCCATTGAATCGTCTCCGTGCATGAATCTGATTTCACAGCCGTCCACCGTGAGTGCGCCCACTGATCCATGAACCTGAATTCCCAGATGTTTCGCATACGACTCAATATCCGTTGGCTCATCACAGTTGCCAAAGCAAATGTGCGCATTCAGCCCGGCGAGGGCATCGAGGCATTGACGATCTTCGAAGTCGCCGCAGTGGATGAAGATGTCTGCGCCTCGGTGCACCAGCACTTCCACAGCGCGGCGGGTTCGGTCGACTTCGCCGTGGCTATCAGAGAGCAACCCAATGCGTGTTGGATCCCTCCCACCCTCATGACTCCTGCTAGATTTCACGGCGTGATCCTAACCGCCGAGTTGGGATCGAAAGCGAGCATGAGTCACACCACACCAACATCTGCTGTTGTCACGCGATTCGCGCCGAGTCCATCCGGTCACTTGCACGTCGGCGGAGCGCGCACTGCGCTTTTCTGCTGGGCGTTCGCCAAGGGGCGCGGAGGAAAGTTTGTCCTGCGCATTGAAGACACCGATCAAAAACGATCGAGCGACGCAGCGAGTATCGGATTCGTGAGAGACTTGCTGTGGCTTGGGATCAACTTTGATGAAGGACCCGAGTATGAGGGGCAGGGCGGCGGAGCCCATGGGCCCTACTTTCAGGCGCAGCGATTGGATATCTATCAGAAGTATCTCGATCAACTGCTTGAACAGGGCAGTGCGTATTACGCCTTCGAGTCGCAGGAAGAACTCGCCGCCATGCGCGCACAGGCGAAGGAGAAGAATCAACCGTTTCGGTACACGGGCGACGCCGCCCGGCGGCGTGACCCAGCACAGACTGCGCAACGCCTGAAGGCGGGAGAGCCAGCAGTGATTCGGTTCCATACTCGGGCAGGAGCGATCACGATTCATGATGAGATTCTCGGCGATGCAACGCTTCCAGATGGTGAAGTGGATGACTTTGTTATACGAAAAGCAGATGGATTCCCGACCTACCACTTCGCCGTCGTGGTGGACGATGAGCTGATGGGTGTGACGCATGTCCTGCGCGCTCAGGAGCATTTCAACAATTCCGCCAAGCACATCGTGCTTCAGGATGCGCTCGGTTTTCGCCGACCTGTGTATGGTCACCTTCCTCTCATTTTCAACCCAGATGGGTCGAAGATGTCAAAGCGCGACAAAGACAAGGTGCTGCGCAAGGTGGTCGCGCAAGGGGGGATCACTGCGCCGCCGCTTGGAACGGTCGACCCCGTTGTGTTTGCTGCCTGGCTGAAGGACAAGAACACGCAGTTGGAGATTGAACCGGCGCAGCGGCTCGCGGAGTCTCTTGGTGCAGAACTTCCCGAGATCAATGTTGACGACTTCCGACGGTCTGGCTATCTCCCGGAAGTCATTTGCAATTTTCTCTCGCTCAATGGATGGAGCCCTGGTGGCGATGTCGAGAAATTCGACAATGCATTCTTGCAGGCGAATTTCGACCTTTCCAGAGTGGTGAAGACGGCGGCAAAGTTTGATCGCCTGAAGCTTTTGGCGTTCAATCTGCACGCGATCCAAGGGATGAGCCGCGAGGAGTTTGTTCGGCGCACACGTGCGCATGGGGCACTGATGCACCCAGAATTCATGGCGAAACTCACCCCCGAGCAGTTTCTCGCGCTTTGTGATGCGAGCCATGAACGGAGCAAGACACTTGAGGATCTCTTTCGCACGAATGGCTTCATCACGATTGCTGATGATGCACTTGAATGGGATGCGAAGGTGGTTGCGAAAGTGCTTCGCGGCGACTCACCCTGTGGTTTGGATCACCTTCGTTCACTCAGAGTTGTGTTGCGGGATTGCGATGATTGGTCTTCGAGCTCACTCGAAGGCGTCATCAAGCCCTTTGCAGATACGCACTGCGAGGGGAATGTCGGAAAAATCGCCCAGCCACTTCGTGTCGCAGTCTGCGGCGGCTCCGTGAGCCCACCGATTTTCGACACGCTCATGATTCTGGGAAAGGCGAGTTCGATGCGTCGAATCGATCGATGCATCTCGACGCACGGATGATGGTGTGATTGCTTGCTCAATCCTGTGCACCGTCATAGGATGCGATTTGACGGACCGTTGGCGCAGTTGGCTAGCGCGCCTCCATGACACGGAGGAGGTCACTGGTTCGAGCCCAGTACGGTCCATTCTCGGTGAGCGCGCAATCTGTGGTTGCCGCCCTGCCAGTCGCCGGTTCCATGCCACACCGATCGGCTAGCCTCTGGGTGTGAATTTCACGCGCATGCAGGAACTCCGACTGGATTCGCAGAGCACAACTGGATCGAACGTGGAGGCATCGGTTTGCAGCGCAGCGGTTCCCGGGGAATCGATCACTCGGACCGCGATCATTCGGGTTGAATTGGGCGCTGAATGCATCGCAGAGGATTCGGTGGCAGTCGAGGAACCGCTCGAGATTCGACTGAGTTACTGCGACGATTCGATGCGTCGTGAGAGGAGTCTGTCGATCACCATGCGAACTCCCGGAGCGGACGAGGATCTCGCCATCGGTTTTCTGCTTTCGGAGGGAATTGTCCATGCGCGCGATGAGATCGAAGGCGTCGATCATCCTCACTCGACTCGAGCGCGCGAGAACATCATCATCGCGCGGCTCGCAGAACACGCCAAAGTGAATTGGCCAACGATGGAACGCCACTTCTATGCGACATCGAGTTGTGGAGTCTGTGGCAAGTCTTCACTCGACGCGCTCGAATCGCCTGGGCTTGCAGCGATCGCGAACGATGGAGCAACGACGACAGCGGCGATCATTTGCTCTCTCCCTGCCACCATGCGAACACATCAGGCGACATTCCAATCGACGGGCGGATTGCATGGCGCAGCGTTGTTCCAATATGACGGCAGCCTGATCGATCTGCGCGAGGATGTCGGCAGACACAACGCCGTGGACAAGCTCATCGGGAGCCAATTCATGGCTGGTGGGGTGCCGCTTTGTGGACGCATCCTTGTGCTCAGCGGACGGGCTAGTTTTGAACTTGTGCAGAAGGCCGTGATGGCAGGGGTTGGGATGATCGTCGCCGTCGGTGCTCCGTCGAGTCTTGCGATCGAGCTGGCTCAGCGATTCAACGTCACGCTGGTGGGATTCGTGCGCGGCGAGCGGTTCAATATCTACTGCGGTCGGCACCGCATTCGCGCGTGACCTATGGTTGATGCTCGCGGTGCATCATTTGTGAGTCCAGAAATCCTCGATGCTGGACTGGCGATTTCAGCGCCGATGGAGTCCGTGGGTGGGCCAGTTGCTGTCGCGACGGCACTCTCCATGTCCGTCAAGCAGATGGGTGTGGCGCGCACGATCGCGACGCTTTCAGCAGTCAATCAGTCGAGCGGATTCACCTGTCCTGGTTGCGCATGGCCGGACCCCAGCGACCGGCGATCGGTCGCGGAGTTTTGTGAAAACGGTGCAAAGGCGGTCGCCGAAGAAGCAACGCTCGCGCGCGCAACACGCGATCTGTTTCGCGCCCGATCAGTGGTGAGCCTTTCACAGGAGAGCGACCTGTGGCTTGGACGGCAGGGGAGACTCACCGAGCCGATGTATCTGGCACGGGGTGCGCAACACTACGAACCGATTTCGTGGGAGAGTGCATTCGCAACGATCGCAGCAGAACTGCGCGCACTGGATTCGCCCAATGAGGCGATCTTCTACACATCCGGTCGGACAAGTAACGAGGCCGCGTTTCTCTACCAGTTGTTCGTGCGCCTCTATGGAACGAACAACCTTCCAGATTGCTCGAACATGTGCCACGAGTCCAGCGGTCTGGCCATGACTCAGACGATTGGAACTGGAAAGGGAACAATCTCGCTCGAGGACTTTGACCACGCTGATTGCATCGTGGTGATCGGTCAGAATCCAGGGACCAACCATCCACGAATGTTGAAGACGTTGCAGGCTGCGGCGCGCCGAGGTTGCACAATCGTGAGCATCAACCCGCTCGCAGAAGCGGGACTCAAGGCCTTTGCGAATCCGCAGGAGATCGGCGGACTGCTCGGTGTGACCACCGCTCTTGCATCGATCCACCTGCCAGTCAAAGTCAATGGAGATGTCGCACTTCTGAGGGGGATTCAGAAGGCGATATTGGAAGATGCTCCCGCGTGCATCAACGGCGCGTTCATCGAGCGATACACCCACGGCTTCGAACTGCAACGCGACTCTCTCGTGGCGGAAAAGTGGAGTGTCATCTCCGAAGGATCGGGCATCTCCGAGCCATCCATCCGAAGCGTTGCGATGCTGATTGCGAAGTCCAAGGCGATGATCTGCTGTTGGGCGATGGGCGTCACCCAGCATTGCAACGCACTGTCGAATATTCAAGAGATCATCAACCTGCTGCTCCTTGGAGGTCACTTCGGTCGCCCCGGCGCTGGGGCTTGCCCAGTGCGTGGGCACAGCAATGTGCAGGGGGACCGCACGATGGGAATCTGCGAGCAGCCGACGGAGGAATTCCTGCGGAGGCTCGGGAGTGAGTTCCAGTTTTCGCCCCCCACGCAACATGGGTTCGCGACAGTCGGTGCGATTGAAGCGATGCACGCGGGAAAGGCGAAAGTGTTTTGTGGGTTGGGGGGAAATTTTCTCTCTGCGACACCCGACACCGCAATGACTGCGCGCGCTCTCAATCGCTGTCGCTTGACCGTCCAGATTTCAACGAAGCTGAACCGATCTCACTTGATCGCAGGGGAGCATGCATTGATTCTCCCATGCCTTGGTCGAAGCGAGCGAGATGTGCAGCGGGGGGGAGCCCAGTTTGTCACGGTGGAGAATTCGATGGGTGTCGTGCAAGCGTCGCAGGGTCATCTGCAACCCGCGAGCGAGAGCCTGTGGAGCGAAACCGCGATCGTGGCAGGTGTTGCTCAGGCCACATTGGGAGTCGATTGGTCCGAGTTCACGGGTGAGTACGACCGGATTCGCGATCGAATCGCGCGCGTGATCCCGGGGTTCGAGGAATTCAATCGTCGGGTGCGCGCCGCGAATGGGTTTGTTCTCGCTCACTCGGTGCGCGATCGATGCGAGTTCAATACGCCAAGCGGACGTGCGCACTTCACCCCCAACTCAATCCCGGTGAGTGCAGTTGGACCGAATCAGTTCTTGTTGACCACCATTCGATCCCACGATCAATTCAACACCACGATGTATGGCAACGATGATCGCTACCGGGGTGTCCGCGCTGGGCGGCGGGTCGTGTACATGAACAGAGATGACATCGTCGCGCAGGGGCTTGTCGCCGGTGACGCAGTTGATCTCATCAGCCACCACAGAGGTGTGCAGAGACGAGCGCACCAGTTTCGGGTGGTGGCTTTCGCCATTCCACCTGGATCGGTTGCGACCTACTTTCCTGAGGCGAATGTGCTCGTGCCCATTGACCACTTCGCGCAGGGAAGTCAGACCCCTGCGTCTAAGTCGGTGGTGGTCTCGGTTGAGAAGGTGGCCCACAAGTACTCGACGACGCGCGCTGCGCTATAACACGCACCATGAAGACCGATGTCATTCGAGGGGCGGCCCGCGCCATTTCCAAGAAGTATGCAGTGACGAACGGCGATCGATTTCGATTGAAGCATTGCGATCCATCGGAGTCAGACGGGTTCGCGGGAATCAAGAAGGCGCAGGCTCCGCAGCACCTCGCAGCTGGACAGGAAGTTCTGAAGGACTTGCAAGAAATGCTCTATGCGCAGGATCACTGGTCGATCCTGCTCATCTTCCAGGCGATGGACGCTGCTGGCAAGGATGGCGCAATCAAGCATGTCATGTCGGGAATCAACCCGCAGGGATGCAGCGTTCACTCGTTTAAGGCACCATCGACTGAAGAACTTGATCATGAGTACATGTGGCGCGCGATGCAGCGACTGCCAGCGCGGGGCATGATCGGCATCTTCAATCGCTCCTACTACGAGGAAGTGCTCGTCGTGCGTGTTCATCCCGAAATCCTGAGTTCACAGAAGACACCTCCCTCGCTCGTTGGAAAGAACCTCTTCGAGCAGCGCTATGAAGACATCCGCAACATCGAGTCCTACCTCGCGCACAACGGGACTGTCGTGCGAAAGTTCTTTCTCAATGTCTCACCCGAAGAACAGAAGAAACGCTTTCTCGAGCGCATCGATACCCCAGAGAAACACTGGAAATTCAGCGCAGGCGATGTTCGAGAGCGCGGCCATTGGAATGAGTACATGGAGAGTTACGAACGGATGATCCAAGCGACATCATCCAAGGAATCACCATGGTTTGTGATTCCAGCGGACAGCAAGTGGTACACGCGCCTTGCCGTTGCGGGGGTCGTGATCGACACGCTCTCATCGCTTGGGCTGCACTATCCCAAGGTTGATGCACAGCGCATCGCCGACTTGAAAGCGGCGCGTGCGAGTTTGACTTCTGAGTGAGGCACGCCGTAGGTCGACCGCGCCACGCCGCGGCGCTACGCCGCATGTCGAAGGTGTCATGCGTGTCATGCGTGTCATGCGTGTCGCAGTCCGGCTCGCTTGCCTGACGGCCTCAGCGGCTACTTCAAAGACGATTGCAGTCTTCGAACGCTCTTGACTGCGAGTGGTGGCGCAGTGAGGAGCACCTGATCAATGACAGCGCGTTCGCGGCGGAGTTCGCCAAGCAACTTTGCGACATGGGCATCGAGATTGAAAATCCAGCGCTTGTAGAGTTGCTCGAGTTCCTGGCGATTGAAGCGCGACATTGGGTCATCAAGGCCGCTCTGTGCGATCGACCATTCCACCAAGCGTGCTGGAGTGCCATCGAATCGATAGAGGTTCGTGGAGAGTTCCAAGCGCCGACGCAAACTGCAGAATGGATCAGTCGCTTCACCGGGGAGGGTGGTCATCAAATCATCGGCGGTCTTCTTGGAAATCGATGCCAGCCACCCACCACCCGTCGCAACGTCCACATCGATCACCGAGGGGCGCGCATGGAGCGAGGCTGAAAACCCAGCAGAAAACCCAGCAGAAGACCCAGCAGAAGACCCAGCAGAAGACCCAGCAGAAAATTCCTTGTTCTCGACGAGTTCCAGCTTTGCAACGCTTGCAAGCAAGGTCTTCTCTCCCACTGACGGAAATCGGACCCACACTCGGAGATCCGTGGATCCAGTGCGCGTCACAATTTCGATCTTGTTCACGACACCAACTCCCCACTCTGTTCGGGATGGATGACGAACGCGATCGCCCTTCTTGTATGTTGCTTCAATCATTCAGTGACGATCGCAACCACCAAGTCGGTGCAGAGTCGCGTCGCCTTGTAGAGTGTAGCGATGCAGGGCGGAATTGTGATCGCTTTTTTTGGAGATTGTGTCGGGCAACCTGGCAAGCGCGTGCTCCAGCAGGCGATCGTGACGACTCGAGAGTTGCACCAGCCAGATGTCATCATCGTGAACGGTGAAAACATGCGAAATGGTTCGGGGATTACACCCGATCTGTACATGTCGTTGCGCGACCTCGGCGTGGATGGAGTGACCCTTGGGGATCACGCATTTCGCGATCCGCGCATCACTCCAATACTCGACGACCCGACTGCGGCAATCGCCAGACCAGCAAACCTCTCGTCGAAGGCACCGGGAAAACGTTGGATTCGGATTCCAAAGTCGCCCACACGACCGCGGGACGTCTTTGTTGTCACCGTGCTTGGTCGCGTCTTTATGACTTTGCCAGCGGACGATCCGTTTGCTGCGGTCGACTCCGTCATTGCTTCCCTTCCTGAACCGAATCCAATCGTTATCGTCGAAGCGCATATGGAGGCGACCTCGGAAAAGGCTGCGCTCGCCCACTATCTCGATGGGCGTGTTGCCGCCGTGATTGGCTCACACACGCATGTTCCAACTGCGGATGCGCGGATTCTCGCGCGTGGCACGGCGTTTATCACTGATGTCGGAATGTGCGGTCCCTACGCCAGCATCATCGGACGCAATCCTGTGGGAGTGTTGCGCGCGATGACGACGGGAGTGCACACAAACTTTGAGATGGGTGAAGGGGGCGAGCGCGCGTGCGGGTGTCTTCTCGAAATCGATTCGACCACCGGTCGTGCGCGCCGCATCGAACGACTCGACTTTGCTGCCGATTTGAGCAGAGCTCCCTTTGTGCGGGCGTGAGCTGCTCCTGACTCAACAGCGGGGCAGCCGCGAGTCAGCCTGATGGTTGAGCACGCGCGTCTGTCCCAAATCCACCACCGCCAGGAGTTTCGATTTCAATCGCATCGCCCGCTTCGATTGAGATCCCCACGATGCCCGGCAGTTCCTCGGTGATGCCGCTGGCACGAATCACTCGCTGTGCCCCGCATCTGCCGGGAAATCCTCCCTCCATTCCAAAGGGCTGTTCGATGCGATGCTGCGAGAGGAAGGAAAGTTCGACTGGTTCGAGAAACCGCAATCGGCGAACGAGACCATCGCCTCCGCGATGCGCACCAACACCACCCGAGTTGGTGCGAATCGAGAATCGTTCGAGCCGTACTGGGTAACGCCTCTCAAGCACCTCGGCATCGGTGATGCGCGTATTGCTGATGTGCGTGTGCACGCCGCTTGCGCCATCGCCGACCACAGAAGCCCCAGCGCCACCGCCGATGGTTTCGTAAAAGCCGAAGGATGAATTCCCAAAGAGCAGATTGTTGACTGTCCCCTGGCTGCATGCCGCAAGTTGGAACGCACGCCACAACAGATCCACGAGTCGCTGACTCGTCTCGGTCTGACCGATGGCGCACGCAGGACTCACCTGCGGCGACGCGCTGAAATCTGGAGCGAGAATCGTGCCATGTGGCACGACGATTTCGACCGGATCGAGGAGTCCTTCATTCATCGGAAAAGCAGGACCATCCACGCCGAGATCGAGTCCAACCAAGACGCGAATGGAGTACATGATCGCGGCGCGCGTCACCGCAATTGGCGCATTGAGGTTTCCAGAATGAGTTGAACCGCTCCCCGAAAAGTCGATGGTGAGCCGCAGAGGATTGATCGACCGATGCATCCGCACAACGAGGGAAGTCCCATCGTCAAGACGTTCTGTGAGCGGTCCAATGTCAAGCGGCAATGTGCTGATTGCTCGTTCGCTTGCGGTGCGAGCAGTTGCGCGAAGTATGGTCATCGCCTCGCGAATGCAGGGAGTCCCGCGCAGCGCGTGCAGGGCACGAACTCTCTGCAATGCCAACTCGTTTGCTGCGACTTGAGCACGCAGGTCTGCAAGGTTGTCTTCAACGAGTCGGCTTGGCCATGGACCACTTCGCAGCAGACTCTCCACTCGATCAAAGCACGCGATGCCACCCTCCACAAGCAGTGTGGGTGGAATCACGACACCTTCCTGCGCAAGGGTGGTCGCACTGGGAGGCATAGATCCTGGGCGCATTCCGCCGATTTCCGCATGATGCGCTCGATTTGCGGCATATCCCAGAAGTTCGCCAACTGCGTTGTGGATGGGTGTGATCACCGTGAGGTCTGGCAGATGCGATCCACCACAACCCGGGTGATTCACAACCAGCACATCGCCGGGGGCACACTTGGAGTGCGTCGCCACTGCACGAACGCAGGCACCCAAAGCACCGAGGTGAATGGGAATGTGTGGCGCATTCACCACGAGGAAACCAGTGTGGTCGAGCAGTCCACAGGAAAAATCAAGCCGATCTTTGATGTTGGGCGAGAGTGCGGTCCGACGCAATTGCTCTCCCATGTCCGTTGCGATGGCGGTGAGTTGCGCTGAGATCACTTCGTGTCTGGAGGCCTCTGCGGAGTGCATGGGCGCACTCTCTGCGGAGGGAGTCATGATGATCGCACCGCAGGGATGCTCTCTCGCGGACCAACCCTCTGCAAGAAACGCGCTCGCATCCCGCCGCATGATCGAGCAGGGTGCGATGAACTCCTCGAGAGTGCGAGTCGAATCGAGGGGAACGGGGTGCTGCTCACCACGGGCCACCTCCATGCGCAGTCGGATTCGTTCGACTTCGAGATGGCGATGGGGATCTGGATCGAACCCGTAGACCGACTTGTACCGCTCTGCGAAGCGCGACCGCAGCGTTGCTTCGGTCGCAGTCGCGTGCCCACCCTCCGACACATCGATTTCCACACACTCCTCGTGACCGTGCAGCCGAATCATGGCGACTTCGCCGCTGACCACTCCCTCGGTTGCATCAACTCCGTGCGTCTCCAGTTCACTGCGCGCTCGAGCGGCCAACTGGTGAAACGCGTCCGACATTCGCGACGCAAACACCGCAAGTGGCGCAAGCACCAGCGAAGCAACGATGCGAGTGATCGGCGCTTGCGAGATCCCACTCGCGCAGAGGAGCCCAGCCTGGTGAGGGAAAATGACTGCAGACATTCCCAGTCGCCTCGCGACCGCGCAGCCATGCAACCCGCCTGCGCCGCCGAAGCACACCAGCGCATGGTCTGCTGGGTCGACGCCTCTGCGTGTCGTGACCGTTCCAATCGCGCCCGCCATCGCCTCTGTGGCAATCTCGACGAAGGACTCCAGCAGATTCTGCAGCGTGCATCTGCGACCGCATGATGTCACCGCTGCATGCACTTCGTCGGCGCGGCTCTGCGCATGCGAACGAATGATCGGAATGGGCATGTGTGACTCGTCGATCCGATTCAGAAGCAGATTCACATCGGTAATGGTGAGCGGGCCACCTCCGCCATAACACGCAGGTCCCGGCGAAGCACCGGCACTTCGAGGTCCCACGCGCAGGACCGAGCCATCCCACCAGCAGATCGAGCCTCCACCCGCGGCAACACTCTCGACTGCGATGGAGGGTGATGCGATCGTCGTGGATCCGACAGTTGTTTCGTCGCGAAGTTCTGGGACGCCATCAACACGCGCGACATCGGTACTCGTGCCACCCATGTCGAGCGTGACTGCGCGACTGAATCCACACGCACGCGCAATCATGGCTGCCGCTGCAACTCCGCCTGCGGGACCAGAGAGCAGGCTCTCGCGTGGGGAAAATGCCGCCTCTGGGAGGAGCCCTCCAGCACTCGTCATCATCAGGATCTCAGCGCCGCACGCATCGCGTTCGAGCGCCGCGATGAATTCGCCAACCGGTCCAGAGAGCGCAGCGTCCACCACGGCAGCGCGGGCACGCGGTTCAAATCGACTTGTCGAACCGCATTGGTGAGAGGCAGTCACCCAGTCGAATCCCTCCTCGTTGAGAATCGTGACGATGCGCTGCTCATGCAGCGAACTGCGACCAGCGTGAAGGAGTGCCACCGCAGCGATGTGTGCGCCGCGCATTCGCGCAGCCGCGGCACGACTGCGCAACAGTGCTTCATTCAGTGGTTGTGTTTCACTTCCGTCGGGATCCATGCGAATGGGAACTCCAATGGCACGCCCTTCGAGGGTTGGGCTCTTGGTCGGGGTGCGAGCAAAGATGTCGAGCCTGCGCTGATCTCCGATGGCCAGCAGATCCTCGAGCCCCTCATTGATAAAGAGCGTGACATCGCTCACCCTGCCCTCAAGGAGTGCATTTGTGCCACGCGTGGTTCCGACACAGATTCGGCAGTCGGCAAGCGATGCTGGATGGGGTCGATTGAGCGCGAGGCGCAGCGCCAGGATCGGTGCCTCGAATGGAGCGATGAGATCGACGAGCATTCCTGGCGACAACGGTGTGTGGCTCCTCCCACTCTCTCGATGCGGTGTGAGTCTGCATTCCACTCGTCCATCGAAGCAGGAGCGCGCCCGGTCGATTGTGGGATGGAGTGTGCCGGCGTGATTCATCCCAGTTGGACAGAGCCAGAATCCGCGAAAGAAATCCGCGACACACTGCGGGTCTGGAAGGGCACTCAGCTCGACTGTGACGGATGATCCAACAACGTTGACGACGACACCGCGAAGTGCTGCGGTGCTGAGGACTTTCGATCGGCAGGTCACGCCAGTCGCTGCGCGTGCAACGCAATCAGTAAATGTGCCGCCCGTATCAACGCCGACTTCCCACTCAAAAGCCCTGCGAGAGTTCGATGAGTGATCACGCATCACGGTTGCGTTGCGAGGCTAGCGGGTCGGATAGTCTTTGGATCTCATGGGATTGGTGGTCGATCTTGCCTATATCGTCGCAGCAGTTGCGACGTCGCCGTTTTGGCTGGTTTCAATGTGGATTCGAGGGAAACTGAGGACCGACTGGGCTGCGCGCATTGGGTGGGCGCTCCCGCAGATACCAGCCCGCGACCCCGCGATGCCGCGCCGACCCAATGTCCTCGTCCACGCCGTCTCCGTTGGCGAGGTGAACTCGATTCGGATACTTGCGGATCGACTTGCGAGCGCTCCGCTTCACGCGAGGGTCATCGTGAGTGTCACCACGGATACGGGCATCGCGCGAGCACGACAGCTCTTGGGGCCTCGCCACACGGTTGTTCGTTTTCCTTTCGATCTCTCGTGGGCGATGGGGCGATTCATCCGTCGCGTTGATCCGGATCTTGTGCTTCTCGCTGAACTTGAGCTCTGGCCGAATTGCACAAGGATGTGCGAGCGCCGAGCAATTCCAGTGGCCGTGATCAATGGTCGTCTCAGCGCGCGCAGCTTTAGGCGATCGCATCGATTGCGTTGGATCCTTTCGCCGATGTTCCGTCGTCTGGCTCATGTCTGTGCTCAAGATGCGCAGTATGCGCAGCGGTTTGCCGCGATGGGAGTCCCGACCGATCGAATCACCGTGACGGGAACCATGAAGTGGGACACCGCCGAGATCGCCGACCACGTCGCGGGCGCCGACGACCTTGCGCATGAACTTGGAATTGATCGCACCAGACCATTGATCGTTGCTGGATCCACCGCGCCTGGCGAAGAGGCACTGCTCCATGCTGCGTGTCCACCCGGCGCACAGTTGCTTTGTGCGCCGAGAAAGCCAGAGTGGTTTGCAAGCGCCGCGCGTGCGCTCCCGGGAGTTGCACGGCGCAGTCGAGGGGAGCGGGGGAGTGCAAGTGGACGATTTCTGCTCGACACCATTGGAGAACTGCGCAAGGCCTATGCGCTCGCCGATGTGGTCGTGATGGGGAGGACATTCGGCATCTTGCACGGTTCGGACATGATGGAACCCGCTGCGCTCGGCAAGGTTGTTGTTGTTGGTCCCCGCGTTGGGGATTTTCAAGCGACCGCAGATGCGTTGATCGCCGGCGGGGGGCTTGTGCAAACAACTCAAGAGGATCTTCCTCGAGTGCTCGCAGAACTTCTCAGCGATCCTGCACGGAGAGCGTCGATCGCACGCGCAGCGCGCACCGTGGTCGCACGGGAACAGGGGGCTTCTCATCGGCACGCTCAACTTGCGGAGCGACTTGTGACGGCGCACGCCACGACCCAATCAACAGATCCCAAAGGATCCCGATGAACCGTTCAAGTCGAGAGATCCAGATCGTCGCGGCGATTGTGGCTGCAAACAAGGATCTGCCATCGCATGTCTTGATTCCGCCAGGCGATGACATGGCGATGATCGACTTCGGTTCAAGTCGGATGCTGGTGGCGGTTGATCAGGTTGTCGAGGGGGTCCATTTCATCACTGGGACTTCGATGGATCTCATCGCGCGGAAAGCAGTTGCTCGCAATATCAGTGACGTTGCTGCGATGGCGGGGCTCCCAATCGCCACCCTCGCCTGTGCAACTCTGCCCCGCGAAATGTCGCAGGACATCGAAGCAGAACTGCTCAGCGCAGTGCGGCGCTGGACCGCGGCATGGGGAGCGCCGCTCATCGGAGGTGACACCACGATTCACCGCACTTCGTCCGCACCTCTCGTGCTATCGATCACGGTGATGGCACGACCTCGCAGTGACGGTCGTGTCCTGACGCGCAGCGGCGCGAAAGTGGGCGACATTCTTGTCGTCAGCGGGTCGCTCGGCGGATCCTTTCACAGCGATGGCACGGGACGACACTTGACGTTTTCCCCTCGGGTCGAGGAAGCGCACGACCTCGTCGACCGTCTTGGAACGAGTGTGCACGCCATGATCGATCTCAGTGATGGTCTCGGACTGGACTGCGCACGAGTCATCCGCGCATCGTCGGCCCACTGTGGATGCACTCTGCAAGCGCGCCTTGATGCGGGATCAATTCCATGCAACGCAGGGGTGTCGATCAAGCGAGCACTCCATGACGGCGAGGACTACGAACTCCTCGCAGCGATCGATCCCTCCGCGCCAGTTCCGACTGGCTTCATCAGCGTCGGAAAGGTGGTCGAGAAGAAGGTCGTCGGCTCACCAGCAGTTGTGCTCGTCACCGGCGACCAAGAAGAAGATGTCAGTGAATGTGGATGGACGCATGAGTGATGTGACCACGACTGTCGAACTCGCCGACGAAGCCGCGACCGAGCAATTCGGCGAGTCGCTTGCAGGGTCACTCCGCGTGGGAGATTTTGTGGCACTCGACGGATCTCTCGGCGCTGGAAAGACCACATTTGTGCGCGGATTGGCGCGCGGGCTTGGCATTGACTCACGGTGCGTGGCGAGTCCAACATTTGTCACGATGCAGATCTATGCGGGAGATCGCGCGGAGTTGATCCACATCGATCTCTGGCGGATGAAAGACCCCAGCGAACTCGAGTCAATCGGATGGGATGAATTGCTGGCCTCATCATCGAGTGTGATCGTCGTCGAATGGGCAAGTCGCATCGCAGAGGCGCTCCCGGCGCGACGTATTGATGTCGCAATCGACTTCTGTGGAACCACACGAACTGCAACGATCGTCGATCGCCGAACTCCCTCGAATGAAACCTAGAGTTTCTTGGCTTCCGGACTCACCGCGTAAATCTGAAATCGATGCCCAACCGGCGACCAACCCAGTTCGGTGCAAATTCGGTTGCGGAGCTTTGTCAACTCCGCGCTTTGAAACTCGACGAGTTTTCCAGTCTTCATGCACACCATGTGATCCCGAGGTTCTTTGCCATAGATCAATTGGTAGTGCGCTTGCTTGGAGTCAAAGAGTGCCTGCACAATGATGCCAGCATCCTGAAGCAACTTGATCGTTCGATAGGTCGTGGCTTTCGAGACGCGATGACCTCGACGGCGCAACTCCAGCAGGAGTTCCTCGGCCTCGAAGACTCCATCTCGCGCGATGATCGAGTCGAGCACATCGGCCCGCTCGATGGTGTACTTCAACCCCTTGGATTTCAGAAAGCGCCGAAAGACAGAACACAAAGGCACCATGGATTGGGGCGGTTTCTGATCGTGTGTTGAGATTGGTTGCGCCATCGAAAGTCCGATAATATATGTTCTGTTAAATTCCAGTTGCTTCCAAACGAAGCCCAAACGACTGCCCAAACGACTGCCAGCAACCAAGGAGATTCCGCTCGTTCACGCGTTCACGGTGTCGGAGTGGCAAGCAGCGACCACTTGAGCGCGTCCTCCGTCGCCCCGTGATGTGCGGCAAGTTCTGACAGCGCGCGCGCGTACCCGTACGCGCTCGTCACTTTCTTGATCTCAACGGCGATTTCGTATGCCTTGGTGAAGAGTTCCATCGCCTCTGCCGAGCTGCCCTGCGAATCAAGAATGCCGCCGCGTGTTGCCATCACGATCATCTCGAGGTCGGCGGCGAGTGTTGGGTGGGATGTGCCGAGCGCACGTTCTAAGAGTTCGAGTGCCATCGGTGGATCTCCTCCACGAAGGCGGGATTGGGCGAGTCGAACAAGGGACCGAATTGTGAGTGGATGGCGCTCTCCGAGCGTGTCTTGGCAACCATCCGCGGACTCTTGCCAGAGAGCTCGCGCATCCTCGAAACGCCCAAGTTCCCAGTAGAAGGAACCGAGGTTGAGGATTGAACTGAGCGTGCTTGAGGCTTTGTTTCCAAGTGATGTGCGTTTTCGGGCGAGCGCATCTCTGAACAGCGGTTCTGCTTCGTCCATTTGGCCCTGCATTTCCAGCACGAGTGCAAGATTGCCAATCGTGTTCAAGACATAGATACTTGATGGTCCGTAGCGTCTCTCGAAGAGCTGCAGATTCGCTCGGTAGATCGCCTCGGCATCGGGCAGGCGGTCCGAGTCCCGAAGGATTGCAGCAAGATTGTTGTTGGCGATGAGCGTGTAGATGTGCTCCGCCCCAAAAACTCTCGTCATGTCGGTGATCAGCTCACGCAACAGCGGTTCGCTCTTCGAGGACTCTCCCAGCGCGCGAATGACGACGAGGTAGTTGTTGCGAGCGATGAGCGTGTCTGGCGCATCCTTGCCACTCATCTCCGTTCGGCGTGCGATGACATCCTCGAACGTCGCGCGCGCTGCGGGAAAGTCGCCCAATCGTCGTTGAACCTCACCCAGAAAATTGAGTGACTGCAAGGTGCTGTCGTTGTTGGGTCCCATCACGACGCGTTTGCGAGCCACGACATCCTCGTAGAGCGCGAGCGATTCCTTGAGCCGCGATTGTGCATCGCGCAACCACGCAACATTGTGCATCGACTTCAGCGTGTGAGGATCATTCTCGCCCAAGAGTCTGCGGCGCTTCTCCAGTACCCCCTCGAGGAGCACTGCTGCGTCATCCACTCTGTTGACCAGCATGAGTGCGTTGCCGAGGTCGTTCTGTGCGCTCAACAATTCCAGATCTTCCGGATCCAAGATGGTGGTCAAGATCGCTGTCTGCGCTTCGAGATGCGTGAGTGCCTCCTTGTAGTCACCGATCGACCGAAATGCGAAGCCAGCTGCATGATGCGCGTCCGCTGCGAGGAGGCCATCGTCTGCAAAGTCCTCGTCAATCGATCCCAGGGACTGTTCAAAGATCATCCTCAAGAGGCGCGTATCCATCCCCTTGGCGATTTCGGGATTGACCGCGCCGATCATCTTGGAGTTGAAGTCCCGGAGGCGCTCTGCCCTTGCTAACTGTCTGTTCGCTTCGACAAGCCCATACGCCATGGCGATTGAGCCTGCAACGAACGCACCAAAGATCAGGGATGCAGCGGTGATCCAGATTCGATGACGACGCACGAACTTGCGAACACGAAGCGGCGTTGATGCTGGACGTGCGAGCACTGGTTCATGCGCGAGCCACCGCCCCAAATCGTCCGAAAGAGCATCGCAGGTTCCATACCTCTGATTCACATTCTTTTCGAGACAACGGAGGATCACCGCATCCAGCTGCCCGCGAATCAGTCGGATCAGTTGCCGTGTGTCCAATCGGCGTGCAGTTGCCCGTTCGATGGACTCAGCCCGCTCCTTGACATCTTCACGGGCGAACCGCTCGCTGGGCACCTCCGGGTCAACCAAGCGAATGAGTCGCTGCGCTTCAACAGTTCCAGCTGCACGAAGTTGCCGGGAATCAAAGGGAAACAGTCCAGTCAACAACAACTGCGCAAGGACTCCAAGCGAATAGATATCCGCGCGAGTATCGAGTTGTCGTGTTCCCGCACACTGTTCTGGCGCCATGTACTCGAGCGTCCCGACAGCACCGGAGTCTGCGAGTTGGGTGGGGATCGCGTCAGGGTCATCGGCAAGCCGCGCCACTCCAAAGTCGATCACCTTCACAACCGGCGCACCATCAACTGCGCGAACCAAGATGTTCGCAGACTTGAGATCAAGATGGATGATTCCCTTCGTGTGCGCATGTTGGACGGCGGCGCATACTTGACGCATCAGTCCAAGTCGCGCGCGAAGATCGAGTCGATTGCGATCGCACCAATCCAAGATGGGTTCGCCCTCGACCAGTTCCATGATGAAATAGAGGCTTCCATCCTGCGCTTCGCCAGCGTCATAGACCGCCGCGATTCCATGATGATCCATCTTCGCCAGCAATCTTCGTTCTGCTTCGAATCGCTCACGCAGCCGAGGTCCCGCGACGACTGTTCGCATCACCTTGACCGCGACTTGCCGCTCGAGTGGATGACGCTGCTGGCAGAGCCACACTGCACCGAACCCCCCTGCACCGAGCAATCGAATCACCTCAAGTCCAGGAAGCGTTGGCGGAATTGGAGCACCACGAACAGGCGTTGGTGGGTTCCAGAGTTCTTGGCTGTTGTCCTGTGTCATGCCTTGGTCGTTGTCCTATCTCATCGACGTGGAGAATCCGTTTGCATCGCGATTGTTGCGTTGGAACCCAGCCCAAGACCGAACGCAGAATGTACCGCGTTCAGCGCCCGTTGCCCATTGGCAGACTCGATGATGCAACTGATCTTGATTTCACTTGTCGTAATGTTGTGGATGGTGATGCCAACCTCGCCGAGTGCTTGAAACATTCGACTGGCGACACCGGCGTGGCTCTTCATGCCGACTCCGACCGCGGACACTTTGGCGAGTCCAACTTCGATCGACATCTCGCCATCATTGAGTTCTGCCAACGCACGCGCCACGATTTGCTTGGCATCTGGCAAGTCTGCGTTGTCGAGCGTGAATGCGATCATTGTTGAGGATCCTTGCTCGGTCTGCATGATGTCATCCACCACAATGTTGGCGCGTGCGAGGGCGGAAAAGAGTCGTCCTTGAAGTCCGACGACATTCTGAATCTGCCGAATGCTGACGCGCCCAAGGTCATCCTTGAGCGCGCAACCGACAACTGCGAGTTCTTCCATGTTTGGGTTCTCCCTTGAAATCATCGTTCCCTGATCAAGTTTCTGACTGTGCCGAACGTGAATCGGCACTCCGTACTTTTCTCCGAAGAGCACCGCTCGTGCATGCATGACTCCAGCGCCGAGCGTTGCCAGCTCCAACATCTCTTCGTACGAGATGCGCGGCAACTTGACCGCTCCTCGCACGAGCCGTGGATCCGCCGTGTACACACCATCCACATCGGTGAAGATTTCGCAGTACCCCCCTGCCTGTGACACCTGCAATGCTGCAGCGATTGCAACGGCAGTTGTGTCACTTCCACCGCGCCCGAGCGTGGTGATCTCTCCCTCATCACTGGTGCCCTGAAAGCCAGCGACAACGGGAATCTCGCCACGTGAAATCAATCGCTCGAGCCGTCCGCATTCGATTCGAGTGATGCGGGCTCGACCATGGACCCCATCGGTCCGAAGTCCCGCCTGACCTCCAGTCAAGCTGCTCGCAGGAAAACCGAGCTCGCGCAATGCCATCGCCAGGAGCGACACGCTTGCCTGCTCGCCTGTCGCCATCAGCATGTCCAGTTCGCGACGATCTGGAAGCGCTGCGACTTGTTCCGCGAGCGTGATGAGTTCATCAGTGGCGTGCCCCATCGCACTCGCCACGACCACGACATTGAAACCAGCGCTGCGCGTATCGGCGATGCGCTGCGCGGCTCCCCTGATGCGCGCTGCATCCGCCAAGCTTGATCCACCAAATTTCTGGATGATGATCGGCACTGCCGAATCCTAACTGTTGCCCGAGTTAGTCGTCTGCACCAACCGCTGCGGCTTCTCGATCCTTTTGCTGGCGGATCAACTTCTTGCGATCGTTTTCTTTGAGGATCTTCTTCCGAATTCGGACGGCCGTGGGTGTGATCTCGACGAACTCGTCTACTTCCAGATACTCAAGCGCACTCTCAAGCGTGAGCGGACGAGGCGACTTCAAGACGACTGTGGCCTCCTTGTTGGACTCGCGCACATTGGACATCGGCTTGGTCTTGACCACATTGACATGCAGATCTTTGTCTCGGTTGTGCTCTCCAACGACCATCCCCTCGTAGACCACATCGCCGTGGCTGACGAACATGACTCCCCGCTCCGCCAGATTCAGGAGCGAGAACGTTGTGGCGGTTCCGGCATCGACTGCAACCATCACACCGTTGATTCGCTTGCGAGGCGCAAGGCGAACAGGTCGATAGTCGCAGAAGGAATGGTGCATGACCGCCTCGCCACCCGTGGCGTTCAAGATGCGGGTTCGGAGACCGATCAAACTTCGCGCAGGGATGTCCGCTTCGACATGGGTGCGCGTGCCGCGCATGTCCACCTTTGTAATCTCCGCGCCGCGTTGACCGAGCAATTCCAACGCGCCTCCCATCACCGTCTGTGCGACATCGAGTGCGAGTTTTTCGTATGGCTCGTGCTTCACTCCATCGATTTCTTTCTCAATCACTTCGGGCTTTCCGACTGTCAACTCAAAGCCCTCGCGCCGCATGGTTTCGAGGAGCACCCCCAGATGCAGGAGTCCGCGTCCAGAGACATGAAACTCCTCCGCGCCATCGCCAGGAGCAACCCGCAGCGCAACATTGGCGCGAAGTTCCCGTTCGAGTCGTTCGGCGATCTGTCGACTTGTCACGAACTTCCCTTCGCGACCACCCAATGGACCATCGTTGATTCGGAAGATCATGTGGAGGGTCGGTTCATCGACCTTGACTCGCGCCATTGGGATCACACTCTCTGGCGAGCACACCGTATCGCCAACCTCAATGTCTGTGATGCCTTCAATCGCACACAGATCGCCTGCGCTGATGGTGTCGACAGCTTTCCGTGCGAGACCCTCGAAGCGCTTCACCCCTTGGATGCGAGCCCGTTGCAAAGTTCCGTCGGCCTTGCAGACGATGACAGGGGAATTCGCCCTGAGTACCCCTTGAAACACTCGACCAATGCCGAGTCGACCGACATAATCATTGGAGCCAAGATTCACCACGAGATACTGCAGCGGAGCGGTGGTATCGCTCGCGGGAGCAGGCACTTTCTCCGCGATCGCCACGAACAAGTCGTCGACGCCGCGTGAGTGATCATCGCGATCTCGGCTCGCCCAGCCATCTCGTCCAGATGCCCAGATCACTGGGAAATCCAAGGCGAGGTCATCAGCGCCGAGGTCGATGAGCAGATCAAACACTTCATTGACAACCTCGTCCGGTCGCGCATCGGGCCGGTCGCACTTGTTGACGACCACAATCGGTTTGAGCCCAGCTTCGAGAGCTTTGGAGAGCACAAACCGAGTCTGTGGCATCGGACCCTCCATCGCATCGACGAGGAGCAAGCACCCATCGGCCATGCGCATCACTCGTTCGACTTCGCCGCCAAAGTCGGCGTGGCCGGGCGTGTCGATGATGTTCACGCGAAGTGGGCGACCCTTGGTGGGACCGTGTTGGATCGAATAATCGACCGCACAATTCTTCGCCAGAATCGTGATCCCGCGTTCGCGCTCGAGTGGGTTGGAGTCCAACACACACTCGGCGTCCTTCTCCACTTCGGTTGCCGCGCTTGATGCTCGCAACATCGCATCGACGAGGGTTGTCTTGCCGTGATCAACATGCGCAATGATTGCGACATTTCGGAGGATGCTGAGGTCGTATTCCATGGTAATTTGCGAAGAGCAAAGCGAGCCTACCCAAATGCCGGATCCAACGCCATCCCCTTCTTTGGAAAGGCCATCCCCACTGCGTCTTGTGGCGGCTCTAGGAATAGCTCTCGCATCCGATGCCGTGAGCGCACTCACCGCATGGAACGTCGCATATCCAGTTGCACTCGGTGTGGATGTTGCAACCGGGTGCCTCTTGTGGTGGGTGATCGGACGACCGCACTGGCTCCTTCCGGTCTTTATCGCTGAAGCGATTCCAGGAATCGGAACCTTTCCATGCTGGACATTGGTCGTGGGCACCCTCGCGGTCACCGGTCGATTGCCCATGCGCGGGGTGAAGCCATCCTCGCCGACCACTGAGCAGATTTCACCCACGCCATCAACACCAACTGATCCCGTGCGTCCTCAGAGCGAGTAAAGCGGCCGTAACTTTCCTTCGAGGTACTTGAGGTATGGTTCGGACGAGAGTTCGGACCCAGTCACGCGCAGGCAGAGCGCACTTGGGGAATAGCGACGCCCATGCGCGTGAATCTGGGAATTGAGCCATGCGCGCAGTGGCGCGAACTCGCCGAGTGCAAATCCCGCTTCGAGTCCTCCAATCGCCCGCGTGGCGGAGTCGAAGAACTGTGCCGAGTACAAAGTTCCCAGTGTGTAAGTCGGGAAGTATCCGAACGCGCCCATGCTCCAGTGCACATCCTGCAAACATCCGCGGCGGTCATCTGGCACATTCACGCCAAGATATTCCTTGTAGCGCCGATTCCATTCGCCGGGCAAGTCCTTCGGATCCAACGCGCCGCTCATGAGAAGTCGTTCCAGCTCGAAGCGCACCATCACGTGCATGTTGTATGTCGCCTCATCTGCGTCCACGCGAATGAATCCAGGCTCCACGACATTGGCTGCTCCGTAGAACTCATCGTGGGTAAAACCAGCTGCGCACGCGCCAAAGTGACGCTGCAGTTGCGGACCGCACCACTTCCAAAACGTGTTTGACCGTCCGACTTGGTTTTCCCAGAGTCGACTCTGACTTTCGTGGATCCCAAGCGAAACCGCCTCGCCGACTGGAGTTCCGATCGCGCTGCGCAGCAGCCCCTGTTCGTACATTCCATGACCTGCTTCGTGCATCGATGAACCGAGAGCATCGTTGAGGCATGATTCGGTGTAGCGCGTCGTCATTCGGACATCGTCACAGTGACTCCCGCCGCAAAACGGATGGGTGCTTGTATCGAGACGACCGCGCTCAAAATCGAAACCGATGGACTCAACCACCATTCGGACGAACTGTGCTTGTGCATCCACAGGCAGTTTCGTTTCGTTGAATCGATTCGATGGCTTGTGTGAGCTGCTCATCAGCTCGCCGATGAGCACACGAAGCCGTTCCCGCAAGGGCGTGAACACCTTCACGACCGTTGCGGCGGTGCATCCTGGTTCAAAGGTTTCAGCGAGGGCGTCCCATGGTTCGCCGCCTTGTGGAACCCCCAAGCACGCAGCCTTCTCGCGATTCAAATGCACGAGCCTTTCAAGCCATGGGCGGAATCGTGCGAAGTCGTTGGCCGATCGCGCGCCGGCCCATTCATGTTGCCCCTTTCCAGAAACTTCCGCGAGTTCGCTCACGAGTCGAGGAGGAAGTTTCGTCGCACGATCAAAATCCTTTCGCAGTTCCCGAACATTGGCAGACTCGATGGAATCACCTTCGCAGAACCCGCGGTCGGACTCGCACTCGGCGATCGCTTCAGCGATGGCGGGGTCCGTGAGCATTTGGTGGTGGAGCCGAGCGAGCAATCCCATCTGCTGACTTCTATGATCGATCCCCCCGGGTGGCATCATCGTCTCTTGATCCCACGAGAGGATGTGACCGGTGGACCCGAGCAATTGTGCCTCGCGCGCTCGTTGAATCAGCGCTGAATATGCCGTGATCGTGGAGGTCGAAGTCGTGGTCGATTGCAGGGTGCCTGGGGTCATCCCCATAATCTAGCGGCAGTGCTTGGAGGGGAAAGCGAAAACCCCCCGCTGTTGCAGGGGGTTTTGCGTTGTGCACTTTGAATCATTCGCAGTCAAGTTGCGGATCGACCCGCTTTGATCATCAACCGCCCGGGGTCGTTGGCAGTGGAATCGCGCTCGTGGCACCCTTGCTCTCCAGCAGCGCAGAGATTTCCTTTCCAACTGCGTCCGTTCGACGCTGCGCAAGGTCGAGCGCGGTTCGCCCGGTGGCATCCTTCGCATTCAGGTCTGCGTTCTTCTCGATAAGAAGTTTGACTTTCTCAACCGTGCCGCTGAGTGATGCAAGTTGCAGAGGTGTATAGCCCTGCTTGTTCACCAGATTGACCTCCGCATTGCTCGCGAGAAGCAATCGAACGCTTTCAAGTTTTCCGCTGCGGACGGCGCGCATCAGTGCAGAGTCGCCGGTCACACCATCGCGCACGTTGATGTCCATGGTGGGGTTCGCTTGCAGAAGTATCGAAACAGTCTCCGGCTTGCCAATGCCAGCAGCCCAGATGAGCGGGGTCAATCCATTGACATCGATCACACTGATATCCGCGCCATGTTCGAGAAGAATCTTGACTGTGTCAGCAGTGCCCAATCCGCACGCCCATGTCAGTGGAGTGCCGCCGATGGAGTCGCGCGCATTCACGCTTGCACCCGCAGCGACTAACTGGTTCGTGGCGTCAACACTTCCAGTTTCCGCCGCCAAGGTGAGAGGTCCCTTGCCGGTGCGATCTTGGGCATTGATGTCCGCCTTGGCTTCAACAAGGAGCGCCACAATCTCGCCTCGGTTCTCACGCGCAGCCCAGTGCAACGCAGTTCGTCCAGTATCTGGATCGCTCAGATTGACATTTACTCCAGGGGCAGCGAGGAGTGCCTTGATCTTCGCAACATCGCCCTGCTGTGCCGCAACAACCAGTTCACTTGATGGGACGGCTGCTGTTCGAGTTGCCGGGGTCGGAGGTGTTGGACGCTCGCCAGCAACGACTGGTCGCTTGATCATCACGCTCACGGAGGAAGCCTTCGGGTGATCGGTCGCGATCGTCACTTTGATCGCACGTCCCATTTCTTCCCATTTCGCCCAGTCGATATTGAGGATGTGTTCAAGCGCTGCGTCTGCGCTGAGGTTTGGGACAACAGGCGGGTTCACGCTGGTGACCTTGAAGGCTTGGCCGTCGGCTGAGGCGATCACGAGCTTGCCATCTTGTCCAGAGGCTTCAGTTGATGACGCTGGTCCTTCGATGACATCGGGGGTGATCGTGACATACGCCGCCACATCACCTTCAACTGTCAGGATGATGGGCGCAAATCCTTCGATCTGAAAAGTCACTCGTTTGGACATGTGCACACCCTGCTTTGGTCCAGGCTTGAGTGTGATTTCCATTTCCGTAGATCCGCCAGCGGGGATCGGGTCCTTTGGCGCATTGGCCGTCGTGCATCCACAACCTGGAATCGCACGGGCGATCGTGACAGGCTTGTCGGAGACATTCTTGATCATCAGTTTTCCGGTCTTGGGAACATCTGCCTGCATCTCTCCAAGATTGAGGACAGGTGGATCGAACTCAATTGGCGGAGGGCCAGATGCAACTTGCGGCGAGCTTCCATCAAGCGGCGACTTCGTCACCAAGATCGGCTCGCTGCTTTGACCAACACTCTGCGCAGATGGCTTGTTCGATGTCAGATCGCGCGCGCTCTTGGCATTGCCGCGAGAAACAATTCCGTCTGAAGTGGACCCCGGCGGCTTCGAGTGAATCAGCGGAAGGGACTCGGTTGCAGGTGCCGCATGTTCAGAGGCGGGAGGAGTCCCCTGCCCACTCGGAGCCTGTGTTGGTGTTTGGGTTGGCGGAAGCGCCTTCGTTGGCTCTTGCGCGAATGCGACAGTGCTTGCCAGAGCGACGAAGGAGCAGAGGGCGAAGGAGCGTGGATTGAGCATTGATTTCATGGTTGTTGTCCTGATCAAGTGTTGATGACTGTTGCTATTGAAACATCTGGTTGTCGTCGCGGAACCGAGAAAGTCGAGCATAGGTTCAAATGACAATCGCACGAGCGATCCCAATGCATCGGTTGTTCGTCTGCGGGAGTTCAATTGCTCGGAATGGATTCTGTGATTCGGTCAACCATCGTTGATGGCTCCTCGCAAACCTCTACACTTCCATACCCCAATGGATCAGATTCCCGCACATCGTGATCGACCTCATGTCCGCCAGTTCTCTCCAATTGCCGTCGAAAACGCTGAAAAACAGGTCTTCTTCGCGCTTCGAGATCCAGCCAACTTGCGCGGAGACGGAAACAGTCCGGTCGTCCCAGCGCAGGTTCTCCCCGTCCTTTCGCTCTTCCGCGGCGAGAAGACGCTCGAGGAGATAGCGCAGATAACTGGAGCGCCCCCTGCGTTCCTCATCCAGTTGGTCACTGCGCTGGATGAATCTGGTCTGCTCTGGGGTCCCACTGTCGATCGACTCGAGCGGGAGGCGATGGATCGAGTTCGCGCCGCCGGTGCGTTCCCGCCTGGGGCATCGGACGCCGCTGGGAGTGATGCAGCGCAGGCGACCAAGGCAATCCGCGACCTCCTCGCTGAGGCAGATGATCCGGAACTCGAAGGTGAACTCCTGGGGATCATTGCGCCACACCTTGACTACGGGCGCGGTGGGAAGACCTACGCGGCGGCATACCGGGCGTTTGCGTCGGGGTTCAAGGCAGATCGCATTGTCCTGCTTGGGACAAATCATTTCGGTGCAGGCGACGGAGTGGTGATGAGTCGGCTTGGTTTTCAGAGTCCATTTGGAACATTCCATGCGGATGGTGATGTCATCAAGGCGCTCGAGAGAAAGTTTGGCGAAAGTCTGTTCAAGGATGAGATCGATCTCTTGGGAGAGCACTCGCTGCAGATCCATCTCCCATGGATCCACACCGTCTTTGGCACCGTGCCTCTTGTCGCTGCGCTCATTCCAAACCCCCTGGTTCCGATGCTCTCTGATGATGGCGCGCGCGTTTCATTTGATGACTTCGTATCAGCCTTGCGGACAATTCTTGCTTCAGCGCCTGGCAAGACGGTCATCATCGCAAGTTCTGACTTGAGTCATGTTGGACCGCAGTTTGGGGATCAAACCCCCATTGGCGCAGAGATTCGCAAGCAAGTGGAGCAATACGATCGCTCACTTCTCGCGGTCTACCTTGAAGGGGATCTCGAAGTCTTTCACCGCAAGATTGTGGCGGACTCGAATCACCAGCGCTGGTGCAGCATTGGCAACATGACGGCGGCGAAAATGATTTGCGATGGGCTGCCGGAACTCTTGGAGTATTCGCAGGGCCCCGCGAATCTCGATCCAGCGGGAAGCGCGCTGGTGAGTTGTGCGGCTATGGCGTTGGTTCGAATCTGATCCATTCCATGATCGCCGTCCTTCAGCGAGTGGCGCACGCCCGAGTGCGTGTGGGTGATCGCGAAACAGGTTCGATCAAGCACGGATTGCTTGTTCTCTTGGGGATCGCCCGCGGGGATGGCGCACATGATGTGCAGTGGATGGCACAGCGCATTGCTGCGCTTCGAATCTTTCATGATGACGGTGGCAAGATGAATCTCGACATTCGTCAGGTGCATGGGTCAATCCTGCTCGTGAGTCAGTTCACATTGCTTGCGGATCTGTCGGGCGGCAATCGACCCGGATGGAGTCGTGCAGAAGAACCTGCCATCGCCCGCGTGAAGTGCGAAGAAGTTCAAGTGGCTCTCGTGCGAGAGGGAATCCCAGTCTCTTGCGGCGAGTTTGGCGCCGCGATGCGCGTGGAACTTGAGAACGACGGACCGGTCACCATTGTTCTCGACTCGGCATCCATGGGGGGGTCGGCAAGTGTGAAACGGTGAAGTTGAGCACCGAACGACTGCGTGCGATGCCCCGTGCGCAGCGTGGAAGAAAGAAAAAGAGCCCATCGCAACACAACATCGCGACGGGCTCCTCGTGGGGGTCAAACAGTGTGGGTTTCGGCGGTGATTCGATGCCGTATCAAGCGCTTGGGCGCGTGCAGGCGTACCTGATTGTCGCTCGTCAGAGTCGAGCTCTTTCACGACTCCGAAGAGTCCTTTTTCCATTCCTCCAAACTCCATACGCAGATGGGAACTCTTCGTTGCATTCGACCGCAACGAAGATCCTTCGATTTGTCAGATCATTCAGGATTGCGCAAGACGATTCATGACGGCCTTGAGATCGGACCACACTGCAGCGCGCGTTTCTGCGGTGTAGTTCCGCAGCAGATACGCGGGATGGAAGGTCGGCATCACTGCAATGGGCGCCCTGCCGCTCGCGGCTGGAGGAACCCACTGCGTCCAGATCCCCCGTAGTTTCGAGATTCCCAGGTCAACCTTGAGGAGGAGCTTGGTGGCGGGTCCACCGAGGGGAACGAGGATCACAGGAGAGACGATGAGGATCTGCTCGACGAGAAACGGACTGCATAGGGAGATCTCGCTCGGAAGTGGCACGCGATTGTCTGGGGGACGGCTCTTGAGCACATTTGCGATGTAGCAATCTTCTCTTCGCAGTCCCATCGCAGCGATCATCTCATCGAGTTTTTGCCCTGCCCGCCCGACGAATGGTCGCCCTGTCAGATCCTCGGTCTCGCCCGGCGCTTCTCCAACAAAGAAAATCTTTGCCGATGGACTGCCTTCGCCAAAGACAGTGTGAGTGTGCCCGCGCACCGTCGTGCAATGCAGGCACTCGCGATCATGCCGCATTCGAAGTTCGTCGAGTTGTGCTCCAGAATCCGATGTTGGAATGCCAGAGATGGGGTTCGAGCGGGAAAGCCGCGCACTCTCTGTCACTGAGGCACCCGCGACGACGACGGTCGGTGCGATTCGCGCATCAGCAGAAAGGGATTCAGTCTGCGATTCCAGTTTTGCCAGCGGAACATCTTCCATTCCCAAGAGCAGGTCCGTTTCAACAGATTGCCTCGCGGATTTGGACATTCGAGTACCGCAATTCTGGTCGAAGGACCAAACGTTCTAGTGGGAACTGCGAGTGTCAGGCTTCTGACTTGGCTCGACGAGTCGGAACATGGACTGGGTTCGAAGGACCAGTCCACAGTCGCTGCGCAGATGCCAACTTTGAAGATGAATCTCGGTGCGATACCGCTGAAGATCGAGGACGGACAAGTTTGGTTTGTTGGTTCGCGGGTCAGGCCAATCACACACCAGCGACTCATTGTCGCGTGAGTGAGTGAGCATCTCCTTGTAGGTGCCCATGTAGAGATGTTCCGCAAGCGTTTCGGTCTGAACCGTTGTCATGAACGTCAACGCGTCGGAGATGGCCTCTTCGTGGTCGTGCTCGCCTGCGCAGGCCACATTTGTCGAGAGTCCTCGCTCTGGCAAGGGATGGGGTTGGTCTGTCACGACCTCACAGATGCACAACTTGTCTTGCTGGAATCGGACGGCGTGTCCGCCCTTGGTGAGCCATGCTTCCGCCTCGAGACCAGCATTTTCGATGCGATTTCGACCTTCGATTGCAAAGAACTCTGGGTGCAGTGCCTTTCGATAGAGGAGCATCGTGTAGGACTGAAGGCTGTTGGTCCGAGTGATTGGATTCATAGTTCGCTCCGATCTTAACGAGTCTCAATTCCAAAGCAAGAACTTTATTTCAAACCAATCGTGGATCTTGTGGAGATACTCCCGATTCACCCAAGTCGTTGCGATACCGAGGATGAGGTCGCCCAGACGCGAAAAACATGATCGAAAAAGGGGCGGATCCTTGCGGACCCGCCCAACGCGTGTGATCATAAGCCGAATTCTGTTCCCTTTCGGGTGGCAACCATTTCTCTCTGGACCACCGTTGCCGATGGTCTCGAAGCACGCGACCCGTCCTCAACCTACGGACAGCAGGTGGCGGACGAGCCGCCAGAGGACTGCTTGCGCTTGCACGCGGTGGGGTTTGCCATGCCTCCTTCGTCACCGAAGGAGCGGTGCGCTCTTACCGCACCTTTTCACCCTTACCGATGCCTTGCGGCATTGGCGGTTTATTTTCTGTGGCACTGTCCCGAGCCTGCGTCGAGGCTGGTGGTCATTAGCCACCACCGTGTCCTATCGTGTTCGGACTTTCCTCGCCCGACGGATGTCGGGGGCGATTGCCTGATCACGCAGTCAGCGTAGTCGTAGACTCCCACTGTGGCGAATGAGGATGTGGGGCAAACATGATCGATAGGGAAACCCACAGCCGTCAGGCACTGTGTGTGTGGTCGGACGAGGTCTTGAGCGATGAGATCGTTGCAGCGGTCACCAAATCCGGTGTTGAAGTGGCTGCTGTGGGGTCTCCCCGTGGAGAAGTGCGGCGGACTTTCGGAGCGGCGGATGACGGGCTCTGCGATCTGCGTTCGTTTTCCGCCAGAATGCGCACGATTCCGGTGCTGTTTGTAGGGTTTGGCCTGAGTTCGACCACGCCAGCGCTCTTCAAGAGTCATCCGACGATTTTTACGACTGAACCATGGATCGCCCCCCCACCGCGCAACCTTGCCGGCAGATTTTCAGTGCCACTGCCTGGAATCCCCGCTGACGGAAGATTTGAGCAGGCATCGGAGATCTTTTTGCAGACTGGTCCTCCAGATGTCGTGCAGATTTCGTCGCTTGGTGGCCCGGCGTCTGGATCAATCTTGGCACGCATTCAGGAGGCGTCGAACATTCTTCTGCACTGGATGGGTACGCCGGATCGCGTGAGTTCATCGATCGGCGGAGGGGCAGTCCAACGATCCCAAGTCGATCAACCAGATTGCGCGAGTCGTTCATTTCGCAAGTGGGTTGGATCATTCGCGATGACCTGTCAATACGCAAATGGCCGTGCGGCACTCATTCTCGCGTCGAATCAGCATCCAACATGGAGCCGAGATGCGCTCGCATGCGGCTCATTCGGAGCAGTGCGTGTGGACGACAATTCTTTGGAATGGCGAGATCGATCCAATGCGCTCATCGAGCGCGGTGCACTCTCCGCTGGCGAGTGGGGAGCCACAGATTACACCTCGCTCATGGCGCACACACTTCGAGCGGATCGCGTTGACGGGGCAGATCGATCCCGGAGCCACAACTGCCGAGCATTCATTGAAGCGGCCTGCCTCAGTGCATTCACGATGGAATCTGAATCCCCCGCCAAGATGGCTGAAATATTGGGCGAAGATTTGACCGATTAGCCCACGACGAGATCAGAGCACAATATCTGTGATCTTGATCTGGACATAAGCCTGCCGATGGCCCTTATGTCGACGATAGCCCTTGCGACGGCTGTACTTGTTGAGCGTTGTCTTTGCACCGCGCTTGTGGCTGTTCAGGATCTCTGCGTTCACTGTGACATTGGCGAGGTATGGCGCACCGAGCGATGCGACCGAGCCATCTTCTTTGCCGACGGCAAGAACCTTGCTGAACGACAGTGAAGTCGTCCCCTCTGGAAGCGTGCGAAGGTCGACGTCAAGGATGTCATCCTTGCGGACCATGATCTGAGTTCCACTATCTTCGATTATTGCGTACACGGGGCGAAGAGCATACAGCAAATTCAGGAAGACGCCAACTCCCGCAATGGTCGGACCATGAGCCGCCTCTGCGCCTCCCGCATGGTGGCCTCTTGCTTGCAGAATGCAAAGCGGAGCCAGCGGCGATCGGGGTTGGCAGCATCGTAAAAGGCACTCGCGGGAATCGTGGCGATCCCCGCCGCAACCAGCGCATGTGCTGCTGAAACGTCATCGTCCCACCCTGCCGCAACGGCGTTGGCGAGTATGAAATAGGAGCCCTCCGGCGAGATGCACTGGAAGCCCGCCTCGGTCAAGATGTCCAGCATGACCGCCCTGCGCTTTGCGTAGTCCTTGCGCAATTGGAGGAGGTAGGACGGATCATCACACACGCAGTTGAGCGCATCTGCTGCGGCGCGTTGCAGCGGAGTCGCAGCGCAGAAGGTCAAGAATTGATGTGCATTTCGAATCGCCTGCGTGATCGCGGGAGGTGCGATCGCCCAGCCGATCTTCCATCCCGTGAGTGAAAAGGTCTTCCCGAGGCTCCCGAGGACCACTGTGCGCTGGCGCATTCCTGGAAGCACCGCGATCGACCTGTGCTCGCGGACAAAGGTGATTTCGTCATACACCTCATCGGAGAGCACGATGCAGTCGAATTCGTTGGCGAGGCGGGAAATCACTTCGTATTCGCCGAGATCGAACATCCGCCCAGTGGGATTGTGTGGTGAATTCAGGATGATCACTCGAGTTGAAGAATTGAATGCGGGTCGAAGGAGAGCATCGGTAATACGAAAATCTGGTCCTTCAAGCCGAATCCGACGAGCTCTCGCGCCGGTCATCGCAACGCATGCGGCGTAGGAGTCGTAGCAGGGATCGAGGAGGATCACTTCGTCGTGGGGATTGATGATTCCGATCAGAGCCGCCGCGATCGCTTCCGTACAACCGGCTGTGACGGTGACTTCCCGTTGTGGATCGCACTCATAGCCGATGGAGCGCTCGCTGTATCGGGCAATTGCCTGGTTGGTCTGCGGAAGCCCAAACGCTCGCGCATATTGCCCAAATCCCCCGTCAATGGCGCGCTTTGCCGCGTCCTTCACAAACTCTGGACCGTCAAAGTCTGGGAAGCCTTGCCCAAGGTTGACTGCGTTGTGCTCCACTGCGAGACGACTCATCGTGGTGAAGATGGACTCGCCAAATGGAGCGAGCCGAGAGTTGGCGACTGGTCGTGGTGTTGTCATGGAAGCATTCCTTTCGCTGCGAGAAGATGGGACACGGGATCAATTGCGGCGCGCATGAGTTCCGGGGCATGCAACCCGATCGCCGCGGTGGTGAAGAGTGTGGTGCGAATCCCCCGATCATCGGGCAATGTGAGGCTTTTCACCCAACCGGCCACGCCGAGGTCCAATTGCTCGCTGATCGACCAGCCTGCGCCGTACGACATGGGAGCATCGAACTCTTCGACATCGAATGTGATGAGGGCAGTCGCAGGAGTAGTCACGCGTTTAGAATGATAAAGAACGATGCCTGCCCCTCCTGATTCCAATTCCAAGATTGTGCTTTCGATACTTGTTCGGGAGGATGATTTCTTCGCGATCAACAAGCCCGCAGGGCTCGTCACACAGCCCGGCGCAGGTCACCGCACGGACAGTCTGATGAATGGTCTCTTCGCCGTCGATGGCGTTCAACTCACACGACTGGGCTCATCCCGGGACTGGGGATTGCTCCATCGCCTCGACCGCGAAACATCGGGTGTGATTCTGGTTGCGCGCACGGCCGCCGCGTATGACCACATTCGCGGGCAGTTTGAAGCACGAACGATTGAAAAGACCTATCTGGCTCTTGTGCGAGGCCGATTGCCCGGTGTCGAGGGACGGTGCCGCCAACCGCTGAACGAAGTCCGGCGCGGAGACATGAAAATCAGCGTGGTTGCCCCGCGTGGCGAAGTCGCGGTCACGCATTGGCGAGTCCTCGCTTCGTCGAAGGATCTCGCGCTCGTCGCATGTGCCATCGAGACTGGAAAATTGCATCAGATTCGGGCGCACATGGCATACTTGGGAGCGCCTGTTGAAGGAGATCGGGTCTATCGGTCGCTTCTTCCGCCGAACACCAGCACGCCACCCGCTCACCTGCGAAGTGCAATCCCAACGCTGCGACTGCACGCATGGCGAATTGCATTCGTCCACCCAAGTCACACAAAACGCGTTGAAGTGGATGCTCCGATCCCACAGGCCTTTGCACGGGCGATCGCTCCCTGCGTTGGTTTGCCTGAATCTGCAATGCCGTCGAATGAAGCACTCGCGCGCTTGACTGGAATCGTGCAGGGGTCCAAGTGGTGGAACACGGCAAAGGCGACATGATCGAACAATTGTCAGCAACTCCGCGCCGTCCCGTTCCAAAAATGGTGAAGCGTTGGATGTTGATCGTGTCATGCGCCATGGCGATTCTGGTCGTGGCGGCGATCATCGTGTGGAACAATCCGACCGCTTTGTATGTTGTCGCCACCGCCATGGGTCGGTGGAGTTGTGGGCTCCACATTGAACAGTTCGAAGTTCGCAGCGTTGCCACGCCGACGCTTGTCGGTGGGCCATCACCGTCAACGGGCGCGACGCTGGGCGATGGGACACCGATCCTGTTCCTTCACGGTTGGGGCACGAGCAAGGAATCGATGCTGATCCAAATGGGATGGTTCAGCACGAATCGTCGAGTGATCGCGCCAGATCTGCCTGGGTTTGGCGACAATCCACTTCCAGCAGAGTGGCATGCCCTCACCGGACTGGGGTATGTGCGGTGGATCGAAGACTTTCGAGTCGCGGCGAAGCTTGGTCGGATCGATATCGTTGGAGAATCGATGGGCGGCGCATTCGCCGCTGCGTATGCGGCTGAATATCCAGACTCTGTGCGCCGAATCGCACTGCAAGCGCCGGCTGGTTTGGTCGCGCCGAGGGTCAACGAATTCATGCGGGAAGTTGCCGCAGGCGAAAACCCGCTTCGGATCACCAACGAAGCAGAAATGGATCGCGTCATTGGGCTCTGTTTCCAAAGACCGCCACCCGTTCCAACTGCATTCAAGACCTATCTCATCAATCGTGCGGTCTCCCGTGCGCCACGCCAACAAGAGATGATCGACACCATTCGAGAGTTTCTGATGCGCGGCAACACTGAGACTTTGCATTTGATCCGTGCGCCAACACTGGTGATGTATGGCAGCGACGATCAGATCACTGATCCCTCACTCTTGGATGTCTACTGCAATGGGATCGAACACTCGACTGGCGTGCTCATTCCAGACGCTGGGCATGTCATTTTTTCTGATGCACCGCAGATGACAAGGACAGTGCTGTCCGAATTCCTTGGTGTTCAGTGAAGCGTCAGCGAGTCACATGGATCACAAGCGTGCGATGATCGCCTCGGCAAACTGAGCGGTTCCCAGCGTGCCTCCGAGATCGCGGGTCTTGCAACCCTCGACCAACGCACGGTCATATGCCATGCGAATGCGCGTCGCGATTGCCGCGACCGATGGATCATCGTGCATCTCTGCGATGTAGTTGAGCATCATGACGGCGCTCATCGTGATTGCCAGGGGATTGGCTATCCCCTTTCCAGCAATGTCTGGTGCGCTGCCGTGGACCGCTTCAAAGATCGCACATTGTTCGCCGAGATTCGCCCCTGGAACCACGCCGAGTCCTCCGACGAGCCCCGCACAGAGGTCGCTGATGACATCGCCATAGAGATTCTCCATCAAGAGCACATCAAATCGTGTCGGATCTTGCACCAGCCGCATGCACGCCGCATCAATGATCAGTTCCTCATAGACGATCTGCGGATACTTGGCGTCATGGACCTCGCGCGCACATCGAATGAACATGCCATCCGACAACTTCATGATGTTCGCCTTGTGAAACACCGAGACCTTCTTGCGATTTCGATGCACTGCGTACCGAAAGGCGAAGTCGGCAATGCGCAGGCAAGCTTGGCGTGTGGCCACCTTCACGCTGGTCACCACTCCTTGGGTAATCTCGTTTTCGATCCCTGCATAGAGCCCCTCTGTGTTCTCGCGCACGACAACCAGATCGACATGGTCAAAGCGCGTCTTGACCCCGTCAAGGGAACGGACTGGGCGAACCGCGCCATAGAGATCGAGGGTCTTGCGCATCGCGACATTCACCGATGAGAACCCGCCACCAACCGGCGTGGTGCAGGGACCTTTGAGGGCGACCCGGTGTTTCCTGATCGCCTCGATCGTCGAGGTCGGAAGCAGTTCCTTTTCTCCCGCCTCAAGGGCAGCGATCCCGGCCTTGCACTCAATCCAGTCGATGGGAGCCTGCGCTGCCGAGAGGATTCCACACGCTGCGTGCGCGACCTCGGGACCGATTCCATCGCCGGGGACCAAGATGGCTGTGTATCTCATGAGCGCAGGACGATAGCAGCGTTCTCATCGCCGACTTTTGTAGAGGATGAAAAAGTGCAATGGAAAACTCCCCGACGGCATTTCGCCATCGGGGAGTTTGGATTTCAAAGTATCCACGAAACGAACCGATCAGTCTTGCCGATCAACCCATCCCATCAACCCATCCCATCAACCCTGCTTGGTTGGGATGACGAGCGCCATTCCAACTTGGATCCGGCTGGGGTCACTGCCAATCAGGGTCTTGTTGGCGTCGTAGATTTGCTTCCAACTTGTGCGGTTTCCGTACACCTTGCCTGCGATCGATCCGAGCGTTTCTCCAGCAACGACAACATGCTTGCTTGTGGCAGTTGGTCCAGAAACTTCAATGGGAGGTTTCGCGGAGGACACGGTTGGGCGCTCTGCCGCTAACCCAGCTCGCGCAGGAAGATTGATCTTCTGTCCAACCTTCAGGCTCGAAGGATTGATGCCCGGATTTGCATCTGCAATCATGGTCCACTTGTTGGTGTCCCTGAACCACTCACCAGCGATTCCTGTGAGTGTGTCACCTGACTTGACGGTGTACGAGGTGTACGCGGTGTCTTTTGGCTTCGCCGTCGTCACGGTGACAGTTGCTGGTCTCACCGGAGCGGGCCTTGACGACTGGGTTGCGTTCGCTTGGCTCGGCGAAAGGGCAACCGAGTTTGTCGTCCCGATTGTTGCAGGAGAAAACGACGTTGGTGCTGTGGGAAGTGCAGTACCGCCACCAGCCGCCGTTGGGCTGGACACGATCGCGGTCTTTGGCATCACCGTGGTCGAAGGCGTGGTCGAAGGCGTGTTCGTGCTTGCCGCAAAGGCTGGACCACTCAAAGCTGAGTTTGGCGTTGCGATTGGAATCGCAGGCAAGGTCCCGACGCCCGCTGCCGGACTGAGCACGGAAGCCGGCGCCTGCGTGAGCGTCGAACTTTCGTTGACGCGTGGTGCCGACGCTTCGGTCGAGTTTGAGGGTGAGGGTGCGAGGTATCCGTAGTAGAAAGCTGCAAAAGCAAGCAAACCTACGACCGAGAAAACGACAATCTTAGCTCCGCGAGTCATTGTTGGACCTCCATGTCCGAGAGAGAAAGTGGGTGAAGAACCGTCCGTGAAGTGATCACACCGGAGAGGGGTGAACGACCTTTCCTGTGTTTGTTCGATAAAGTTCGCTGGCTGAGCGAGTTTCGTGCCGGGCATATGTCATCGGTGCCGCGATCACCACAGAACTGATCGTTCCGGCGATCAGGCCAATGATGAAAGTAAACGCGAATGGGGCGATGGCTGGTCCACCCCACAGCAACAACACGAACGCACTCAGCAAGGTGCTCCCACCCGTCACGAGCGTTCGGCTAAAGGTTTGGTTGATGGCATCATTGATGTTGTTCCATGTCGCAAAGGCTAGTTTGCCCCTGTTCTCTCGGATGCGATCGAGGATGACAATTGTGTCGTTCAATGAGTATCCAATGATCGTCAAAAGACCGGCAATAACATTGAGATCTATGCGAAACTCTTGGACGCCGATCATCCGAGCGAGGTCACCGCCCCCAATTCGCAGGGTCAACGCGAGAGCACCAAGGCACACGAGCACATTGAAAGCGACTGCCGTGATCGTCGCCAGTGAATAGCGCAGGCTCGAAAAGCGCAGCCAGATGTACAGAACCATTCCGATCAAACTCACGATGATGGCGACAATCGCGCTTGCCGCAAGGTTTTCGGCGACTCGTGGGGAGAAACTGTTCACCTGATCCAAGCTCAGTTTGGAGGTGAATGCCGCCTGAATAAGCCTCCATTCCGGCTTGGCGACCACGCGTTCCCAGGTGCCGGCATCCACCTTCGTAATGAGCGCAGATGGTTCTGCAACCATGACCGCGAGTTCTGTGTAGCCCTTTGACGGGTTGGCACTGTCGGCAAGTTGGATGCCAACCACCTGTGTTTGCCGCGAACTGATGGAGGAAAAGTCTGGTTGCTTGCGCATGCGCGCGATCCGCATTTCGGCATCTTCAACGGTGACGGGTGGTTGCAGGTCCTTGAGCACCACGATCACCCCACCAATGAAGTCTCTGGAAGAGTCCTTGATTTCAGGTCGTCCGATGGCGGCGCCGACTGTTTCTTGAGTCAAGGGTTGCGCATACAACGCGCCGGTTGGGTCGTCCGATCCGGCAAAGCGCACAGGCTGCACCGCGTCGATCGAGTCCCGGAACAGGGTTGCAACAGCAGCCACCAACGGCTCTGTCACGGTCTGATTTGCGTCAAGATCTGCCGGGTTGGCGATCTTGATTTGGAATCCGGTCGAACTGTCATCCGCAGTCGTCTCACCGACGGTGAGAACATTTGCGGATCGCAGTTCGCGAAGGGCGGGATCCGATGCGGCTTCGCCTTCAGCGTGGAGTTTCGATTCCACTGTCGCACGAGAGAGAAGGAGGCGCCCGTTTGTTGCCGTCGGTTCTCCAGGCGTGGCCTTGCGAGTCATCAGAGTCATCGTCACACCGCCACGGAACTCGGTTTCGAGCATCTCGCGGCCAGCACCCCACACCAGCCCCATGCAAATCACCGAAATCACGCAAGCCGTTCCCCACCAGAACCACCGCACTTTGAGCCAGTCAACATTTGGACGAAGGACCTTCATCATCCCCGGGAAAACCGTTGGAAGCATCGGAAGGCGCTTGATCCCGCACCAATTGATCAGGATGGCGTACATGACCCTCGTACAGAAGAGTGCAGTGAAAAGCGTCGTCAGAACGCCGATCATCATGGTGAGAGCGAATCCTTTCACCTCGGTGGCAGCCGTCTTGTACAGAACGACGCACACAATGAGATTGGTGATGTTGCCGTCAAAGATTGCCGAGAACGCTCGCGAGAAACCAAGATCGACCGCGGACCTGAGCGGTTCTTTGTTGTCGATCAACTCTTCGCGTGTTCGCTCATAGATGAGCACGTTCGCGTCGACGGCCATTCCCACCACGAGTGCGATTCCAGCGAGACCAGGCAGTGTGAAGGCGCCGTCGATTCCAGCCATGATTCCAAAGATCATGGCCAGGTTGAGCAGGATCGCAATGTCCGCAATCAGCCCTGCACCGAGGTAATAGATGGCGATCAGCAGGGCAGTTCCGCAACTCGAAATCAGCACGGCCCACAATCCGCGTGCGAGATTGTCTGCGCCGAGTGCTGGTCCGAGGATGCTCACAGAGATCGGCTCTGGGTGGAGTTTCGCCTCGAGTTCGCCGCCCTGAAGAACTCGGATGAGATATTCGATCTCTTCGTTTGTAAAGGAGCCGGTGATCTGCCCGGATGTCGAAATCTGCCCTTGCAGATTTGGGGCGGAGAAGAGCTGCCCATCGAGGACAATACCCATTGGACGACCGATGTTGGCGCCGGTCAGGCGACCCATCAACTGTCCGCCTGCAGGATCGAGTTGGAATGCGACTGCCACTCTGCCGAGCTCATCTTGGCTTGGGAAGACATTCTTCATCGACCACTGTTTGCCACCGAGATGGTCGAGGCTCATGGCATCGGTCACATAGAGCAGCACATAGGGAACGCCGTTGTACTTCGCAGCGATGAGGTCTCGACTTCGCAAGTAGGTCACCGGATCCGAAAGAAGTGATTCAATCGCTGCTGGGGAATCTCCCCACTGTTTTGGATCGTTGATTGGGTACCAGCGCGCGATGGTCGAGTCAGTTCCGTCAGGACCGCGCTCCGCGAGTTGCGTGCGCATCTCGTCCGCGTTGACACCCTCGGCAGCAGCGGCGCTGACTGTGATGTGGAATTCAAGCACGCCCGCTGCTCGCAGGAGTCGCTTCAGATCCTCTGGATCGTCGTACCCGGTGACCTTGGATGCAAAGTCGGCATGCAGTTGCGCGACCGCGTCGATGTCTGTCGCAAAGTCTGGAAGCAGCGACTTGAGATTGTTCAATTCGGTCGTTCGAGCGCTCGCTCCCCGTTCGCGCGAGCCATCTGCAAGTTCCTTCGGCTTCCCCGCAGCATCGCGGACGAAGGGCTGCTCTGTGGAGAGGAGGAGGACCTGCTTGAACCTGCTTTCGTCGATGTTGGTTGCTTGGATCGACGCACGCAGGGTGCTTTCGGCAATCTCTGCCGCAGCGATGCGTGCTTCGATCGCGTCGACGATGCCACCCGCCACGATTGCGTCTTGGTATTCGATGCGTGCAGCTGTTGCATCATTGAACGCCTGCTGCAGATTGGTCAGCGTTTCAAGACGCGAACCCGCAATCGGAGTTGTGCTGGTCCAGTTGGTCGAACCAAGTTTCGCAGCGGTTCCAAGCGCAAGTGCTTGATCGAGTTCGCGACCCGAAATGGTCATCTCGCGACCGAGTTGGGCCAGTCGTGCGCGGTAGGCATCGCCGAGTTCTCGCACCACAGGCGATGGCAATGGCATCACAACTTCAATTCGATCGAGCCCTTGTGGCTGAAGTGAAATGTCGAGGACGCCTTGCGGATTGACCCGACGCTTGAGTGAATCGACCACTTGAGCAAGGATGCGTTGGGAGTCGCCGGACTTTGGCATCTCCACCGAATAGACCATGCTCACTCCACCGCGAAGGTCCTTTCCCAGGTGGATGCTCTTGTCGAGCGGAAAGAGTTGCCAGACGCAAAGCCCGATGAGGACAACTGCCAAGAGGAGGCGCGGGATGATTTTGATGTTCATGATCGAGTGCCTTGCGATTCAGACCCGGATCCGAGCACCTGCACGATGGAACTCTTGGCGAATGTCATTCGGACATTCGAGTTCTCGTCGATCTTCAGGACGATCGTGTCGTCTTTGATTTCGACGACCGCGCCGATGATTCCGCCTGCAGTCTGAACCGAATCATGCTTCTTGATCGACGACATCAGTGTCGCTCGCTTCTTCTTCTCTCGGCGCTGTCCCATGAATGAGACCAACACCATGATGACGAGGAACGGAATGAGCATCCAGACCATTCCAAATGGATCTTGGGCCGGACGCGCCGGGGCAGCCGGGTCAACGGCGCCTGTCGACGTCGTGATTGGGACCGCAGGCGCACCTGCGAGTGGTGGGGCATCCTGGTGCATTGCGAGAGTGGAAGGCAGCACCATTGAGGCGCACAAAAGTTCAGTCATCCGATACTCCGTGAAGGTCGAGCGTGTCGCTCTGAGCCTGATTCGTACAGGGCCATGCGCGACGGAATTGAAGCCACGTATCTTCCTCGATTGCGCGCCGAATGTCCAGTAGCAGTCTCTGAAAGATCCGAATGTTGTGCAGCGAGATGAGCGTGGGGCCAAGCATTTCACCAGCCATGAACAGATGCCTCAGATAGGCGCGCGAAAAGCCGCCGGCGCAGGCTTCGCAATCGCAGTCCAGTTCGATCGGCTTCGGATCCTCCGCATGCTTGGCGTTTCGTAGACGAAGTGCGCCCTCCCGCGTGAACGCCATCCCATTTCGCCCATTGCGCGTTGGCAATACGCAGTCGAACATATCCACTCCGCTCTCAACCGCCATCACGATGTCACGGGGGTAACCGACGCCCATCAGATAGCGCGGTCGATCTGCCGGCAAGAGAGGTGCAGTGTGGCGAACCACCCGTTCGATCGCCATCGTTCCCTCTCCGACCGCGACGCCTCCGATGGCATATCCAGCCATGTCGAAGGCGCATGTGGCATCAACGGATGAACTTCGCAGTGCCAGGTCTGTGCCTCCCTGCACGATGCCAAAGAGTGCCTGGTCGTTGCGATGATGGGCCGCAATACATCGCTCGAGCCATCGCAGCGTCCGATCCTTGGCTTGGAGAGTGCGTGCTGCTCGCGCGATCTCCGCAATGGAATCTCCAGCGGGCGGGCAATCATCGAATGCCATCGCGATGTCTGCTCCGAGTGCCTGCTGCACTGCCATGCTTGACTCGGGGCCAAGGTGGACCAGTTTTCCATCGATGAACGACTGAAAGGTGGCACCGTTCTCGTCGATGCGATTGATCTGCGCCATCGAGAACGCTTGGAAACCTCCCGAGTCGGTGAGGATCGGTCCATCCCAGCGCATGAATTGATGGACCCCGCCGATGTCCGCGATCCGATCCGCCCCCGGTCGCAAGAGCAGGTGAAATGCATTGTTCAGGATGCATTGACTTCCCGTGGCGCGAACCTGCGTCGGCGTCAGCCCTTTCATCGCAGCTGCCGTCGCAACCGGCATGAATGCGGGTGTGTCAAAGGAGCCGTGGGGAGTGGTGACACGACCGACTCGACCGTGAAATCCGCCCTGCCCGCCGCACGAGCGCGTGATCTCGAACCGAATTGAGTGCCGCGACATCGTCACCCGCCCCGTTGACGGGTCGCCTCGTGAAGTGCTCGTCGCTCCAGCTCGGTCAGCGATGCAACACCTTGTGCGCGCACCTTGTCCAGGATGCGGTCGATCTCGGCGTTTGATGGACCAGCAGCGTGGGCAGTGCCAACTCGACCGATTCGTCGCACCGTGTTGGACCGGCTCGTGGGATCGGCTCGACCCAGAAAATCGAGAAAGTGTCGAAGTCGCTCGGGTCTGTGAATGAAGTACCAGCCCGCAATCGCCCCGCCGATGTGCGCAGCCTCGCCGCCGGCGTTCTTCCATTGCAGCAAGACGCTTGCAACGGCGATGAGTACCAATCCATACGCGAGCGTGATCAATCGCATCGGGATGACGAAGAAGAGCAGGACGCGTGCATCTGGCATCAATCGCGCCGCAGCGATGATGATGCCAAACACTCCTGCGCTCGCCCCGACGAGTGGCATATCGGGATCGTTTGAGAGCAATCCTGGGATGGAGACTCGACCGTTGGTCGCGGCTCCGATGAGGAACCCGCCGAAGTTCAGCACCAGATACAAGAGCGCACCTGCGATGCCGCAGAGCAGATAAAACGCCGTGAAACGCTTTGTGCCGAGGTATCGCTCAACCACCGGACCAAAGAAGTAGAGCCCAAGCATGTTGAAGAGCAGATGGGAAAGACTGGCATGGCAGAATTGGAATCCAACGAACCGCCAGACCTGAAGCGCACTGATTCCGACGCCTGGAACTGCGGAGTACAGCGCTGTTGACGTTGAAAAGTAAAGCGACGTTTGAAGGAATGGCATCGACTGCAGCGTGTTCTGCGCCACAAGGATTGGCGGGCTGTTTGGCTGATGTGCGAACACCGGCTGCTGAACGATGGGCGTTCGGCCGGGATCGGCCTGCGGATGCTCCATCGTCGTTGGGATTGTGCCTTCGAGTACCAGGCGTTGCTCTGCATCTGAAAGTCCAGGTGCAAGATCGGATCCGATCACGACCCATTGACGCGGCAGAAATCCATCGAGCACAAAGACTGCAACGCAGAGAGCGATCAGCCAATTCGTCGCACTCAAACCGCGAAGCACCCCGCCCATGCTGCTCGACGATGTATCGCTTCTCCAGTATGCGCGGTCATGTGCACCCATGGAGCCGAGACTACCCGCGCTTGGAGTGCGCGAGTTGCCAACGAAGAAAGGTTGCCATCGTCTTTCCATCGCAGACTTCGCCGGCGCGAATGAGATCGACCCATTCTTCAAGAGTTCGCAGGACGACCTCGATCCTCTCGTCCTCCTGCAACTGCGATGGGCACGCAGTGAGCCCGGTCGCCACGAATGCGTGCATCAGTTCATCGGTGAAACCCGGCGAGGTGTAGAACGAACCAAGGGATTCCACCCGCTGGGCACGATAGCCCGTCTCTTCGATGAGTTCGCGGTGCGCGGCGAGGATTGGGTCCTCCCCAGCTTCGAGTTTCCCTGCGCAGAATTCAGCCAGCCATCGTCCAGTTGTGATTCGGAAGTTGCGAATCGTGACGAGCCGTCCATCGTCGAGGATGCCCATCACGCAGACGGCACCGGGGTGTCGAACGATGTGTCGGTCTGCCCTGCCACCTGATCGCAACTGCACTGTGAGGCGCTCGACCGCAAAGACACTCCCCCGGAGCACAATTTCTGCCTGTGGTTCGCTCATGGAATCTGGAGAACGATCATAGGATGGGAGGATGAGCGGTCAGATCGACATGCGTGTAGTCAATCTGCGCAAGAGTTTCGGGCGCAGAAGTGTCTTGAGCGGATTGACCCTGGGATTTCCAAAGGGAAAGATCACCGTCGTGCTGGGGTCGTCTGGTTGTGGCAAGAGCGTCATGTTGAAGCATCTCGTGGGATTGCTGCGCCCAGATCGTGGTGAAGTCTGGTTTGGTTCAACACGAGTGGACACGCTGCCCGAGCGCGAACTCGGGATCGTGCGTCGACAGATCGGATTCCTCTTTCAGCAGAGCGCGCTCTTTGACTCGCTCACGGTGCGTGAGAACATTGCTTTTCCGCTGCGCGAGCATGGGATGACCGAGCAACGGCTGATCGACGACAAGGTGGAGCGTGTGCTTGGACTCGTCGGGCTCACCGAGACCGCGGAACAGATGCCGTCGGAACTCTCCGGCGGGCAACGGAAACGCATCGCGCTCGCACGCGCTGTTGTTCTGGAGCCTCGGGTGGTTCTGTACGACGAGCCAACGACCGGACTCGATCCGATCCGTGCGGAGGTCATCAACGAGCTCATTCTGAAGTTTTCGGACACTCTTGGAATCACCAGCATCGTCGTCACTCATGACCTTGTGAGCGCATTTCGCATCGCCGATCACATGGTGCTTCTGAATGACGGGAAAGTCTTGATTGAGGGCACCCCGGCGGACTTACGAGACTCGAAGATCCCCTACGCCATGCAATTCCTCAAGGGAGAAATTAGTCCAGAGGAACTAGCGCGAATTCGCTCGAGCGGGGATCATGGAAGCATCGGCACCACATGAAAGAACACACACGCAATTTCGTGACCGGCATCTTTGCGATCATTGGATGTATTGGATTCGCATTCCTGCTGCTCCTCTTTGGTCCATTGACTCGGTCGGTCCAGAGTTCCTATTCGATTGCATTCCATGCGAACCAAGCACAGGGTCTGCGCAAGGGAAGCCAGCTCACGCTCGCGGGTGTGCCAATCGGAGAGATCACAGAGGTGATCATCGTCATTGATCGCCCACTCCCCGTGCAGATATCTGCGAGCATTCTGGGTTCGATTGACCTTCCCCTTGGCGTCCAAGCGTCGGTCATCAATGCGTTGATCGGCGGAACGGCAACGCTTGATCTGACCATCCCACCGGGATACGCAGAGACCTACGCACAAGGCGGTGCGATCCTTCCACGGGATGGGAGCGCAGTCATCCAAGCGAACTTCGAGGGACTTGAGGAGCGGATCACTCGCGTGCTCGAGGAGAGAATGGGTGGCGTGGATGCTGCTATGAAGTCAGTCTCTGATCTTGCGCAGGAAGCCCAGAAATGGCTGAGTGACGAACAACTCCTTGCGGACACGAAGAGTGCGATGTGGAAGGCGCAGGCGATGATCGAACAAGCCACTGGTGCGATGCTCGCAGTCACCGAAGCGGCTCGCGGAATCGAGGGAAACTCGAATCGGATCGCTCAGTCTCTGCACACAGCGCTTGCGACTTCATTTCAGCCAGCACTTGATCAACTCTCCAAGACGCTCGCACAGATCGAGTCCCTCTCCAAGCAAGCTTCGGAGGGAACCGGCACGGTTGGGCAATTGATGAGCAATCCCGATTTGTATAACGCACTCAACGACTCCGCCCAGCGGCTCAAGAGCACACTGGGCGAAGTCGACTTGCTGCTTCAGAAAGTTCGCGCTGAAGGGCTTGGGGTCAAGTTTTAGCCCCACACAAGTTTCTCGCGTTTGGACTCCGCGAGCTCACTCCCCAACAACAACAATTTCAACACGTCGGCTCTTCGCCTTCGTCTCGAGTGGCTGATCTGGTCCGAAACTTGCCAACGAGATCTGCTTGCAATTCATTCCGCCTGCGATGAGGTACTCACGCACCGCAAACGCACGGTCGAAGCCGAGCGAATAGTTGTTCTTGAACGCCGAGTACTTGATCGGATCAGTGTCAGTGAATCCAGCCACGCTGATGGATCTCGATGGATAGTTGTCCTTCAAGATAGCGATGATCTTGTCGAGTGACTTCTTCGATCCACCTCGCAATGAATCTTTGCCAGAATCAAAGAGCACATCGCCTTCAATCGACACATGAATGTCTGAACCGCGCGCCGAAGCGGTCACGCCTTCGATGCCTGTGAATGCACCGGTGTCTGCGACGGTGGATTCACTCGCTGACTTCGCGGGCTGTCCCTCGGTTGTTGTTGTCCGCGCAAGTGCTGCCTGGCGTTCGCGATCCGCCAATTCAAGAGCAGCGGTGCGATCCGCAAGTTGTTGTTTGAGCGTTTCGTTTTCGCTCAGCAGCGTTCCGTTTTGCCGTTGAGCCGAACTGTCGCATCCTGCCGCAAGCGCGAGCAATGCAATACCGCCAGAAATCATCCATGTCATTTTCATCGAGAATCCTTTCTCCAAGCGTTGATTGAATCTTTCGGACACTCCGAAAGATTGAGGTCATTTGACCTTGTGCAAGCCCCCTTGTAAAGAGGTTTTTGCAGGAATCAGCCCCGGAAAGAGCAATCTTCCTCCGTCCATCACGAGTGGGCGAAGCAACACCACCACCACGATGGCCAGCGCGAGATGGGGTCCATATGGAATCTCTCGGCGGCTTGTTCCAGGGCGAACCGCTCCCCACAATCCGCTGATCGCAATCCAACCGAGCCCAGAAAACGGTGCGAGGAAGAATGCGATGACAGGATCGACCCAACCTAGGACTGCGCCGGCCGCGCCCATGAGGTGCACATCACCCATCCCCATCGCCTCGATTCCCTTAATCGATGTCGCAACAACCCGAACGAGCCACATCATGCCAGCCGCGACGAGGTATCCAAATCCTGCACTGCAAAGACTTTGCACGAAGAGCGGCGGCGTGACCGAGACGCTGAGTCCCGCAAGCCAACCGAGAAGCCCCAGCACGACAATTGGCGCAAGGAAAACCAGTTCACGAACCATTTCGCGCCGCGCGTGTGGATAGTCGGCGAGTAGTTCGCCATCCTTGATGTGCTCGTGATAGTCCCCAAATGAGCGGGTGATTGCGCCGCGCCAGAGCAGGAAGAGCGCGATCAAGACTCCAATACCCGCACCGATCACCAGACCGCATGTTGCTGGTCCAGCGAGTGGAATCGGCCATGGGATGCCAATTCGTGAGGGGGTCATGAGCCCCTGGATCGTCCACGCTCCCAATCCAAGCACCGTGGGAGTCAGTGTGAAGGCCAACGGAATCGTGAAGGACCTCAGGTCTGTGAGAGTCGCCGCAAGGAGCGACCCAAGGAGAAAGACGACTGCAAGAAACGCAGGGAGCGTCGTAAGAAATCCGTTGCTCTGAAACCACGCTGCACCACCCGGTGCCCACCACCCACTCGGACTGGCCACGAAAACAACCGCGTAGTAGGCGGCGAAGAGTCCGCCCGCAATCAGTTCAATCGCGACATAGCGAAATGGGATAACAGACCTGCAAGACCAGCACCGTCCCCGCGCGAAGATCCATCCGAGAATTGGGAGGTTTTGATACCACGTCAAACGGCGTCCACAGATGGGACAGCGGCTTGGTGGGGCAACGACACTCATCCCCTCTGGAATTCGCAGCGAGGTCACATTGACGAAACTTCCAACACAACCACCGAGCGCAAAGACGAATCCGAGCCCAATGAGATGTGGAAGCCAAAGTTGCAGCAGATCAGTCATCGTTGGGCATCAGGTGAGATGGGAATCGTGGAGACCTAGCGTGCGCTTGGGGACTTTGCATCGTCCGCCCTCCCGACCAAGTCGGCGGCAGCGATGCGTTCAATCTCGGTGCGGGCGCTCTCGAGTACTTCACGGCAACGTCGCACCAGCGCCGCACCCCGTCGATACTGGCGCAGACTTTCGTCGAGCGGAACATTCCCCGATTCAATGCGGGCGATGATCGATTCCAGTTCCGCCAATGCCACCTCGTAGGTCAGCGTCTCGACAGGATCCCCCGCAGCCGTGGACTCGGTCTTGCTCTTCGAGGCACCTTTGGGTTTCTGGTCGTTCATGGCGTGCAGTCTAGTGATCCACCGTCGCGTTGAATCACCACCTGATCGATGACGCTTCCGACTCGACCATCTGCGAGCAGCGTCTCAACACGTTCGCCGACGTTCAGACTCATCGCGCGTCGAATCGGCGTGCCAGATGCGTCGACGGTGATCGAGTATCCGCGGTCGAGCACCGCTTGGGGACCAATTGCGTGCAATGTGCGAGCTGCGGAATCCACTCTGTTTCGTGCGCTTTGCATGAGGGCAGTCCCTGCGCCCACGAGCGCTGCAGACATCATCGTGGTGCGAGTCTGCTCTGTGGTAATGCGGTTCGCTGGATGGAGCCGAGCCAAGCGTGCGTCGAACCCTGCACGTGCCTGATCGCGTCGATGGATGCACTGTCGCGTTACATGCGCGAGCGCGGTCGCAATGCGCGCAAGGGCACTGGCATGGACCATCAATCCCGTGCGCGGATCGGACATTCCCCGCGAGCGAGCAGCCAATTCAAACCGCGCCAGATCGCGCTGCACTCTCCCTCCTTGTGCGCGTGTCAAATGCCGAGCGAGTCCATCAAGTTGTTCGCGCAGCGTGTCGCGACTTGGGAGTGTGTCCGTCACCGCGCGCGAGGGGGTCGCAGCACGACGGTCTGCAACGAGGTCGGCGATGGTTGTGTCACTCTCATGCCCAACACCCGTGACGATGGGAGTCTTGCATGATCGAATCGCGTCCGCAACGATTCGTTCGTTGAACGCCCAGAGATCTTCTTGGCTTCCTCCACCGCGAACGAGAAGAATGACGTCGATCCCACGCCGTGACGCTGCGGCATCAACTGCGGCGATCGCCGCAGCGATTCCAGCCGCCGCATGGGAACCCTGCACTCGAATGTCCACGGCGATGATCCTGGTTGCGGGAAATGCCCGCGCTGCCGCATCGAGGCAATCTGCCTCGGCCGCGCTATTGGCACTCGTCAGCAGTGCGATGCACATTGGCATCGCTGGGATCGCAACCTTTTGGGACGAATCAAAGTATCCCAGTGCACGAAGTTCGTTGCACAGTTGTCGATACCGCGCATCGAGATCGCCTGCCCCCACCGCTTCCATCTTTGATCCCTGAATCTGCGTTCTGCCTTGCGGCGGATAGTGCGTCACCGATCCGGTCAAGATCACCGCCATGCCATCCACGGGTGCGCAGACAGTCTGATCCGCAACGGATCGAAACATCATGCAATCGATGCGCGAAGTTGCATCCTTGAGTGAGAAGTACCAATGGCCTTGGACCGCACGAAAGTTCGAGATCTCTCCAGTGACGCGGACATTGGTGAGCGCTCCCTCAAGCGCACTGCGAATAAGTTGCGACAGAGCTGTGACGCCCAGCGCGGGAGCTTCCGTCGTCTGTGCCGCGCTGGGTTTCTGCCGCGATTCTGGAGATCCATGCTTCGACATGGAGTCGAACAGTCCGCCAGCCGCGAGGGATGGATCAAAGGGCTTGCGCGTCATGCGACTATCGTAGGGTCTTGAACGAATCGTTTGATCCAACTGCGCCGCGGCGAAGCGATCATCCACCCGCGACTATCGCGCCGATCGACCTGCGATTGGCGATCGGAGATCTCACTGGAGTTGGACCGCAGTGGAGTGCGCGGTTCGCACACCTTGGACTGCGAACAGTGGGCGATCTGCTGAAGCACCTGCCGCTGCGATACGAGACCGAGGCCGCCGAAGAGGCAGTCATTGAAGCGAAAGCGGCGACCGCGCAGAGCGAAACCACGCTCACGAGAACTGTGCGTGGCGAGATTCAGCGAGTGAAGCACATTCCGTCACGACGACCTCGAACAGAGGCACTGCTTGCTGACGAGAGCGGGACGATTCGCCTTGTGTGGTTCAATGCGCCGTGGCTGGTGAAGAAGATTCATCCAGGGGCGCGCGGAATCGCCCAAGGAAAGGCGAAGTTGCGCGGCGGCTATCTCGAGATGGTGAATCCAAAGTGGGAGGCGCTCGGTGATGGGCTGGGAGAGGAACGGGTGATTCCTGCGCAGGTCGGTCGCCTGCGACCGATCTACCCCGCCACCGAAGACTTGCAGTCGGCGCGCATCGACCGCGTCATGTCCGCAATTCTGCCCGGCGCACTGGCATCCATTGTGGATCTCGTGCGCCCCGAACTGATCGCGCAGCGCGGACTCATCGCGCTCAACGATGCGTACCGAATGGTGCACTCCCCGCTCGACGGCAACGAGGCAGAAATCGGTCGCACGCGATTGGCATATGACGAACTCTTGTCATTGCAATTGGCGATGGCGATGCGCCGATGGCAGGTCCGCCATGCGATGCACGCGCCTGCTTTGCCGATGAGTGCCACCGTTGAAGCAAAGATTCTCTCGCGCATTCCCTTTGAACTGACGGATTCTCAGATGCAGGTGTGCGGTGAGATTGCCCACGATCTTTCTGACACGATGCCGATGAATCGACTTCTGCAGGGCGATGTTGGCTCTGGGAAGACTGCGGTTGCGCTCTATGCGATGTTGATTGCAGTGGCGCATGGTCATCAGGCAGTGTTGCTCGCACCAACCGAGATCCTGGCAGAGCAGCACATGCACACTCTGTGCGGGATGCTCGACGGAAGTCGCGTACGGATTGCTGCTTTGACTGGGAGCCTGCGGACTGCCGACCGAGCCGTGGTGGTCAACGGCCTTGCATCTGGAGATTTCGACATTGCCATCGGCACGCATGCGCTGCTCGGCGATGAGATTCGATTCAAGAGTCTCGCACTTGCGATCATCGATGAGCAGCACCGATTTGGAGTTGAGCAGCGCGCTGCCCTGCGCACAAAGGGACCAACCCAATCGCAGGTGCCGCACACGCTCGTCATGACTGCCACACCCATTCCGCGAACGCTCGCGCTGTCATTCTTCGGCGACCTCGATATCAGTTCGCTCCGTGGCCGTTTGCCGGGGAGGACTGCACCGACGACCCGTGTGATGCCGACTCATCGCAGTGGTGAGGTCTATTCGTGGCTGCAGTCGCGCGTCGCGCGCGGCGAGCAAGCGTTCGTTGTTGTGCCGGCTGTCCACGAGAGCGATCTTGGCTTGAAGGATGTCGCCTCGCATGCCGAGGCACTCCGCACGGGCGAGTTGGCGGGGTGTCGCATCGGGCAACTGCATGGTCAATTGAAGCCCGCCGAGTGTGAGAGTGTGATGGAAGACTTTCGCCTCGGGAAGCTTGATGTGCTTGTTGCGACGAGTATCGTCGAAGTGGGAGTTGATGTTGCCAACGCAACGGTGATGGTGATCGAGCACGCCGAACGATTTGGGTTGGCACAACTGCACCAATTGCGCGGTCGCGTTGGCCGCGGGGGAAAACCGGGATTCTGCGTTCTGATTGGAGACCCACCGACAGAGATTGCACAGCGACGATTCGACGCAATCGCATCAACCACGGACGGATTTGAGATTGCAGAGTTGGATCTGAAGTTGCGCGGTCCTGGCGAGTTCTTTGGGGCACGGCAATCAGGGCTTCCCCCGCTGCGCGTCGCAGATCTCTCACGCGACTTTGAGCTCTTGATGAATGCGCGGACCGACGCGCAACAATGGATCGGTGGGACGGGTGATCTCACAGAAGCGCGCGACCTGCCGCTCCGTCGCCGGGTCCTCGGCCAGTATGGCGCCGCGCTTGGCCTGAGCGACATCGGCTAGGCTTGTTCAATGGTGATAGCACAGCAGGATTCAGTTTCGAGCACGGGAGTTTCCATCGCGAATCTCCAGTTCTCGTACGACCGAGGTTTTCAGCTTCGTATCCCCTCGCTCGAAGTTGCCCGCGGCGAGCAGGTCTTGCTGGCTGGGCCATCGGGCACTGGCAAGTCGACACTCCTTCATCTGATCGCAGGACTTGAGGAGCCACTGCACGGGGTGATACGGATTGCCGGCGAAGACTTTCTAAAGCTTCAGGGGAGCCGACGCGACACCTTTCGCGGTCGGCATATTGGCATGATCTTCCAGACATTCAACCTCCTGCAGGGATTCACCGCCATCGAAAATGTCATGCTCTCGCTGATGCTCGCTGGATACTCGACGGAGGAACAACGTCGACGCGCAGAGTCTTCGCTTGGGCGGCTGGGAATCACAGATCTCCATGCGCCTGTGGAAACGCTCTCGATTGGGCAACAACAACGCGTGGCGGTGGCGCGCGCGGTCGCTGGCGAACCGAGCGTTGTGCTTGCTGATGAACCGACAGCGAGTCTGGACCCAGAGAACGCAAGTGCGACAATCCAACTCATCAAAGAGGCCGCACGCAATTGCGGTGCTGCGCTGATTGTCACGAGCCACGACCCTCTCTTGCGCAGCCTATTCACACGCGTGATTGAGGTGACCGGATGAACGACATGCGCATCGTGCTTCGAAGTCTCAGTGCGCGACGGCTGACGAGTGCAGTCACCATCGGAATGGTGATGGTCTCCGTCGCGCTCCTCTTGGTGTTGCTGTCGCTGCGTGAAGCTGCTGACCAGGCATTTCGCCGAGGGACCGGCAATGTGCATCTCCTGGTGAGTGCAGACGCAAGCCCGCTCGTGGCAGTCCTCAATGGCCTCTTCTATGCCAATGCTCCCGCCAATCCCATCTCGTGGCAGAAGTATCAAGAAGTGGCGGGAAGTTTTCCATGGCAGTGGGCGATCCCGACGCAACTCGGCGACTCATTTCGCGGCAGTCCTGTGATGGCGACCGACTCAGCATTCCTGCGCGACTTTGAGCCAGTGCCCGGCGCACCCTTTCGGTTCAGCACAGGCCGTGCCTTTGAAGGGGAATTCGAGGTCGTCGTCGGAGCGCACGCCGCTCGCGAGCACGCCCTGCACTGTGGGGGGAAGATTGTCCTCAACCATGGATCGAGTGGAAGTCGTGAGGGCGGGCATGAACACGCGGATCATCCCTATGAAGTGGTTGGCATCTTGCAGCCGACTGGATCGGCGCATGACCGTGCACTCTTCACGAATCTTGAAAGTTCGTGGATCATTCACGCGGAGGATCGGCTCGAGCAGGATGGCGCGAGCGAGAGTGAAGCGGATCATGATCATGATCACGATCATGACCATGGGCACATCGAGACCGCAGACCTGGCAGACGAGGACAAGTTGATCACGGGCATCTTGCTGCGGCTCCCAACACGACCGGGCAGCGACGCATCTGCTTCAATCGCGCCACAGATGGATCGACTGCGCCGCGACACATCGATCACCGTTGCGCAACCAGCACAGCAGATCGGTCGCCTGATGGCGATCGTTGGCGATGTCGATTGGCTCTTTGTGGTGATGGCTGTTGTGGTGCTTGTATCAAGTGCGATCAGCATCATGCTTGCGATGGTTTCGTCGATGGAACTCCGACGACGACAGGTGGCCGTCTTGCGCGTGCTTGGAGCAAGTGCGTGGCGCGTCTTCTTTCTGACGATCACGGAGAGCACCATCATCGGAGTGATCGGAGCGATCCTCGGCGCTGCGCTCGCCGTGGTTGGATGCCAGGTCGCAAGCGCTGTGCTCGCAAGCCGCATTGGAATGGTGATTGGTGGTGTGGTGGATCTGCGCAGTGCATCCATGGTGGTTGCCGGCGCGGTGGTGTTGTCGGTGCTCGCCGGAGTGTTGCCGGCGATCAAGTCATACCGCACTCCAGTCGCACGACATTTGCGTCCGATTGCCTAAACATGCGATTGTTCTGGATCACAATCGTGGTGCTGATTGCGGCTGCGGTGGGAGCATTCGTGCTCGTCGAAGAGGACGCGCCCTTTCAAGAAACAGACGCCACCGTCATGACTGCGCAGCACACGCCGACCACGGATGCGGTCGACCCATCGGCTCTCGCCGCAACAGTTGCACCCACGATGGCAACGACGCTAGCCCCCACGATGGCAACGACACAGTCTGGTGCGGGATCACAATTGGGCCTCGATCAGCAGATCAAGGATGCCACAGTTCGTGCTGGAAAGATCTTGAGAGAGGGCTCAACCATCATGGCAGATGGGAAGTTTTCGATTCCAGGCGCAGGCACGAAGGAGAGTCCCTACGAGATCACCTGGGAACTCCTGATGAGTGCCGGCGACACATACATTCCGCGCCTCGGCGAGCGAGAGATCCCACAGCGCGTCGCACTCTTGAATGGCGCATTCGTTCGCATCTCTGGATACATCGCCTTCCCGTTGATTGCGACGGAATCTCAAGAGTGTCTCGTGATGCTGAATCAATGGGATGGCTGCTGCATCGGCATTCCGCCGTCGCCCTACGACGCGATTGAAGTGCGACTGCTCTCGCCTGCGGACAGCTCCAGCCGACACGTCGTTCGCATCGGCACCATCGAGGGTGTTTTTCACATCGATCCCTATGTGATGGAAAAGTGGCTCATTGGACTTTTTACAATGGATCAGGCCGTGCTCTCAACGGAATTATAAGCATGATCAACACTCTCCTCTGCTCACTCGTTCTTGCAACGACCCAAAGCGTCACCGCACCAACCTCAGTCACACCGGAAGCAGCGATGACCCAGTTGCGCCAACTTGTTGCAAAGTCTGCCGCTCATGCGTCGATCGTCACGATCGGTCGGTCGTGGACCGGCCGACCGATCGAGGTTGTCGCCATCGGCGCAGACCCATCGAAGAGCGACACATTCCCTGCCATTTTGCTGGTGAGCGGACTCGACGGCAGTCGGCCTGGTTCGGTGTCGATCGCAGTCGCTGCTGTTGAACATCTCTTGTCCACGCCAGAACTCTGGCGAGCCTGCACGTTTTATGTCATTCCCTGTGCGAATCCAGATGCATTTGCAGGACCAAGCCTCAAATGGGAGGGGCGTGCGAATCGCAGCGCGCACCCCATCGACGAAGATCGCGATGGACGCATCGACGAAGACCAACCACGCGACATCAACTGCGATGGTGCGATCACGATGATGCGCAGACTCTCGCCACCTGCAAGTGATCCACCGACACACATGATCGATCCGGGAGATGGGCGTCTCATGCGGATACCAGATGCGACGAAGGATCAACGCGCCACGCACTCCCTGTTTGTGGAGGGAACCGATTCGGATCTTGATGGATCGATCGCCGAGGACGACTTCGGCGGCATCGACATCGACCGGAACTTTCCGCACCGCTGGAGCGAGTTCGATCGCACCGCTGGCGCATTTCCGTTGAGCGAACCCGAATCACAGGCGCTCGCGCAATTCGTGTTGACGCATTCGCGCATCGTGGGGGCTCTCGTCATCGGGAGGTGGGACAACCTCGTCAAGACACCGGATTCCAATGGGCGCGACATCACTGGAAAGACTCCGCTCGCCCTCGATGGCGCGGATCAATCAACGTGGCAAGAAATGGGGAAAAAGTGGCGGGAACTCTCGGCACAAGCCCGTTCGACCGAGTGCGATCCATCAGGTTCGCTGGCACTCTGGCTCTATGCACACCGAGGGATTCCAACATTTTCGACACAAGCGTGGGGTCGACCTGACGCATCACCACCCCCTGCTGCTGCCCCCCCTGCGCCGCAGCCAGTTCCGTCCGATCCCGCCGCACCGACCGCGCCACCAGCGCCGATCGCGCCGATCTTTCCACTCGAGAAACCTGCCGATGAAGAGGCAGCGGCATGGTTGGCATGGAGTGATCGCGATCAATCTGGACGGGGCTTCGTGCCGTGGGTGCCCTTCGATCATCCCACGCTCGGGCGAGTCGAGATCGGCGGGTTTCGAAGCGGTTTTCGCACAGATCCGCCTGCCAGCGAAATCGCGCGTTTGGGAATCGCGGTTTCCAACTTCATGAGCGAACTTGCCAAGCGCCGGCCTCGCATTGCGTGGGAGAGTGTCACTGCGAAGGCAGTTGGCGGCGGGGTGATCGAAGTCGAAGCCGCACTCGTCAATCAAGGGTGGCTTCCGACTGCGACCGCGATGGGAAAGTCGAATCGTCAATCACCGCCCGTCATCGTGACGGTCTCTGTGCCCAAAGCTCGGATCCTTGCGGGACAGCGCGTTACGCTCGTGGATGCGCTGGCGGGTGCGGGCGGTCGACGCTCATTCCGATGGCTTGTCACCGCACTCCAATCCGAGCCGATCACCATTGAGGCGCGCTGGGAACCAGGCGAGACTCAGCGTCTCATCATCACAGGCACCACAGTGACACTGCCAGCGGAGATCGCTCGATGAAGCACATGCACTTGATTGCGGGTCTGCTGTCCATCACGATTCACACTGGAACGGCGTGGAGTCAGCAGCAATTGCCTGGAAAGGTCGACATCGCGTGGAACCGTTTTTATGACGACACCGAGGTCCTCCGCATCGCGCAGTCACTCGTCGCGGCCTACCCCAACCTTCTGACAATTGAAGAGATCGGAAAGTCCGCGCTTGGGAGACCTCTCATCGTGGTGACGCTCAACAACCCACACACTGGAGCCGCGAACACCAAGCCCGCCATGTGGATCGATGGCAACATTCATGGAAATGAAATCCAGGCAACAGAAACCGTCTTGTATTCGATCGATTACCTCTGCCGCGCGTTTGGCAAAGTTGCGCCATTGACAGAGTTGATCGATCAGTCTGTCTTTTACTTTCTCCCAAGTGTCAATCCAGATGGTCGCGCGAATTGGTTTGCTGCGCAGAACAACTCGCACTCGTCGCGCACTGGCATGCGCCCCACAGATGAAGATCGCGATGGCGCCCTCGATGAGGATGGACCAGAGGATCTCGATGGCGATGGGTCGATTGGTCAGATGTGGCGCAAAGATCCCCTTGGAACACATCGTCGAAACCTCCGTGATCCGCGCATTCTCGAAAGTGTCCCCACAGAGCCTCGCCCGGACGGGACGATTGAGCACGGCGATTGGTCACACGCTGGAAGTGAAGGAATTGACAATGACGGAGATGGTCAGGTCAATGAGGATGGACCAGGTGGGTATGACATGAATCGCAACTGGCCCAGCGACTGGCAGCCCGTCCATGTCGAAGGTGGCGCGGGCGACTATCCATTGTCCTACCCCGAAACAAGGTCAATCGCTCTGTGGATTCTCGCGCACCCCAACATTGCCGCCGGGCAGAGTTATCACAATGCAGGAGGGATGATCTTGCGCGGCCCCGGTGCGGACTATCGCGAGTCTGAGTATCACGCAGGTGATCGCAACACCTACGACTCGATCGCCAGTGCTGGCGAGGAGATGCTCCCCTACTACAGATCGATGGTGATCTACAAGGATCTCTATACGGTGCATGGCGGATTTGTGAATTGGTTGGCAGAGTCACTTGGCATTATCTCGTTCACCAACGAACTCTGGTCTGACAAACGCATCCTGCAGAACGGCAACGATCCATCGCCAGAAGAAATGACTCGATGGCGTGACCGTCTGCTCTTTGAACAGACGACGACAGAGTGGAAGGAACTCCCCCATCCCGAATTTACGACGGTGCTGGTCGGAGGTGGCAACAAGTGGTCAAGAAGAATCCCTCCACCATTCATGCTTGAAGAAGAGGCTCACCGCAACTTCGCATTTACGGCATTTCACGCGCAGCAGATGCCGCTTGTGCGCTTTCATTCCATCGCGATCGAACCCTGCGGCGAGGGTCTCTGGACGATCACCATCGACATCGCTAATGATCATCGGATTCCGACGCGCACAGTTCGAGCGAGTGACAAGCGCATCGGGATGGCAGATCGGTTAACCGTCAGCGGGGTTGATCTCACAGTGCTGTCGGGTGGTCCGATGCCGCAGCGGCTCGGGACCACTTTCGAACCTGTCCGATTCAATCCAGAATCGTTGATGATTGAGAGCGGTATCCCAGGACTCGGTCATCGCACCTTTCGATTCATTGTGCAGGGCACTCCCCGCTCAAGTGCGACGATCAAGTTCAGCGGCGAGAAGTTCAAGACGATTGAAAAGACCATCACGCTTTCGCCAAAGCCGTGAGCGACGAGCCTGTCGACATCGCCATCGTCGGAGCCGGAGCAGCGGGGCTCTTCGCTGCGATATGGGCCGCACGCGAGGTCTCCGGGCTGAAAATCCTCGCCATGGATGGCGCGCGAACACTTGGCGCAAAGATTCTTGTGGCGGGCGGAGGACGCTGCAACGTCACGCACTGCCAGGTTGGATCGAGCGACTACTGCGGGAGCGACCCCGAACTCGTCCAGCGGATTCTGCGCTGCTTCACTGTCGACTCCACGATTGCATTCTTTGAGGAGTGCGGCGTCACGCTCAAACAGGAAGACACGGGAAAACTCTTTCCAACGACTGATCGCGCACGGACGGTTCTCGACGCTCTGCTTGGTGAGGCGCGTCGGACTGGCGTTGAGCTGCTGCACCCGCAGCGCGTCGAACGCATCACTGCCAGCGGCGATGGATTCATCGTGGAGGGCGGCGAGAGATCAGTTCGCACGCACAAGATCATCGTCGCCACTGGCGGGATGAGCCTTCCCAAGTCTGGGTCGGACGGACAGGGACTCGCTATGGCGCAAACCCTTGGGCATTCCATCACACCGCGCATCGATCCTGCGCTCGTTCCACTGACACTCGCCCAAGGTCATTGGCTCACCGAACTGAGTGGCGTCGCGCTGTTTGCAGAAATCGTGGCATTCGCTCACGGCGGCGCAGTCGCACGGGACGGTCGAGGAAAGCCTGTGCCGCCTTTGCGCGGCGCCCTGCTCTGCACACACTTTGGCCTTTCGGGACCTGCTGCCCTCGATATCAGTCGCCACTGGCTGCAACTGCAGGCTGTCGATCCGACTGCAGGAATTCGCATCAACTGGCTTCCAGGAACGCGACCGCAGGAACTTGAACGCGAACTCGTGCGCACCAAGGGGCAGAGTGTCTTGGCGTTCTTTCGAACACGGATTCCAGATCGGTTTCTGCGCGCCGCGTGTGCGCAGATCGGAGTCGACCCTGTTGACGGGATTCAGCAATTGACGCGGCATCATCGCGGTGCGCTCGTGCGTGCGATCACGGAGTGCGAGGTTGTTCCCACGGGGACGCGAGGATTCACCGCCGCGGAAACGACAGCGGGTGGAGTCCCGCTCAGTGAACTCAATCTTGATCGACTCGAGAGTCTCAGGTGTCCTGGGCTCTTTCTCTGCGGCGAGATGCTCGATGTCGACGCGCGTATCGGCGGATTCAGTTTTCAGTGGGCGTGGGCGAGCGGGTTCGTGGCCGGACGTGCCGCGGCACGCGCCGTTGCCGGCGTCACAAAGTGATTTCGGCGCGCATCATCGCTCCAACTCGCGCCACTGTCTCCTTCACCTGCGTGGGCGCCGCGCTTTCGCGCACGCCACTGGCGACGGCTCGATACCAATCTGCGATCTCCCATGCAGCGGTGCCCTCCTGTGATGGGTCTCGCGGAATCAGGTGCGCATGCAGATGTGGCGCACCCTCGCCGAACATCACGACATAGACGCGGGGAATGGACAGCACACTGCGAATCGATCTCATGGAAGCTCTCAGAACGTGGCCGAACTCCTTCGATTCCGTGACATCCAAGTCTGCGACGCTTGCCACATGCCGCTTTGCATCGAGCAGAAACCACCCATTGAGCGGCGCAGGATGCGGATGGTGACGCAGCAACCATCGTTCGTTCTCCCATGCGAAATCCTGCCGTGATGCGTTGCTCTGCTGAATTGTGCAGACGCCGCACGGTTCTGTCACTTGATTCCCTTGGGACCGCCCTCGCTCACATATTTTTCTTGGAGAGCAGATTCCAAGTCAACATCGCAGATGTTGGCCAGCGTGCAAAGCCACGCCATGCAGTCTGCGAACTCTTCCCGCAAGTTGACAGGATCCCCCTCGCCTCGTTCGAACTTCCCGATCGCATGTGCGAGTTCTCCAAATTCCTCGGCGAACCACACGAAAGTCTTGGAGGCGCCCCGCGCCCGGTCGGTCGCGTCATAGCGCGCACGGATCATGGTTTGGAATTCGGAAACCTGCATCCAAACAGATTAGGCGATGGCGATGAAAGTGCTCACGCACCGACGAGGCAGCCATCTAGTTGCAAGCGCAACTGCCCCAGTGGGCCAAAATGTAGATCAAGTCTTTGGCGTCAACAAACAAGTCTCCATTGATATCGGCGACTTGGCTCCCGCTCGCGCCCCAGCTGGTCAGCAGAAGGATCACGTCGGCAGCATCGATGACAGTGTCACCATTCAGATCGGGTGGGCATTCAGTGGAGTCGATGTTGAAGGAATAGACATTGCCTTGGGCAAGCATCTGATTGGAGGCACGTGGAGCGCCGACAAGGACGGTATCTGGCGCAACGGCGATGCTTGCACCGAAATTCGCGTCGGCAACATTGGCGTTTGCGAAAGGAACAAATCGAGTTCGCTCCGTCCACGCGCCACAGATTCCAGGTTCTCGACCAAAGACCCAGGCACTTCCACGATTCGCTACAGCGATCGGTGAAGTGACCTCGACCCCTGCCGCGCCGATCACAGCAAGATCTGCAACCAGTGCGACTGACGCACCGAATCGATCGCCGAGTTGCCCGATTGTCGCCGTCAGATGGCCCTTCAACTCGAATGTGCCGGTGGACGACTCGAGTTCAAAGATGGTTGCGGACCCAGCCGAATCAGTTGCGCTCGGAGCGCCAATGATCACTCCCCATGGGGACGCGCCAATGGAAGACCCAAAGAGTTCATCAATGACTGGCGCTCCTCCAACGAGCCGTTGGACGAGACACCACTCGCCCCACGAAGGATTCGTCGCAAGAATGGTCGGTGCTGGGTTGTCTAGTGTGTTGCGGCGAAAGACGAACGCTGTCCCCTGTTTCGATACTGACACCGTCTGTCGCTTCGCACCCACAATCAAAAAGTCGCCTGACAATTCAACGGCTGTTCCAAAGATTCCCGACGCGGCGAGTTGCGGGTTCTCGCTACCAATAGTTGGTGGAACGATGAATGCCGTCTGCACCCATCGACCTGTGCTTGGGCTCCAATCGAAAAGAGTCACCGACCCGGCATCAATCCGTGTGCCATCGTCATCCGTTGGGGCACCGACCGCGATCGTGGCATGATTCTGTCCAGAGACCAAGCGTTCCTGAATGGCGACAGCAGAACCGAACAAGTCGATGGACTTGGGCGCTTGGTGCGAAAGTTCGTAGGGAATCGGAGACCACCCAGTTCCGCTGCGTTTCCACACGCAGGCGAGCCCCGCCTGCAATTGAATCGGCGGAGTTCCTCCCGTCGTGATCTCTCTTCCGGGGACACCCGCAACAATCCAACCGTTCGATGCTGCAACCGATGCTCCGGTGTTGTCGTTGGCAACACCCGTCGGAAGAGTCAGGTTGTTTTGCCACTGGAAAATGCCGCTCCCAAAATACTTGTACACATGCACGATTCCCTGCGCCGCAGCAACCGTGCCACCCGAGGGCACATTCCATCCCGGCGCGCCAACCGCACACACATCTGAAGTCACCGCGATAGAGATGCCAAATGAGTCCGCGGAGGATCCACCCACTGGTGCGTCCAGTTGATCGAGTGGGGAAGAAGATGCTTGCCCCAGCGCTGTTGAATGTGCCGCAACTGCGAACACTCCCGCTGTCACAGCCACAGCGAAGCGACCACGCCCACGACAAACACCACGCATGAACTGCAACATTTGGTGGTGCAGCCTTTGTGATCGATGCCACGAGATCATGTGTGCAAACATCATTCTGGATATACCTCTCCCGAAATATACGAATAGAAATGGAAAGAAGCGAAAAGACTTTCGCCCAATCCCCAGAAATCCACTTCTCACCGATGCCTCGCCCTTGCAACACAACAAAAGCGTCCTCGGTGCGGGTCGAACGCACAACCTTTGCCTTCGGAGGGCAACGCTCTATCCAATTGAGCTACGAGGACCGAATGAGCCATTCTAACCAGTGACCATCCGAGTCTCGTTCGCTAGCCTCGGGAACGCATGAACCCGCAGAGAGTCCACGGCAAGGCCAACCACGCAACGCGCGCCATCCACGGCATCACCTTTTTGAACTCGTTGGCGACTGGAGTTCTTTGGAATGGGCTGGGGTTCATCACCGCCCGCGAGTTTCATTACTCGGCGCTTGAGACCTGCCTGCTTTTCGTCGCAACGGGTGCTGTCTATGCACTCGCAGCGTTTCTATGCGGACGCGTTCTTCGACGATTCGAAGGAAGAGTGAGCCCACGAAAGATGCTCTATTTACTCTTCGTCGTGCAGACCATGGTTGCGCCACTCGCCGCAATCGAGTCCAGCAGCGTCGGCATCATCATCGTGGCAATCGTGGTCAGCATCACTGGCGCCTGCCTCTGGCCAATCGTCGAGTCCTATGTCGCCGCCGGCCGCTCGGCGCAAGACACTCGGCGCGCGATCGGTCTCTGGTGCCTCGTCTGGATGCCATCGGTCGCGCTCGCCCTAGTGTTCATGGCCCCACTGCAGCGAGACGATGGTTGGCTCACTCCGCGCATGGCACTCTTCGCGATCGCTCCCGTGAGCCTGCTCTCGATTGTGTGCCTGCGATTTCTGCCAACTCGACCCGCGCACCACTTTGTCGCCGCCGAGGCCGCCCCGGCCGTGTATGTCGCTCAACTGCAATGCGTTCGCATACTCCTGCCGGCGTCGTATGTACTCGTTGGCGCACTGAGCCCGCTCATGCCGTACCTGCTCGGGCGTCTGGCGCTTGATGCCACGAGTGAGACTCCCCTTGCCGCAGTCTGGTTGAGTGCCCGAGTCGTCGTCGTTGCATTGATGGCATCGCTTCCATTCTGGCATGGTCGATGGTCGACGCTTCTGCTCGGTTCGGCGCTCCTCATCGTGGGATTCACACTCGTTGTGACGCTGCCCACGCTGGCGACCTGCATCATCGGGTTGATCGCCTTTGGATTGGGTCACGGCATGATTTATTACGCAGCGCTCTACTACGCACTCCGTGTTGGGAGCGCGCAAGTCGATGCTGGTGGAATTCACGAGGCACTGATTGGGCTGGGATATGTGATTGGTCCTGCAGCCGCACTGACTGGATCGCTTCTCGGCGGAGGTGGATGGACGGTTGCGGTGATGTGCGGTCTGATGGCAATCGCTTCGATTCCCGCAATGCGCCCGTGGTGGAAACTACGGCGCGCCTCTGCCAAGTTCGAATTGCAAGGCACCATCGATGGTGGGATAGTTGAAACGAAAACCACTTCGCAGTAGTACGGCAGGCTCGACGAATTGCCCTTGGAGCAACAGCTCGCTGCCCATCTCGCCAAAGATCAACCGCACGAGCGGCGCTGGAAACGGCGCAACGGATGGTCGACGCAAGACGCGCGCCAGTGCGCGGGCGAACTCCCTTTGTGAGAGCGCTCCCGGAGCGACTGCATTCACTGGTCCTCGAATCGAATCCCTCTCGATGACAAACTGAATCGCCGCGGTCAAATCGTCGAGATGAATCCAGCTCATACCTTGGCGGCCACTCCCAACGGGCCCCCCTGCACACAGCAGAAACGGCAGACGCAGTCGTGCGATAACACCACCGTGCGCGCTCACCACGACCCCGATCCGCATTCGCACAGTTCGGATCCCTCCCTGCTCCACGGGGACGAGCGCGGCTTCCCACTCTTTTGTGACCGCTGCCAGAAACCCGCTCCCAGGTCCGGCGGATTCATCCACCTTCGGCGGCTGGCGATCGCCGTAGTACCCGACGCCCGATGCACACACGAATACAGCGGGTGGTTTTGCCAGGCGTGCGATCACCTCGCAAAGACACCGCGTTCCAACAGCGCGGCTCTCCATGATCGCCCGCTTTCGCTGCGGAGTCCAACGACCACTTGCTATGTTTTCGCCGGCGAGATGCACGACGGCATCGATGCCCTCAAGAGATGCTGCGTCCCACGATCCCATCGGATTCCAGCGCACCTGGTCACGCGATGGTGACGACTCCCCGCGCACGAGTTGGCGGACGAGTTGAATGACTCGGTGACCGCCGCCGCGCAGAGATTCGCAGAGGGCAGAACCAACCGTCCCCGTCGATCCGGTGACCGCGATGACTCGGCGCGACCGATCGCCCTGCGCTTCATTCCCAATCACGTCTGGCTGAGTGATGTTGCGTTGGTTCACTCTCACTAGACTATGGTGATGCCATCGTTCGCACGGACTGCGCAAGAGAGCTTTCGATTTCGACTCCAACAGGCTGAGCGCGCGCTCGCCGCGCTTGCGGGATTTCAAGGCGGAATTGAGACAATCATTCAGAGCACCCGCGATACGCTCGCCAATGGCAAGATGGTTCTCACCTGTGGAAACGGGGGCAGCGCGGCCGAAGCGCTGCACTTGAGCGAAGAGCTCATCGGACGCTACAGATCGAATCGACCGCCATTCAAGTCGATCTGCTTGACCGCCGATCCAACCGCACTCACCTGCATCGCCAACGACTTTGGATTCGAGCGGGTTTTCGCCAGACAACTTGAGGGTCTCGCTTCGAGGGGCGATCAACTGATCGTCTTCTCGACTTCTGGAGCGAGCGCCAACATTCTTCGCGCTCTCGAATCGGCGCGTGCGCTGGGAGTTCGCACAGTTGGCTTGCTTGGCGGCGATGGCGGCGACGCGCTGTCACTCTGCGACCACGCGATTGTCATTTCGGGCGTGGATGGTGCTGCAGTTCAGGAGATTCATCAGATGATCGTGCATATTCTTTGCGAGAGTCTCGAACCCGCCACCGCCCACACATGAGCAGAAGCCGCCTGTACTACATCGTTTGCAGACTTGTCATCCCGTTGTGGCTATTGGCGGGTGCGCTGTTCAAGCTGATGGAGCTCAATCCCAAGTTGCTGCCGCCTTCCATCTTTGCGGTCGTCCAGTTCTTCGATGGCGCGTTTGGAATCAGCGGCGTCCCGTGGCTCGACTTGGCGATCCGCATCATCGTCGGCACGGAGATTGCGCTCGTCGCAGTGATGCTCACGATGCCACGGCTGGCGCGACCAGTGGCCATCGCAACCATGAGTCTCTTCTGTCTCATCCTGCTGTGGATCATCATCCCAGCGTTCGCCGAGAAGGGATGGAGCGGAGCATGGAAGGGATCCTGCGGATGCTTTGGCGATGCAGGACCGAATCCGATCATCATGCTGATGATGGACGCGACGCTGTTGACGCTTGCAGTGATTTCCAAACGACGTGTGCTCGGCTCGCCCGCTCCAACAACGACCTTCGGTCTGCCAAGCGCGATCACCTTGACTCTCGCGGGCGCAATCGTGGCGTACGCGGTGCCCGCGCGAGCGAAGATCGTGATACCGATTGTTCCCATCGAACCGATCGTCGACCCCGTCGTTCCTCCGATCGATGACCCCATCCCGACGACGAATGGGAACGACCCTCTCAAGCCAACACCGCCGCCAGTCGTCACTCCTCCAAAGATCGCCGCGTGGACTGGCATGCCTGCGACGGCGGCGCCTTACTACATTCCGGTTTTCTCCACGTGGTTGGGAACTCGTTTCGATGGACAAGAGATTGCGCGACTCATGACTGTTGCGCCGCCAGCGGCGATCAACAGCGGGACCTGGTTCGTCATGTTCTACCGAGAAGATTGCGACCACTGCCACGAACTTCTTCAAGCCCACTTCTCTGGTCATCTCGATGTTCCCACGCTCACCATCGCCATTCCAGATACCGATCCGGCCGCATCGCTGGAGATGCCCTGCGGCGAGTGCGAGGTGCGAACACTGCTCAAGGGTCCCGAGTATGTGCTCACCACGCCGGTTCTCATGCGGGTCGTCAATGGTGTGATCACTTCGATCGCTCCTGATTCGGAAGATCGCGCCGCGATTGAGCGCTGTCTCACTCCTTGAAAGCACCACCATGCGCACGCTTGTCATCCGGATACTCGCGCCGATTCTTCTGGCTGCCACTGCGATTGCATGGATCTCTCAAGGGACAATGTGGATGCCTCGGTGGATGGCAAACGTTGGATTGCGACTCTCGCTCTCGGAAGTTGCGATGGCTCAACTGACCATTGGCATCTTGCTTGCGTCCACATTGACATTCGCCCTCTTGGGATCATGGGTGAAACCAGCGTTCATTCGCATTGCATTGATCGGCTATGCCTTCTGCGCTGTGGCAACGATCGCATCTGCTTTCGCTGGCAGTGGAGCGCAGTCGCTCGTGCTGCCAACGATTGGGTTGGTTGCTGCGCTGGGGCTGAACGCTCTCGCTGACCGCGCCGCCCCCACACTGCGAACACCCCGCCACGGTGCCAATGTGTGGATGTGCGGAGCGTTCGTTGCGATCTGGGTGGTGCCCATTGGAGTTGCTGCACAGATACCAATCGCGAACAGTTCGCTGACGGTCGGTGATGGGTCGGCCAATGGGCTGCAACGAGGACCAGCGAGTGTCGTGTTGGACTATGCGCACTGGCAAGGCCGAACACTTCCAGATACAGGACTGTCGAGACTTCTTCCATTGTTGACTGCGCTGACGATTGAAGGTCAATCGATCGTCATCCTGTATAGCCCAGAGTGCGGTCATTGCAGAGAGCTCTTTGCCGAATACTTCACGCAGTCAATGGGCGAGGTCAAGGTCATTGCGGTGGAAGTCCCCCCAGCGCCGGGGAGTACACCGCTTGTGGGAGACAATCTCGGACCCATCGAGTGCCCGAGTTGCCAGTGGCTGTCGCTCCCAGCAGGCACGCATTACATCCTCAAACCCCCGACGATTCTGGTGGTCAAGGATGGGCGGGTGATCTGCGCAACCGATTCTGATTGGAAGGCATGCTTGGGTGATCCCCCATCACCAACCCCATCACCAACCCCATCACCAGCGTCTCCAACGGCGATCACTCCATAGGTCGCGACTTCGCTGCGGGGCGCACTGCGCTGGATGTAATCGAAATCGTGCGAGCGCGAATCACGACAAGACCTCCGTCACACTCGAATCTTCGCGGGCGGCGCGTCTCGTCGCAGATGCTCTGGGCAATGCTTCGAGTCACTTTCGGTTCCAGCGACATGGAGCGCAATCCAAAGACACTCGTCAAGAGCGCTGCGCATCGAACGACCCCGCAGGAACGCAAGGTCTCGCGCGGAATCTCGTCTGCCATCAAACCGTTCTGGAGCGCCATCTGCCGCAGCGCCCACGCACCACTTCGTGCGGCCTCGCTGGCGTGCAGGGCGTGCTTGGCCATCTGCGGCCACCGCGTCAAGAGTTCCGGGATGACCCGATGTCGAAGAAAAGCGCGGGGCGAATCGATGTTCGCGTTGCTTGCATCGTCGCGCCACTCCAAATGCAGGTGTCGACACAATGACTCAATCTCGCGCCGACTCACAGACAGCAGCGGACGTGCAATTCGAATCCTGCTCCGTGGCGACGCAGCGCGAACCCACGGAATCGCAGCAAGTCCGCGGCTTCCAGCGCCCCGACCAATCCGCATCAACAACGTCTCGAGGACATCATCGCTTTGGTGGGCAAGAAGAATCCATGGCGTTCCGCTTCGCTTCGCTGCGCCCTCGAGCGCCGCAAGTCGAAGGGTGCGAGACTGTGCAGAGAGTCCCCCCTTCCCCGCCGCTGGTCTGATATCGATCGAAGAAAAGGCAACGCCGATTCGCGCACAGAGTGCCGCGCAATGGAGTTGTTCTTCGTCCGCCTCTTTTCGAAGATGGTGATGAACATAGACCGCAGACACGGTCAGCGCGCTTCTCGCGCGCTGCGCGAATGCTGCTGCGAGGACGACCAGTGCAGTTGAATCCACCCCCCCGCTCAAACCAACCAGCAGACTCTCGCCAGATTTCCATCGACAACGCATCGCAAGATTGCGCGCAAATGTCGCACAGATCGGGTGCCTGCGCGCCCGAAGCAAGATCGCATCCGTTGCAGTCGTTCTCACACGGTCATGCTACGGCGATGCGTGTGCGTGGCGAAGCGTTCGATGCGCTGCGCCGCTGTGTGGCAGTTGCCGCAGGAGTTGGTGTCGCGACCGGTGCAGCGAGTGCGCATCGAACCATTCGTTCGACCGCGAGTGGGTCATCTGCAGTCGCATCGGCGCCAATTTCTTCAGCGAGGCCCGGGGCACGAGCAAAGACACCGCCGCCGCAGATCACTGGGAAACTGGGGCGCGACTGCGCCTCTCTGAGCATGTCAATGAGTTGGCGGATCCGTGGCGCGTCGGACGCGGCGGCGGCGAATACGACCAGCGCGTCGGGTTTGCGCTGTCCAATCTCGGAGATGATTTCGTCGTTGGCGACGCCACCCGCTGCGAAAAACACGCAGTATCCACTCGCCTCCAGCAAATCGCTGCATAGTTGGCCAGCGAGATCTTCTGATTCATTTGGTCCGCAGACGCACAGCAGCGTTCGACCATTGCGCGGTGCCTGCTCGTAGCGAGCCTGCGCCTGATCGACGAGCATGCGTAGGAGTCGAGTGGCGTACTGATACGCGAGCGTGGTGAGTTGGTCATGACGCCACATACGAAAGATCGTCTGCATCGTTGGCCAGTACAACTCGTGTGCGAGTTGCGTCGCGGTCAATCCATGTCCGTGGACCTGCTCGATGAAGGTGCGCGTGGCGAGGCGATCTCCGGCAACGGAGAGTTGGAGGAGGCGTTCGAGGGCGAGCTCCGTATTCATGAGTGGCTTGGTCATGTTTGTCTTGCTTGTCTTGTTTGTCATGTTGCTCTGGTTGGTCTGGTTGGTCATGGACTTCTTTTCGACTGTGCGCGCTCCGAAAATCCCAGCAGGACAAAGGAACTCCTCGAGAGCGTTATTCGCTACTGGGAAATGCATTATCAACCGTGAAAGTGAGTCGATAGGATCGGGTTGTGGCATCCTCTTACGAAAATCCATCTTCGACGACGCCAACTGGCGATGCCACGACTCCAGTTGCGACAGACCCGTCGTTGAGTTGGGATAGCGCCTCGCTTCGTGGCAACCCACACGACCGAGACGACAAAGCAATGCGAGTTCGAGAGATGTTCACGGCGATCGCACACGCATACGACCTCAACAATCGCGTGCACTCGCTGGGTCTCGATCAATCGTGGCGTCGAAAAGCGGTGCAGCTTGCAGAACCAGTGGTCGGCGCAGAAGTGTTGGATGTCGCGTGTGGCACTGGGGATCTCTCGCAGTCGTTTGCGCTCGCTGGCGCCAAGCGCGTGATCGGGCTGGACTACACCCCGGCCATGTTGGATCAGGCACGCATGAAGGCTGCTCGCAAGGGTGGCGCCTGTGGCCGGATCGAATATGTGCAAGGCGATGCGCAAGAGCTTCCCTATTCCAGCCGCTGCATGGACATCGTGTCGATTGCCTTTGGCATTCGAAATGTGGCAGATCCACTGCGCGCAATTCACGAGTTCCATCGCGTGCTGCGCCCGGGGGGTCGGTTAGTGGTGCTGGAATTCGCCGAGCCGCAGCACCCGGTGATCCGTTTCATGCATCGCATCTACACCCACCACATCATGCCGTGGACCGCGACAATCCTTGCGCGCGATGGCTCCGGCGCTTATCGCTATCTCCCCCGATCCGTCCAGACATTCCTCGATCCCTCGGCACTCGCGACCCAACTGAAGAGCGCCGGGTTCTCCAAAGTTTCCCAGCATCCATTGACGATGGGTACCTGTGTCGTCACTGTTGGAGAGGTGTCGACATGATCGATAATCGCTCCACAGTTCCGAGAAACGACTACACTGGAAATTGCCCATGATCTTCGATGTAATGACACGCGCGTGGCACTCGCCAGAGCAACTCGGCTTCGAGTTGGCGGAGGGAATCCGAAATCAATCTCGCCGTCCGGGTGGTCTTGACGGCACAATCGGATCGCACACGCGTGCCATGGAGTGCGTCGGTTGCGCACTGGTCCATGGATTCAAGTCTCAGGCCCTCTCGGCCGTTGTTCCGCCGGAGTTCGTCGCAGATGTGGTCTCTCGACAGCCACATCGACTCGCAGGAGTTGCTGGAATCGACCCGATGTCCCCATCGTGGTCCGACGATCTGGATCACGCACGATCGCTAGGACTTGCTGCGGTCACGGTCTCCCCCTCCGCGCAGGGATTTCACCCAACCCATTCCAATGCCATGCGCTTCTTTGATCGCTGCGCGTTCGAACGCCTTCCCGTCTTTGTGAGTCGACCAGGAATCTTGTCGCCCGCGATGATCTTGGAGTATGACCGTCCTACTCCATGGGATGAAGTTGCACGGACCTTCCCTGCACTGAAGATCATCATCGCCGAAATCGGTGCTCCTTGGATTGATGAGACCATTGCACTGCTGTCGAAACACCCCGGCATCTATGCCGATACGAGCGGGCTCGCCTCGCAGTCGTGGCGGCTGTACACCACGCTGCTGCATGCACACGAGGTTGGAGTCCTCGAGAAGATATTCTTCGGTTCTGGATTCCCATTCGCATCTCCCGCCGCTGCGGTGGAGGCGATCTACTCACTCAATTCGTATGCGCTTGGAACAAACCTCTCGTCGATCCCACGCGCGGCTCTTCGACTGATCGTGGAACGCAATCCGATTACAACGCTTGGCATGACGGCGCCTCTCACGATCGGAGCACACGCGACCCATGCACCTGCCACCGATCGATCTGCGTTTAGTGCGGGAACGCACTCACCCCAGCGGTGATGGCGACACTGACACACAACTCGCGCTGGTGGATCCCAGTCGTCACTCCGTTGGCGACTTCTTGCGCGGCAGCGTGCGTGACTGTGTTCTTTCCCCTCTGCTTGGTGGGATGCATGTTTGCTGCGGGATGCGGCGTCGGTGCAGTAGGACGATTGGAAGTCACATCGATGGGAGACAGCCCAAGAACGCTTGTGACAGATCTCGGGGTGAGCACCTACGCACTCGAACTTGCCAACACATCGTTCATGATGAGCGATATCACCCAAGAAACGCTCCAGGACTCCACATCGATTTACGGTCATGTGCTGCATGTCGAACTCCTGTGGGTTCCAAAGGCTGGCCACACCGCCGTTGATCCGGCCGCGACCAATACAAGTATTCGCCTTGTCGTTTTCTCTGGAAAGGAGATTGGCGTGTATGGAGGCGGTGGATTCGCGTGGCCGACTGGTGAGCCGGGCGAGCCCCAATACGGACTCGACATCGTTGGATCCAATGTCTCTCTCCTCGCTGCAACATCCGGATTCATCGACCTGCTCAGCCCCGCACAACTGACGGGTCGCTTGACGAGTCGATTGGATGACGCCAAAACACGACAGATGCGAAGAGCCACGAGCCAGTGCGTGACCAACGCACTCAAGCGCGTCCAATGGGTTGGACCGATGTCAGGCGATCTGCAAGAACGGGCGCGCTCGCCAATGGATGGGTCATCAATTGATGATGTCGTCTTTCGTTGAGCCGCTGGCTTTCGCTGAGCCGCTAGCCGCAAAGAGTCCCCGTGCGATGGCGATCATCGCCGCAGTGCATGGTGTGGCAACGGGTGGAACCTCGAGTCGGTGGATGAGTTGAAACTCTGAATACTCCCAATTGGGCGGAGCATCGGGCGGATTCTCCATCTCGAGCTGATGAACGACCTCCCAGTTTCGCGTTTCTCCGTCGAAGATCAGCGCAGCGGCACGTGGCGGTCGTGCACAACGAACACCACACTCCTCCATCAATTCCCGTTCGATGCCGACCGATGGGTCTTCGCCGGGCTCTACGGCTCCGCCTGGCGCGAACTCCCACTGACCCGGATAGGTTGCGCAGGACTCTGAACGCCTTCCAATCAGCCACCGACCCTGCCAATGCGCGATGCCCTTTGTTCCAAGCCCGATGAAACCAGTTTCCACGCCGACGCTGCGGACTGCGCCCATTCGGTAGTTCGTCCGAGTCACGTGAACCGTCGCTCCTCCGTGTCCATCGCGATGCACGCCGATGACATGCCAGCATGCGCCATCGGTGAAGTGCGGATGCGCGTCGGTCAGTGCGTCCCATGCGAGCGCGATGCTGTCGATGGAAGCTCTGGGAACAAATGGAATGGAACTCGGCTGGACCCGTGGCGGTCGCCGAAGCCAGATGATCCGATCACTGCTGCGCATGGGATCCCGAGGCATCGGCATCGAGCGTCGGCAGAAATTTTTGTCGAGTGATCACCTACGGATCGTAGTCCACGACTTCATCACCTACTAGGGATCGTGGTGCACAACCCGACCGAGTTTCGTCCCCAAGAAATCTCGTCAGAAACCCCCCGTGACAGGCCGATGTAGAGCATCTATGACGCACGAGCACCGCACTCCAACAGTCGACCACCTCGTCGAATCCATCGTCGCGATGAGCCCCAGCGCAGACCGGCAGTGGCTCCTGGACTTTGATGCGTACGACCTCATGCGGTACCTCCAACACCTCGAGTGCGCACTCGAACCGAGAACGACCGCGTCACCGTGGCAACGCCTTGGCGATACTCCGGCGATCGTCTGGCGCACCGGGGAGTGACGCAGATCCTCGCAGAGATCTCGCGGGGATCTCGCGGGGATCTCGCAGAATGCTGAACGAGGTTTTTCAGAGTCGAGTGAATTCCGACACGGTGCGCTACTGGCGTTCTCGTGAGGCGAGGAAGATGGCGAGTTGCTTCTTGAGCAATCGCAATCCAAGAAGCCCCCGCACCCGCGTCAACAACTCGACCTTATTGACCGGCTTGGAAACGAAGTCATCGCATCCAGACTCGACCGCTCGCTCCATATCCCCCAGTTCGTGGAGCGCGGTCACCATGATGATGACTGTGTCGCGGGTTGCTGGATTCGCCTTGATCTTTTGACAGACTTCAAATCCAGACATCCGAGGCATCATCACATCCAACAAGACAAGGTCGGGATGATCACCTTCAATTCGTGCGATTGCCTCGAGCCCATCGCGGGCGATGAGGATGCGGCATGGCAGACTCTCCATATACGCCTGAATCAGTTCGAGGTTTTGCGCGTTGTCATCGACGATGAGAACCGTTCCCGTGCTCAAGTCCACCTCGGACGCGCCGTCGTGTGCTGGGAATGTTCCAGTTCCTGTCGATCCGCTCATGCCGGAAGTGTACGAGGATCTCGCGCTTTCTCCACGGCGACGACCGACCGTGACCTACCTTCAACTCGAAGCGCAATCCTGCATCGCACGAGCGACTAACTCGATGGGATGGAGAGCCGTTCGCGCAGTCCCATCCGTCACTTGATGGCGGCAACTCGAGCCTGGTGCGCAGACAATGGAATCATCATGCGCGCGAATTGCTGGAAAGAGATCTTGCTCTCCAATGCGCATCGAAAGGTCGTAACTCTGTTCGCGAAAGCCAAATCCCCCTGCCATACCGCAGCAGCCCGTGGCGAGCGCCTCCACTTGATTGGGAAAGATCCGCTGTAACAACCCAAGTGATGTACCCGCCCCCCACAGTGCCTTCTGGTGGCAGTGCGCATGAAGCAGGATCGATTCGCGCGTGTGGGCGAAGGCGGGGCGAATGGGATGACTCTCCCACCGATCATTCAAGAACTCCTCAATCATCCACGACTTCGACGCAAGCCCTCGCAGAGATTGCAGATCGACCCCCATTTTGAGTTCGAGCCAATCGTCCTTGATTGCAGAAAGGCACGAGGGCTCGAGTGCAAGAATTGCAACCGCTCCTTCGCGGCGCATGGCGTCAAGAAGTGCAGTCGCAGTCGCACGCGTCGTGCGTGCTGCGTCCGCAAGCATCCCACACGAAATCGCGGCTCGCCCGCAGCAGCCTGCGTGCGGAAGCACCACGCGATATCCAAATGCCTCGAGGACCTCGACTGCAGCACGGCCAACCTCGGGCGTCGACCACTGCGTGAAGCAATCGGGAAGCAACAGGACCGTCGGTTGCTCTTGGAGGGATCGTGGTCCATCCTGCTGGACTCGCAACTTCGCGCGGCGTTCCATCCACGATCGAAGCGCAGGACCGAACTGGGGAAGCGATCTCTTTGACGACATTCCAAGAAGCGCCGCGACCAGCGCACGTACGGGAGTTTGTCGAACGAGCGCACTGGCGATCGGCCAGATCGCAGAACCAAGTCGATTGATGATCTGCACATTCGCCATCGCACGAACGCGCCATGGCACACCACCACGACGCCAGTACTCCTGTGCCGTGAACTCGGCTTTCAACTTGGAGATGTCGACGTTGCTTGGACACTCCGTCTTGCACGACTTGCACGAGAGGCAGAGCTCCAGCGTTGCCTTGGTCTCTGGATCGCTCCACCGCTTCGCCGAGGTTGCATCACCACTGCCAAACTGTCCGGAGACGGCCAGCCGGAGCGCATTGGCACGACCTCGGGTGGCGTGACGCTCATCCTTCAGCACGCGGTACGAGGGGCACATCGTGGAGCCCGGCGTGAGCCGTCGGCAGAGCCCAGCCCCATTGCACTGCTCGAGCGCATGGCCAAATCCCTCCTCGCGGTCGTAGCGAAAGAATGTCTCGACCTCGCCAAGATGGACGAACTGTGCGTCATCTGGTCGAACTCGCAGTTTCGAAGTGATCTGGCGTGGGTCGTCGTTGTTCACCAGGTTGCCTGGGTTCAACAGTCCCTGCGGATCGAAGAGTTTCTTGACGTCTCGGATTGCCTGTGCAATCACGGGACCAAGCACCCGAGTCAGGAGTGGACTGCGCACGCGTCCATCACCGTGCTCACCACTGAGAGCGCCGCCATACTTCACAACGAGGTCAGCGACGTCGATCGCAATCGCGCGCATCGTTGCGAGTCCCTCCTCAGTGCCGATTGCCACAAGTGGACGGATGTGCAGGCAACCAACTGATGCGTGGGCGTAGTACGCAGCAGTACTGCCATGTCGCGCGACGATCGCTCGAAACTCTTCAACGAACTCTCCCAGTCGCGAGGGATCGACCGCCGTGTCTTCCACGAACGTGACTGGACGGCGAATCCCAGGGATGCCATGCAAGAGCGGCTCGCCAGCTTTGCGAATTCGCCACGCGGCATCCATCGCGACCGCATCGAAGTGCCGGACCATTGGGACACCAGGGAGAGCGCGCCCGAGCAACGCCATTTTCTCGTCGAGTTCCGCCTTGGAATCGGCGAAGTACTGCACATACATCACTGCGTTGACACACCCCGAGGGAGGTTGTGGCAGCACTTCAACATCGCGGAGGAAACTCGGATTTTTCCGCGCCATGCTGATGACCATGTCATCGATCAATTCCACTGCGCTGGGCTTTGTGGCGATGATCCCCATCAACGGTGCCAGTGCTTCGCGAACGCCATCAAACCCAAAAATCGCCAGACCGCGGAACTTCGGCACTGCCACCAGCGCCAACTGCGCCTGCAGGATGATCGCTAATGTGCCCTCCGACCCGCAGACCAGGTGCGCAAGGTTGACACGATCAAATGTGCCTGGAGTCGACGCTCGCATTTGCTCGATGAGAATGTCGAAGTTGTAACCGTCCACATGACGGCGAATCTTTGGTGTTCGGTGCTCGATCTCACCTGCGATCGGCAGGAGAATCTCCGCAAGCTTTCGAGTGAGTGCTGCGATGCGTGGATCGCGCTCGCTTTGCCCCTGAGCAAAGTGCATACGAGAACCATCAGACAGAATGACATCGACCGCCACCAGATGTTCAACGGTGCGCCCGTACAGAATCGAGTTTGCGCCTGCCGAGTTGTTGCCGATCATCCCGCCGATGGTTGCATGCGAACTGGTTGCGACATCTGGACCGAACATCAATCCAAGCGGTGCGAGGGTCCGATTCAGTTGATCCAGGACGACTCCAGGTTCCACGCGGACTGTCCGTTCAACGGGATCGACCTGGTTGATTCCCCTGCAATTCGCACTGAAATCAATCACGACCGCTTCGTTGACCGTCTGTCCAGCGAGCGCAGTTCCCCCGCCGCGTGCGAGAATCGCAACTCCCAAGTCTGCGCACACCTCGACCGCCACGACACCATCTGCAACCGAACTCGGAATCACAACGCCGATCGGCTCCACTTGATAAATGCTCGCATCGGTTGCGTAGAGCATTCTGTCGTGCGCAGCAAATCGAATCTCACCCGACACCTTTTGCGCGAGCGCGTCAGCGATCTGTGTTCGCCTCTGCTGCGTGCGTGAAGGCGCCACAAAGGAAAGATGCACATCGCGATGAGCATTCATCGCGCCACCCTCCTGCGCAACCCCCTCCATCAATCCGTGCCCGCAGCGTGGAAGTGCGCTTCGTGCAGCGCCCGCAGTCGTCCGAGATACGCATCTGGAGGAATTCGATTCCTGCGTGCCATCACGGCACGAACGGTCGACTCAAAGCGATTGAATCGGTAGGACTGGGAGCGCTCTGGTGTCAGCCAAGCAAATCGTTCCACGAAGTTGAGTGGTCGAGGGATTGCGATCATTGCCCCAGTGCCGATGGTTGATCCCGTGTTGAGCGCGACGAGGATCGAGGTCTTCGCGTGATCGCCGATGACTCCGCCATAAAACACCCGACCAGTGCTCTCATTCGAGCCCGCGGCGTCAAGGCGCGTCATGACTTCGCCGTACGTATTCATGAGATTCGAGTTGCAGGTTCCTGCACCGAGATTCACCCATTCACCGATGAGCATGTCACCGATGTGCCCCTCGTGCGCCTTGTTCGAATAGCCAGCGATCACAGTGGATCCAACTTCGCCTGCAATCTTGCTGTGAGGTCCGATGACCGTTCGTGCCTTGATCAACGCTCGATCCAAGACCGTGGAGTGGTCAAGCACTGCCACGGGACCGCACACCACTGCGCCAGGGCGAACGGTCGCACCATGAGCAAGGAGCACAGGACCATCGGTTGTGTCAATGATCGCACCGGGACAGACCCGCGCAGTCGGGTCAACGAAAAGTGCGTGGTGTCCGAAGCGCGTCACGCCAGCAGAGGCGCGATCAGTCAACTCCCCGCTGCGACTCAGCAGTCCAATATCCGCGGGGATGCTCTGCTCGAGCCTCCCGAGCAACTCCCACGGCGTCTTGATGGTTTGCCCATGCCCAAGTGGGCGGCGCGTGATGTGATGTGGCAACCCGTCCGCTCCCCGCGCGCGTTCAAGAAATCGCTGCGACTCCGCACTGGTCAACCGTGCCATCGCGACGCGATCGTCCGTGGTCACGATCGCTTCTCCCACTGTGAGCGAAGCCGCATCTTCGAGCGAGTCGAGCGCACCGTTGATCAGAATCACTTCGCCCGCGTGGTTGGGAAAGCGACCGACCAATGTCGTTGTCGACGCAACCCGTTCGGTGACCACCGCCAACAGATGCTCCTGCGGATAGAGCGCGTCCACTCGTCCAAGAACCCGCATCGTTCGCTCGATGCAGGTCAACGCACCGAGTCGTTGTTCAAAAGTTGCGCGCAGATCGCCAAGTGGTCCAAACCGAGATAGACCATCGTCGAAGAGCGCCACGATTGTGCCTGGCGATCGCATCGGCGCAATCTACTGTCGAATGATTCGAGTCGTCTCGGACTTGATCCGCCGAGGAAGCGTTGATGGAAAGTTCCACCAACTATGGGTGCGAATGAGCAGCCATCCAATCGGAAGCGCCATCACCGCCGTTGAGAGCGCCTGTGCGAATTGACTGCCAAGTTCCAAGAGGGCTGAACCATCTCCCCACGGCGGAGGCGAGTCTGGATACCACGACCGGAGTGCCCACCACGCCGTCCACATCAGTCCGCTCGCCACAGTGAGGGCGCCTGCCATCGCAGCGACGGCGATGGGATTGCGCCTCACCAGAAACCCGCGAACAGCCACAAGGAGCTGCACCGCGAAAAACAGTCCAATCGCAGAGGGACCGATCAAGTAGAAGGGCGCATGGGGTCCAAAGAAAGATGGGTTTGAGAGGTCCATCATGAGTCCTGCGAGCAATGCAAACCAGTTCAGTTCTTCCAGCGGTGCGTGCATTGCCACGAACGCGACCAGGATGAGTGTCAGCTTCGGATGGACTGAGCCAATCTCAAAAGCTGGCATGAAAGAGATGTCCGCAACCAGCACTGCAAGCAAGAGCGGCACAGCGACGATCCACTTCATGACCCCTGCCCCGGCGTCAGCTTGATGACAACTTCTCCAACTCCAGCGGGGTCGACCGCAGGGCGAATGAGCACTTCGCCACGGAGCGGTTGAGACTCCTTGCGTCGGATTTCGGTCACGACTCCAAGTCGCATTCCTTGCGCACCGATCGGCCATGTGGAGTCCTTGATGCGCACGAGATCGCCTGGACGTGCGGCTGAGTCGAGCTCGACATCGCCACGGAGGTACCCCTGACCATCCGGCACGACTTGAATAGAAATGACTTGCGGTCGACTCGATCTCTCCTGATCTGCCGGGACCACAAAGGCATCGATCCGACCGATCGCGCGATTGCCCGCTGCGATGACAGTGCAGGTGATTGCGCCAACTTCAGGGGCAATTCGACCGACCACACCATCACCATCGACCAGCGCGACATCTCCCGCCATCACACCCTGCTGTGATCCGATGTTCAGTCGCAGCGCATCTCCGCCTTGGCTTGGGACTCTTCCCACAACGCTCGCAGAAGCAAGCCTCAACACCGTTCCGCGCGGCGACTCTCCGATCACCACTTCGTAGGCACGCAGTTTCCGTTGAAGTTCTGCGACGCGGATCTGTTCAGCGTGCCAGAGCCCACGAAAGTAATCTCGGTCCGTGGCAAGTGCACGATCTGCCTCGTTTTCGGCATCAACACGGGGGCGCAGCCAGAGCCGGATTGCAGTTCCGCCATGAGCGATTGGCGTCAACGGAACCCACAGAATGGAAGAGAGATCACTCCCCAGCGGTGCAATCCATCGTGTTGGAAGCACCCCAAGCACGACGAAAAGTGCGATCACCAACATGATCGGTTGTGCGAAGGGTGGCGTGCGAGCCACGCTATGAATTCCTTACGCGCGCGAAGTCAAAGTTCCTCAACATTGGACTCAAGCACAGACTTGTACCGTTCCAAGTTTTCGAGATAGTCCGCCGTTCCGCGTGCCACACAGGTCAGTGGGTCATCTGCAATCTTGACGCAGAGTCCGGTGCGGTCGATGAGCATCTGGTCGATTCCACGAAGCAATGCACCGCCGCCAGCCACAGTGATGCCGTTGTGTTCCAGATCCGGGTTGCACAAATCGGCGGCGAGTTCGGGATCAGCTTCACGGAGGGTCTTGACGACCTCATCAGCGATTTTGCGAAGCGGTTCAGAGAGCGCCTTGCGAACTTCCTCCGAATTGACCTCGATTTGACGGGGAAGACCGGTCGCCACATCCCGACCGCGCACCTTCATCGCCAACTCTTGATCGAGAGGCCATGCACTTCCAATTCGGATCTTGATCTGTTCGGCTGTCTGCTCTCCCACTCGGAGTCCGCGATCTTCTTCGAGGAATCGGATAATCGCATCGTCGAAGTCATCCCCAGCGATCCGCAGACTCGACGCCTTGGCAATGTCTCCAAGGCTGAGGATCGCAATCTCGCTCGTGCCACCGCCGATGTCCACCACCATGCTCGCAACCGCATCATCGAAGGGCAACTTTGCGCCCATCGCCGCCGCCATCGGTTCTTCCAACAGATACACCTTGCGCGCGCCAGCTCGATCGGCGCTATCGAGAACCGCTCGCTTCTCAACGGCAGTGATTCCAGACGGAATCGAAATGACGACACGCGGACCGAAGATCCTGCTTCGACCCATCACCTTTTGGATGAAGTACTTGAGCATCGCCTCGGTGATTTCGAAATCGGAAATGACTCCGTCTTTCAGAGGGCGAATTGCTTGGATGGACCCGGGGGTTCGACCAAGCATCTCTTTCGCAGCAAAGCCAACGGCCGTGCCATTCAAGAGCACCTGATTCGTTCCCCGCCGCACCGCAACCACCGACGGCTCGTTCAGGACGATGCCCTCGCCTCGGACGCACACCAATGTGTTGCATGTCCCCAGATCGATACCCATATCCACGCTGAAATAATCCAACATCTTGTCTAGAACCACCATAAGTCGGCACCTCCTTGGCCTGTTGAAGCGATGTGATTCAGTGTGAATCAATCGCCATGAATGGGTTTCCTTCGTCGTTCGTTCCGTCGACACCAGCTAGATTATCGAGCGTGACTGCGGCGACTCCAGCACCAAGTGCAAGAGTTCCAGCCAACAGAATCGCCGTGTAAATGTTGAGTTCTCCTGACGGGGAGTGCGCCTTCTTTGCACCGCCGGCGGTCAGTTTGGATGGCTTGAGAGAAGCAGCTGAAATGGCTGGCGGCGCCGCATTCTTCGGTGATTTCTTGCCGATGCCTAGGAACGCCATTTGAGTTCACTGCCCCTTTCTAGTACCGGCGCGCTGACCAACGCTCACAGGTCCGCGCACGTTGAGATCTTCCAATTCGACAATTCCTACCGCGCGATTCACATCGGTGTTAGTGATCCGCAACTTTCCGATGAATCGTGAGCCATCGCTGATGGTCAATAGCCAGCCGTCACGGATCCCATCGCGACTGCCTGCGTCAATTTCTGCAAAGACGCCCATATCGGTGCGTTGAACATCAAGGATCTGCGCCGAGATATCGCGGTCTGGAATGGGCGCAACGGCACCAAGTGCTGCTACTTCATCTGACGACGGTCCATGCTTCGCAGTGAAGTCTCGAACCACTTGATCGGTCTTGGCAAGTTGTCTCTTGACTTCGTCGCGTTGCTCTTCCAAATCGCGTTTGGATTCGAGCGCCCCTCGCAGATCACTCTCCGCCTTGCTGTACTTGTCCTCAAGCTCGATTCGAATCCGCTCGAATGCAGCAACCTGCGTCTGGTATGTGGACAACTCTTCGCGGAGAGTTTCGTTGAGGGCGCTCTGCACACGAGCACCCTCCTCGGAGAGCTTGACCGTTGCCACCGAACTTGCGAGCGTCACTTCCTTCTGCGCAATCTGTGTCGCGAGACTCTGCGCACGCAGCTCACACGATGCGAGATCGCTGTTGACGCGGCTGAGTGCGGCGTCCAAGTCACGCACGTGCGATGCGGTGTCACTCTCAACCTTTGCGCGGAGTGCTCGTTCAGTGTCAAGTGCCGCACGAGCTGCCGCCGCTTGCACTTCTTGGTCCTTTACCTGTTGGCGAAGGGCAGCCTGATTATTTGTCTGAACGGCGATCAGCGGAACAAGAGCGACTGCAAGAAGGGCGACAAGGACAACGAAGACTTTCGTAAGAATGTGCACGGGTTGGACCTATTTGTGAGCGATGCCGAGGAGAAGAACTGCGTCGAGGAACACTCTAGAAATGCTCCCACATGAACGGAGAGTTTTACCCGCTGCGCCCGAGCGTGTCAACGATTGTTCGTGGTCCATGCGGCGCCCATGCGGCTCAATGCGGCTCCAATGCGGCTCAATCCGGCTCAATGCGGCTCAGCGCGGCCCAGTGTGAAGGTTCCCGCTGGCGCGCAAATACGCCGCAGCCGCCGTCAATCGAACGATTGGAACTGGATCGCTAAGCAGCGGTGCGATCGCACTACACGCTCGCTGTCCACCCGCCCAACCGAGCGTGGCAACAGCTTGCCCTCGGATTGCCGGAGAGGGATCGACCACTGCCGTCTGGCAGAGTTGAAAAATCGGCTCTAGGTTGGGCTCGCCAATCCGAATCAACGCTTCGCCTGCGATCAGTCGGATTTCGAGTGGTCGTTCAAGAGGACCCTGACCATTCCAGATACCAATAAGGTGTGGACGGGCTCCTCGGTCATTGATCTCGCCGATCATTTGGCAGGCAATCGCGACAAACTCCGACTGCTCGAGGGGCGAAAACAGTGCTGCGCGTATCGGGTCGAGTTGACGGACATCTCCCATTTTCACCATCGCCTCAGCAGCTTGGAGATCGATCAATCTCGATCGAATCTGGTCGGCGCCCTCGAGTCGCCTTCCCACAACGCTCTCCACCAACCCGATCGCTGATGCATTTCGCAACTCTCCCAGCAGGAAGATGGAATTCGCGCGGACATCAGCGCTGGGACTCATGACGAGGTCTGCAAACGGACTCAGATCCACCTGCCTGCCGAGTCGTACGAGTGCGAAGAGCGCTCCAGCGCGCACCGAGGGGTTGGGATCGAGGAGAAGCGGCTCCACCAGGTCGGCGCAACCGCTCAATGTTTTTTCTCCGACCACCACCGCGGCAGCAAACCGAACACCTGGATTTGGATCGCCGAGCAGTCGACAGGCGATCGGTTGCAACTCTTCTGGACGAGATTTCAATCCCTCAAGCGCGTGCGCTCTGTAGATCGCTTCGCCGCTTTGCGATGCGCCGACGAGAATTCGCAGGGCGTGCTCTTGAGGAGGTTCGCTCGGATCGACTGAAATCGGAGGTGACGTTGCCTGCTGTGGCATTGCTTGCTGTTGGCTCTGCTGTTGGGAGCGCTCTGTTTGGGGCGTTTGGGCAATTCCACTCTCAGAGGGCTTGGCAGTGCGCGAACTCCACCCGGGCTGAACCTGATCGGTCACCGTTGGCGCAGACGAGTTGCAGCCCGCCATGCCGTGGAATCCACAGACGAGCAGACACACCATCAAAGAGCGGACTATTCCTTCGCGCCTGGAAGCGACGGAAATCATGCGACGACTGAAAGCGCGCACGAAGTCGCCAGACGCCATCGCCATTGCAAGAAGTGCCAGTGCGAGAAGTGCCATCACAGGCGAGAGTACATCGCCAAAGTGACCGAACACAGTCATGCGTCGATCCAACTGGACACGGGTTGTGAATCCACCTGCCACGCGTGCGGCGACTTCTTCGCCAGCAATCACAGCGCCATCACTCCCGATGGACTGCGAAATCCCGGTGTTTGCAACGCGCACCATTGGCACTCGGTTTTCGATGCATCGCCACCGCGCGATGATTGCGTGTTGCGCGCGCCCCCAGTCACTCGCGCCAAACCATCCATCATTGGAGAGGTTCACCAGAATCTGCGCCTGTTTCATTCCATCACGATCGTGCACGAGATGACGCACGACGCTGCCGACGGTGTCTTCAAAGCAAATCGGGGTGGCGCACTCCAGGCTGCGGGATCGATCCTCTGCGTCTTTCCATACAAGGGTGATTCGTCGAAACTCCGCCGACGCATCGAGATCAAATGTCATACCACGAGCACCCAGAGCGAGGCACCGTTCCTCCAACCACGCCCACTTGGAGATGTATGGCATGGTCTCGCCAAAGGGGGTCAGAAACACCTTGTCATATCGCGCGTACGGCGGCTCGCCATGCACGAGATACGCACTGTTGAATTGGTGCTTCCATGACCATCGACCATCAACTTCGCGCAACCCAATGAATGCAGGGCTGCCAACCAGAAATGGAGCGCCGATCCGAGTGGCGATTGCCTTCGCCAGCGAGGCGAATCGATCCCCAGGCCAGTAGCCACCTTGAACGAGCGTTGAGATCGTCGCCGGTTCAAGTCCAAACCCTGGCAACATTGTCTCGGGCCACACCACAAGATCGATCCGCTCTCCCTGTTCGAGCGATGCGTCAGCCAGTGCGATCGACATGCGGCTGAACTCCAGCAGATCCGCCTCTTGTCTTTCGCGGGGCCATCCAATCTTGTTGTCGGTGGCGAGATTCGTTTGCACAGCCAGAATTCGAGGACCATCAAGAAGGCAACCATTCCGCTCGTTGAGCCTCCACGATCCATAGATTGCTGCGAGCGCAATTGTGGACAGTGCGAGCGTCCCTCCAACAGTTGCACGGCGAAGTGCGTGAGGGCTTCTCGTCCCCTCTCTCCAACGCCACACATCCACCGCGCCACCAGCGACAATCGCAACCATCGTCGTGCAAAGCGGCGCACCGCCAAGGTCTGCGATCTGAGCGAGTGCTGGAGAGTTGATGAGAGGCTGTCCGATTCCATACCAGGGATAGCCGTCAAAGACGACCTCGCCGCGCAGCCACTCAGTGGCGGTCAACGCAATTGGCGCGCTCAGCGCAGCGGGGATGCTCTGTCCCACACTCGACATCAGACCCCTCTGCGCGGTGAGGCGCAACCACCACACCACCATCGGCGCGTAGAGCGCGAGGTAGAGGCATGCCGCGGGATAGCCGACCGAGGTGACCTCACGCATCCACCACTGAAACCAGAGCCACATCGCAAGCGATGAGACGAAGACCGCGATGAACTCGCGCAGACCAAAGCGCGCGGACCGCGAGAGGACGATCCAGCCGATTGGAGTTGCGAAGGTCATCCACCACACATCAAAGGGGGGGAACGCAGCAACGAGGCAGAGCGACGGAAGTGCCGCAAACCCCCACAGACTCGCCCAGGAGAATGACTGCAATTCGATGGTTGCCCTCGTTGGCGCCACCACGAACTAGTTGCCCGAATAGTCGATGATCCGGCTGATTTCACTCCGCAGATTCGAGCGATGCACGATGCGGTCAATGAAGCCAGCGGCAAGCAGAAACTCGCTCGTCTGAAAGCCCTCTGGCAGTTCCTGCCGAATTGTTTGCGCAATGACGCGGGGACCGGCAAAGCCGATCAGCGCGCGAGGTTCCGCGAAGATGAGATCTCCAAGCATTGCGAAACTCGCTGTGACCCCGCCGGTTGTTGGATCGGTCAAGACGGAGATGAACAACCCGCCCGCATCATCAAGACGCCCGAGCGCTGCGCTGGTCTTGGCCATTTGCATAAGCGAAAATCCTGACTCCTGCATGCGCGCTCCTCCCGAGCAACTCACGATGATGATCGGGAGCCCATGATCGGTGGCGTGCTCGATAGCGACGGTCACTTTTTCGCCGACAACCGATCCCATAGAACCTGCGAGGAACGAGAAGTCCAACACCGCGACCACAACTTTTCGACCCTTGATGAATCCAGTTCCTGATTGGAGACCGTCGTTCTCCCCGGTCTGTTTCTGTGCCTGAATGATGCGGTCGCTGTACGCCTTGAGGTCCACGAACTTCAGCGGATCCGCTGGTGCCATCTTTGCGTTCATCGGTTCAAATGTGCCGGTGTCAAGCAGTTGCTCAACCCGCTGGCGACCGCTCATCCGCATGTGGTAGTCACAGCGCGGGCAGACGTGAAGGTTTTGCTCCACCGCTTTTCGAAAGAGTGTTTCGGAGCAGGCCCCACACTGCATCCACAAACCGTCTGGAACAGCCCGCTTCAAGAGGGTGCCGGTTGCCATTTCCGAAGTGGGTTCAGCCATCGCAGTCATCCTAGCCAACGGAACTCCTCACAGGATCACCGGCCGCGCAGTGCGCTGATCACTTTGGCGTAACTCGAACTCGCGAATATTGCGGAGGCAGATACAAGAGTGTCGCACCCTGCCTCGACGCATGACTTCGCGTTCGATGGCGTGACTCCTCCATCAAGTTGCACCCGCTGACTCTTCGATATCCGCGCCCGAACTGCACGCACCTTTGGCAATGCAGAGCGCAAGAACTTCTGCCCGCTGAATCCTGGGTGCACACTCATGACAAGGAAGAGATCTGCGATCGAGAAGAGCGATTCCATTCTTCGCCAAGGTGTTTCTGGTTTGATTGCAATCCCGGCAGTCGCCCCTCTGGCTTGAATCCTCCGAATCAACGACGTGGGAGTGCGCACGGTCTCCACATGAAATGTGATGTTGTTCGCTCCAGCATCGAGAAATGGTTCGACGAATTGTGCCGGATCGGTCACCATCAGATGCACGTCAATCCATGCGGCGGGAAGGGTTCGACGAACGGCGGAGCACACCGCGGGACCCATCGAAAGATTGGGGACGAAGTGCCCGTCCATGACATCGACATGAATGAAATCGCAGCCAGCTCTCGTGACAGCCTTGAGTTCACCGCCGAGATTCGAGAAGTCGGCAGAGAGAATGCTTGGACCGACGAGAGGTCGCTGAATCTCGCCATGAAAGAGTGTTGCAGTCACCAGAGTCTTACTCGTGGATGCGCAGTCAAGGCGTGTGCGCTGGAACGGTTGCAGGCGTCGTGCTCGGCGCCGATGGTGCCATCGCAGTCGCTGGAAGGACGCCCTTGACGCCGCGCTTCAGCGCGAGTTCGTATGCGTCGAGTGTCGGCTTGAATGAAGCCTTCTGACTTGGTTCCGCCAAACGAATCGCCTTCTTTTGCGCCTCCACTGCCTTGGCGAATTCGCCGCGCGCGTAGAACACCGAAGCAAGCGTTGAGTTGGCACTTGGATCGCTCTTGGAAGATGCCTCCAGCATCACCTGTGCTGCGGTGAGCGCGAGGTCGTTGTCATACGAACGCATTCGAGGGTCAGAGGAGAGGGTAATCGCAAGATCAGAGAGCGCGCTCAAATCTTTTGCGTCGACGAACGCCAAGATCATCGCCTGCGCGTAGAGCTTCGAAGCGGCGATGTTCTTTTCCTCGTTGACGATGACGCGGTACCTCTCCAGTGCGACATCTGTGAAGACTTCGGGTCCCATCGCGATCACTTCGTCGTACTGACGGTACCCGTCTTGGAAATTCTTCAGTTTGATCGCACGACGAGCCGCCTCAAGCAGAGGCTGCGCCTTGGCACTGAGCACTGGGTCATATCGACCAGCGAGCGAGAGTTTGACGGCGCGCGTGAACTCATCAGACATCGGATGACCGATGAAGACGATCTTTCCATCTTGACCGATCACAAATGCGCATGGGATTCCATTCTGTCCTGAGGCTCCCATGAAGGCTGCATTGATCAACTTGTCTGGATCGATCGCAACGGCGTAGGACATCTGCGCTCCAAGTTTGCGTATAAATGGTTCGACCTTCGCGCGGGCTTCATCACTCACGCCAATGACATCAAGACCCTTTCCGCATTGCGCTTGATACAACTCATTCAGGTGTGGGATCGACTGTCGGCAGGGACCGCACCATGTCGCCCAGAATTCCACCACTCGTACTTTGGCTGACGGACTTGGTTCACCTTGGACAAACTCGAGTCCGTCGATGGATGGCGCAACTGAACCAACCGCCAACTTCGGCGTGGCGTCCTGCACTGGCGCCATCGCAAGTGCGGCGAGAATGGAGATTGCAAGGATGGTGCTTCGCATGGTGTTTTTTACTTTCTTGGTTCACTATAGCGCAGAGACACCGGGCAATCGAGAGCGGCGAGGCATGCGAACTCCTTCCCTTCCAACATCTCCAGAGAGGCACCTCCGCCGGTCGAGATGTGACTGAATCGAGCCGACTGCTCGGCGAGTTCGACCACGGCTGCCGTGTCCCCTCCACCTGCGATGCTGATCGCACCAGCCTCGGTCGCGCTCACGATGGCTGTTGCCAACGCGAAACTCCCCGTATGGAATGGCGTGGTCTCGAACGCTCCCACCGGTCCATTCCAGAGGATGGTTTTTGCCGCCGCAAGGATCCGCGCAAAGCGTGCGACCGTCTGTGGACCGATGTCGAGTCCCATGAGCCCGTCAGGGATTGCCGCATCAATGCGGCTCGTCGGAGTGCCCACCTTGAGTGCTTCTGCGCACACATGGTCGATCGGAAGTTCGATCTGCGTGCGACTCTCCGCAGCAAGTTTCAGAATCGCACGCGCTTCGTCAAGCATCCCGTCCTGAACGAGACTCTTCCCAACTGCGATTCCCTGGGCCTTCAAGAATGTGTACGCCATCGCCCCCCCAACCAGAATCGTGTCGACCCTGCCGCAGAGGTTTCGAAGCGCAGTCAATTTGTCAGAGACTTTCGCTCCGCCGATGATTGCAACGAATGGATGAGTTGGCGCGTCGAGCACTCCCTTGAGATAGCGAATCTCTCGCTCGAGCAGTCTGCCCGCGACGCAGGGCTTTCCCTGTGCACGAAACGCTCTCGGGAGCGCGAGCATTGACGCATCACCTCGGTGCGATGCGCCAAAGGCATCGTTGCAATAAATGTCAGTGAACTCCACCAAGATCGACGCCAGCGCAGGATCTCCCTTTTTCTCCCCCTTCTCAAAGCGCAGGTTCTCGAGGAGGATCGCACCTCCGGGCGTGAGCGCACGGCACGCATCCGCGGCGGAGTCATCAGTGCAGCGTGGACCAACAAGTTTCAGCGAGTTCAGTTGTGGCGAGAGTTCCCGCAATCGAGCGGCAACCGGAGCAACACTGAACTCGCCCTCGAAGCCAACTCCTGCAGGTCGACCTAGGTGCGTGGCAAGGACGACGCTCCCGCCGCGAGCCAGAATCGACTCAATCGTCGGGATCGTCATCCGAATTCGACGATCGTCCGTGATTCGACCAGCCGCATCCTGTGGAACATTGAAATCGCAGCGCACAAAGACACGGCGGCCCGCAACATCAACCTGATCAATCGTGATTGGCATCATGGCGAAGAAGGTACAACTCGATGGCTCAATGGCGCTCCCCGCAGTCATCGTCATTCTTGGTCCGACTGCAAGTGGCAAGAGCGCAGTTGCCGCCGAGATTGCAGCGTGCGCCGAGCATCAGTGCGAGATCGTCAGCGCGGATTCGATGCAGATCTACCAGGGGATGAACATCGGCACCGCCAAACCATCGTGCGAAGAACAGGCTCGGATTCCGCATCATCTCATCGATATCACAAGCCCCTACGAAGATGGGTTTACGGTCGATCGTTGGCTCGATGGTGCGCATGAGGCAATCGCTTCGATCGGCATGAGGGGGAAATCTGCGATCGTCGTCGGCGGGACGAACCTGTACGTGCAAGCGCTGCTCTGCGGGCTGTTCGATGGACCCGCAGCCAACGAATCGCTGCGCGCCGAGCTGCGCACGCTCACACTGACCGACTTGCGAGCACGACTCGAGAGCGTCGATCCACAGTCTGCACAGCGCATTCATCACAATGATCAGCGTCGCATGATTCGTGCGATCGAAGTGACCCTAGCGACGGGCATCGCGATGAGCCTTCACCAAACTCAGTGGAGTGCGCGTGGACCCACTTTGCCCGATGGTTGGGCGTGCGTTGGGCTGCTCCCCAACCCCCCATCCAATGCGCGCGCCATCAATCAGCGCGCCAAGTCGATGATGGAGCATGGTTTCCTCGGCGAGGTCACTCATCTGCTTGCGCGAGGACCGCTGGCATCGCAGGCGGCCGAAGCTGTGGGATACCGCGAACTTTCGCAACATCTGAGCGGCGATCTCAGTCTTGACGATGCGATCGAGCAGATCAAGATCCGGACGCGAAAGCTCGCCCGTCACCAACGCACCTGGCTCAAGCGATTTCGCCACCTCGAGAGATCTGCGTGGTCGACGGCGCCCTGCGAGGAGAAATCTTCGGGCGAGTTTTGGCGGGCGGTTCTCGGACCTGCGAAATGAAATTCGATGGGGTTTCAATGGGCATTCCAGGGGAAATAGTTGCAAAACTTCGGTCGTGACTCCTGTTGGTGAGAAGATCTTGCCGATGGGCACGCACTTGACAATGTGCAAACTCAACTCATGATCTCCCGCGCTGATGGCAAAGAAATCGAAAACGACTCCCACAACGGCACCAGTTTCGAAGTCCAAGAAACGACCTTCGACGAAGCCCCGTGCGGCTGCCAAGGATCGTGCAGCGTCTGGAAACGAAGTCGATGGCTCCTACCAACTAGTGATTGTTGAGAGTCCTGCCAAAGCCAAGACGATCGAGAAATACCTGGGTAGCGGCTTCGTGGTGCGGGCGAGTGTTGGACATATTCGAGACCTTCCCCCTCGAGCTCCCAAGGGTGTGAAGCAACCAGTTCCGGGAGTTGATCTTGACACATTTGAACCCACCTATGTCGTGGATGATCGCAAACTCAAGACGGTCAGCGAACTGAAACGACTGGCGAAATCAGCAAGCCAGATTTGGTTCGCCACCGATCTTGACCGAGAGGGAGAAGCGATCGCCTGGCATCTCACGGTCCTCCTTGGAGTTGCACCCGAGAAGGCCAATCGCGTCGTCTTTGACTCGGTCACGAAGTCGGATGTTTCCGACGCATTCGCACATCCCAGACCGATCAACATGGATCGGGTCGACGCACAGCAAGCGCGGCGGATTCTCGATCGAGTCGTGGGCTACCTCGTGTCTCCTGTGCTCTGGAAGAAGGTTGCCGGAGGGCTCAGTGCTGGACGAGTCCAGAGTCCAGCGACGAGGCTGATCGTGAATCGCGAACGGGAGATTGCAGCATTCACGCCTGACGAATCCTGGTCGATGAGTGCCGAGATGGCACTCGATCCAGAGAGTGCGAAACGACTCGAAACTGCGTGGATCTCGTTCTGCGCCCAGAAGGACGAGCGCGGTCGAGGACCGCTCGTGAGGGAACGAATGTCGTGGCTCGCCGATCACAAGGGTCTCGAGTGCGAACTCGTGGAAGTTGCGGGCGTACCTGTGAAGATTGAAGCGAACAAGGACGCAGCAGACGACCTCACGCTTGGGGTGCTTGTTGCTGCACAAGCTGCAGGAATCCTCGATCCGCACGTGCAGCGGGTCACCGACCCAGAGGCGCGAGGTCGAGGAAAGAACAAGGCCACCATTGTCGGTCGGATCGATCCTGCAGCGCGATATGCCGTCGCATCGATCGACACAACGCGCACAAGATCCAAGCCATATCCCCCGTTTATCACGAGCACGTTGCAACAGGCAGCATCTGGAAAACTGAGCTTCGCTGCAGACCGCACCATGCGAGTTGCGCAACAGTTGTATGAAGGAATCGACATCCCAGGCGAAGGTCGCGTCGGTCTCATTTCGTACATGCGAACGGATAGCACGCACCTCTCCGACGAAGCCCTCTCACGAGCGCGAGCCTTCATCGGCTCGCACTACGGACAGAACTATCTGCCGCCCGCAGCGCGCATCTATTCGAAGACTGCCATCGGCGCACAGGAGGCGCATGAAGCGATTCGACCAACTGATCCAGCGCGTACCCCCGAGTCGCTCTCTGGTTCTCTCACGGAAGAGCAGCAGAAGCTCTACTCGTTGATCTGGCGCTCATTCATTGCCTGTCAAATGGTTGATGCGCAATGGGATTCCACTGCGATCCGACTTGTGCGCAGCGACAAGCCAACCGGCGCCACATTCAAGGCCAATGGTCGAGTGCTTGTCTTTGATGGTTGCTATCGAGCTTCTGGGATCCCCACATCCGACAGCGAACAAACGCTGCCTCGGGTCGCAGTGGGAGACCTCTCCGCGCCCTTCTCAATCGAACCGCAGCAGAAGTTTTCGAGTCCCCCGCCGCGATTCAGTGAAGCCACGCTTGTCAAGGCACTTGAGGATGCTGGAATCGGTCGCCCATCGACCTATGCCAGCATCATCCGCACGATTCAGGATCGCGAGTATGTCGAGCAGGTCGAGCGGCGCTTTCACGCCACGGACCTTGGCATGGCCGTGAACGATTTTCTCGTCGAGGCGTTCCGAGAGAACTTCATCGAGATCGACTACACGCGGCGAATCGAGGAAGAGTTGGATGAAATCGCTCAAGGGAAAGAGCATTACAAGGACATGCTGCGCGGCTTCGTGAAGGAGCTCAATCCGGGTCTCGCGAGAGGTTCGAAGATGGAGCATGTCAAGGCAACAACCGTCTCAGCGCCATACGCCTGCCCGACATGCGGCTGGCGAACTGAGTATCGGCTTGGCAGGCACGGACGCTTTCTTTCCTGTGGCAGTTACCCCGATTGCAAGTACGCAAACCCAGTGAACCGAGAGGGCAAGCCGCTGCTGCCGACCCATCTCGACCTCGTCTCTCCAAACGGCGTCGCGATGGTGCAGCGACATGGTCGTTTCGGCGAGTTTCTGGTGGAAGATCTCCCACGACCAGAGAAACCAAAGAAGTCGAAATCGAAGAAGAAGCCCGATGCGGATGCGGTGGCTGCGCAGCGCGCGTCTGGTCCGCTCATCTTGAATATCGATCGCAAGGGTGGGGTCAAGTTCCCCTCTCCGCCAGCGTTGCTAACCGATCTGCCATGCACCAAGTGCGCATCGCCGCTCAATCTGCGTGATGGGAAACGCGGCGCATGGCTGGGATGCAGTCGATTTCCAAAGTGCCGCGGGCGCGAGAGCTTTGCGAAACTTCCAGAGGCTCAGCAAGAGAAACTGCAGCGCGCGCTCGATGCACACATGCGGGGTTTCGTACCGATTGTGATGCGCCGTGAAAATGGCGATGTCGTCCCAGAGGGAACGCCAGTTGAACTCTTGATCAAGACCAGCGGCATTCAAACACTCGCACTCCATCCCGAGTACCTGCGAGAGAGTGCGGAACAAGCCAAGAGTGCGTGAATCATCGACTGCTCAACGATCGGTCGGCGATCGCAGTGCACTCGACCCTCTCCCCGCCTTCGAGTCGTAGAACAGGGAGAGAGCAGCGAGACAGCCAAGTGCTGCCCACATCGGAATACCAAAGAGTCTCGAATAGTTCATCGATCCCTCCACCGTTGCCCAGCCGGCCACTTTCCCAGCGATGAAACTCCCCACAATGATCCCGACGCCGATGATGACGAGGTTGTAGAGGCTTTGCGCACTGGCGCGGACATCATCGCTTGTTTCCTCATCGACAATCATGAAGCTCACGAAGATGAAGCATCCGAAGCACACACCATGCAGAGCGATCGCTGGGATGAGCACGGCGAGTTCGGAAACGCCAATCGCTGCTGCAATTGGCGCGGATTGAGCGAAGAGCAACATTCGCAGCGCATAGGCGGCAATCCCGATAGCCAGCAAAGATTTGCGCGACCAGCGCACCGCAGCGATTGGGATCAACCCCAGCACAACGATCTCGCTCATCTGCCCAATCGTCATGAGTCCGCCGCCACCCACGCCAAAGATTCCATTCACACATTTCGTGAAGGCGTCCTCGCCGGCATTGGCCTGATATGCGCCGAGAAACCCAGCTGCATGGACAAAGTAAAACTGATGAATGCACGAGATTGGCACAGCAAGCAAGAAGAGCATCAGGAGTGGCTGACACCGGATTTCTGAGATCGCCTCAAACGTGGCATTTTTCTTGGCACCGCGCGTTGGAGGTGTCGCTGGGAGAAAAAAGCAATAGATCCCCATGACGATTCCCAAGACGCCAGAGAGGCGAAATGCGTCAGCCATTCCACTGTATTGCGCCTCGGCGATTTGATCGGCACTACCGATTGCTGGGGTGTGACTGTGCAACAGCCATTGGCCCATCGCCAACCCCACTGCGATCCACCCCACCGTTCCCCAGATGCGAACCTTTGCGAAGTCCTTGTCTCGGTCGATATGGTGAAGGCAGATGGAGTTGGTCAGAGACAGCGTCGGTGAATAGACCAGGCTGTAGACGAAGCTGAACGCCAAGAATGCTCCGAGCGACTCGATCGAAGCCAATTGAAAAACGAGCACGCCACCAAGAATGTGGCTGATTCCAAGGAATTTCTCGGTGTTGAAATGCCGATCTGCGATCTGACCTGCAATGAACGGCGCGATGACCGCACCAACGGCACCGATCGCGAAGGCGTACCCAATCTCGTCTCCTGAAAACTTGCGCACGTTCGCCAAGTAGGGCCAGAGCAATGGAAGCCACGCCCCCCAGATCGCATACTGCAGGAGCATCATCATCGAGAGTCGAGTCCGAACCCATGCTTCAATCGGCGACGGAGGGTTGCGAGTTGTCATGCGAGAAAGCGTATCGATTCATCGCAGCGGTCGTGCGGTTGCGCCCTACAATGGCTCGATGCAACCTCGAAGAAAGACGCGACAGATTCTCGTCGGTGATGACCGAACGGGTCGCGTCGCCATTGGCGGTGGCGCTCCGATCGTCGTTCAGACGATGTGCGCTGGATACACATGGGACATCGACGCGTGCGTCGCGGAGATTCAGCGCTACAAGAAGGCTGGCGCGGAACTTGTCCGAGTGGCAGTACCAGAACGAAAAGACACCGAGGCGCTCAAGTCGATCATTCCGCAGGTCGACATCCCGATCGTTGCCGATGTGCACTTTCACTATCAGCGCGCCCTCGAAGCGATCGAGTCCGGGGTTCACAAGATCCGACTCAATCCTGGCAATATCAATGATCGTGATCAGGTGAACTCGGTGATTGATGCGTGCAAGGAGCGAGGGATCCCCATCCGCGTCGGTGTCAATGAAGGCTCAATCATCGAGCGCAAGGACAAACAGCGAAGAATGGAAGAACTCGGCAAGTATTTCGCCGATCATCGATCTGGCCACCTGATTGCCTTGATGATCACGAAACTCGAGGAGTACTTGGACATCTTCGCCGCTCGGGACTTCCACCAAGTTGTCTTGAGCGCCAAGAGTATGGATGCCGCACTGGTCATCGACATCTACACAGAAATCGCAAACCGATTCGACTACCCGCTGCATCTGGGTGTGACCCACGCGGGAACAAAAGATTCTGGAGCGATCCGCAGTGTGGTTGCGTTGGGTTCTCTCATCGCCAATGGCATTGGTGACACCGTTCGCATTTCTTACGCCAGCGATCACATCGACGAGGTCAAGGATGCGTTTGAAATGCTCTATTGCTTGGGGAAACGCGAACGAAAGGGAGTTGAGTTGATCGCTTGCCCAACATGCGGACGCATCCAAGTCGATCTCTTCACACTGGTAAAAGAAGTGGAGAAGACACTCATGCCAGAGTTGGATCTGCCGATCAAAGTCGCGGTGATGGGCTGCATCGTCAATGGTCCAGGTGAGGCGGAGGGGGCGGATGTGGCGGTCTTTGCGGGTGATCGTCGAGGGATCATCTACGTGCAGGGAGAGCGCGTTGCAAATGTTCCAGAGGAGGAGATTCTTCAGCGGCTTCTGCTGGAGTGCAAGACCTTCGAGGCGCGTGTTCGCGCTGGCGATGCCAAACTCGGCGAGAAAAAGGTCTCCATTCTGCCGCCAGACCCCATCGGTGAGCTCGGCAGTGGACATGCCAAGATCGCGGCGGGGTTCGTGGAGCAGGTCACGGTCGGACGAACCTGATTGAACGAGGAAATGCACATGAATCAACGACGCCAATTCGCTTTCACCATCGTCGAACTTCTCGTGGTGGTGGCAGTCATCGGGATCCTCTTGGCGCTCCTCAGTTCTGGTCTGAGCAGCGCGATCGCCAGCGGCAAGAAGACGAAGGAGATGAACAGGCTCAAGCAGGTACTCGTCGCATGGACGCTCTATTCGGGGCAGTATGAAGACAAGCTCATGCCGGGGTTTATCGATTCCGCTGTGCAACAAGGTCCACAGGGAAGTGCTGCGTGGCAGGTGCGATATCACAACAAGGCTGGAAGCGACCTCGCTCCAGAACTCTGCCAGACCTATCCCTGGCGGCTCGCGCCATACCTCGACTACTCCTACGAAACTTTTCTCGGGTACCGCGACAGCATCGAAGACAATGTGGACTTCTCGAAGTATGTCGATCCCGAAGTTCCTGTCACGCTGCCTGCGAGTCTGAGTGGTGCGACTGCTTTGGACGGTGCTGGAATCGCGATTCAGCCAGCGTTTGGATACAACGCCTATTACCTCGGCGGATGGTGGACAAGCGTTGCGGGAAAGCCAACGGTGACATTTGGAACAGGCGGTTACACCGAGGTTGGAACCACGGGAGTGGCGCGTGGTCGTTTGGTTGCCAAGACGCTGGGGAACATTTCTAAACCCTCTGAACTCGTTGTGTTCACATCAAGCACATTTTTGAATCAAAGTTCGGAGCCCTATTCCAAATTCAACGACTGGACTCCCGGCGCTGCGTGGGCAGTCCCACCCAGACTTGGACCCGACGCGATCTGGGGCTTCGGTGGAGTCACGTTGCAAGGGGTCGATCTCGTTTCTGCGACGATCGTTGATGACATCCTCGCCGCGTTTTCACCACACGCATCCCTTGCACCCCTGACGGCACCGATGGGTGAGGTCGGAAAATTGATGGTGTTCAAGGATCAATCGATCCCCATTTCACGCTACGGAAAGACACTCCCCGTTGGTCTCGCTGATGGTGGCGTGAGGTCATCGAGTGCGGATGAATTGAACGACATCCGCGTGTGGGTGCCCTGCGCGAACACGCGTGCGTTTACGCACACCCCTTGAATCGTCCCAACTCACCGATCTGACGAGGTCGTCGCGTCCGCTTGGAGCATGACGCTCGCGATGGTCACATCGTCTGCGTACTTCAACTGCTTCGCGTACCCCTTCAACAACTCAGAGAGCCGCGTGACATCCTCGCCGCAACTGGTGCTCCCCACGAGTGCCTGTGCAATCAACTCGGTTCCTAACATCGTGCCCTCTTCGTTGCGCTGCTCTGCGAGACCATCGCTGAAGAGCAAGACTCGATCACCACGATCAAGCGAGATCGGCGTGGGTTCGTAGAGGAAGTCCTCCAACACGCCGATTGGGACGCCGCCGTCCACCTCAAGTTTCTTCGCCTTCCCCTGATGGTCGACCACTAGGTAGTAGCCATGCCCTGCGTCGAAGAGTTGGACCTTGCGCGCGACAGCGTCGACCTCCACCATCGCGAAGGTGGCGAACTGTCCGGCGGTGGCTCGAGAGACGACAAAATTTGAAAGATCGTAGAGCGCCTTCTCTGCGCCGATCCCGGCGGAGAGTTGGGCTTCGAGGTGTGCAGTGATTGCTGCCATCAAGAGCCCTGGACCAAGCCCTTTCCCGCTGACATCGCCGAGGAACACCGTCACTCCCGTCTGAGTCTTTGACTGATGCACTCCGAAAATATCGCCTGCGACAACCTGTCCAGGGATCGAACACATCGACCACATCACCTCGCCGCGCGATCCACTCGATGCTCCCATCATGCGTTCCTGAACCTGGCGTGCGACCGCCAGCTCTTCGAGGAGTTCGCGCTGTCGAGATTCCAGTTCGACGCTCTGCAGTCGCATGAACGCTAATCCAGTCCATCGGCCAAGTGCTTGACTGAACGACGCGACATCATCGAAGTTCACATTCGCCTCAAAGTTGTCGAGGTACAGAAATGCGTCGACATGAGCGTCAATCGTGATTGGGATGCAGAGGGCACCAGTGACTCCAGTGCCGATGATGCTCTGCGCCGCTCCAAAGGATTCGTCTTCACTCAACCGAACTGGTTTCCCTTGCATGGCCGCACGCACGAGCGTGCGACTGACGGGACGCTTTTGAACGCATCCCTCTGGCCAAGCACCGATGACTTCGAGTCGACCATCATTTCCCATCACACGGACGATGAGTGCACGTTCGCACTTCGTTCCCTCGACGCATGCCGTGGTCACTGCAGTGGAGACTTCCGCCTCACTCGACGCTGCGTAGATGGAGATCGAAGACTGAATGAGGAGGTCGAGCTGTCGTTGCGCAGCACTTTCGTGCAGCGGCGGAGCAACCATCACGATCGTGCCACCTGCTCCAGAATCAGTCGTGTTGATCACCGTCGCCGCCGCAGTTGCGCCAAGATCAAAGCGCAACGCCCACGGTTGCAACCCAATTCGATCACCCCCACGTAACGGCATTGGTTGTCGGGGTTCCAACGCGACCCCATTCAAGAGCGTTCCATGGCGACTCCCAAGGTCCGTGACAGTCCATCTGCCATTCTGAAAATGGAATGATGCGTGCTGCCGAGAAATGGATGGATGATCGAGCCGAATGCTCGCACCGGCCGATCGGCCAACAATGCACACTTTCCCATCCGCCTGCAATTGCATCGGTTGCGCAGGGCAGGCACCAAGCGGGACGATCGTGCAGGCCTCGCTGGACATGTCCGCTACTGCCTCGCGTTCGTCCGACCAGTTGCTCCGGTGCGCAGCGACGAGTCTGGATCTCCGCCGTGTCGCTCGACACCCAGTTTCGCGCTCGCCACCAGTCCCTCCATGACTCCGATTGCCTTGTCGGAGTGCGACCGGAAATACATGTATGGGAAGAGCGAAACAAGTGCGACAACCAATCCGCTGGCGGTGGCGACGAGTGCCTCTGCGATTCCCGACGAAACAAGGCGTGGATCGCTCAATGTGTCCTTTCCGCCGAGCAACTCGAAACTTCGAATGATGCCCGACACGGTGCCGAGAATACCGAGCATGGGCGCAGCTGTCACGATGGTTGACTGAATGTTGAGGAAGCGTTCGAGTCTGGGGCGCTGTCGTTCAACAGAAGCAATTGCGATCGCATCGGAGGGACCGTCACAGGCCAGGTCGTTCGCAACTGCACCGTATGGGCTGTTGTCATCCGCCGCGAGCGCAGTCACCGTTTCCGCATCGTTCATGCGTAGCGCGTTGACCATCGCGCGGAGTCGCACGCGCGATCCGCGCGACGCCATCTTGTGCCAGAACCACACACGTTCGACCGTGAGTGTCACTGACACCAAACTCAGCGCCAACAGCGGCCACATGACTGGTCCGCCTCGTTCCATCAGAAGTAACAAACTGTTCCAGAGGAATTGCATCGATGGCGATCATAGTGGGTGAACTGATGCGGTGAACGACTACACTCGGTTGGCATGCGAAGCGCACCAACCGTCGAGAACGATGTGTTCTGCCCAACACTCATGGCATCCATCGAGTCGAGGCTTGAGCGTTTCATTCACGAATCGAGTTACTCTCCCCCGCTCAAAACCGCCGTTGGATATGCCCTACTCGGTGGCGGAAAACGATTGCGCCCGCTTCTGGCACTGCGATGTTGTGAAGCGGTTGGTGCGTCAACAATTGATGCTCTTGAAGCGGGATCTGCGGTCGAAATGGTGCACGCGTTTAGCCTGGTGCACGACGATTTGCCTGCGCTTGACAATGACTTGATGAGACGGGGGAAGCCGACGCTCCACATCGCCATGGGTGAGGCGATGGCGATTCTCGCTGGCGACGCACTCCTTGCCCTGGCGCTCCACGCAGCATGCTCAACAAGCCGTGACACGGCTCGCATCGCCCACGAAGTGACCAATGCAACTTCCGCGATGATCACCGGACAGGTCTATGACACGCTCGGTGGTTTTCCAGAGGGAGTTCCTGCGCATGAACGGTTACACATCATCCATAACCACAAGACGGGTGCACTCATCCGATGTGCGTGTCGGGTCGGCGCACTCTGTGGCGGAGCGCGCAGCGAAGATTTTGCAACGATTGATCACTGGGGGGATCTGATCGGTCTCATGTTTCAAGCCGTCGATGATCTTCTCGATGTCACCCAGTCTGCCGATCATGTCGGTAAGGCAGTCGGCAAGGATGTCGATGCCGGGAAGTTGACCTATCCGTCGGTCTACGGAATCGAAGAGACGCGACAGCAGATCATGCGATTACGAAGTGATGCGCTCGCAACTCTCGAGACCCTCGGATCGCGCGGCGAGCACCTCATTTCCATCACCGAATTTCTCGCCGCCAGAACGAAGTGACCGCAGACCTCGTACCAATCCTGGCTATACTTTTTTGCGATCAAGCCCGACGAATGTTCCCCCTATGAATTTACTTGGCTCCATCCATTCCCCTGCACAATTGAAGGCCCTCCCACCCGCCGACCTCGTGCAGGTGTGCGCCGAAATCCGACACGCCATCTGCGACCAAGTGTCCAAGAGTGGCGGTCATCTGGCGCCAAATCTCGGGGTCGTCGAGTTGACTGTGGCGCTTCATTATGTCTTCGACTTTGCGCACGACCGTCTGCTCTTTGATGTCGGTCATCAGTGCTACACGCACAAACTGTTGACGGGGCGTCAGCACCTCCTCCCCCGCCTCCGTCAGCGCGGCGGGATGTCTGGATTCCCAGAACCGAGAGAATCCGCCTACGACTTGTTCACCGTTGGACACGCTGGAACTGCAATTCCCACAGCAGTTGGGATGGCGCGCGGCGATTCGTTGCAGGGTGAAGGATGGTCACCTGACCAACCCAAGGGCCGTCGGACGGTGTCCCTCATTGGCGATGCATCAATCGTGAATGGCGTGGCGATGGAGGGTCTCAACAACGCAGGGACACTCCGCCGACAGTTCCTCGTCGTGCTCAACGACAATGGAATGAGCATCGCAAAGCCACAAGGAGCCGTTGCTACTTACTTCGATCGATTGCGACTCTCACACACATATGCCGAGTTCAAGAAGCGTGCCAAAGAGGTGGCGCGGCACATGCCCGGCGGCGACCGCATCAAAGACCTCTACCACCGAATGGGTGAGTCTTCCAAGGCGTTCGTTGCAGAGAACCACTGGTTCGAGCACTTTGGGCTAGTGACGGTTGGACCAATCGATGGTCACGATCTGCCGACGCTCATTGACTTTCTGAATGAGGCAAAGCACTTTGACCGACCGATGGTCTTGCACGTCAAGACGATCAAGGGAAAGGGCTTCGAGTTCGCCGAACAGGATGCCTGCGCGTTCCACTCTCCTGCTGCGTTCAAAATCGAGACGCTTGAGAACGAGGGCTGCCGAGTCGAAGTCAAGAAGAGCGGGCGCTCCTTCACGGCAGCCTTTGGAGAAATCCTTGGTGACTTGATGAAGCGCGACCCACGCGTTGTCGCATGCACTGCAGCGATGCCAGATGGAACTGGTGTGACCAAGATCTTTGAACAGTTTCCGGATCGCATCTGGGACAGCGGGATTTGCGAGAGCAATGCTTTCGACATGATGGCTGGTCTCGCAAAGACGGGATGGAAGCCCTTCTTCGCTGTCTACTCCACATTCTTGCAACGTGCGTTTGACCAAGCCTTCCAAGAAGCTGCGTTGCAAGGGCTCCCCGTCAGACTCTGCCTCGATCGTGCAGGTCTCGTCGGCGGTGACGGCGCTGTCCATCATGGATTCTGCGACATTGCCTTGCTCTGCGTGCTGCCAAAGGCCTGCGTCATGGCGGCGATGGATGAGTCAAGTTTGCGCGAATGTGTCGAATTCATGCGCGACTACAGCGAAGGCGTTTCATCCGTTCGCTATCCGCGCGATAGTGTCAGCACGCGATTCGAGAGCACGCCGTGCCCGCCGTTCGTGTTGGGGCGTGCGCGACCGCTGGTGACCCATGCGACTCCAGACGCGGCGATCCTCGCCTTTGGAGTCTGCGCAATCGATGCGGCCGAAGCGCTCACGACCCTCGATGGCGAATACGCGGTCGACCTCTACGACGCACGATTTGCGAAGCCCATCGACGGCGAATTGCTGCGCCGCCTGCTCGAGGCAGGCACTCCCATCATCACCATCGAGGACCACTCCATCCGCGGCGGGTTTGGTTCTGCGGTCTTGGAGACCTGCAACGCGATGGGGCTTGATACACGACTCATCACACGACTCGCTCTTCCAGATGACTGGATCTATCAGGGGGAACGCAAGGAACAGCTCGCCGAAGCAGGCATCGATGCTGGATCGATCGTGCGAACGATTCGCACAATCCTGCAGGCTCAACCAGTGGCGCACATTCCATTGGCGACAGCGCCCGCCCGCTGACGATCTCATCGCAGGACTGCGCTGGGCGCTGGCAGAAAAACCGGCAGGTTTGTGAACTTCAAACAGCCGTGCAATAGTGTGCGTCCATGGCGAGAACTCAAGCTGCGGCGGATCTTGCGCGGCGAGGCGAAGACGCTGCATTGATATTTCTTCAACAGCACGGCTACGAATTGTGCGCACAAAACCTCCGCGTTGGCAGTGACGAAGCGGACATCGTGATGCGTGCCCCCGATGGAAGGACATTGGTCATCGTCGAGGTCAAAACGAGATCCTCCCCGACCGCATGGCCCGAAGAACGGATTGATGCTGCGAAGATGCGCAGCCTCGTTCGACTTGCGCGATCACTCGAGCGCAAGAGCCTCCGCAAGGGCGCACTGCGGATCGATGTGATCGCAGTGAATCTCCCTCCGGGCTCTGCACCAATCATCCGATGGTTCGAAAACGCAGTCCTTGGCAACTAGTCGCTGTGACTGCGTTCCGGCCGGCTGCGTTCTGTCCGGCTTCGTTCTGGCAGTACGCGTGCTGCCCAAAGCCGGTCACAAGTCGGTCAAGCGTCTGGCAGATAGCGATCCCACGCGATGGTGGTCAACCGCCGAGTCATCTGGTCGATGTCATTCGTGACCCAGCGGTCGCGCAGCGAACTGAGATAGCGAAACTGTTCGTATCGAGCGCGCTGATCCTCCAAACCTCGACGAATCTGCCGCTGCAACATGGACTCAAAGATGGATCGCCGCAACTGCGCCTCAATGTCCATCACGCAGTACCAAGAGACTGTCGATGTCTTCCGCATAGGTGCAGTCGCCTTGCCGTTCTCGACTGCGCTCAGCGCATCACGAATGTCTTGTGCCAATTCCAACCCAGCGATCCCGTTCGGGGGCAGTTGATAAGTTTGCCATCGTCCGTTCTCCGGTACATGGAGTGCGTCTGCGACCTGTGCAAATGTTTCATTGCGGAGCAGCCGTTCCTCGACATCCTTGATCTGAAGTTCATCCGCCGTCGAGAGTCGAATTCGACCGATCGTAATTTTCGGTTCCGGATTGAATGTGCTGTCGAGCATTGAGTACTGACGCTCGACATCTCGCCAACTCACGATCGTTCTCGGCTTGACCCGCCGGCGAAGCAGGTCTTGCGCAAGCGCCTCATCTCGCTTCTCCTTGAGGTACTGCTCCATATTCATGCCAAACTGATCTTGGAGTGTCTGGGTCGCGGATGCACGATTTCCGCCATATCCGGCCACAGTTTGTTCTTGAATTCCCTGGAGCCATGCAAAGATTCCCTCTTGCATTTCGGGGGTGAGCATTCCCTCGGCTTCCGCGATGATGAGTTCGTTGTCGATGTATTGTCGAAAGCGTTCCGCGATGAGATCTTCAATCATCCGCTGCGCTCGTTGCCGTGGGTTCTCCGCGACAATTCGGAGAATTCGATCTTCGATGGACTGCATGAAGAGGCTTGCGTACACCGGTCGACCGTTGATCTGCCCCACCAAACTGTCGATCGTCCAATTCTCCCCCGGCTTGATGCGTATCTCTTCAACAGGAGCGAGCGTCGCAATCGTGGTTGACGAACCATCCGCCGCTCGTTCAACGAGCCGCTCTTGGGTTGTCACTCGCTCGCCATCACCCACCCGTTCCGTGACGATGTCGGTCTCCACAGTCGGCGGCGCAACGACCGATCCGGGAACCTGCACGATGTCGAGCGAGGCATTGTCGCTGGTCAATTGGCTGAAATCTCGTGGCGCGACCTCGTGCGCAGTCTCTGGGCGGTCGATCCAACTCTGGCAACTCGCCAATGAGATTGAAAGCGCGACAAGGATCGTGCAGCCAATGCGCCAACAGTTCATGCGTCGAGTCTACCCAGCGGGCTCCTATACTTGGATCAAAGGACCACGGCGGACATCATGAACCAAACCCCAAACGAATCGAACATTCATGTGGATAGTGACTGGAAGGCGCAAGCCGAGGCCGAGCGCGAGAAGTTGCGAAAGATTGATGCGGATCGTGCGAGTGCAACCCCCGAGAACTCCCACGAGAAATTGCCCCCAGCAGATTTCCGCAGCATCGTCGGACTCCTTGCAACGCAGGCACTCAGCGGGCTTGGTGCGTACGGGGATCCGGCAACGGGACGTGTCGTGGTGGATCTCCCTGGTGCGCAGTTCGCCATTGACCTGCTTGGAGTGCTCGTCGAGAAGACCAAGGGGAATCTCTCAGACGAAGAGAACAAAGAACTGACGGCTATTCTCGCCGAACTTCGTTCACGATTCGTGCAGCTCACCCAAATGGTTGCAGCACAGACCGCACGCGGCGGTCCCGCAAGCATTGCTGCGCCGACGGCGACGAACACAGCCGGTAAAGATGCTCCCCAGAAGTCAAAGATCATCTTTCCCGGATGATGTGAGCGTGCGTGCCGCGTGTGCACCGATCAGTCAGACGCGTTTCACAGGTCGCGCAATGGCGAGATACTGAAGTTTTCCGCCAAAGATCTGCTGCCAGAACGGGGGATAGAGTTTCATCGGATGGATCTCGCGAAGTATGTCGAGTCCGCATTTCTCCATGCACTCGCGCCACTGGGCGAGTGTGTGGTAACGGTACAGACAGGGGATTCCGTAGGGACGATTCGCGGCCCAATCCATGAGCGCGATGCGCCACTGCGCCGCAACACCGCAGCGGACATGGTCCTTCACGACGACCACAGATCGTGCCACACGCCCGCATTCAGCGAGTAATCCCAGTTCGTCGGATTCGTGGTGCAGCACGTCTGCGATCAATACCACATCGAACGAATCGTCCGCGAATGGGAATGCTCCCCCGTTGTATGCAACCACCCTGATCGGCTCATCGCCACGCACCGCGCGCTCGAGCCCGACAGCCGTGGAATTGCGCCCACAGATGGGATGTGCGATCACGGCAGCAGCAAGTGTTCCGCCCCCGCATCCAACATCAAGCAAGCGACCGCCCGTCGGCAGGAACTGCGCCACGATCTCGGCGAGAACGCGCTGGCGCGATGCGTAGATGGGTGCGTGCATCGCCCGCATGAGTCGTCCGATCAGTCCGCCGCTCATACGGCAGACTCCAGGAATGTGGGTCGATACACCATCCAAAGACTCAAGCCGAATTGGATGATCACGAGCAAGACGCACGCACGTGCCAGTCGCTTTCGTTGCCAGGACGCCGAGGGATCCAGTGCGATCATGACGAACAATGGCAGCAACGCAAGCAGCGGCAGATCCACATAGCGTTCCCAGCACTGCGTGTTCACAGAAAGCGCACTCACCATGCACACGAGTGATGCCACGAGCATCCATCCGCATCGGGCGTTGCCGCGTTCAGTTGCGCCGCGCAGGAGGGCTGCGACAACTGCGCCACCGAGTGGCGCGAGTGCCAGCAGGACGAGGCTTCGCCCCGCAATCGATGGAGTTGCCTGAACAACGCTCCACAATGGACCTCCCCATCGGCCAGCCGCTTGGTCGTAACTGGTGTGGGGAACAATTGCCAACATCAAACCAATTCCGGCTGCGATGGTGATCGATCGAATAGACAATGCGCTTGGCGCGGCCTTGAAATCATGCAGCGCAGCAGCGAATGGGAGGCCCCAGAGAGCAACCAGACTGAGGGCGAATGCTGGAGTGGCGAGATTCAATCCCGCATTATGCAGCGATCGATAGGCGGGAGGCATGAGCCCTCCCCACATTGTGACCAAGAGACCGAGCGTTGCCACAGGAAGTGCCAGACCGATCACCCATCCAACGAAAGGTGCGCTTCTCGCACGCTTCAAAGGCCAGCGATTTCGCCACAACTCCTCGGTCGAGTTGATCCACCAACCCCACAGCAACATCGGTCCAACAATCCAGATCGAAGACTGGCGAACGAGGACTGCGAGCGATGCAAAGAGGCCGCGCTGCACAGATCTGCGCGCAGAGTGGTTGGGGGTGGCGTGCCAGTGCAACAGCGATCCAATCACCACAACGACGAACAAGAGTGATGCCACATCGGTGGTCAGCCACATGCTTCCAGACAAAAAGTATGGAGAGCACAGCAGCGGCGCGGTGCAGGCGAGCGCAGTCCATGCATCGAGTGCGCGGCAAAGAATCTTCCAAAGCACCACAACCAGCGCGAAGCCACACAGACTTGACATCACTCTCAGCAGTGTGACATGCCCCATGCCAACGGCATCGAAGAGCGCAAGCGCCATGTGGTAGCCCGGGCTTGTTGCAGAGGGATAGTCGCACAGGAACACACCAATGGAGGGCGCACCATCGGCACCAGTGATCGATTGCACCGCCTCCCGAATGACCACGAGATGGTGACGGTTCTGGTCATCGGACTCGCTGGTGTGATCACCGCCAAACAAAATGACGGGCCAGACCAACACCACGAATAGCAGGAGGAGAATGATCAGCGGGCGTATGGGTCCTCGTGCGTTTGGTGAGGACATGTCGAGTGTCAGATGAGGAGCGCCCGACGAAGTGCGTCTTCGATGCCAGGGAGATAGAGCACCGCGTAGACACCGAGCCCAAACAGCGACATCGCCACCGCGACGATTGGATCAGACCGAATCGCAGCGAGTGGAGAGTCACTCATTCCTTGCATCGCTCGTCTGTAGAAACGATGCACCACGATTAACACGAGCGGCGTCAGCAGCGCGAGCCCAAACGCCCTTCCGCCGAAGATCCCTTGCGCGTGGGCACTCAGCGTGTACATGAGATACATCAGGACGGCGAGCCCTCCACTGACACTGAGCAACCAATTCAATTCTGCGAGATTCCCATACTGGGCGCGCGGCTTCCACAGAGACTCGGCTGACCGCCCTGCCGATGCGAGATCGCATTGCCTCTTGATGAACGCAAGGTAGAGCGTGAGAAAAAACACGCAGAGAATGAGCCAGATGGAGATGGCAACTGAAATCGCGACTGCGCCGCCGATAGCACGCAGACAGAATCCCGTTGCGATCGTGGTTGCATCAACAAAGATCAGGCGCTTCAACCCCAGGTTGTACGCCCCTTGTAGCCCCACGTAGGCAATCACGACACCCAGCAGCGGACCATCCACTTGGAGTGCACAGATGGTCGCGAACAACATGCAGGCGCCGCCCACGACGAGAGCGAGTGCTGGCGTCATCGCCTGCGAAGCAACTGGACGCCCCCGCTTGACTGGATGCAGACGATCTTCGTTCGCATCGAGGACGTCGTTGATTGCGTACCACCCACTGGCGGCAAAGCAGAATGCCGCAAAGGCAAATGAGGCACAAAACATCTTGGAAGCAAAGTTCGCCGCCTCAATTCCACGACCCGCGCCAGGAAGCCAAAATATCAGCGGGACCAAGACGAAGACATTCTTGATCCAGTCACCTGGTCTCATCAGGCGCAGGATTGGACGCATGGGTGTCTTATCGGTCAGCGTGCCTGCCCTGCACGAGTTTTGAATTCGCACGTCAGATGAGTCCAGCGAGCACCGAATCGGCGATCATGAATCCGCGCGGCGTCAATCGCAGGAAGCCATGATGCTCCTCGAGGAGACCCCCATCGATGTGCCCCGCAATCAACTGGCGGCGATGCGCCCCTTCGGCGGTCGCCCCGAGCAACGAGTCGACACGCTCACGCGGCATGCCCCGCGTCATCCGCAGTCCCATCATGAAAGCCTCGCCAACTCGCCCATTTGCGTCGAGCGACTCAACATCCTGCACCGGCGACGATGGACCACACTCAAGCCACGTCGCCAATCGTGGCACATTCTTCCATCGAATCCCCGCGCCATGAGCGGAGGCGCTTGGACCAAACCCCCACCAATCTGCGTTCTCCCAGTACAGAATGTTGTGCTGGCAGGTCTTGCCTGGGAGTGCCCAACTGCTGATCTCGTACCTCTCGTATCCAGCCCGCGCGAGTTCCGCAATGACATACTCGTACTGCTCTGCTTCATCGTCCTCGGGAAGTCTGGTCACAACCCCCTGCCGCAGTTTGACTGTCAGCGGCGTATTTGGCTCGTAGACAAGCCCGTATGCGCTTATGTGGTCTGGCGCGAGCTCGAGCGTTGCAGCAAGATCTCGCCGCCAATCATCAAGCGTGCTGCCTGGGATTCCAAAGATGAGGTCGAGGTTGACTTGTGGGATGCCGCTGTTCCGAAGCATGGTGATCGCCCGCCCGACCGAGCGCGGGTCATGATCCCTCTCGAGTGCTTTCAACAACTTCGGCGTGAACGACTGCGCGCCAACGCTCACCCGTCGAACACCCGCGCTGGCGAGCACATCGGCGGTTGCGTGATCGACAGTCTCGGGATTTGCCTCCACCGACCATTCGGCATCCCTCGCGACGGGGAGGATTCGTGCGATCGAGTTCAACATGCGCCCAAGAAGCGGCGCACCCAGCATGGTTGGGGTTCCGCCACCGACGAAAACTGTTTCGAGAGGCTGTGTCAAGAATGGCACTGCACTCTCGAGTTCCTGTTCGAGCCGCTGGACGAATGCTTCTTCGCGGTGCTCGCTGTCGACGAATGAATAGAAGTCGCAGTAGTGGCACTTATGCCTGCAAAATGGGACATGGACGTATGCGCCTCTGTAGCGCGCATCGGCGCGACTGGCCACATCGCTTGCCCGCACTTGGGCAACCTGCAGCGAAACATTCACGGCACCATCCATTCAAGGAGGCTAGCACGCTCTGCTTTCTCAACGATCAATCGATAGACTCGCCAGCGTGACACAAAGAACAAACACTGGATTTCAACCGCACACTGCCGTCGTCGGACTCCAATGGGGGGACGAAGGGAAGGGCAAGATTGTTGATGTTCTGACCGCCGAACACGATGTGATTGTCCGCTACAACGGCGGTGCGAATGCAGGGCACACCGTGGAGGTCGCGGGCGAACGATACGCACTCCATCTCATTCCCTCTGGAATCCTGAATCCTGGGAAACGCAATGTCATTGGCAACGGCGTGGTCGTCGATCCCGAGAAACTCTTGGAGGAGATTGATCGCTTGCGATCGCGCGGGGTCACCGTCGAAGGAAATCTGCAGGTATCAGACCGCGCACATGTCGTGATGCCATATCACAAGGAACAGGATGCGGCGCTCGAAGAGTTCCTCGCTGGAGTTGCAAACAACGACAAGGGAAGTCTCGCCATCGGTACAACGCGACGCGGAATTGGTCCCGCATACGCCGACAAGATCAATCGATCCACTGCGATCCGCATGGGGGATCTGCTCGATGCCAGTTATCTCACAGATCGTCTGCGGGTGATTTGTCGATTGCGAACTGCCGAACTCAAGGCACTTGGAGTGCACGCTCCCCCGCTCGATGCGGATGCACTTGCAGTGCGCTATGCCGCACTGGGCGAGCGACTTCGCCCGCACATCACCGATACCGTCTACGCACTCCACGACGCCATTGCGGATGGGAAATCACTGCTCTTTGAGGGAGCAAATGCGTGCCTCTTGGATATCGATCACGGAACCTATCCCTTTGTGACAAGCAGCAATTGCTCCACGCTTGGAATCCCGCCCGGCACAGGTGTTCCCGGGAATCACATCGGACGGATCCTTGGCATCATGAAGGCATATAGCAGCCGAGTTGGCGCAGGTCCGTTCCCAACAGAACTCTTGAATGAAACTGGCAATCTCATTCGCGAGCGCGGACGCGAGTACGGCACAACCACCGGTCGTCCACGCCGGACAGGTTGGCTCGATCTGGTGGCGGTGAAGTACAGCGCAATGGTGTGTGGAGCGACTGGCATTGCCTGCACACTCTTTGATGTTCTCGCTGGCTTTGATCGACTCAAGATCTGCACCAAGTATCGACTTGCCGACGGATCCGTCACAGATCGCTTCCTTCCAGATGCGCGAACTCTCGCCGCTGTCACTCCGATCTACACCACATTCGACGGCTGGACCGAGGAACTTCGCTCAGTCACCGACCGCAAGGAATTGCCGGTCAATGCCGAGAAGTATCTGGCATTCGTCGAGGAATTCCTTGGAATTCCAATCGAGATGGTCGGGGTCGGACCAGATCGTCGTCAGACACTCGTCGGGGTGTGACTCGGCCAGAGTTGAGGCCAGAGTGGAGGCCAGAGTTGAGGTCAGAGTTGAGGCCAGAGTTGAGGCCAGAGTTGAGGCCAGAGTTGAGGTCAGGGTCCGCTACAGAAGAATGTCGCCAACTCTGCGCACGTCGCATCCCACGAGATCGTGCAGCACTCCGGTTGGATCTTGCCGCAGATGATGAAGCAACACTTGGATTGATCGCAGAATGGCGTGGCGTGCGCCGTAAAGCACGACCCTGTTCCAGACGAGCCGCAGCTGGGACCATCGCACTCGCAGGGACCAGACAGCCCGTTCGCATGCTCCACGCACGAGGAATCCCATTGAGTGATGCAGCAGTTGGGATCGATCGCACACACCGCTTCACAACACTCGACCTTGCGACATGAAGGTGAGAGATGTGGCACGCAACAATTGCCCGTTTCTAGATCTCCACACTGTGGCGGCGGACACGCCGCATCGGGACCAATATTGCAAATCTGTTGAGCCCCGTTCGCGCAGCTGATGTCCCATGCGGTGTCGCAACAGTAGGAATCAATTGCACACACAGCAGTGCAGCATGCCAGATCCTTGCAATTGGGGGTCTCATGCGGCGTGCAGCACTCGTTCGCACAGGCATCGCCGCAGGGTCGAGTGCAGTCGCACGCCGCCGAACTCAGGGCGAGGCCGACACATGCTTGGTCCCACCCGAAGTCGCAGCAGATCGAATCGAGTGCGCAAATCGCTTGACAGCATGCGGCATTGCGACACTTCGGTGAGTCGATGTGCGCCGAACAACACTCACCAGCCGCCTCATCTCCGCACACCAATGTTGAAGCGCAGTCGGGATCCGCTTGTGCAGCCTGACCGCACGCAGAGTCCCACCCTGTCTCACAGCAGAAGGGATCATCGCGACAGATTTTCACACAGCACAGCGCGTCCGCGCAGCCGGCGTGATTGTGACCAATGAAGCACGAGCCTGCCTCAACATTTCCGCACCCAGTCGCACAGCGCTCAAATGCAAACTTGACGCAGAAGGAGTCCCATTCCACAGAGCAGCAGTATGGATCCTCTGCACAGACTGCCGCGCAGCAGAACGGATCGCTGCAATCGGGAGTTTCGTGCGGCACCAAGCAGGGACCATTGCACGGGCTCCCACATCCTGGGAGTCCGCAGCACAATCCCCGCGCAAGCGTGGCACACTCTTGATCCCACATGATCGTGCAGCATGTCGCGTCGGCGTAGCACACCGCGCTACCGCATGCGACATCATCGCAACCGGGATTGTCATGAACCTCGGTGCAGGAACCAGTGCAGGGGAGATTCCAAGTTGGCGCAGGCTTGCACCGTTGGTTGGCGAGCGTCACACAGGGTTGCGTCCATCCAATCTCACAACAGGATGGCATCACAAGACAGACTGCGTTGCAGCAGGATGGGTCAATTGACCCAGGAGACGTATGCACATTGAAGGAGCCCTCAGTCCCCGGACAACCGCCTGGCGAAATGCACACAAACTCTGCGAGATCAGCGCAATCTGCATCCCAAATGATGCGGCAACAATTCTCATCGATGCTGCAGACTGCCGCAGCGCAGTCCTCATCGGAGCAGCCCTTGGTCGCGTGTGCGACCAGACAATTCCCACGTCCACTCTCGGAGCCCGTCGGCATCGTGCAGCCGAGTCCAAGTTGCGCAAAGGTCAGCGCTTGCCCGACACAAATGGCATCCCACTGCACAGTGCAGCAGTACGCATCAGCGATGTCGCAGATGAATATGCAACAACCGGGGTCCGAACACCCTTGCATGAAACTCGCGACAAAGCAACTTCGCGCCGTGGGATCACCACAGCCGCCCTTTCGCACAGGGCAGAGCGTCGCGGCTCGCTCGACGCAGGCAAAGTCCCACTCGGACGCACAGCAGAATGGATCTGCAGCGCAGACCATCCCGCAACAAATGGCGTTGTCGCAGTAGGGTGTCTTGTGCACTGTGGAGCAGTCACCGGTGAACACATCACCGCACCCACCACACACCTCGACCACGGATTCGACACATGCAGCGTCCCAACTTGTCTCGCAGCAGAATGGGTTCACACTGCACACGGCATCACAACAGGCGGGATCCGAACACCCCGGCGCGGCGTGAATGACCGCGCAACTATCGAGGGCGTTCTTACACACTGGATTCCCTGCGCAGAACACCTCGGCCGCTGC
>SIAP01000032.1 GCA_009691725.1 Phycisphaerales bacterium
TCCACGATACACTTGAGGGATGGATGAATTCGGGGTTTTCATTTCCTATCGACGCAGCGGCGGTGCTGAAAACGCTCGATTGTTTCAGGAGGTCTTGAGCAATCAAGGCTTTGATGTGTTTCTAGATGTAGACGACCTCCATGGCGGTCACTTCGATACGCAACTCCTCGCCCAAATTGAGGGTCGCAAGCATTTTTTGCTCGTCGGAGCCATCGGATGTCTCGATCGGTGCGCTGATCTGGACGATTGGGTGCGCCGGGAAATCGCCCATGCGATACAGCACAAGTGCAATCTTGTTCCAGTTGCTCTTGAGGGCTTTCTGATGCCCGTCCGGGAGTCATTACCCGATGACATTCCGCCGCATTATCAGACTCCGCCAGTTCCGCGCCCTTGAATTGCGATTATAAGTGGATTCCTATAGCCTGCCTCACTCTGGAGGTTTCGTGGTGGTTACCCGATCAATAACTGTGTGTCGAAATTTAAACGGTTCGCATTCGAAAGTAGCGTTCGTTTTATTGTTGGTGCTGGGATTGTTCGGCGCAAAGGCAGGGGCGCGTGGCGACTCAACAGATCTCACGCTGACTGCGACAATGCAACAGTCGCAGGTTGTCGGAACCTCCAGCGCGGGAGTTCGACCGCTCGTAGTGTTCATCTTTGATCGCAGCGGTTCGATGGTGGGCAGCAAAGGACCGGAGAAGCTTTACAAGTTGGTGCAGACTCAGGCGCGGAAGGATCTCGATATGCTTGGGAAGGGCGGCGGATTCGACCTTGTCCTAGTGCCATTTGCGACGAACCCTGGCACGTTGCGCAAGGGTTCCTCCGTGAGCCTTCCGGTCAATGGGACAAGCCAGGTCGACGATGCGCAGAAGGCGTGCCTATCCGTGTTGGATCTGCGCGAAATGAGGGGAGAAACCGCGGTCTACTCCACATTGACATCGGTTTTTAAGAAACTCGAGGTGGAACATAAAGAAAGATTGTGGTCGAGTGCGTTGGTTTGTTTGTATTCAGACGGCCTCGATACTCGGCATGGATCCGTGGAGGAGGTCGTAGCATCTCTCGACAGTTTGCGTAGGGTTGCTGGCTCGGATGTGACGGTTTGCATCCGGCCGTTTACCCCCGAAGCAGAGGAACTCGCGAAGAAGCTAAATAGTGCGGGAGCGGAGATTGACGCACTGCCCTTTGGGACTGCGATGAAGGCGCCGCCGACAGAGACCACAGTTGCGTTGACCCCATCGTCCATCGATCTCCAACCGTTTGATTTCCAACGCGGGCCGCAGGTGGTGCGGGTTCAAGGCAGGGAGGTTGGAGGAGCGATTCTGAAGGACGTCCAGTTTGAGTGTGAGCCTACGTCTCCGGCTAGTGCGCTCCAGTTCGATTGGGCGCCAGCAGGGAACGGCGGTTGGACTCTGACATTCAAGAGTTCGAGTCCGCTTCCGCAAGGGGCTACAGTGAGTGTGACGGCAGTTGCCTGCGGGAAGCGATCAAATCGAACTGAAATCCGAGTGCCGGCGTATGAACTCTCCCCGAAACCAGACACCTGGGGGTTACCGTCTGACTGCGGTGAATTCACGAAACTCGTCGAGGCTGATTCCGCCTTCGACCTATCAGTCAACGTACCTAGCGCCTGCACGGTTGCGTGGCGCGGACCGCAATGCCCCCTCGGCACAAGCGGGACGAGCGTCTGCATTGCCGCCGGGGTGCCGGCGGGAGATCATAAATACACAGTAACAGTCACGGCTCCGAGCAACCCGCCACGGGAGCAGCATTTGACTGTGCGCGCTGTCAAAATCCCCAAGAACCTGCAGATCAAACTGCCAAAGGATGTGGTGGCTGGTGACGAGTTCAAGTGTGCTCTCGCGGACGCACCATCCGACGGGGCCGTCGAATGGATTTGGAACGACGGGGAAGTGACGGAGCCGCAATCCTGCGGGTCGGAGTTTTCGGCCAAGAGTTTGACAAAGGGCACCAAGCGGTTGGGCGTGCGGTGGACGCACGAAGAGTGCGGCAGGAAGTTTGATACTGGTTGGAGGTTTGTGGAGGTTGAGGTGAAGGCGGGACCAGCGGTGCGCCTCCTCGCCTGCGATATCGTCAAAATTGCTGGCAAGGGGGCAAAGATCGAAGCGATCGTCGATTCCGCAGAGCGCGGTCAAGTTGAGAGCGTGAAATTTGCAATCAAGAATGAACAAGGCGGGTGGGACACTCTTGGATCTTCGCCGATGCCGGGTGCGTGGGAAGAGTCGGTCACAGTATCCTATGTTGTCCCGGATGCGAAGATTCCAGGTAAAGGCGAACAGATCGAAATCCGAGCGACTCCGGCTGTGCGTGACGATTCGGGGAAAGCGAAAGAGGACATTGGTCGAGCGTTTGATCTGAGCTATCTCGTTCGAGCACCAGAGCTAAACATTCGGTTTGTTTCGCCAGTCGATGATGGCGCGGTGTGGAACTTTGATGAAAAGCAGCGTGTGGTGCTGTCCGTCAAAGGTTTGTTGCCGATCGATCTCACCGCAGTGGGGGGTGTCGAACTCGTGGTGCCTGGGCTCCCAAAGCCGGTCGATCTGAAACCAGACGACGAGCATGAGGTGTCTTATGAATTCACCGCCGAACCTGGGAAGCACGGGGAGACTCTCACCTTTGTCGGGCGTGTTCTTTCGTCCGACCGGCAGGTACTCGCAGAGTCAAAGGTCAATTTGAAAATCAGATTTCCGGAATTGAAGCTTGTCGCCGTGATGCAATCCCAAGACGGGAAGGAACTTGCCAATGGTGACACGATTCCGTGGGTCGGGAAATCTGCTCCAAAGTTCAAGGTTGAACTTCGGTCAGAGGACAAATCGGTGGCATGGCACGGTGCGGTGGAGTCCGTTGACTGGTCCGTTACTGGTGCGGGTCAGAAGTTGTCGCAAGTTGGCGACGGAAGAGATCGGAGCGTCACAGTCGACGGGACAGGGAACGGTCGGATTGATGTCAACGCGACTCTCGTGGTGAATGGATTTTCACCACCGCCACCGCCGATCTCAGGGAATTGGGTGATTGCGATGTCCGCTATTGAGCCGTCTTACCGAATAACAGTCGACAAGGATGATGCGGTTGAGACACGCGACTGGTATGGGGATAGTGTGGCAATCTTTGTCGAAAAGACAGTAGGCGCATGGTCGAAGCGATTGATTCATGTGGAGGGCAATGGCGATGAGAATGCCAAGCCAATTGACGACGCTGGGGACACCGTTGAACTTCAACTACGCAATCCCACGGGTCGTCAGCCGCGCGAGGTGCGAGTTTGGGCTGAATATTTTGAACACGGCGGCGACGGCAAGGTTGGAGTGTCGGGACCTAAAACGATTCTTTTCGTACACCCCGCTCATAACCTCCTGTACATCGGAATCTGGGCTGTTGTTGGATTGCTTCTGTCCGTCGGGCTGTACTTGATCTCCTACGGCAACGAGTTTTGGATGGCGAAGTACTCGTGGTCGATTCACCGCCGAAACCAATGGAACGGGTTTGGCGATGATGACGGCATGCCTGCAACCATCGATGATGAGGAACTAGAGGTGGGATGGATATTCGGACGGCTTGGTCGGTGCTCGCTGTTGCGCAAGTGCGCCACCTTCACCATTCCAGACATGTCATACGCCGATGAACAGGCGGGGTGGACAGCCGGAGGGATCGGCGAGCTGATTTGGTCCGCTGACGCGGCTACGCCCGATCTGAAGCCGGAAAACTGCGCTCAACTCGGAGCTGCAATGCGCGAAGGAGAGGGTACTTGGGAGACCATCTTGGGACCATCGGTGGGAGCCGGACCCGATGCATCCAGACTTCGACTTCGCATCGCCCCATCGCGAACGCGTTATCTCTTTGAATCGTTCTTATTCATCACCGGGCTTGCAGTTATCTGGGGTCCTCTGTTCGTGCTTTTACTACTTCGCCATATTTAAGGAACATCACTCATGGCTCGAAACAAGACTCTAACAATTCTCCTTGGATTCGGTGGTTCGGGTGGAAAGACCATCGCGAGCCTCATGCGCTTCATGGCTCATGATCCCGCCGCAACAGCGATGGCTTGCAGCAGTACTGCCATCATTCTGTGCGACACGGACGAGAATGACATGGAAAAGGCAGCGAAGGCGGTCAGGGCTGTCTTTTCCGAGACTGGCCTTTCCAACCCACCGACCGTTCATAAGTTTAGTTTGGCGGACGATGTCGACCTCTTCCAAGACCTTGTTTCCGAACGGTTCGCACGGATGAACGATGCGCAGCTGAAGGTCGCGAGGCAACACTGGTGGTTTGAATCCACGGCAGGCGGCGAGTCAACTCGACCGTTCAGCGCACCCGACATGCCCGAGCCTGTGGGTCGAGGCGCTGGACAGTGCCCCCTCGTCAGTCACTTCTTGGCGTGGGACAAGTTGCAAGCATTCGAGCGACTGCTTGAAACGGTGCTCGAAGAGACTCTGAATCGGCGCGACATGGAAAATTTTTCGGTGGATCTCTTCGTCGTGGGGAGTTTGGCGGGAGGAACGGGACGAGGGTGTTGGCAGGTGCTGTCGCTCAAGGCGCGCGAGTTCTTCTGGAAGCCTCAGGGCGGTCGACGAGCTTGTCGTCCGATCGGGTTCTTCTTTGATTCTTCGGTGTTCGCTGATGTGATGGCTCAACGCCCAGAGCAGCGGGTGAAATTGGAAGTGAACAATTTCACCGGGTTGTCCGAACTCGCCATGTGGTTGCGGTCGAGGGTCGACATCGAGTCGAGCATCGCTGGCGGCGATGCGGGCAAGGCGCTCGAAAGACGATTTGTGCTGCCACATTTGGCGGATCCATGCGATGAAAATGCCCACGCGCTTGACACCGACCGTTATATGCCACAGTCGGAGGAGGCGCGCGCAGGTCGCTCGCCAATTCACCGTGCATATTTGTTTACGCGACAGTCAAGGAGTGTGATCCTGACTACTTCAGACCACGCATTCCAGATTGCTGCAGCAGCGATGTACGGGCGGCTCGCCATCGCGCATGCGAGATCGACCGATGCGAATGAACCTGAGCGCGCATGTGCCACTGCAACGAGCATTCTGTATGTACCAATCTCAAACATTCGTCAGTGCGTGCTCTTCGCAGCACGTGAGAAGCGCGTGAGGCAGTTGCTCAAGTCGAAGAGTTTCGATGCGTCGAGGTTGAATGACGCTAGCGCTGATGTTGCAAAGTTCTTTTGCCTCGGATCGGCAAGTGACTTTAGTGCTCTTGCGAAGAACGAACTTGACAGTTCGATGCCGCTCAGCGTGCTCGCGCATTCGATCGTCGGTAGGACAGTCATCAGCATTTCGGATACCCAAACGCGAGAGCATTCGAAGCGTGAGGTATTGAAGAAGAAGATCGCAGCGGCAAAGATGAGAATCCGAAATGAGCGTCACGCCGACAAAGTCGGTAGTGTTTTTTGGAGCGCCCTGCATGGATCGTCAGAATCCGCGAGGAGTTCGGGCGCGTTCGAAACCAAACAAATTGCAGCTGACATTATTGAACGGATCAAGATCAAGCATGTTGCGACCTCGATGAAGTTCGGCATCATCCCTGCTTTGGATGTGATCCAGCAGACACTAAACTTTTTTCAAGATCAGCGCGCGTCATTCGCGGAAATGAAAGCAGTGTTTGCTTCGACTCCGAGCCCGACGCCAGCCACCGGGGATGGTGACGAGTGGCTCAAGGAGCACTTCGGGCTGTTCAGTCGATTCAAAGGTGCGACCAGTTCAAAGTTCAAGCGAACGCTTGCGGGAGAACTTGGTACTGCAGCGTTCCCAGGCGTGTTGGAAGTCATGATTACCCTCGTTGACGAGATTGTCGACCGGCTCACGTTGTGGGGTAACAGCCTCGCCCATGTCAAAGCTGTGTACGAAAACACGGCAAACAGTTGTCAGAAGTCATTCGCGGATTATCAGAAACGCTACTTCACGGTAATGCCTGCGAGTGGCGATGAGGGTCGAATGGGGGCACAGGACGCTATGCGCGAGAGATTGATGAGCGATAGCAATTCGCCTGTATCAAAGTTGATCCGGCCGCTCTATCCCATCTTTGAGGCAAAGGTCTTTGACACGATTGTGCAGGAGTTGGTTGAAGACGAAGCGGCAACAACCGCAGCTCAGCACGGCATGTCGGAGTTCGTCACCCTTGAGGGGTTGTCAAGTGAACCGCGCAGTGCGCGATCAACCCACGAGTTTCGAAATCAGATTCAAGAGAAGTTGCAGTCTGTCATTGCTCGGCAGGCGATCGAGTTCAAGGAATTGCAGAGGCACTTCGGACTCCAGAAGGTTTTGGGTGACTTGGCGGACACGTGGTTTGCAGCATGGGTTGAGCGGAGGGGGGACGCCGTGTTCTCGACAGAACTCGATCGTCAAGTGGTGCTCATCACTGGCATCAGTCCATCGAAAATGTATGCGGAACATGATGCAAGGCAACGCGAGCTTGGATCCGCCAAGAGCGACCTGATGGCGCCAAGACCGGAGTCTGTCCTGCTTTCGGCTGCGCTCAAACTTGCTGCGAGTTGTGATCCATTCGTGCAGTTCGAACAATCGGGAGACCGTAGAGACCGTGCGACGGTGTTCCTCCCTGATCAAGCGAACGGAGATGCGAACAAGGATCTCGCCGCTCGACTTTCCGAATTGGGGAGGGAGCGTTCAGATGAGTTTTCACACGTAAAGGCTGGAACTATTGATAGCAACTTCTTCATGATGGTCGCAACGTCGGACCTGCCAAAGACCCGCTTCGCAGAGACGGGCTGGGATGGCTGGTTTAGCGCTCCAAGTGACCCTCAGGTGCGCAAGTGGCTTGAGTGGGCCGAGGCAGGCGTATCTGCATTCAAGCGTGACGACGGCAGCGTTGGTCTCGGGTATCTCAGCCCAACCTACATCGACATTCCCCACTGGTCGAGTCGCCGATGGAAGCCTTGGGTGAACCCAGAACGACAGTCCATAAAGATGGAACGTCGCTGGTACGCCCTCGCCTACGCACTCCTCGGAAATGAGTCATACACAACCGATTCGAAAGCAGACTGGCAGACGAAGTACAAGGAATTCGTAAAGAAGTTCAATGACCTTTTTGGGTCGACTGTCGGTCCAAACGCCGATCATCCTGAAAAGTTGTGGCACCTGCCACTCCTGCTCGAGAAGAAGGGCGACTCGCGCGGGCCAGCTTTTCAACGAGAACTGTTTGAGAGGAAGAATGGGCGACTCGAACGAATCGGGCTCGACATCGAAGAGAAGTGGTCTGGCGATATTTCGTCGATGCGAAAGTTTGTGAAGTGGTTTGAGAGTGATGGTGCAAACCCCGCCATCGATGCGATTCTGAAGGAGCAAGCGTTATTCGCAGAGTTGCTCAAGCGTGATGATGAGCAACTTCACGTTGTCACATCGAAGGGACACGGCGATGCGCTGCAGAAGTGGCTGAAGTCGTATGTGTCGCAATGGAGGGACAACATCAAGGGAACCTCAGGCGGTTCGGAAGAGGACAAGACGAAGCAAATGGAGTTCTTGGATCGATTCGAGAAGTTCCTCGATAAGACCGACTTGGATCAGATGAAGTCATTTGGTGCATAGCGAATGTCGCTGGTGATTGCACTTCCAAAGCGTTTGCGACGACGCTTGGAGCGCGAAGTTGGTGCGAGTGTGCTCACCTGCGCATCCGATGCTGCATTCGGCTTGCCTGGTGTGTCGTGGCTACCGCTCGAGCTTGCGCGCGAACCGATCCCGCCGACATCGGACGACGATTCCGAAGAGGAATTACTTGCTGCGGGGATTGGCGACGGAAGTTCAGACGACCTGTGGAGACGCCGCTTTCGGCACATGATCACACTGCCACAGGGCAAGTTGGTCTTCGTACTCGAGATCGAAAAGCCTGGGAGATTCGCTGAAGTCATCGGTGATGTGAAGAAACTTGTTGAAACAGCGGAGAGAGCGCTTCAGGAAGATCGCATCCTGCCTCCGATTGGGGCAATCATTGTCATTGCACATGAGGGACTCGATGAATCTGATGCAGAACTACTCGAGAAGTGCGCCTTCGGTGTTTCGAACGAATCGGATCACGGGTTGCATGTGCTTGCGAGTTCGAAGGGGCGTCCTTGTTATCTCATGAATCAGATCACTCGTGCCACCGTCGGTGGTCGCATCGGTTCAGTTTCGAAATGTTGGCCGTCGGAAGTCACACGTCTTCTCGCAAGCATCGCGTCGGATGCCCCACGTGAAAACGGTTTGCATGCGTGGCGGTCCATCTCGTTCAATCCGACTCGATTTCAGTTTGAAGACATTCAGACCCAGGCCCTCCGACTCATGCGAGTGGCGATGCAGTCTGCGGATGGGGAATCGAATTGCGACACGGCATCGGCGGGAAAGGTGGGACTTCTCGAGGCGCCCAAAGTCAAAATCGCTTCGGATGGAGTACCCCAACATTGCATGGACATTCCTTCAGGGCGCAATACGAGACCCGAACTCCCGAGTTGGTTGAAACTGGATCCCGAGAAGTCATCGAACACCGGCGTACATCATGCCAACTGGCGAACAGATACCGCCGGAGGTCGCGATTCGCTGAACAAGAGCGACTGGTATCGCCGATTCGAAGGGCGTGGGAAGCGCTTCATGGAAGATCGAATGGCGAAGGCCCTCGAAGCGCTAGAAGCGATTGAGGGTCCACGGAGCGTTCAAGCAACTGCCTGGCAGCGCATTCATGACATGCCTGAGGCGCTGCGATGGTTTGCATATGGGTCGTTTTACAAGGCTCACGAATCTGAACTTCGGGACTTGGACACAGCCATGCTCGGGTGGATGAAACTTGGCGAACGCGAATCGAGCGTTCGGGATGGTCGTGCGAATGCTGTTGCATGCGGCGAGGAACTCGATCTCGCGCGGGCGCACTTCTTGGCGATTTGGCCGCGGATCGCATGCGCACTGGCTGCATCGCTCTTTGTCGGTGTTTCGTACGGGCTTGCCATGAAGTCGGTGGGCTGGGGTTGGTCTATTTGGATCGGACTCGTTGCGCCGATCGGAGCATTCGTTGGTGCTGCGATCCTGTTGTGGCTAGAAGTGCGGGGCGGTCAAACTGCGCGCAATGATGTCGAAGAGCAGGTGTACGGGGTGGAAACTGAGATTGCCTCCCTCTTCGGCGAGCGCGTTCGGAGAGGTGCGAGGAGCGACCTCCTCGCGCGTCGCGTGCAGTGGCTCCAGAGTGCTTCGAAGACCCAAGAGGCTGCGGAGCGATTGTTGCGAATCACGCAGCTGGCTGAAACTCGCAGCATTGCGCGATTGGAAAAGGTTGCAGGTGAAGCGGAGGTGATTGCGTGGGATCGCGCGACTCGGATTGAATGCAGCGACGCAGTCGGCATCGACTCATTCGTAGATGAACTCTTGCGTCGCGATCACACTGCTGCTGCACGCCGTCGATCCGAGTATCGACGTTGGTGGTCTGAAGAACTGTTCCGAGAGGACAGGGATTGCACCGGTGCGATTCGACTCTGGGAGTTTGAGCCTCGATTGAGGGGCAAGCTTGGAGAAATGGTTGATGAGTGCCGAGCGAGCATCCTCGGGCAACTCGGTGGCAGCGTTGCTGCGGCACACGACCATGCGCTCACGAGCGCTGCGATTATGGGCGTGTTCGGGGTGCCGAGCGACTTCGCAGGGCTCGGCTGCACAACGCGCCGTGCGTTCGGTCGACCAATCACACGAGTTGTCCGAGTTCACTGCTGCCTCCCGGGACACCTCAGTGATTCCGTCACGGCGGTCGCGGAGTACTACGGCGGAACTGTTCGCGCGATTGCTTCGTTTGAACGGTTGGATTGCTGGGGTTTGGTCGGACTTCTGCTCGAGGAGATTCCAATCTCGCTTCGCAATCCTAAGGAGCGGAAGTATGAGCGCGGACTCAATGGAACGGTGTCCGTGTGGGAAGGATTCCTTGACCTTCACAGTAGTGAGATGATGCAGTCGCCGTTACTGGAAGGAGCGCAACGTGAGTGACTCTGTTGGAACGACCGCAGATCCCTCCAAGGAAGAAAAGTTGATCGCCCTGCGCACGCAGTTCATTGAACAGAAATTGGGTGCGAATTCGTCTCATCCCGCGATGGCATCGCGCCGGTTGGCGAAGTGGCGCTGGATCACAGTGGGAGTCGTTGTCGCCGTAATAGCGTATGTCCTGAAGTCGATGTGGGACATCGTTTCACAATTCTTCATGGGCGCGCTTGGTGGGACATTTCCCACGATACCCGAATTCATCGTGCGCGTCTCTCAAGGTTTGCGCGAGCTCATTGATACGCTGGGGACAATTCGAGCGGTTGTAGTGTTCGTATTCACGGCGGTGTTCGCTGCGTTGCTCACAGTTGCATTGACGATTCGCTGGTCGATGCTTGGGGCACAAGGTGCGGCTCGCTCAAGCGCGGGCAAGATTTCGCGTGACTTTGTTTTCGGACTCTTGATTGTGTTTGCGCTCGCGGTCGTCTCTGTGTGGATTGTGAGTAGCCGGACGCTGCCTTCGCGTTGGGTCGGTGCGTGCGCATTTGCGGCATGCCTCCCCGTCTGGGGAATTCTGTTTTATGTCGAATTCACTTCGTCCGCAGCACGAAGCGCATCCACGTTTGGGACGATCCGCCGATTTGTCCGTCAGATCATTGTCGCAGCGGGGATCACTGCGGTTGTGATCTCTGGCTTTCAGGGAATAATCAATTCGGTTGTCGAGTTTGCTGCCTACTGCATTCCGATGTGGTTGGGATGGATCAGGATCGTACTCCTTGGAATTCTAAACCTATCGCCCCTTCGCATTGCGATCGCAACTGTCGTGATCATCATTCTTATCTTCAGGGTCTCTGCGGATGGCACAGAAGAGAAGAAGCTGAAGAAGGTTGGTTTTTTTCGACGGCTGTTTCGGAAACTTGGTTGTTGGCTCGGGTGGCTCAACCCAAGTCGGTGGTTCCGAGAGACCGAAGAAGTAGAGTCGCAGGACGCTGGCGGAGCCGCTGAGAGCAGACGACCGCAGTTTTGTCGTGCCCTTGAAGTTGACGGGAAGGAGAGGTTTGGGCGCTTTGAGTGCAAGTGGAGTGCACCGATCGATCGGGCAGCGCTCGCGGTGAACGGCACCTACGCACCTGTGATTGAGGGGGATCAGTTCAGTTGGCTCTTCGGGAATCAACGACCGACCGTGGATCAGGTTCGCGTGCTGAGTGCTGGGCAGGAATTGTGGTCAGCGCATCTTAAGTCGCTCCAGGTGGACTCATTCGGCTGCGCTCGAGAGTCACATGCAGATCTTCTCATCCAGGCCGCACAGGAGTGCTTTGAAGACTCAGCGGATCTGACGGTGCGGAACACACTCCTGGCGTGTTCGGCACTCGCAACCCTCAGTCGCGGTCAGCGCGTTCTCTACCTCGTGCCAGACGAGCAGACACGCATGGATGTTGTTCGCTGTGCTCGCACCGCATTCGAGGCGATGCGACTCGAGACGCTGTATCAAGTGGATGGACTCGATGCACAGTCCGCTGCGCGGTGGTGCGCTCCTGCGGTTGATCCGCACCTACCAACCGATCGGAAGCCGCCAGATGTTCTTGTTGCAACTCTCGAGGATTATGAGAAGTCGATGTTTGGTGGTGCCCTCTCGCGCGATGTCGTGCGCACACTGCTCTTCACATCCGAAGTCGTAATAGTCGAGAACCTCGCAGCGATGCTTGCGAAGTCAGAACGGCGAATGCACTTTCCATTCTTGCTCGACAAGCATCGTGTGCTGCTCCAGTCTGAAAACCGAGCAATGCAGTTAATCGTTGCAACGCCGCCGATTGGTGCGAAACCCGTGGCGGTCGATCGATCGCCCACATTCGAGATCAGTCACGACATCGGCGAGGATGCAGTCGCGCAGGTTGCGCTCGAATCGTTGGCAGCCAGACTGTTTGGCGGAGATGCGCGATTGCGTGGCCATCATGTGTCAATTCGACCGCGGGCGATGAGCCGCGCGGGTCGCCTCACCGTCGAAGTTGTTCCAGAGAAAATCGACGAGGCACTTGCATTTGTTGCAACACACAAGGGAATAGGTGGCAATGCGAAAGGTGCGTGTGTCATCGATGATCGCGAAGCTCCACGACGCAGCGCAGATAGTGTGGGTCAGTTCGAAATCGATGGTGAGAAAGTTCCTGTGTACCGCGAAGATGAGCTCGTCTCACGACAGGATCTTGTTGAGGCCATCAAGGGATGCGGCGCAATCGTGCTACCTTTCCGAGCGGGCGGGAGGCTGCTGCGACGCATCGAGGACGCTGCGACTCTCGAGCAATGCATCGTTGTCATTGCGAGTGAGAGCGTTGACTCGGCGGTTTCAATCTCTCGGTGGGCACCCGTCCTACCCGTGCTTCCCGTCGCTGAAGCGCCGGCGCTCTTTCTTGCGCACCTGCGTAGTGCGGCACAGCATTTCCAGCCAAACGCGCTCATTCGTCGCGATGACCTCGCACGCTTTGGTCTTGGCTGGAACCGATCACGATGGGCAACTGCGGGCGAGTGCGTTGGACTCCACGAGGGCTGGTATCTCGAGTGTGATGGGGCGCTTTCGAATTCGACGAGTGCCACGGAGTCGATTGAACGGATTTTTCCAGCGGTCATTATTCGCTCGGATCGACTGTGTGCCCCAAGACCAGTCGAGATCTCCGGGACGATCGAGCGAAGCCTCTCACTGCAGGGTCGAACGCGGCTCTTCCTCGCCGTCGAAACCGATGTGTCCGATCGTCGTCGCAATGTGCGTTGGATTACCAGTCGAGGGCAAGACCTTGGGGTGTGCGATCTCGCTCTGACCTCGACGCTCGTTTTCGAGGGAACTCGGCAGCGCTATCGCCCGCGAAGCGTTTCTCTTGACGCTGACCAGAGTGCGATGATCGAGGCAACCCCGTATCACGGTGCAAACGATGAGCCGATCCGACCGATGATCGATGTCGCGCTGCATGTGCCACAGCACGCGAGCCTTGCTCGCCGCTACTTGCGAAAGTCGAGCGTGCTTCGGCTCTTCATCGCGTCAGACGGTCACAAGTTGGAGGATCGCTGCAAGTCTGAACAGACCATCCTTGGCCTCAAGGATCGCGCTGGTCACGCCAATGCATTTGGTCCACTCACATACGGCTTGCGCTGCGGTGCATCCATTCTGTTCATCGGTTCATCGCAGTGGATTCGAGACGAAGTAGAGCCAGCCACAGAGGAATTGAAGACAAAGGATGGCGCTCATTCCGTGCCCGAGTTCATTCGTGGCCATTGGCGGGTTCATCGAGGCGATGCAACATGCGATGCGAGGCGTACTTTCAGCCCGTACATGACTGGGGCATTTCAATATGCGCTCTTGGGATGCGCCCCTGGGATCTTCGAATTCGCTCGTGTGCTCGCCTTTCGGGATGCCAAGAACCGAGATGGAGTGATTCTCGTCTGTGTTGAACCTCACACGATCGTTGGCACAGCAGCTGACGCATTGCAAACGCTGCTCGATGATGTTGTCTTTCGTCGTCGATTGATCGGCAAGGTGATCGAAGCGGCGAATCGCGGAGGTGCTCTCCCCGTAGACCTCGACGCACCCGAGTATGACCACGGATTGGATGTGGAGATGCTTCACGATGATTCGTCGTGGGCGAGTGAATGGGCGAACAAACGTGGGCGGGATCCAGAGATTGTACCCGCGACGATTTCTACAATCGTCCAGTTGCCGCAGTCGTCTGATGCGGTTTTAGATTCTGGGGTGAGGGAGAGCACATACCTGCCGCAGTTCAAGGAAGCGATCGCAGCGGATGCCGACTACGAGTGGACATGGCGAACTGCGAGCGACCCTTCGAAGCAGGTTCAGTTCGGAATTCGCATTGGCATCACGGATCAACAAGCAATCGCCGCGACAACTCGGTTTGGGTTCGATCCAAGCGCGACGGGGGAGAGCGCTCTGAAACGCTGCGGGTTCATTTTGACCGAAGACGGTCGAATCGAGACCAATTACGCATGGATGATTGACACAAGCATGGACGAGTTAGGCGGGTTGGGGGAGCGATTGAATGCACTCTGCGAGCAGGCAGGGGCCGAGTCGCCGCGAGATAAGCTGTCGCTCATCGCGAGCTTCGTGCAGTCCTTCGAGTATCGCCTCCAATTGGAGGGTCGAGTGTCAGATGGAAGGATTCGCGGCGGTGTACAGATGCCACTGGAAACCCTGTTTGTTCAGGCAGGCGATTGTGACAGTGTTGCGATTCTCTTCACCGCACTCGCGCGAGCGTCCAAGATTGCAGGATGGAGTTGCGTCGTGCTCGTCGATGAGGCAGATGGCGGGCATGCCATGGCAGCGGTGCAACCCGGCGAACACGATTCCGCTGATTGGGTCGTCATGAATACGACAGATTGGGCGAGCCCGCAGTCGACGACCACCACACCACAAGCGATCGTTGAGTTGACGGCAGCAGGGTGGGTCATTGGTGATGTGGGCGCTGAGTACAAGGGGCGCTATGTTCGCATCGCAGCGCTTCGGAAAACGGAATGTCTGTAAACCAGTTGAAGCACGCCCTTCCAGCTTGGGAACTTGAGAAGCAATGATCCCTCGCCTCATCTCCAGGCGCCGCAAGCGCAACCTCCTAGGGAACCAGTGCATGCGACAATCGGACATGTGGACCGATACGGGAAATGCTGACAGCCGCAATCCACTTGCTAATCGCATGATCATCGCTTGCTGAGATCTCTCCAGACCGCAATCCTCCATCGCGCGCAAGTTCGATGTCCTTCTTGATTCGCGTGAGCGCACTCTCGAAGTCGGTGGCTGCGCCATCATCCTCGAACACCATGGCGACTACCACTCGATCGTGATCAAGTCCAGCATTGAACGCCCAGACGGACTTGAGGCTTGCGCCGAGCGCATCGAGCCGTCGCATCAGCCTTCCGTTGAGCCGAGGGAGGTGGCTCATGACATCGGCGGATTCGCCATGTGAACTGGCTGACACCTCTTCGACCCATGCGGGTGGAGTCCAGTCAGCAAGTGCGGCAGCCGCAAGCGGTAGGTCGTCGCACTGTTCGAGCGCCTTCGCAAATTCGTTTGCGCGAGACTCGGATGCGCCTTCGATACGGCCATCGCCCGAAACTCCAACGAAGTACCAGCCCTGGCCCAGACTTGTCACTGCAAGCATGTTTGTGACGAGCATGCCACTGACGCCACCAGCGCGAACGAATTCGTCCTCGATCAACTCAGGATCCATGTCGGCAGTCGCACCGATGTAAAAGCCCATGTCGTCGATGAAGGTCGCGTCCCCCGGAACAAATGCAACGATTGTCGTCGCGCCGATGCCCGTGAGTCCGTCACGAAGCATCGACAGTTTTCGCTTCGCGACTTCGTCTGGGCGAGCAGCAGTGGCACCGATTGTCCTCGGCGTGAGCCCAGACTCAATCGCATCAAAAACCTGTTCAACCGATGCGTGTGCGAGATCCACCCGCAAGACCGCAACCGTGTGCGTATTGGCGCCGGCACTCGGCACCGCATTTGTTCTCCCAGCGGGCATGAGGTCTGCGTCTCCACAGCCAGTAGCGCCCAGTACCAACGCAAGCGTGAAGCAGGCGTTACCCAGGATGTGTGTTGATAGATTCATCGGAGTAGTCTCCATCAAGGATTCCGTTCGCGAGGCTGGATTCCCTTCGGAGGTTCCGCCGCGATGAGATGTTACCACCACTCCGTGCGGGCGCACAAACGGATCCAATGTCAGGTCATGCCTCACTTCTCTTAGGCGTTGGGTGGGCGGAGGTGGCCTTCTCTTGCAAACTCCCAACCCGTCGATGTGAAATCATCCAGTACCGGAGAATAGCAATCGGGAGTCCGAGCACGGCAATTGCGAGCGACACGATGCCGCCGCTGTGAGCAATCCAATCAACAGAAGTGTGGATCCAAAACTGCGAAGGTCGAAGATTCTGCGCGCGAAAATCGGCCACTGCGATGAGAGTTTGAACAACTCCGACGAGTGCAAGCGTGACAACCACCCAGTTCAGTGCAGATGCGAGCGCACGCTGTTCAGTTTCATCACGGTGATTCAAGATTCGATCGGTTGACTCAATGAGTGTCTCTGTGTGTAGCGCATCTCGACACAACTGGCGTAGGAGCATCCATTGGGCACCCATCGCTGCCGTTGACGGCTGAGCCCTTGGATCGATCGACAGTTGCAAGAAGACCGACTTGAGCGGTAGGAGCGGCTCACCTGCCGCGGCATCGGCGCCAATCTTGAGCAGGCTTTGGATGACCCTTCACTCCTCAGAGATGATTACACACGCAGCCTCAATCTCGCTCAGTTCAGGACGAAAGGCAGCAGCGCGAGGACCGCAACTGATCGCATCAATCACGGCTCCGCGGGGTCCGCAGTAGATGGAGAGCATCTTGGTTCTGATCGGCTTTCGCTCGGCACCGCATACATCGCTGATGGCCTTTGACACGATGGTCTCGCCCCAGGAATGATCGATGCTGCCCGAGAGAATCTCACGGTATAGTCAGCCGGTCCACGAAATACGGGCAAACTCAGTCGAGGTGGAGGCGGCAGCTCTGGCAGTAGCGACGACAGTGGTCAGAGTGTCATAGGAGTCATCGTCACCATCGTGATCATCATCATTCTCTTGAACTCATGTTGATGCATGGATTGCATTACAGAAGGAAAGGCGCCCCATGGACGCCTTTCTTTTAGGTATTAGGGTGTCGAAGATCGAGTGTCACGCCAAGCGTGCGACGATCGGTTTTGAAAAAAATCGCCAGCGATTGTTAGTTCCCGCAGGTGCTCCCCCACGATGACAAGACCCCAGCGAGATCCTCTCCATTTACCACGTGATCGCCATTGACATCACCAAAGCAAAGAGGGCAAATAGTTACAAAGCCCTTGATCGCCGTGAAGCATTATCTGAAGCACAAAGACCTGAATGTGCAGGCGGCAACCGGACCCGGCACGTGGGTCAAAAAAAGTAACGCAGAATCCAACGCACAAGTAACGCAAAACTCAACGCAGCAACCAGCGGCACCGACTTGCACATTCTCGCAATTTGGAACTCAACCCCTTGCAAATTGCGATGTTGTGCGAGTCTCTGCACCAACCTGCCTATCCCTGCAGAGAAAGAAAATGGGCGAGGAAGGATTCGAACCTTCGAAGGCGAAGCCAACAGATTTACAGTCTGTCCTCGTTGACCACTTGAGTACTCGCCCGAGTAACTCCGAGCATCCGAGTCTAGTGCCAGAAATCGCCCTGTGCAACGCTTGTGCGCACATCG
>SIAP01000010.1 GCA_009691725.1 Phycisphaerales bacterium
GCTGAGCATTCTCAGCGCCATTGGCTACGGAATGTATGGACTCAGTGTGCGCCGCTGTATGCATCAGTATCACCCGGTGATTGCATTCGCCGTCATCTGCCAACTCACAGCAGTTGGACTCATCATCCTAATGCTCATCTACGGACGCGATCATGGCATGTATGTCCCGCAACTCTCTGGCATGGTGCTTGCTGAACTTGGCATCAGTGCCTTCATCGGCATCGCCGTTGGTCACGTCTTCTATTATGTGAGTATCGCGCGCATCGGCGTGGTGATCACCAGCGGCGTGCTGCAACTCCAACCCTTTCTCGTGAGCGCAGGCAGTTTCGTGCTCTTTGGCGAACTCTTTGCCTGGTGGCAGTGGCTCGCAGGTTTCGTCGCAGTCGGCGGCGCGTACCTGATGCTCACCGCCAAGGGCAGCGGCGCGAAGAGACTCTCGATGGCATCGACCGAGGGATCGGATTGACCGTGCGGACCGCAAGCGGATCTCCCGCAACATCTATCCTTGATCCAATGACTGCAGCGACTGCAATGACCGCAACCACCACCATTCAGAATCTGATTGATGGTCGATTCGCACCTGCGAGTGGTGGTGCGATCATTTCGGTGTACGACCCGGCCACAGGATCACTCATCGCCACCGCACCCGACAGCACTGCACACGACATCGATGCCGCAGTCGATGCCGCTGCCGCTGCCTTTCCCGCGTGGCATGCGCTGGGTGCACCAGCTCGCGCTGCACAATTGCGCACACTTGCAGACCTTGTCGAGCGCGACGCGGATGAGTTCGCACGCGTCGAATCACTCGACACGGGAAAGCCGCTCGCCCTCGCCCGTTCCATCGACATTCCGCGCGCCATTTCCAATCTGCGTTTCTTTGCTGATGCCGTTGTTGCCGACGAAGGCGAGACATTCGAGAATGCGCAGTCGCGCAGCGCGGTCCATCACCGAGCCCTCGGCGTCGCCGCCTGCATTTCGCCCTGGAATCTTCCGCTCTATCTCTTCACATGGAAGATCGCGCCTGCGCTCGCGGCGGGATGCACCGTCGTCGGCAAGCCCAGTGAAGTCACGCCGCTCACGGCATGGATGCTCGCGCGTTTGTGTGTTGAGGCGGGGTTCCCAAGAGGCGTGGTGAACATTGTGCAGGGACGTGGGCTGCTCTCGGGTGCCGCACTGGTGGCGCATCCGCGAGTTGCGTGCATCACATTCACTGGCGGCACGGCGACAGGAGAATCCATCGCGCGCGCTGCGGCTCCGTCGTTCAAGCGCACCGCACTCGAACTGGGTGGCAAGAATCCCGCGTTGGTCTTCGCCGACGCCGCGGGTCCAGCGCAACTGCAGGCAACCGTCGAAGGCATCGTCCGTGCTGCGTTCACAAATCAGGGACAGGTCTGCCACTGTGCTTCGCGCATCTTGGTGGAGCGCAGCGCATGGGATGTGTTCGTCCCAGCACTCGTTGAGCGCACGAAGCGACTGCGTGTCGGCGATCCACTGGATGCCACGACCGACATCGGCGCTCTCGTCTCTGGACAGCATCTGCTGAAAGTTGCTGCAGCGGTCGATGCCGCACGACGGGATGGAGCAACCATTCACTGCGGTGGTGTGCGTGTCGATCCTGCGATGCTCCCAGAGCGCATTCGCGCCGGCGCGTTCTATCCACCAACGCTGATGAGCGATCTCGCGACGACCGCACGCGCCAACCAAGAAGAAATCTTCGGTCCAGTCGCAACGCTGATTCCATTTGAGAGCGACGCAGAGGCGATCGCCATCGCCAATGGGACTCGGTATGGACTTTCGGCGACGGTGTGGACGAACGACGATGCACGCGCTTCACGCATCGCATCGCAACTCGACTGCGGCACGGTGTGGATCAACTCGTGGATGGTGCGCGATCTGCGCGTTCCAATCGGCGGAATGCATGCGAGTGGACTCGGTCGCGAAGGCGGACGCGAGGCGCTGCACTTCTTCGCGGAACCCGTTGCCGTTGTGCGTGCGAACACTTCAACGTGAGGGCATATCAATGAGAGACACCACATGAATCACGACATTCATTCCACGCGCGCGCCGGAACCGGTTGGTCCATACCCACATGCCAAACGCGCAGGAGGATTCGTTTTTCTCAGCGGCGTTGGACCACGGCAGCGTGGAAGCATGGTCATCCCAGGCGTCGATCCCTTTGACTTTGAGACGCAGTGCCGCGCATGTTTCGAGAATGTTCGACTCGTCGTCGCCGATGCAGGATTGCCCTGGACGAGCGTTGCCGATGTCACCATCTATCTCACCAACATGCAGCGCGACTTCGCCACTTACAACCGCATCTACGCCGAGTATTTCGCTGGGACGGGGAATCCAAATCCAACACGGACCACACTCGAAATCGGCGCGCTGCCGACTCCGATCGCGGTCGAGGTGAAGGCGATCTGCTGGGCTGGATGACAGGCTGGATCACTCACACTGGACTCACTTCTCACGCGCTCGTCGCTCCAAGGACTTGTCAGTACCCTCCACGCTCTTGTCGTTGATTGGCGTGATTGGCATCGCACGTTGCACACACGCCTCTCTTTCCTCCTGGAGTGACTCATCATGCTCGAACATGTCTGGCCGACGCTTCCACTTTCCTTGCGCGACGAACTCATCGCGCAGTGTGTGAAATACCTGCGGAATTCGCCTGATGAGTGTGATGCGTTCGCTCAGATCGTCGCTGACATCACCAAGTCGCGCGCGCAGACCGTCAAGTCGCAGTGGCGACTCGCCAACATCTACGGCACAAAGTTGGCACTCGCACGAGATCCACAACGAGCATCGCCATTTTTCGCGACCACCTTCGTCGCCGTTCGGAAGGACGATGTCACCGCGCTCTACTCTGCCCTTGGAGTTGCGCACAAGGATCTCGCGGTCGAATCGTCGTCCGCGGACATCACGCCACCGACTCAGGCGCAGTTCGCGTCCGCGCTCACCACAGGCGTGGATGGCATCTCTGGCGATGTGCTGCACTGCATGATCGCTGTGATCGCCGATGCCGGTATTGATGCGTGGCAATTGCCAGCGCGCACGGCACTTGCATCACACTTGCTGCAGGCGCGGCGGCAGGAGAGTCCGCAGGAGCGTTGAGCGCGCCCACCCGCGCAGATCGTCATGCTCCTCGTCGCAACTGACCTGGCAAAGTCTCACGGACTTCGCGAACTCTTTTCCAGCGTCTCTATCAGCGTCGCCGATGGAGATCTGGTTGGATGCATTGGTCCAAATGGTTCTGGCAAGAGCACGCTCCTGCGAATGCTTGCGGGCAAGGAGGAACCAGACCGAGGCATCGTGCGCACGCAGCGCGGCGCGGTGATTGTGTATGTGCCGCAACGGGATGACTTTCCAGATGGCACGACCCCCCGCCTGGTTGCGACAGCTGCGTCGCTGGGAGCGGCATCGGTTCATGATGATGCGCACGAAGCACAAGTGCTCGGCACGATGATCCTTGGGAAGTTGGGATTCCCCGATGCCTCGATGGATGAGTCTGTCGAGCTGCTCTCGGGTGGATGGAAGAAGCGACTCTCGATTGCGCGCGGACTCTGCGAGGCCGGTGGCACGCCTGACCTCCTCCTGCTCGATGAACCCACCAACCATCTTGATGTGGAGGGAATTCGCTGGCTCGAACAGTTTCTCGCGCGTCCATCAAACGACATTCGCGCTGGCGCGTGTGTGTTCATCACACACGATCGTGCCTTCTTGGAGCGGGTCGCCACACGCGTGGTGGAACTCAGCCGTGCGTATCCGCAAGGAACGCTCTGCACCGAGGGGAACTACACAGAATTTCTCCGCCGTCGAGGCGAGTTTCTCGAATCGCAGGCGCGTGCGGAGAGCGCGCTCGCCAACGAAGTGCGAATCGACAATGTGTGGCTTGGTCGTGGTGCGCAGGCACGGCGCACCAAGGCGAAGGGTCGAATCGAAGAGAGTGCCCAACGCCGCGACGAACTCGATGCCATCAGCGAACGCAATGCTGCTGCGAGTGCTGGCGGAGCGCGAGTCGATTTCACTGCCAGCGGACGGCGCACTCGCAAACTCGTTCACGCCGTTGGCATCGCCAAGGGTTTCGCCAATGCTGCAGGTGAGACCCGCACGCTCTTTCGCGATCTTGACCTTGACCTCGCACCGGGTGATCGCATTGGGTTGATGGGCGCCAACGGCAGTGGCAAGACGACGCTCTTGCGGATTCTCTGCGGCGACCTTGCGCCGGATCGAGGGAGTGTGGCGCATGCAGATCCAATGCCGCGCATCGTTGTGCTGCGACAACAACGCGCCGATATTCCAGAGAGCACACTTCTGCGTGACGCGATCTGTCCAGTCGGCGATGTGGTTGACTTTCAGGGACGCCCGATGCACATCACGGCATGGGCGAGGCGCTTTCTGTTCAAGGATGCGCAGTTGCTCCAGACGGTCGGCAATCTCTCTGGCGGCGAGCGGGCGCGCGCCCACCTTGCACGGATGATGCTCGAACCCGCAGACATTCTGGTCCTCGATGAACCGACCAATGATCTCGACATTCCAACACTCGAAGTGTTGGAAGAATCCGTCGAGTCTTTCCCAGGCGCGGTGTTGTTGGTCACACATGACCGCACAATGCTGGCGCGACTGGCAAAGAGCGTGGTCGTGATTGGTGCGCCAGACGCGTCCGTCTCGGTGGTGGCCAGTCTTGATCAGGCACTCACTGCTCTTGAGCGAGCAGAGCGTGCGACACAGGTTCGCCACCGCGAGTCGCAGCGGGAAGTGCGAGCGGATACCCAGCGCGATGCCCAGCGCGATGCGTCTGCGAACGCCGCTGCGCCAGCGACCTTTTCTCCCGCGCTGCGCAAGAAACTGAGTTACAAGGAGCAGCGCGAGTTCGATGGGATCGAACGCGCGGTTCATGATGCCGAAGCGGCTGCGCACGCCGCAGAGGCGCGTGTTGCAGATCCTGAAGTCGCTGCAGATCACCTCAAGATGGCGCAGGCGTGTACAGCGCTCGATGAAGCACATGCCACGGTGCACTCGCTCTACGCACGCTGGCAAGAATTGGAAAGCAAGCGCGGGTGATGGACTGTGGAGTTATCTCGGGCGATCGCCGAGTGAGCGCAGCGCTGCGCGGATCGGACTGGCGTCGAACCTCTCAAGATTGAGCGGGAGAGCACACAATTCGTACAGCCCGGGTGACACAGCATCGAGTACCAATCCTTCGATGATCGCCACATCGCGCGCAAAGAAGCGCGCATGCGCGGGCAACTCCTTAGAGTCTGCGCAGTCCACGCTGGGCGTGTCGATCCCCACGAGACGCACACCTCGATCAGCGAGCCAATCAACCAGCGCAGGTTCGAGCGCAGTGAACATGGGGTTCCACACGCAGGGATCGCCGCACGAGCCCGTGGCAATCAAGATGCGTGGGACGGATGGTGTCCAATCTTCTGGCACATCGAGATCGCCATGTCCAATGCGTGCGCACGCACTGGGACGATTCGCACGAACGCGCACAACGTCGCACGCGCCCCAGTACAACTCGAGCGGTTGCTGATCGATCGTGCGACCATCCCTCCCATAGTGACTCGGCGCATCTGCATGCGATCCAAGATGCACCGTCGTTCGCAGCGTGCTCAACGTGATCGCATCACCTCGCGTCATGTCGAAGAGCACCTCGCGCGACAGCGGCGCGTCGCCAGGAAAAACCGCCGTGCGAGAGGAGACGCGCGGCGAGATGTCGATGATTTCGCCGCGCATCGTCACGCTCAACTCTGCATCGCCGTGCGTCCACCATCGACTGGAAGATTCACTCCATTCACATACGACGCGGCGGGCGAGGCAAGAAAGAGCGCGACTGATGCGATCTCATCGGCCTCCCCGAGGCGGCCCGCAGGGATGGTTGCGATTGCGGCGCGTTCCACCTCTTCGACCGTTGACGCGGCGCGACTCGCACGTCCTTTGAAAATCGCGGCAAGCCGAGCGGTGCGCGTGAACCCGGGCAAGATCGTGTTCACTGTGATTCCAAAGGGCGCGAGTTCACCCGCGAGTGTCCGTCCCCAGTTCGCAACCGCAGCGCGAATGGTGTTTGAGATTCCAAGTCCTCGAATGGGAGTGATCACAGATGTGCTTGTGATATTGATGATGCGTCCATACTTCGCGTCGCGCATTCCAGGCGCACAGGCTTGCACGATTGCCTGACCAGTCAGCACATGCAATTCAAATGCCTTTGTGAAATCCTCGGGCGCTGCATCAATCGCCAACCCCGCCGGTGGACCTCCAGTGTTGTGGAGAACGATGTGGACGATTCCCACACTCGCCACATGCGCAAGCACCGCCGATTGCACCGTGCGCCAGTTGGTGTAATCGACGAGGAGCGTGTGGTGTGTCTGCGTGGCGGTCTTCGCGAGTCCAGCCATCACCTGCGCGAGCCCGTCCCCGTTGCGACCCATGATCGTCACCGAAGCACCAGCGCGTGCGAAAGACTCTGCGCAGGCACGACCAATTCCTTGCGTCGCTCCGCCGACGAGTGCGTGCCGTCCAACCAATGACAGGGGACAAGTTGAGTCGCTCATGTGCGCAAGACTATCGACCTCGCCAGTCGCTCGTTCCCACAGTTTGCGTGAAGGAGCGCGACATGTCCTGCACCTGACTCTGCATCGCATTCATCTGCGCCTGCATCTGCTGTCGTTGCTTCATCATCGCACTCAACAATTGTTGATTCTCTGCCATCGTCGCAGGAGGACGGGTGATCGCCATCCCCTGCGGCGTCTGCACAATGAAACTTCCACCGGCGTTCCCTGCACCGCCAGTTCGAGCAGCGCCAGATGCGCCGGTTGGTGCCGCCTCTTGCGCTCCCTGCTGCGCGATCATCGGCGCCCCAAATGGAGTCTGCGGAGACGACAGCCCTGGATTCTTGCTGGTCTGCGTCATCACGAGCGAGACCGATCCTGCGGGTTGATCGTTCTCCTCAAAGGTGGTCTTCCACAAGACTGTGCCGTCGAGTTGAAAGAAGAACGTCGTGTCGAGTGATCGCTTCATCCCATTCGAATTCAAGAGCGCGTTGGAAGTCACGAATGTCAACGCACGTGCGGCATCGTCGTACATCCCCGTCGAGAGGAACATCGAACGATCGCCATTGGTGATTTCGCTGCGCGTATACCCAATGCTCGGAGTGAATCCCATCACATCAATCGTCTGCAGCGCTGCGCCTGACCCATTCCACAGGACATGATCACCTGAAAGAAAATGACCGCCGAGTGTCCACCCGAACTGTGCCTCTCCCTGAAATGGTCCACTGACGGTGCCGTCTGATGCTGTCGCGTTTCCAGCGACGGACCACGATCCAACCAATTGACCCAAGATCGCCATCGCCATCGCATCATCCGCACCGGCTGGAGTGATCGAGCCACGGGGTGCTCGTTGTGCACTGGCACCCTGCGCAACCGCTGGCGGTTGAGCCGTCGCCGCGGGTGGAGTCGGCGGCGCCTGTCGTAACGCGCCAGCGAGGGTCAGCGCGAGCGCAGTGCATACGCCCATTCCAACTGCGAATCCATATGAAAATGTGTTGCGCGTGGTGGTCATTTCGAAGAGGGTACCGAAGCAGCAAAGGTGCGGTAGCACACGCCGGCCTCGTCGAACAGTTCCCTCGCAAGAGCCAGTGACCTCTGCCAATGCTCATCGCCACCTGCAACTTCGTAGGTCACCACTTCCGCGATCCCCGCCTGAATCACCGCGAGCGCACATTGCACGCATGGGCTGAAGGTGGAATAAAGCGTGCAACCCTGTGGGCTCACCCCATTTCGCGCGCACTGCAAGATCGCATTGAGTTCCGCATGACAGACCAGGTCGTACTTCGTCGGTCGTTCGAGTCGCTCTGGATGATCTGCGATTCCCTGCGGCAGTCCATTGAATCCAGTACTCAGGATCTGCTTTGTCGGAGAGACGATGACCGCACCAACTCCCCGTGACGGGTCCTTGCTCCATGTTGCGATTCTCCCCGCGAGATCCAAGAAGCGTAAGTGCCAGCGATCTGTTCGTTCATGGGTCATCAACTTGTCCTCTTCAATTCGACGGCGTGCAGATTCATCAACGGTCCTCGCAATCTGCCACCAGTCTTGACTTCGATGATGGCACGCCCCAGTGTTTCTACATGAATGGATCCAAGGTCGACACCTTGGAAGTCGCTCCAATCGGCGGTCGGCAGTGACTTCCCCCGCAACATCGTGTCGCCGATGGAGACCACGAAATCCTGTCCCGCGATCTCCGCCGGACACGCCTGCATCACGCGCACTGCATAGTCGCCTGGCTTGGTGAACTCGACCAACCACCGAGCCGAGTCATTGGAGTCGATCCATCGATCCAGCATTCCAGGCGTGTCCTCGACCTGCGTAAAGTGCAGCGTCGTGCCCACGATTTCTGCGGCGTTGGCGTTGAGTCGAATGACAGCGCCATCCTGCAAGGTCACGATGCCTGCGTCAAGCGGATCCGTCAGCGGGAGTGGCTCCGTGCGCTCTTTCGCACTGGCCATCATCCGCGTGATAGCGTCGATCACAGTCGCAGAGGAGAGCGCATAGGTCTTCGTGCGATCGGCGCGCGCGATGTTGACGCCGATCACCTGCCCGTGCAGGTCAACGAGCGGACCTCCCATCTGATCTGCGCGCAGTGCAGTGTCGTGCTGGATCACCTCACCAAATCCACTCGACCTTCGGCTCGCAGGAAACCTCGGCGTCGATGGCGATGGACCATGCTCGCGCGGGCGCGACGCGAGTCGAGCGCGGAGTGTCTCCTCGTGATCTCCCACACGTCGAACGACATCGACCACTTCGCCCAGCGCATGCCGTCGCACAGCCTCGCCAAGTTGCGGCAGATTCTCCACGATCTCGCCAGCGATGCGCACTACGAAGTCGCCAACGTGAAGTCCCGCCCGCGCTGCTGGACTTGCGGGCGCAACAACCAACAGAACCACACCAGCACTTCCCCCATGCGCATCTTTCTCCTCGTTGGTCGCGGGGCGCGCGCGCACGCCGAGATAACTCGCCGTCACATCACTGCGACCGGGTCGATACGAATCGAGACTCCGAACACCGAAGGCAACTGGACTGCCATCGCGCCCAACGGTCACCACAATCGCACCGGCAGCTGGCGACTCCTTTGTCTCGAAGACTGGTTCGTCGAGTGTTTCCTTCGTCTGAATCAGGACCAAGTCCAATTCACTATCGATCGCCATGCGGTGACCAACGACGGTCAGTCCATCGGGGAGCGCGATCATCAGATTCGCGCTGGCGTTGCCGACTTCGGATGCCTTGGCAATGATGAATCCGTTCGCATCAGCAACTGTGCCGAAACTCACAAGGCGACCATCCACGAAGACTCCGACTGTCATCATGATCGCGTTGTCCACCACTGGAGCAATCGCCTCAATGATCTTGCGATCACACTTCCCAGGCACATCTTCCGAGGGCGACTGCATCTCAACCAAGCGCGCCCCGCCATCGCCACGACGCTTGCCGTCGTGTTCGTCCTGTGCATCCTGCCCAGTCGCGGCGTTCTGTTGCATGTCTCCGATCCGCAACTGAGCGAAGTCAATCGATGTCGCAGCATTGATCTGCGGCTCTGGTCCCGCGGTCGAGTTGATGCCGACGAGCCGTCCATGCATATCAAAGAGCCCGCCACCAGAGTCGCCAGATGAGAGCGGCGCATCCATGTGGATGACATGACCGCTGATGTCACTCACACGACCGAGTCGCAGCACAGGTGGTCGAAATGGATCCTTCTCGATACCAAATGTGTGTCCCAGTGCAATCACCCAATCACCGACGGCGAGGCTCTTGATCGTCCCAATGTTGGCGGCGACGAGTTCGCGACCTGTTGGATCGAATCGAACGAGACCGCAGTCTTCTGTCCCATTCCAGTGCAACCCTGCGGTCTTCCCCCGCACAGACGATCCGTCTGAGAAATAAATCTTCACTTCAAGATCGGGGATTCCACAGACATGACCTGCGGTCATGATCCAACCATCCTTGGAGATGATTGTGCCGCTTCCGGTGCTCATCCCCATGGTGTCCATGACCTCGAGCCCAACTGCTGCGAGAAGGATCGCACTGCGAACCTGCTTGATCTGCGCCTCGAATTCCAACGAAGATTCGAGATCACCCATCGCCGACGACTGGCCGTTGGCGCTCTGGTGTGCCGACACCGTTGCGAGGAAGATGGCGCCGACGAAGAGCGATGCGTTGAAGAGACTTCGAGTTTGACTGCGCCGCACACAATCAGAGTAGCGACCTCCCCCAAGCCTCCCCAGCGCCCAGCGCCAGCGCGAATCAAATGGCAATATCGCGAACGGTCGATTCGAGCGCGCGAAGTGTCTGCGCGACTTTCTCCATCGAACTGATTCGCCGCTCCATCTTCAGTTGCAAGCAATCACTAATGAGGTTCGACAGCTCACGGCTGAGTCCGACAACTCGCTCTGCTGCCGGCACCATCGGAGGAATCTCTTCAACTTTGCGTGACTTGCTCTGCCCCGGCACGAGGACGGTTTCGGCGTACTCGCGCGTGACGGCTCGGTACATCGTCGCGCCGAAATTGTAGATATCAGTTCGCTCGACGACCGCTTCCTTCGCAGCCTGCTCTGGCGCCATGTATCCGGGCGAACCCTGAAAGCGCGGCTTGAGCGATCCCAACTTGCACGACTGACCGAGATCGATCACTTTCGCCCGCGTCGCTCCCTCGCGTTCCTCCGGCATCATGATGTTGCCGGTCTTCATGTCTGCATGGGCAAATCCACGTTCGTGCATGTGTGCAAGTGCTTCGGCCACTTCTGCGAACGTCGTCACCATCCGACGGAGCGACTTCGGTGGATCCTGCTCGAGTGTTGCAGAGTCGATCATCTCCAACACGAGTGCGACTTCTGTCACCTGGAAGAGTGGACGGGCGCGCTTGAGCGCGATCATTCGGCGGATCGATGGGTGATCCAATTCCTTGAGTGTGGCGTACTCGGTCTCGACCTGCTTGAGATACCGATCGTCCTTGTCACGGGATTCGTCGAAGACGACATGCTTCAGCGTGTAGGTCCCGCCTGTTTCGCGATCCTTGACCGCGTACAACTTGCTCCGAGCCCCCTCGCCGAGAAATGCCACCACCTTGTAGCCAAACAATTCGTCGACGGTCAATTTCGTGCTCATCTCTCGAACGCCCACCGCGCTAACAAATGATCGTCCACGGCTTGAAATGGAGCAGGAACAGCATTCCGACCAATATAACGAATGATGCGCAGAAAGCGAATTCATGTCGTGGAAATCCCCAGCGCGTCAACCTGCTGAATCGAAACTGAACAGAGCCAGCCGCATCCCCCGGCGATCAGTCCCGGCGGATTTGCGCCTCAAACTCGGCTGTCGGAAAGAACTTCCCGGGGCTCTCGAGTTCGGAGAGATCAGAGTGCAGGCGCACCGCAGATGCTGAAATCCCCAATTCGACTTGAAGCGTTCGCACCAGCGTCACCAACTCGCGCAGCTGACGGTCGGTGAACTCCCTGCGATTCCCATTCCCGATGAGGCAAATGCCAATGGAATGACGGTTGTACTGATCGGCATCCTGCGCAGACAGACTCACCTTGTTGATGCTGCCACGGGACTGAACTGAACTCCCGCCCTGTCCGCCGGTGGCAACATGTGCCCCGGAAAGTTGTTGATTCCACCGATACCCAACTTCGACGACGCCATCGCCGAGACCCTGTCCGTTCCCGATCACGAAGTGGTATCCAAGTCCAGAGAGCCCCGCCGCGACATGCTGTCGATTGAGCGTGATCGCATCGCCTGCAGGGGTTGCAGAATGGTGAATCACGATCGCCTGCCACTGCCCTGCGTGGATCGCACTCTCCCGAGGGAGCACAAACGATCCGTTGTTCTGCTCCGCTCCAACGACCTTTGGACTCACCACGGGGTCCACGACTGGTGCTCCTCGATCGCCAATCAGGAGGACGCCAGCGACAGTGGTCATCGCCGTGACGAATGAAGCCCACACCGTCATCCGTCGGCGATTGGACCTGAGATTGCTCGAGGAACTCCCTCCCGCGAGACCGCGCGAGAGGATTCCAGAAGTGCTCAGCTGTGGGTGTGCGTTCATGTGCCGTTGCATCCTTGCTTCGACACTCTGTATCGGAAGGACAGCACAGATTCGTTAGGAAAATCCCAGAAAACCGCCGCTTTTCAACCTTGAGGAGAGAGCCGCGCACGAAGTGCAGGCTGTGGATTGCCGAACTCGTCAGGCACCAGGAGAGGCTGATTCTGCTGTCGAAGAGTGTCATAAGTCTCGAACTGCGTTCGCGGATACTTCTCTGGAAAGAGCGGCTTCTGACAACCACTGCACACTCCGCTCATTGCGATCACCGAGAGCCAAACCACTATTGAGTGGGTGTTCCGGCAGAGTTTCCATCTATCCCTTGGGGTGTGGTGGTTCATGTGTGCGTTACTCTTGGGTGGTTAGTTCGCGCTGTGTCGTGAATGGACGACCCGTTGACCCATCGACAAACTCCAATCGCGCGGTGGTCGTTCCCTTGCATCCCCAACCCTCGCCAGCGAGCGGCAATTCGATTGTGTAGTGAGATCCCATCATGCCTCCCCGCCACGCATCGCGCACCTGCGAGGGCGAAAGTGCGATCTGACCAAGCGTCCGTGATTCTCCCGCCGCAGTCAGTTCGAAGATTGACAATTGCACACGGCCGACGATTTGAATGAACCGACCCAGCCCATCGGATGGTTCTAGATAGATCCGCGCCAGACAGGATGGGGAAGACTCGACATGACTGAGCGACCCCAACCGAATTGCCGCCAGGTACGGCGTCGCGGCCACGATTTGCGGGTCGATTCCAGAACGCGCCTCTGCGTCCTTCGCAAGCCGAGTCAACTGTTGTTCCAACTGGATCTTCTCTGCTTCGAGCGCTTCGATCCGCTCTGTGAGATCACGAACTTGACTGCGCAGGGCATCATTGGGGTTTGGAGCAAGCGCGGTTCCTGCGCACCCAGCAACTACCACGAGTGATGGCATGACGATGATGAGTGTCATGCGTGTCATGCGTGTCATGCGTGTCATGCGTGTCATGCGTGTCATGCGTGTCATGCTTGTCATGCTTGTCATGGCACACCCTGTCATTGCTCTCGATTGATCTTTCATGCTGCACCTCTGTCTGATCCGCGCTTCTGTTCACGTCGACCTGACTGATCTCGACGAGAGATGTCCATCGAAAGTTGCTCGAGCGAAACGCTCACGTCGATGTTGGTCACACTGATGCCTTCGTCCACTGCAATTCTCATGGGTGCGAAGTTTAGGATCCCCCGGATCCCTGCGCCGCAGAGTTGATTTGCTGCCGCTTGAGCCGCAGACCGCGGAACGGCGAGGATGGCGATGGTGATGTCGTGGCGACAGATCAGGCGTTGCATCGCATTCAGTGGCGAAACGACATGCCCACTGACCTTCTTCCCAACCATGCGCGGATCCGCGTCCACGACGGCGACGATTGGAAATCCATCCTGTGCGAATCCTTCGTAGGCGAGGAGTGCTCGACCGATATTGCCGACTCCCATGAGGAGTGTCGACCATCTGCGATGCGTGCCGATGACCCGACGGACCGACTCGCACAAGGCGGCGCAGTTGTAACCCACCCCTGCTTGCCCAGTCTCGTCGCTGCCGCGCGACTTCACGACCCACGCCAAATCCTTGCGCACTTGCGCTCCTGGAATACCGAGTTTCTCGCCCAACTCTCTCGAACTCAATGTGTTCTGTCCTTGTTCGATGATCGGACGCATCTCGCGCAAGTACAAACTCAATCGCTGCGCGGTGGGTCGAGGTATTGGGCGATCCTTCGATGGCACGCTGTGAGTCTAGTGCTAGAGTGTCCATATGCATCTCAACGATGTGCTAGCCCGCGATTCATTCACGGCGAGTTTTGAGTTCTTTCCGCCGAAGAATTCGACGGGCTTCGAGACGCTCTTTGCGACGATCGCCGACTTCGAGAGATTGCGCCCATCATTCGTTTCGGTGACCTACGGTGCCGGCGGATCCACGCGACAGAACACGCACGATCTTGTCGTCAGAATCGGCACGCAGACTGGGCTCGCTGCGATGCCACACTTGACCTGCGTCGATCACACTGCACAAGAGATCGATCACATTCTTGTGCGGTACGCCGCGGCTGGAGTGTCCAACATTCTCGCGCTGCGTGGTGATGCGCCGCTTGGGGCAGCGCATTCGTCGAGCGCCTATCCCCATGCAGTCGATCTGGTGAGTGCCGTGCGCGCCTTCGCGCGCAGTGGACGCCATCCAGATCCGCGAGGCTTCGGGATCGCAGTCGCTGGATATCCAGAGGGTCACTCTCAAACGCCAAACACACTCGTCCAGATGGATCATCTGAAGGCGAAATGTGATGCCGGCGCAGATCTCATCATTTCACAACTCTGCTTCGACAATCATGCGTTCCACGATTGGAAGGAGCGATGCGAATTGGCCGGGATCAAGATTCCGATTCTGGCAGGGATCATGCCCATCACTTCAGTTGCGGGTCTAAAGCGGATGGCCGAATTGGCCAGCGGCACACGCTTCCCTGCACCGCTGCTGCGAGCCGTTCGTCGAGCACAGGATGACCCCGACGCTGTCGCGCGAGTCGGGATCCACTGGGCAACCGAGCAGTGCCGAAACTTGGTGGATCGCAAAGTTCGTGGAATCCACTTCTACACCCTCAATCGCAGCGACGCGACTCGCAAGATCTACGAGAACCTCGGAATCAGTTCAACGGACGCACTTCGTTCGTCGGTGGATCGGTAGAAGCAGCTGGCGCCGGGTTCTCAGTTGGCGCGGCGATCGGCGCAGGAATCGCGGCTTCTGCGGGGATCACCGGCTGCGCGGTCCTCACGGGATACGACCAGATTCCACGGAGTGCTTCGACGAGCGCACGATCGCTCGGATTCCCATTCATGATCGACAGCCCCTTGGCGGTGATCTCGGCATCACTCAGTTGATGCCCAACATATGCGGCGATGAAACCATACTCCGTCGCGAACTGCGATCCTTCGCTCTTGGAGAGCGACTCCGCTGCGATTTCTCGCAAGCGCTCTGTCGAACCTAAAATGTCGTGCGCATAGCGGGTATCGATCATTTCCGGCCACATGGTGAACAGACGACGCAGAGACATCGCCGCAGCAAGTTGGAGCCCTGCCGCAACCTGTGCGTTTGCGATGCCCGCTGCAGGAAGTGGATTCGATGGCGCGATGGCGGCTCCTGAACCAAATATTTTTTCTGCGGAGAGAAAGCGTCGCGCTCGCATCATTCGATCGCCCACTCGAAGCAGAGTGTCAAGTGCCTCTTGCGTTCCGCCATCGAGTTGCGACATGGTCTCTCCATGCGCCATCAGCAGATACGCCTCGTCGGCAGTCAGAGCGCGAATGGGCTTCGATCCCTCCCTGGATTGTGCAGCGTTGGAGTCCGAGTTGGGATTCGCTCCCGCTGGTTGCGTTGCTGCATCTGCCGCAGTTTCGGCTGACGCGTCACCGCCAGTCGTGTCGGCAGCGCCATCGGCGGCGGACCTTCTCGGAGCGAGAAGTCGGCTTGTTCCTTCGCGCGATTCATTCGGCGCCAGTTGCAGACTCGCACGAACATCACCGAGAAAACTGTTGACTTCCGAGATCTCCTGCCCATCGACAAGCTCGCCATCGACGGTGGCTTCTCCTTGGGAATGCTGATACCGCTTGGTGAGTGTGGTGACGACTCGGTCATAAGGAGATCGGATTTCTAAAACCTTTCGAGGAGCAGTCGCCCCACCCGAAAGCCTCCCCGCCGTGGCAGAGTCCGTGGGTCTCGCAACGCCGCTGGCAGTCGATGGAAGTTGGGTATCCAGTTTCGTGCCAGTCGCCATTTCGCTGGGAGGAGGTGAACGCTCGTCGGAAAGCCCCGAGAGGTACGACTTCAGAATTCGTGATCCATGTGTTCGCCCTGAACGAAGATCCGCTCGCATCAATGCACTTCCGTAGACGCCATTGCTCAAAGACTCGATCAGGTCCGCCTCCGGAACTGCGATAATCCCAACAAATGGATTGGAGATGATGCGTGCGCGGCGCTGGTCCGAGGAGCGCGTTATCTGAATGGTGGTCGGTTGATACATCGCCGACAACTCGCTCGAAAACGCCGCCTGCCGAGTCATGTTGTCCAGTTGCAGTCGCGCATCATTCGATGGTGCTGCTCCCACCAAACCAGTTCGGATGGGACCGCTCAACGCTTCCGCATTCCCACGCTCTGCATCCAAAACGGTGAAGTCCCGGCGATATGCCGCGATTCCCATTCCAGTTGCCACACTAAACCGATCGTTCATCGTAATCGACGCCAACGCATCCGCGCTCGAAATGGCTGCATTGGATCGGAAGCTTTGGGTCGAGTCCCCTGCAGTCGCGCCGCGAAAGTCCTCCGCCGCCGTGTACCCCACGGAACCGCGAAAGCTTCGTCCACCCGCAGCATTGCCGGTGACCACGAGGTTGCGCGCGCGGTAATCCTCGCGCTGGCTCGCTGAATTGACCGTGGCCCCGTGCTGGAGCGGACGATCGAGTGCCGTTCCACTGCCGCGCTGAAGATTTCCGTCAAGCGCGTTCTGCGACAGGATCAGTGCTATGAGCAAAAGACTCAACATTCTCTTCAAGTGTACAACCCAACCATGGCACAGCGCGCTGAAAACGAGCGGCGATTGATCCATCCTGTCGCGCTCGCCCTCGCCCTCGCAATTGTCGCTGGCAGCGTGTGGATGGGGATCGTCGGACCGCGCCTTCGTGAGCGCGAAATCGGTCCATGGATCCCACTTGCGGATGTCGCGGGTGCTGCGCGCCAGATTCAGATGGGCATGCAGCTTGAGGCAACGCACCGACCGTCCGATGCCGTGCCTCCGTCGCGCGCCGAACTGAAAGAATTGGTGCAGTCCACTCTGCAGAGCGACTGGAGGCCACCGGACTTGAGTTCCGCAGGATTTGTGCCAGTGTCTGCCACTTCAGCACTCTTGCCCGGCTGTGAGACTGGCATCGCAATCCTCTACGAGAGCTCGGGTGACGTTTCCGACCGCTTCGTGGTGATCTTCGCCGCGGTGGATCAAGGTCACTTCGCATCCTTCGATGAGTTTGGGCGGATGGAACCCTTCACGCACACCACCTCGATCATCGAGCCGGATGATCCAAGCGATCACAACTCCGGAGCAACCTTGGTGTACATCGATGCTGAACTTCTTGTGATTGTGCGAGGCGGAAGTCTCGGCCGAGTGGAAAGCGTGCGGACACTCGTTGGCTCTCGATAGTGCGCATCGTGCGGCGGTGTGATCGCGGCGCTCCTCTAGTATCAAACATGAATGAGCACATCTGCCTGCATCACCACACCGATTTATTATGTCAACGACCGTCCCCACATCGGACATGCGTACACCACCACGATTTGCGATGTGTGGTCGCGCGCTGCAAGACTCCGCGGCAGCGATGTCTTCTTTCTGACTGGAACTGATGAACACGGGTCGAAAGTCGAGAAGAGCGCGGCCGCGCGGGGCATTTTGCCGCAAGCACTTGCCGACGAGAACGCCGCCGAGTTCCAGCGGGTTTTAGCGGTCTTTGGCATCTCCAACAGCGATTTCATCCGGACCACCCAACCGCGGCACGAACGGCAGGTGCGCGCGCTCCTGCAGCGTCTGGTCAAGACGGGCGCGGTGTATCTGGGCACCTTTGAAGGGTGGTACGACGATGGCCAAGAGGAGTATCACACTGAAACGCGCGCGCGCGAACTGAATTACAAGAGCCCCATCAGCGGCAAACCGCTCACCCGCGCGACCGAACAGAATTACTACTTCAAGTTGAGTGCGTATGCGGACCGCCTCGCTACGCACTTTGCCAGTCACCCAGACTTCGTCCGTCCTCTTGAGCGATCGAATGAGATGCTCGCCCGACTTCGTGATGGGCTCCAAGATGTTCCGATTACCCGCACAAATTTTTCGTGGGGCATCTCGATGCCCGATGCGCCTGGGCATGTCGTGTATGTCTGGATCGACGCGCTCTTCAACTACATCACCGCACTCGACCTGGGAGCAACGGATGGTGATCGCACAGGAGGATCCCCCTACTGGCCTGCCGACTATCACATCGTTGGCAAGGAAATCCTCTGGTTTCACGCAGTCATCTGGCCAGCGTTGTTGATGGCGCTCGAACTGCCTCTGCCCAAGTGCATCTACGCCCACTCATTCTGGATCGCGGATGGCCAGAAGATGAGCAAGTCGCTTGGGAATTTTGTGGACCTCCCAACCATCGACCGGTACATCGCGCACTTTGGATTGGATGCGTGGCGTTGGTACATGGCGACGCAAGGTCCCATCGCTGCGACCGATTCTGACTTCAGCGCCAAACACTTTCACGAGATCTACACAGCCGACCTCGTGAACACAGTCGGCAACTGCCCCAGCCGCGTTGGTGCGATGATCGCGAAGTATTTTGATGGCGTCCTGCCCGTTGATACGCGCCCACAGGATCCGCCAGATTCGGGGCCCTCGTGGGAGGCAATCTGCTCAAACACGGTGAGCGATTGGGAGCGGCGAATGGCTGCGTTTGACTTGCACGGCGCTGCGCGCGTGGCGATGGATCTCCTTCGACGGGTTGATGTCTTCATCAATGACACGGCACCATTCAAGTTGGCGAAAGATCCCGCCAATGCAGAGCGGCTTGCCTCGATCCTGAATCAGTGCGCACAGACCGTGCGCGTTGCGGGAGTGCTCCTCGAGCCATTCATGCCATCCAAGATGGCCGAACTCGCGCGTGCGTTTGGAAGCGTGCCCAGCGGTGAAGTTGCGTGGTCAGTCCGTGCGAAGTATGGAACCATCGCAGCTGGTCATCGCATTGAAAAACTGGCGCTCTTTCCTCGCGTCGATCCGGTGAAGATCGCTCCATCGCCATCGTGACGATGGCAAAGAACTAGCGGCGACGATGCCCGTGCGATCTGAGTCCATATGCCATGCACAGGAGCGCCAGTGCGCCGGGCGCGGGCACATAGCGGAAGTCTGCGCTCACCGTGTTGAGTGCGATCGAGCTGGATTGGCTTGCAAAGTCGATCACAAATCGTGTTGCTTCGAATGAGAGGGGCCCAATCTCCCAGCGGTAGGCGCGTGTTTGGATATAGCCACCCTCCCCTTCGGTACTGGACTGGAGCGAACTGACTGTTGGCGCGAGCATGACGAAGTTGCCAGCATTGTCGGCGAGCGTCACGCGGACCGAACCTCCGTTGATAATCGTTCCCATTGTCGCAAGGTTGACGATGATGTCGCTCACTGCACTCGTCAACCCGCCATAGATCGAGATCGAAAGCGGTCCGCCACCTGCGTAAAGATTTCCTGCGCCCGTGATGAACGCGCCCGCACCGAAGTTGAAGAGAGCCGCGCCAGACTCCGTCCCTTCATAGTTGGGCAGATTTGGACCGCCGAAGGCACTCGTGAAGGATTCCCACCCATAGAAGTCGGCACCAGCAGAGCCGCGCCATGCAGGCACAACCGGGTCTATGAAATCCGCAGCAGCGGTCGCAGAGAACAGCGCAGAACACCCAATCCCAATGGCGCAACGCCAAATCTTGCTTGTCATAGTAACGGTCCTTTTCTCTCACCTTTTTCGAACAAATCGAGTCGCCCCTAATGTGATGCCACGAGAGCAAAAGTCAAAGTTGGGCGGCAAAAACCTTTAGAAAGATGGAGAAACCAGTGAAACTTCCCAGAACCTCAGTATGCCTTGGCCCACACGACCCGCCTTTTGCTCGGCGCACCAGTGATAATGCACCTGCCAGGTTCTTCCGCCCCATCGATTGACCGCTCGATGGGCACGCATCGAATGGTGACCCCAAGTCGATTTTTCACCTGCGCCTCCACCGCTGGATCGCCGCAGAAATGCGCAAGAGCGAAACCGCCGTGGATGGGTGTGGGTTGATTCTCTTTGATCTCCGGCGCAGTGAAGAATGCTTCAAACTCCGTGGCGTCGTCAATCACCTTGGTGTGGGTCTTACGAAACTCTTCGGCGCGGGCAAACAAGCCATCTTGAATCTCTTGAAGAAGTGCGGCGATGCCCTTGATGAATACATCGCGCTGCACCGCGACTTTCTCCTTGTGCGGTCGATCCCGTCGCGCCATGAAGACACTCCCAGCGGCCATGTCACGCGGACCAACTTCCACGCGTACTGGCACCCCCTTCTTGATCCAGCTCCATGCCTTGTCTCCGCCACGCATGTCGCGCGCGTCGAGTTCAACTTGCACTGGACGACCGTCGAACAATTGCAGTTTGAGTTCATCTGCAAGCGACTTCGTCCACGCTTGAATCGCAGCCAAATCCTCGGGCTTGTGCACCACTGGAATGATGACGACATGCGCCGGGGCCAACTTGGGAGGAAGCACGAGACCATCGTCATCGCTATGCGCCATGATCATTGCGCCCACAAGGCGTGTGCTCACTCCCCATGAGGTCGTCCATGCAAACTGCTGCGTCCCCTGTGCGTCGAGAAACTGAATCTCGCTCGCCCTCGAAAAATTCTGCCCCAAGAAGTGGCTCGTCCCTGCTTGCAGTGCTCTTCGATCCTGCATCATCGCTTCGATGCAGTAGGTGTCGACTGCACCAGGAAATCGTTCGCCATCGGTCTTGCTTCCCTGCAGCACGGGCATCGCCATCCAACCCTCTGCAAATGTTGCGTAGACCTTGAGCATCTTCATCGTCTCCTCGACTGCCTCTTCGCGTGTGGCGTGCGCGGTGTGCCCCTCCTGCCAGAGGAATTCCGTGGTGCGCAGAAAGAGTCTCGTGCGCATTTCCCATCGCACCACATTTGCCCACTGATTGATCAGGATTGGAAGATCTCGGTAACTCTGCACCCACTTGGCGTAGGTCGCGCCAATGATCGTCTCCGAGGTCGGGCGAACAACGAGTGGTTCTTCGAGTTCGCCAGCAGGCACGAGTTTCCCATCTGGACCAACCTCAAGCCGATGATGCGTGACGACCGCACACTCCTTGGCGAAGCCATCCACGTGTGCCGCTTCCTTTTCCAGGAACGACACGGGAATGAACAGCGGGAAGTACGCGTTTCGGTGACCGGTTTCCTTGAACATGCCATCGAGCACGCGCTGCATGTTTTCCCAGATCGCATACCCCCAGGGCTTGATGACCATGCATCCGCGAACTGCGGAATTCTCTGCAAGGTCGGCCGCTTTGACGACCTGCTGATACCACTCGGAATAGTTTTCGCTGCGTGTTGGAGTAATCGCTGTCGTCGGAGTGGCCATCGGTCAAGCCTAGCGAAAACGATCCTCGATTCAGGAACGACCGACGCGACGGATGAGAGAGCGCCGAATGTGCGCTGTGGGTGCTGCGAGCGCTGCGCGCGACGCAGCGCGTGCGCTGCGAACTGCCCTCGCTCGGAGCACGAGCGCGCGCTTTGACAGCGCACGACCCTCAGCCGTGGACCGCTTGATCTTGCCTGCGAGAAGATCAAGATCACGGGCACGACCAAGATGCTCTGCTGCGCGGCGCAGTTGCTTTCGAGATACGCCCGCACTCGCATCAAGACATCCTGCCAGCGCGGTCAGCTGATCTGCGAGTCGTTGGAATCGCTTGCGCATCTCGTGCAATTCCGTTTCGGTGCGACCCAACCACGCAGCAGTGGCTGAACTCCGTGCACGACCCCACGATCGACCGAGCCGCGTCATCAATTCATGCCAGTCCAGCGGCGCGCCAGCGGTCAATCGCATCGATCGCTCCGCAGCGGCGACTGCGATGTGCGCAGCGTCCAGTGCCTGTGATGTTGGCGCCCACTGCGCGGCGGTCCAGCGGGCACTCGTCGTCGAGTCCGACGGAATCGCGGTGAGCGGTTGCCCGCGCAGCGCACAGAGTTCCTCCAACAGCCCAGCGAGCGCATCGCGCTGACGTGATTCGGCAAGACCCTCTTTCGCACTGCGAATCGCGGATCGTGCGGCGGTTCGACCATGCGGAACCCCTGATTGAATCAGGTCACCGAGGGCCTGCAGGCGCTTGAGACCCCGACGCGCGCGGTGCACTCCGGCAAGGCGCGCTGCCAATGGCTGAGTCTCATCCGCAGCATGGGCAAGACCAAGTCGTATTGCCGCAAACTCGTGAGCGACGACCGCCCGAGCGGTCACACGCACGGGTTTGGCGGGGTCGAACTCCCCCGTGCACGCTGGACGGACTGGAATCGAAGGCGTCGCGTGGGTGAGTGCTGGCACGACTCCCACGACTCCCACGACGACCTGTGCATGATGGATCGCTGCAAGCACATCGCGCGGAACGAGCGTTGTCGTGCGCCGAGTCTGTGTGGCCGCGTGCTTCATTCGTCCCCGTTGGTTCAAGATCAGGTCGTTGGTTTGGACTGATCGATCACAGCCTGAGGCGTGTTGCAGACCGGCGCATTCACTGGGACGAGCCAGAGCTGCAACCCGGTTGGCAGAAATGGCTGTCCGACTGATCCTTCAAAATGAACCGTCGCGAGGCGATAGATGCCATCTGTTGGGTAGATGACATCGACTTCTGCGCGACCACCATTGAGCCGCACTTGCGCAACGGACCAGACGAGCGCGTCGCCCGACACCATCGGTCGACCAACGCCCACTCTCTTCCCAACACCCTGCCAGACTTGGACGGGCGTTGTCGACGGCAAGTTGTAAACAAGTTCGGTCGATCCACCGACGCGTTGATGCGCCAACTTCAGCGCGTCCGCCATCAGATTTGGCATCGGCTGGAGACTTGGATCTGCTTTGGGCGCGCCGGGATACTCGGGATAAGTCATGCTGCTGATGCAACCGTTCATGAAACACACACTCGCCACCACCAGAAGTGCGAGGACGAAACACGATCGAAGATTCATGTCGGGCTTTTGCATCACTTCTCCGCACGCTGAACTGACCAATACTCCATATCAATCGGCGCTTGACGCCCGAAGATGGTGACGAGTACCCGAACCTGGCCCTTGTCCGGGAGGACTTCGTCAATGGTTCCTTCATACCCCTGGAATGCGCCTTCCTTGATCGTGACGTTGTCGCCCTTGTGGAGATCCATCTTGAGTTGCGGAGCTTCTTGGGCAGGCTTCGAGTCAAAGAGCATCTTCTCGACCTCGGCGACTGACATGGGAGTCGGTCGACCCGCTGTGCCGACGAAATCGCCGACACCAATCGTCTCCTTGATCAAGAAAAACACATCTTGTGGAATTCGACCATCTGGCTCGAGGCGCATCTCAACGAACACATACCCCGGATAGAGTTTGGTCTCTGTCACGGTTTGTTTGCCTTGCTTGCCGAGCACCTTGATCTTCTCGGTGGGAACCATGATGCGACCGACCAACGCCTCCATCGAGGCGATCTGCACCTTGCGAAGCAGCGTTGAGCGAACAGAATCTTCCTTGTTGCTTGCCACGCGCAGCACAAACCAGTCCATCCCCTCGCGGAACATTGGCAGTTCGCCCTCTGCGACCTGCGTCATCATCTCTGCATGCGATGGGATCACGATGCGAGTCGTCTCGACTCCCAGACTTCGCGTCGCAGTCGTTGGACGGGCTTCACCAGCATGAATCGCCCGAAGATTTCGAGGACCAGCCGGTTCTGCGGGCGCTGCTTCTGCCTTGGGCTTGCGCTTGGCACGCACCTTGGCTGGCTTCGCTTCTGCATGTGTCGGATCGTTTTCGTCGGTTGGGTTCATGTCAGGTACCTGGATTCAAGACGCGCAATTGCACGAAGAGCAAGAAGAACGCTTGATCGAAGAAGTAGCAGAAGAATGCGATGACCAAACTTGTGAAGATGACGATGACGGTGGACCCGCTCACTTCCTTTCGAGTCGGCCAACTGACCTTCTTCATTTCAGTTTCCGTCGCGACAAGGAAGTCGACCGTCCGCACCGTTCGTGCTGTCCAGAGATAGATCGCTGGACAGCAGAGCGTGACGAAGAGTCCGCCGATTCCCCACGACAGATAGATTGGGTTCACTCCCCAATCGACTGTCTCGAAGATGTCGTGCAGCCACCATCCACCGAGCAGTGCGATCACGCCTCCTGCCGTCGCGGAAATCACTCTCGTCCAGTAGCCCTGTCCAATCTTGTACATGGTTCCTACGCTTTTTCGTTTACGAGCAATGCACTCTGAAATGAGGGAAGCAACACATCCAGCAACACATCCAGCAACACGTCGAGAGGGGCTCGAACCCACGACCTGCGGATTTGGAATCCGCTGCTCTACCAACTGAGCTATCGACGTCTTTGCGAAAACAAGCCAAGGCTATTTCCGCTTGATCTTGTGGAGTGTGTGCCGACGAAGACGGGGGCAGAACTTCTGGAAACCGGCTTTCACCTTCTCCAGGATCCCGCCTTTGACGCGGATCTCCGTTCGATAGTTCATGTCACCCGTTTCGGTGCACTGCAACCACACGTATTCACGATCGAGACTTTTCTTCGCCATGGATTACTTCACAATCTTGGTGACGACACCAGAGCCGACTGTCTTGCCGCCTTCGCGCACTGCGAAGCGCACACCGACTTCCATCGCGACGCCCTTGCCTTCAAGGTCGACATTTAGGTTGACATTGTCGCCGGGCATGCACATCTCTGCGCCAATGAGCGTCAACTTGCCAGTGATGTCCGTGGTTCGGAAGTAGAACTGAGGCTTGTAGCCAGAGAAGAAGGAAGTGCTGCGACCACCTTCGTCCTTGGTCAACACATAGACCTGCGCTTCGAATTCCGTGTGTGGCTTGATCGATCCTGGCTTGCAGATGACCTGACCGCGCTCGATGTCGTTCTTTTCAACGCCACGGAGAAGGCAGCCGACATTGTCGCCCGCCATGCCGGAGTCGAGCGTCTTCTGGAACATCTCGACGCCGGTGACGGTGGTCTTGATCGGTTCCGGACGCAGTCCGACGACTTCGACTTCTTCGCCGACCTTGATCATGCCGCGCTCGATACGACCAGTGGCAACCGTTCCACGACCCTTGATCGAGAAAACATCTTCCACAGACATGAGGAATGGCTTGTCGATTTCTCGGGCTGGCTCTGGGATGTATGAATCGATTGCATCCATGAGCTCTCCGATGCACTTGTTCTTTTCTGGATCCGTTGGATTCATGAGTGCTGGGAAGGCAGCGCCGCGCACCACAGGAATGTCCTTCGATGGAAAGTCATACTTCTTGAGCAAGTCGCGCACTTCTTCTTCGACGAGGTCGATGAGTTCTGGATCATCCACCGCATCGCACTTGTTGAGGAAGACCACGAGGTATGGAACGCCGACCTGACGCGCCAAAAGAACATGCTCGCGAGTTTGCGGCATGACACCGTCGTTGGCGGAAACCACAAGGATCGCGCCGTCCATCTGCGCTGCACCAGTGATCATGTTCTTGACATAATCCGCATGGCCTGGGCAATCGACGTGTGCGTAGTGACGATTCGCAGTCGCGTACTCAACGTGCGATGTCGCGATTGTGACGATCTTGGTTGGATCGCGGCGGCCTTCACTTTCGGAAGCCTTGGCGACCTGGTCGTAACTGATCGGCTTGCTAAAACCACGCGCCGCTTGCACAGCGGTGATCGCCGCAGTCAGTGTGGTCTTCCCGTGGTCAATGTGTCCGATCGTTCCGACGTTCACGTGCGGCTTGTTGCGATTAAAATTTTCCTTGGCCATGTCGAGTTACTCCGTTGAGTCGTCAAATGTCTATCTACTGAAGTAGGCACCCAACGCGAGTGCTTACGGAAGCCACCGAAGGGGATTGAACCCTCGACCTCACCCTTACCAAGGGTGTGCTCTACCACTGAGCTACGGTGGCGTTCCCGAGATGAAAAACCGCCCTCTCGGGCGGTGGGCGGGTAAGTGTAACGAGATTCTTCCAGCCAACAAGTGATGCGGTCGTTCCAGACATATTCACCGCTCGTCCACGATTGCCGCTGGCGTCACGGTGCTGGGTTATCGGACCGGTCAAGATTGGAGATGCGCAGACCTCTTGGGTCTGGATCATTTGGCCCAGGCGTCGGCGGATCAGCGGGCGCCGTGTAGTAGGGACGTTGAAGATCCTCGATTCGATCCCATTTCACCTCGGGTTGGACATGTCCATCGAGGCAGAGCATCAAGCAAGAGCTGCCTGGGTATCGAAAATCGACTTCGCAGAGGTTGATGTTCGATCCCATCCACGGATTGGGAAGAGGCGCGATGACCTCGCCCGCACAACTATCCACCAGATAGACAGACGTGGCCGGGAAGTGAATCTGTGAGAGTGGGTAGTAGCGCGGGCGGGCGCCTGGAAGGGCACGCGCCGAGAAAAAGTCGTTCGCTGCAAAATATCCGGCGTGATCAATCTCGCGCTCGCTCGCGCCGATACCCCACGGGGTGGCCTCGGTCGTCGGATCGATCGAGAACGGGCGCTTTATTCCCACCACTGAACGGAGAATGTTCTTGTCGTATCCCGGATTCTCGCGGTAGACCGCACGATCTGGGGAGTCGTTTCGATAGTTGTAAAAACCTGAATTTGGCTCGCCGCCCGCGCCGAGAACAGTCTCACCATTGGCGTCCAGTTCCGGCATGACGACCGTCCCAAGATTCGAGGTCGTCCACAGGATGTCCGCCCACGTTCCAACAAGCGGAAGTCCGATGGGAGGCGGAATAAAAATCGCACCGCCAACACCAGCTGGGGTTGGCGCACGCATGGCTCCCTTGTAGAGAAGCGGAGCGCGGTGATCGAACTGGCTCGGCAGGACGGTGTCGCGATTGTCCGCTGTGTATCCGTGCATGAGCGACGCAATCTGCCTCAGGTTGTTCTGGCTCGCGGCCCATTGACCGTTGGCCTTGGCGATCCTCAACGCAGGCAGAAGCAACGCGATAAGCAATGCGACGATTGCAATCACCGCGATGAGTTCGACCAAGGTGAAGCCCCTCTTGGAATTGTCGTGGATCGCCAATGCCATCGGGGAAGCCATTGGGAATGTCAGCGGTTTGGGGCGGTTCACTGGTTGCTCCGTTGGATCTTCGTGCACACTTCCATACGCATACTCACTGAGCGTTGATGCCTCAACCCATGCTCATTGTCATCAAGAATTCCGCGTTTGATCTGGTCTTAGTGACTCGGCTGCGCAGCAACTCCATCGCCTCGACCACATTCATGTCGGAGACGACCTTGCGCAGGCGAATGATGAGTTCGAGTTCTTTGGGGTCGAGCAGGAGCTCCTCGCGGCGGGTGCCCGAGGCTCCCACATTGATCGCTGGATAGACCCGCTTTTCGACCAGTTTTCGGTCGAGATGGAGTTCTGCATTGCCAGTTCCTTTGAACTCCTCGAAGATGACTTCGTCTGCGCGACTTCCCGTGTCGACGAGTGCTGTGGCGATGATGGTGAGCGATCCGCCACCCTCAATGTTGCGGGCACTGCCAAAGAACTTCTTGGGTTTGATCAGCGCAGAGGTGTCGACACCACCCGAACCGATCTTCCCCGAGTTGGGCATCGCATTGTTGTAGCCGCGAGCAAGTCGGGTAATCGAGTCGAGCAAGATCACCACATGATCACCGAACTCCACCATTCGCCGCGCCTTCTCGATCACCATCTCGGCCACCTGAATGTGCCGCGATGCCTCTTCGTCAAAGGTGCTAGAGACAACTTCCACGCGCGATGGCGTGTTGCGTTTGAAGTCGGTGACCTCCTCCGGTCGCTCATCGATCAAGAGCACGATGGTGTGCACATCGGGATGGTTCGTTGCCACAGCATTGGCGATCTGCTGCAGAATGACTGTTTTTCCCGTGCGAGGAGGGGCGACGATCAAACCGCGTTGACCGAATCCAAAAGGCGTGACCATGTCAATCACCCGAGGTTCGATCCGTGTTGGCTGACTGAGGATCTCAAGGTGAATCCGCTTGTTGGGATGGAGTGGCGTCAGGTTCTCGAAAATCGGAAGCGAGTGCACTGTCGACGGATCGCGCCCATTGACGGCGTCAACGCGCATCATGGCGAAGAACAGTTCTTGCTCCTTCGGTGCACGAATGAGACCGCGAATGGTCTGACCTCGGCGCAATCCAAGTTTGCGAATGACCGTCGCGCTGATGTACACATCGTCCTCGCATGCGAGGTAGGAGTATTCCGCGCTTCGCAAGAATCCAAAGCCCTCTGGCAAGATGTCCAGTGACCCTTCTGCCAACATCATTCCATCGACGAGTGCCCGCGCGCGGAGAATCTCAAAGACGAGTCGGTGATTCGGAATCCCGCCCGTGTCCTCGAGACCAACTTTCTTTGCCTCCTTCTGAAGGTCTTCGGTGGTCAAGTGTTGCAGTCCCGCAAAGTCAATCTCGCCCTTCTTTGAAGGCTTCTTCTTCTCTTTCATGTCCGCGAGGAGTGCGGCGAGGTCGAGTTCCAATTGCTCATCCGATGGCAACGCCCCGGGTGTCACGACCACCTGCTGTTGGGCATGTTGACCGCCACCACCGCCGCCACCACCACCGCCACCGCCACTGCCACCTCGCCGACGGCGCCGTCGACCCTTGTCTCGGTAGTTGTCCTTGTTTCCGTGGAATGAGGCTTGTGAAGAGGATGACTGTGTGTCGCTCATGGATGAAATCTCGTGAGATGCAATTGGTTGTGATGCGGTGATGCGATGGTGAAACGAACTGGCAAAGACGGGGAGAGGCTTCTCTTGTTTCAAGAGAGGGTGTAGAGGAAAATTCCCGAGCGATGCAGGAGGTCAGGTTCTCTGCTTGCCTCGGTACTCCTCAATGGTGATCTTGAGAATCCGGACAACTTGCGCCCGCAACGACTCAACACTTCCGTCGTTGATCAGTACATGATGGGCAAGTTTCCGCTTCAGGTCAAGGGGCATTTGCGCGATTTCTCGACGAGAAAGTTCCGCCTCGCTCCAGCCACGGGTCGTTGACACTCGTTCTAGGCGCATCGCACAGGGTGCGTCCACCATCCAAATCGAGTCGCATGTGTTTGCCATGTTTGATTCGAGAAGAAGTGGTGCGTCGATCACCAGCGCCACTGTCTTTGGCGACGCGCGCGCGAAGAGTTCCTCCCTTCGACTGGCAATAAAAGGATGGACCAGCGCTTCGAGCCGAAGGCGTTCTTGTGTGGCGCGGGTTCGGTCGTCGCATGAGCCACTGGGTGACGCGAAGATGATCGACGCAATTTTGCTGCGGTCGACTGCTCCCTGTGCATCCAGGATGGATGTTCCCCACCACGCGCTCACCTGTTCGCGAATGCTGGGGTCACGATAGGCAACTCGTGCAAGTGCATCAGAATCGCTGACGACGCAACCGAGTGCGGTCAGCATCTGCGCAACGGTGGACTTTCCCGCGCCAATCGATCCCGTCAAACCAATCACTGCGAGCGGCGTGCGCGCTGCGTCGCTCACGAACGGGTCCATGTGGTCGGCAGCGACCCATCCTTGAGTGATCCATCTTTGATGTGCACACCAAGCGCAGCAAGCTCATCGCGAATTCGATCGCTCCCCGACCAGTCCTTCGCGGCACGCGCTGCGGCGCGCTGCGCAATCAGCGCATTCACGTTGGCATCAAAGGCGTCTGCGGATGGATCCGCTCCCGGCGACGGCGTTGACGATGCAACAGTGTTTCGTTCAAGCACGCCGAGCACGCTGTCGATCTTGTTCAGTGCAGCAAGTTCCGAGTGTGGGCACGCCTCTCCCGTGGTGCCATCAGGGGATTCGGTGACTGCGGCGTTCATCGCGGCCGTCGCCCGTGCCACATTCAAGTCGTCGCACATCGCAGCCGTAAATTGTTCGAGCGCTCGCGCGAATGGACCCTGTGCAAGGGATGGATTCGCCGCGCGCTGTGTGGTTGCTGCGCGGAGCCCCGTGTGCGCCCGAGCCCAGCGATCGATCTGGCGTTGCCCATCGCGGAGTCCCTGCCATGTGAAGTTGGCGTTGGTGCGATAGTGCATCCGGATGAGTTCAAAGCGCAGCGCGGCGGGGGTGATGCCGCGGGCGAGGACATCGCGGACGGTGAAGAAGTTGCCCTTTGACTTGGACATTTTCTCGCCCTCCACGATGAGGTGTCGCGTGTGAAACCAGCACCGAGCAAAGGACGCATGTCCGAAGCCGCAGCAACTCTGGGCAATCTCGCACTCGTGATGGGGAAAGATGTTGTCCTCGCCCCCCGAGTGCAAGTCGATTTGCTCTCCGAGATACGCCGCCGCCATCGCGCTGCACTCGAGATGCCATCCCGGGTATCCCGCCCCCCACGGCGACTCCCACTTCATGACATGCGCCGCGTCTGGTTTCCACAGCATGAAATCTGCGGGATGCTTCTTGAATGACTGATTGCTGGCAGAGACCCGTTCGCCAGCGCCCTCGCGCAGCGCATCAAGTGTGTTGCCAGAGAGTCGCCCATACTGCGGAAAAGACCGGATGTCGAAATAGACCACGCCGTCGCCAGCTTGGTAGGCATGATTGCGTGCGATGAGTTGCTCGACGAGCGCGATCATCTGCCCAATGCACTGGGTTGGGCGGGGCATCAGTGTCGGAGTGATCATCGCCTCATGCGCAACTTTCAGACCCAGCGTGCGCGCATCTTCGAGAAATCGATTCGCGTAAAAGTCTGCGATGGCCAGTGGATCGCGCGGATCGACGGTGACACCTGCTGGAAGTTTGCCCGCTTTCTTTGCCTCTGCGATGCGACGACCTGCAACCGCCATCTTGTCCTCGCCGCCACCGTCCGCATCACCGTCATCGGTCATGTGCCCGACATCCGTGATGTTCATGACATGGCGCACTGAATAGCCGAGCAATTCCAGCGTGCGCCGCAAGACATCGGCGTTGAGGAACGAACGAAAGTTGCCGACGTGTGCATCGTCGTAGACCGTTGGACCGCACGAATAGAAGGACACGGTGCGACCCGCAGAATCGATGGGAACAAATGGGTCTGCCCGCCGTGTGAGTGTGTTGTGCAGGACGAGGGAAGTCACGACATCGATCCTATAGCGCGATGGTCGTCGGGGAATGATCGATGGGTCACTGGCGAGGGCGCTGCTTCAGGGCGACCGCCGGATTGCCGAGATAGATCGTCCACGGCTCGAGATCTTCGAGCGCAACCGCGCGCGCTCCTGCGATGGCACCTGCCCCAACGCGAACATCGGGCCCGATGAACGCATCTGCTGCGATCCACGCATCGTCACCAATCACGATTGTCGATCGACGCAGCGGCATCGCGGGGTCGCGGTAGTCGTGCGTCCCGGCGCAGAGATGTGCGCCTTGCGAGATGGTGACGCGATCCCCGATTGCAACTGGACCCAGGCAATAGACGATCGCGCGATCACCAATCGATGAGTCATTCCCAATCGTGAGGTTCCACGGAATCTCGATCCGAACGCTGCGACGAATGCGCGCCGAATCGGCGATGTGCGCGCCGAATGCTCGCAAGAGATGTCGGCGAAATCCGTAGAAATTGTGAAAGCTCCACGCGAAGAGCGTGGTCTGCACGCACCCCCAGACCACTCGTCGGATCTTGTCGTGGGTGCTGTAGGGGGATGTGTTGCGATCGCTCATCGTGGCATCTCATCATCGGCATTGTTGAGAGACAGAATCAAGAGAGCGGTCCATCTTGCCCGATACTATGCCGACGCCCCATGCACACGACGAAACTGCCAATCACGGTGGTCATCCCCGTCAAGAATGAGGAGCGCAACCTTCCACTCTGCCTCGCTCGGCTCGCTCGATTCGAGAGAGTCATCGTCGTGGACTCTGGAAGTACCGACCAGACACAGGCGATCAGCGTCGCGCACGGGTGCGAATTCGTCTCGTTTCGATGGGATGGCCACTATCCAAAGAAGCGCAATTGGCTCTTGATGAACCATGCACCCGCGACGCCATGGGTGTTCTTTCTCGACGCCGATGAGTACCTCAGCGATGCGTTCGTGGATGAACTCGCGATTGCCATCGAGATGACGACGCATGTCGGATTCCGAGTGATGTACTCCACCTATTTTCTAGGACGGAAACTGAAGTACGGCGCACCGATGATCAAGCTGCCGATCTTTCGGGTGGGCAGCGGACTCTACGAACGCATCGACGAACAGGGTTGGAGCACCTTGGACATGGAAGTGCATGAGCATCCCGTCTTGAATGGATCAGTCGGAGTGCTGCACACGCTCGTGGACCATCGCGACTACAAGGGACTGCACGCCTACATCGCACGCCACAATGAGTACTCCACGTGGGAGGCACGCCGCTACATGCGGCTGTTGCAGACGCCAGAGGCCATGGCGCACTTCACCCCTGAACAGCGCGCGAAGTACGGCAACCTCACTCGTTGGTGGTTGCCTCCTGCGTACTTTTTTTATTCGTACATCTACAAACGCGGATTTCTCGATGGGCTCGTTGGGCTCGCCTTCGCCAAGATGAAGGCCATCTACTTTTCGCAGATTCGTCTGAAGATCATTGAGATGTCACAGGATCAGTCAGCGTCGTCGTCCCGTTAACGCCGAGCCTTTGCGACATCGTGCAGTACATCGCGCCACGCCTCGCAGGCATGTTGTGCCGAGTACTTCGACTCGTACGCAAGTCGTCCGCGCAGACCCATCGCGCTCGCCTCTGCCGGATGTGAGATGAGATACGAGATTCGCTCCGTGAGCGCGTTGGAATCACCTGGAGCAACCTCGAATCCACAGTTGTGTTCGCGAAGGATCGTGACGCAATCGTTGCCAACGGGACCGACCCACAGCACGGGCTTTCCAGCGGCGAGCACACTAAAGAACTTGCTTGGCAGAATCAGCCGTTCCCACCCCGGCAAGAGTGTGACCAAATGCGAATCGCCGACATCGAGCACATCCGCCAATTGCTCGCGCGTCTGATAGCCCTTGACGATGACATTTGTCGCTCCACACGCGTTCACTCGCGCTTCAAGGACGGATTTGGTCTTGCCCTCGCCGATGAAGAGCCAGCGAATGTCGTCGCGATCCTTGAGTCGCTCGACTGCGCCTGCAATTGCTTCCATGTCGTGACCGAGCCCGAAGTTTCCAACATAGAGCACCGTGAATCGATCGCCGACGCCCCATGCTTCACGAAGTGCGTTGCGCTCGCGAGGGCGATTTGGAATGGTCTCCGCACCGCTCCACACGCCGATGGTGCGCACCACGCCAGGATGCGCACCTTTCTCGATCACGACGTCCTTCATGTACTGACCAAGGGCGACGACGCGATCACTGTTGCGCAGACAAATGCGGTCAATCCATCGAAGGACACGCCAGGTGAGATTGCCCTTGCGCACCAGCCCCGCGGCGTGAGCAACTTCGGGATAGAGGTCCATCGTCCAGTACACCAATCGTGTCCCCTTGGTCCACTTCAGGATCACGCCGACGAGCGCGATGAAGGGCGGCGTCGTGAAACAGATGATCACATCATGTCGTGGCAGGATGAGACAACGCCACGCTGCGGCAAGATAGAAGAGCGTGAAGTCAAAGCTGCGCGACGCGATGCCGCCCTTGCCGAACAATTGCACTCCCACTCGGTAGATTTCGATGCTCTCGCGAACATCGCGCTTGGGCAGCGACGATCCGCGCGCTCCGTAGATCGCGCGACTCGCCACCACCGTGACATCATCGCCGTGCGAGATCATGTACCTCGCCAGATCGTCTGCGTGCTGGGCGGTGGCAACCACATCGGGCCAGAACGCCTGATTGAGGATCATGATGCGAAGCCCGCGCAGGATCTCGAGCATCTTGAGGGCGAGCGTGGTCCGATCGTAGTTTCGCGCCGCACGCAGACAATTGGCTCGGTAGCGCGCATAGAGGTCCGCGTCCGATTGCAGTCGCCGAAGCGAGGCGAGCAGTCCAACAGAATCCTCGGGAGTGAATGGAATTCCGACTCCCTCTTTCTCAACGATCGCAGCGGACTCTCCCGCAACTCCATGCAAGACTGGGATCCCCATGCCCATGCACTCAAACAACTTCGACGGGATGACTGTCTCGAAGAGTGGCGTGCGGCGCAAGTGGATGATCGCGACATCGAGGAGCGCCCAGTATTTTGGAACTTCATCCTTCCCGACCGAGTCGACGAATCGAACATTGCGAAGTTGTAACTCTTCGGCGCGCTGCATGAGCGCTTCCTTGCGCGCACCATCGCCAAGAAAGACGAATGCGATCGAGTCGTCGCCCTGTGACTGCGCCATGTGCGCAGCGTCGAGGACGGATTCGAGGGAATGCGCCAATCCATGCGTGCCGATGTATCCCGCCACGAATCGACCTTCGAGCCCGAGTTTTCTGACGAGCTCTTCGTCGCGCTGTTGTGGCATAAACCGTGTGATGTCGACTCCATTGGTGACGACATGGATCTTTGATCCCTTGATGCCGCGCGAGATCAAGTTCGCCTTGAACGCATGGGTGACAGACACGATGCGGTAGGCGCGTCGGTAGAGGAAGAGTTCGAGTCGTTCGAGCATCCGCAGCGCGAACGAGTCTTTCATCGCTCCCACCACTCGGATCGATTCCGGCCACAAGTCGCGCAATTCGAAGACGAATGGTCGTCGCTTGACAACGCTGACAATCCATGCCCCCAGCGCGGTAAAGAACTGCGGCGATGTTCCGATCACCACATCGACACGCGTCACAAAGAATGCGGCAATGACCGCGCTGACCATGAAACTCACATAATCCAGCACGCGGCGGAGGAATCCCTCATTGGCGGTGACATATGTCCACACGCGAATGACCCGGATGCCATCCATCTCTTCCCGCTGCCACAACTTGTTCTGATAGCCCGCGAACACCTTACCCGTTGGAAAGTTCGGCGCGCCGGTAATCACGGTGACTCGCTGTCCGTGCTTCACCCACTCGCGGCAGTGCTCGAATGTGCGAGAGGCTGGAGCGTTGACCTCGGGAGGAAAGTTGTCCGTCAGAAACAAGATGTGCATGTCAATTCCAGCGCAATTCCAAGGTCATTTCGGGTGCAGTCATCGAACAGATCACAACATGACTCCCGACATCGACGCCGAATTCGGGGTGCCAAGAAGCGCTCTCCATTCGCAAGATACCGCCTCGCACGATGAAGGATAACGCTCTGCCGTCGGCGAGTTGAACACGATCATTCGCAAGTTGCGTCACCGATGGATGCAGATAGAGGTGTGCGGTCGCACAGGTGAAGGCACCGCGAATCGTGTCGGTGATGATGAGTGCGTTCTCGGAGAGTTCCCAGCGCCGATGATGCACTGCGCCACCGATCATCCTCCGATAGCCGTCGTGCGCTGCCTCGATCTCGATCCCCCGCACTGACGCAGTTGCAACGCACTCGATCACGCGAGCCCGACGGGCAACACGAAATCCTCCCCACACTTCACTCGAATCGCGTCCGTCAATCTCCAGCGTGTTGTGCGCAGCGGTTGATCGTTCGTGCGTGCGCTGTCTGCCGATTGCGTAGGTCGATGTTCCCGAATTCACAATCACTCGTTGACCGTGCAGTGAGAGTTCAAACGAGAGTGTGTCGGCGTGTGCGTGACCGGGCTGATAGTCCGGACCGACGGGAGCGACATCTGCGATGAGCACTGCTGGACCCAACACCGCGCGGATGTAGCCAGAGGGTTGAAGTTGTTGGAGTGGCGTCGGCTGGTGCAGCGGTCTCCCAGTGATCGCAAGCCTCTGTGCGTATTCGTCGAGTTGCGCGGTGTTTGCAGCGATGCCAGACGCGGCATCATTGAAAAACGCGATCTCGCCATCGGGATGACTCATCGCAGCCAGATAGTCCAGCATCGGCGGGATCGTGTTCTTGCACGCTGTGATCGTCTGCGCATCGACCTGACCGCTCCACACCGAAGCGGCATTGAGCAGATCGAGCAGATCCTCCAGGATGATCGCGTGATACATCGGACTGCGCTCGAAGTGCCCGCCATCCGGCAGAATCTGCTCTGGAATCTCTCGGCGCAAGATCCGTACTCCTTCGGCAAGCCACTCCTGCGACTGAGGATCGTCGAAGAAGTGCCCTGCAAAGATCAACGCCTTCGCATTCACGAAGAGATGGTTTGCCAACAGATGATGCTCCACCCGCACACGCAGCCAACGCGCTTGCGTCGCGAGACTGTCGAGCGCACGTGGCGACAACGTGTTTCCCGCAAGCGACCACTTGATCCAATTCACGATGCGCAGTGAGGTTGGATAGGGCTCCCATCCATTGCCGTGGGGTGGCGGATTCTCTGTGATCCATCGCTCGATCCATTGGGATTGAAGTGCAGTGTGCGCCGCGCCATCGTTGCACGAGAGATCATCGAAGTAGTGCAGGTTGTAGAGCCACAATTTGTCGAGTGTGGTGTCGTTCCAAATCGCGCGCGAATCAATCGCACGGGTCTTCCCGAGGAAGCGTGCGGTTGTTCCGTTGAGGATGCTCGATGGTCTCGCAATGGGGGCGACCCACTGACCGGTGCATTTGCGCTGCGCGGGTGCGGGAGCGGCATCCACGGCTGGGCGTGCAAGCCGAAACCACACCCGTCCATACACCTGGACGGCTCGAAGGTGCCGAAGTGTGTGCCAGTATCGCGCGATCGATGCCACGGAAAACTCGTGCCGCCTCGCGCCCTCAGCGCGAAAGCAGTTTCTCCAGACACGCCACGATGCGTGTTCCCGTGTTGCCGTCCCACAGTGGTGGAATCGCGCCCTTCTTCCATGCGCCCGCAAACAATCGCTCCAGCGCGGGGGCGAGAGACGCAGGGTCTGTGCCGAGCAGTTCATTCGTTCCAATCGACACCGTTTCGGGGCGCTCGGTGGAGTTGCGCAGCGTCATGCATGGCACGCCCATCACCGTCGTCTCCTCAGTAATCCCGCCAGAATCTGTGATGACAGCCTTGGCATGCTTCACGAGATAATTGAACTCGAGGTAGGGCTGTGGGTCGACGAAGTGGAAGTTGGAGCCCAGCGATGCGATGGTTTTCAGCGTCTTGGCAGTCCTGGGATGCACCGGAAAGACGATCGGCAATCCACGTGCTCCGCTGCCAACCGCCATCAACATCTTGGTGAGCGTCTCTTCGCCATCCACATTGTTTGGTCGGTGGAGCGTGAGTACGAAATAGCCATTGTCACGCAGTCCAAGTTCGTCAAAGAACAGAGGAGGTTGCAACCGATCCATGTTCGCCAACAATGTGTCAATCATCGTGTTGCCCACAAAGAAGATGCGATCCTCCGCCACTCCGGCGCGACGGAGATTCGCGTTGGCGACATCGCTTGTGGTGAAAAAATAGTTGGTGATCGAGTCGGTCACCATCCGATTGATCTCCTCTGGCATCGTCCAATCGCCCGAGCGAATGCCGGCTTCGACATGAGCCACTGGAATGCAGAGCTTCTGCGCCGTGATGGCGCACGCCATGGTGGAGGTGACATCACCCACCACCAGACAGAGCGCGCTGCGCTCTTCGAGGAGCAGTTTCTCGTAGCGCGTCATGATCGTGGCGGTCTGCTCTGCCTGTGTGCCAGAACCTACTTCCAGATTCATGTGTGGCGCGGGGATGCCAAGTTGTGTGAAGAAGTCCCCAGACATCTTGGAGTCGTAGTGCTGTCCCGTGTGAACCAGTCTGTAGTGCAGATGACCGCCGCGGAGTTGACTCGCTTCAAGTGCCCGAATAATGGGCGCAATTTTCATAAAGTTCGGGCGCGCTCCAGCAATGATGTCGATGGTCACCCTCGCTCCATGCCCTTGGGCCTGCCCTTGAATGGGATTGTGTTGCGTGGTCATGTGTTGCTCTGTGCAACCTCGATGCTGATCCGGGCGATCTCGAAGATCTCATCGATGGGAATCGGTGGAGCGCCGCCATCGCGCACCGCACGGATGAATTGAGCAGCGCATGCCCTCTGCCCCTTGTCCTGCTTCCACAGATTCATCGCTTTGAAACCCGTCCAACCAAAGCCCTTGAGTTTTCGGTAGTTGTCGAGTTGGAGCACACCGCCAGCAGCGAATGCCTCAACGCGTTCCTTCGGAAACGACTTGCTTCCGTTTGCGAAGTAGTGCACGGTGCCGATCGATCCATCGCGAAACCGCAGGTTGATCGTGACCGTGTCGCCCGTTGGGGATCGCATGGCCGTGGAACTGTGCGACTCTATCTCGCAGCCCGCGAGAAATCGAAGGAGATCTATAAAATGACATGCCTCACCGATGATTCGGCCGCCGCCTTGCTCGCTGTCATGAACCCAATGATCCGCTGGAATAGCGCCAGCATTCACTGTCATCACAAAACTTTTGACGCCGGGCGCGGCTGCAAGAAGTGCCTTCATCTTTTGAACCTGCGGCGCGAATCGACGATTGAATCCAACCATCAACTGCGGCCTGCTGCGCTGGGCCGTGGTCGCTGACTGGTATGCACGCTCGATGCGTGCGAGTTCGTCGTGGGTCAGACAGAGCGGCTTCTCCACGAAGACATGCTTGCCTGCGGCGAGCGCGTCGCACACAAACTGTGCGTGGCTGTCGTGTCGAGTTGTGATCACAAGCGCATTCGTCTGCCCGTCGGCGAAGAGTTGCGCGGTGTCGGTGGTGGTCTCCTCGAAACCATGCTTCCGTCCAGCGTGCAATCCGCTCACTCCCGCGCTCGATCCCACACTTCGCAGTCGTGCTCCCCCCTCTTTGAACGCAGCGATCAGCACCCCTGTCGCGTAATTGCCCGCCCCAACGAAACTCACAGCCACGCGACCATCCCCTGCGCGCACTGGCGACAGTGCAACGGTCTTGCCCGACACATCACGCTCGGCTCGACCCACATCGGCGTAGCTCAGCACGATGCCCATCGATGGTTCAGACCCCCCAACCACTTCATACGCATCGGAGGCCTGCTCGATCGCGTAGCGATGTGAGATGAGAGACTTCACCGCGAGCCGACCATCGGACATCATGTCTAAAACCGCTTCGAGATTCCGCTGTTCGGTCCAGCGAACATATCCCACTGGATAGTCCTGTCCCTTCTCTTCATAATTGGGGTCGTAGCGACCGGGACCATACGAACAGGACACTTGAAATGTGATTTCCTTCTTGAAGAAGTCGTCGCGTGCCAGTTTCAACCCCGTGACGCCGACGAGCACGATGCGCCCGCGCTTGCGGCACATCAACGCCGCTTGGTGCATCGGCTCATTGCTCTTTGTTGCAGCCGTCACGATGACCGCATCGACGCCACGACCACGCGAGAATGCTTCGGCGCAGGCGATGGGATCTTGTCCAATCGAAAGATCAACCACTTCCGCGCCGAACTCCCGAGCCATCGCCAACTTCTTGGAATCAAAGTCAATGCCAAGCACACGGCATCCATGCGCTCGGAGCAACTGCGTGGTGACGAGCCCAATCAGACCCATCCCCGTGACCACGACCGCCTCACCGAGTGTCGGTTGGACGAGTCGAATGCCCTGGAGTGCGATCGCGCCGAGCACTGTGAACGCGGCCTCCTCATCAGACACGCCGCTTGGAACTTTCGCGCAGAGATTCACTGGCACGCACACCATTTCGGCATGCTTGCCGTTCGATGCGACGAGATCCCCGATCTCGAACCCCGTCACGCCAGCGCCGATTCCCACCACCCTGCCAACATTGCAGTACCCCAGCGGCAATGGCTGATCCAACTTGTTGAAGACAGCCTCCATCGTCGGCATGACTCCATCAGTCCGCATCTTGTCGAGCACCATGCGAATCTTGTCCGGTTGTTGGTACGCCTTTTCGATCCATCCCGCCTTGCCGAAGTCGACCATCATCCGCTCGGTGCCGACCGAGACCAGCGTCCGCGAAGTGCGGATGAGCAGATGACCACGCTTGACGGATGGGCATGGAACATCGGCGACTTCGGTCGTGCCGGTCTTGAGTGATTGCAGTATTTGTCTCACCCTGTTTTTCTCGCCTTGATGAGCATAAATAGTCCAAAGTCCCCCAACAGCAATCGGATAAGAGTCCGCGGCCAGACCTTGCGCGCGACACGCAAAAGTGTTCCTTCGTGGCGCTGCCCAGCCTGTGATGTGAGCGTGTCTCCATGGGTCAGCGCCGTGGCGATGTCGACCTCCTGAAACTCCCGCATGAGCCTGCGCGCCTGCGCCACCGTGTACGCCTTCGTTCCAGGGCTTTCGAGATGCTGCGCGTAGATCGCTGATAGGGAGATCCATGGGCGACCCCGCAACAGTGCGTACCTCGTCCAGAGCATCACTCCAACGAGACTCCACTTGGAATAGATCATGATCCGTGCGATGCCGCCAACTTTGAGCACACGGAACACTTCGGAGATCGCCCGTTGCGAATCGGGCGAGTGATGAAGGACTCCCCATGAATAGACCACATCGAATGAATTGTTGGCGAAGGTGAGATCCTCCGCATCGCCAACTGCCAGCACAGAGCGCAGACCCAAAGCGTCGAGGCGTCTGCGTGTGTGATCGATCGCGCGTTCGGTCAGGTCAATTCCATACAACTCGGCTCCAGCTTCGGCGAAGCGCTGATGATCTGCGCCAAGGCCAACACCGATCTCGAGCACCCGCTTTCCCGCTGTCGCTGGGAATTCGGCGAATGGAGGGATGAGCGGTTCAAGTTCATATCGCAACTTCGCGTGCTCCTCGTACCCGCGCCGATCCGGGTGCGCGAGATACAGTTTCTCGCCGCATGAGCCTTGATTCCAGAAGTTGGCAACCTGTTGTTTGTCTGTGGTCATGAACTCGCTCCTGTTGCTCGTTGATCAATATAGTTCCTGCACCACACTTCGATGCCCAGCAGCGACAGGAGCGTGTAACTCGCATCGACGCGCCCAGAGTCGTTGTCAGCAATCAAGCGTTGCACCGCCGCCGCATCGAACAAACCTCGCCGATTGATGCTCTCTGCGGACAGCAGATCGCCCAGCAGCGGCTTGAAATCTCGGCGCATCCACCGCCGCAGGGGTGCTGTGAACCCAGACTTCGGACGATAGATGACATCATGTGGAAGAGAGGACTCCATCGCCCTCTTGAGCACCCATTTTCCCACGCGACCGCGTTGTTTGAGTCGCATGGGAATACGCGCCGCAAACTCGACGAGATCGAGATCGAGGAAGGGCACACGAACTTCGACTCCAACAGCCATCGACATCTTGTCGGTGTAGGGCAGGTTGTGATCTGCAAGAAAGTATTGTTGTTCAAGCGTGAGCATTCGATCGAGCCGCCCAACGGATTCTGGAAGCGGTCGAAGAAAGTCGAGCATCGGATCGGTCGCCCTCGCACTCCCCAACTCCGCCTTGAACTGCGGCGAATAGAGTTGCATGAGATCGCTCTCACGCGCCCATGCGAAATAGTTTGCCACTCGCGCATCGTCATCGAGTCCCGCGCCACGACAGAGTTTGTTCAACCTGCGCTGCCATGCAATGCGTTGATCGAGTCTCATCGACATGCCCTCAATCCCACGTCGCAAACCGCCAGGTATCCAACTCCAGAGCGATTCGTAGTTCGCCGCAACATGACGGCGATACCCAGTGAAGAGATCGTCGCCGCCCGCGCCCGACAGCAGCACTTTCATGCCATGTTCGCGCGCCAACTGACTGATGTAGAGCACATTGAGCGGTGCAGGGTCAGCGAGGGGTTCGTCCAATTGCACAATCATGCGCTCAAGATCGCCAGCCATCCGCGCCGAATCGATATGCACGATGTCGAGTGCGACGCCGAGGTGTTTCGCGACGCGCTGTGCGTAGGGAAGATCATCTGTCTCGCCAGCGTCAATTCCTCCAGTGGCCTCGATGGTGAAGCACCGGATCGCAGGATTCTGCTCGCGCGCGAATGCGACGATCGAGCTCGAATCCAGTCCGCCGGACAGGAACGCTCCAACGGGGACGTCGGCGATGAGTTGCCGCTTCACGGCGGTCCGCAGGTGAGCGACCGTCCCTTCAATCGCACTGGTTTCATCGAGATCGGCCTGGACGCCGCGAAAGGGCGGCAGTCGATACCAGATCCACTTGCGTTCGATCCGACCAGCACGAATCACCATCGCCTCGCCGGGCAAGACTTTGCGCACTGCTCGCAGAGGCGTTCCCTCACCGGGACACCAGTTGAACGACAGGTATCGGTGCAGTGCAACGGGATCGAGTTCGCGCGCCTCCGGCACGAGTGGCAGGAGCCCCTTGATTTCACTGGCGCATGCAAACCCGCGCGATGTGGTGCTGTAATAGAGCGGCTTCACGCCGAGCGCGTCGCGCGCAACAAAGAGGCTCTGATCTCGCGCATCCCACATCGCGAAGGCGAAGATGCCGTTGAGTCGCTCAAGCATCGACGCGCCCTCGTGGAGATACAACGCCAAGAGAACTTCGGTGTCCGACTGACTCTTGAATCGGTGGCCCTTCGATTCAAGTTCGGTCCGCAGTTCTTGAAAGTTGTAGATCTCACCATTGAAAACGAGCACGACTTTCCCATCCGGCGACATCATCGGCTGATGACCCAGTGGCGAAAGATCGAGAATAGAAAGTCGACGATGACCGAGTCCGATGGAGGCTTCGGAATCGCCACGCGAGGGAAAGTAGGTCCCCGAATCGTCTGGCCCTCGGTGCGTGATGCGATCGAGACCGACCTGCAGTGCACCGCGATCGAAGTTGCCGAAGTAGCCGATTATTCCGCACATAAGTGAATGGCAAGGATGAATCTAAATCGTGAATGGAGCCTCTCGAAGTGCCGGCCGAGTTATAGACACAACGATCTGCGCATTCACGAACTACATCGGTTGCACTGGCGAGGTTCGTGAACAACAATCGGAAAGTCTTTTCGGACATCCCACAAATCATCTGCATCCTCACCGCAGACTGCTCGCTCGATTGCATGCTGCTGATAACTCGAGTTCCAGAAGCGATCCACGATGGCATGACACGCATCGCGAACCGCATCCGACGGAAAGGACGTCCTCAGCCAAGGCATGATTGCATCGGCGAGCGATCCAACATCGCCCTTGGTGAAATACGCACCGGTCCTTCCCGGGATGATGGCCTCCCATTCGGGACCTTGATCGTCGCCATCGCCATGCGAGATGACCGGCACGCCATAGACCATGCTGTGCGTCACCGTCAACCCGACGCGACCCGGCGAAACCGTCACATTCGACGACATGATCAGCTCTGCAATTCGCTGTTCGTCATAGCACGCACCTTCGAAGTGCACGCGAATGCCACGCGCGGATGCAAGTGCCTCGAGATCGCCTCGGACAGGGCCATCGCCGATCAGAATAATGTTGACCGCAGTCGACCGTCGTTTCAATTCGGCAGCAGCCTCGATCAGAAGATCGAGCCTGCGCACCGCGACCAGACGCGTCGAGCACACCAGGACTGGCGTGCGATCCTCGCCAAAGAGATCAACACGCACCTGCGATCGCACTGCGCCAGTGACTCGTTCACGCGCCGCGATTTGCTCGCGAAGATCCTGGCTGTTGTAGATCACATGCAACTTCGCAGGACTCCAGCCAAGGTCCATCGCGAACTGCTTTGCGCGTCGACCATAGAACATCTGCACTCCAGCGAGTGCGTGCAGCGCTCTTCGGATGAGACCATTGACTCCACGCGGCGGCGCGAGGAACCCGTGCCCCCAGAACATCACCTGTTTGCCAAAGAGGCGTGCGAGGAACGCGCCGATCCATGTGCACGGCCAGTGCGGCACGGGGTGAAAGACAATCGTGTCATACGCCGGATTGAATGCGATACGAATCGCTCCCCACTGCCACATGAACGGACCACCCATGTGATATGTCGGCGTGCGGACAAATCGGACGTGATCGCTCAAGACTGCTGGTTCGATGGAATGGAGATACTCGTGATCGTCTCCGAAAAATGTGAAGTCGGCTCGCTCGCTGCGTGCGAGTGCTTCGACAATCGCGCGCCGATAGTGCGGATAGAAGTGATACACCACCGCAACGGATGGGCGCGGGCGGGCTGTCATGCGTCAAGCTGCGGCTTGGCAAGACTGCCATGCACCAATGGACCGTTGAGCATCGCATCATGTCGCGCGCGATCTGCTGGATCTGGAAAGCGATCGCTGATTTTCTTTGCTGGGATCCCACCGTAAATCTCATAGGGCGGTACATCCTTGGTCACCACCGCGCCAGCCGCAACGATCGCACCGCGACCGATGCGAACCCCCTGCATGATCGTCACTGCATGACCGATCCATGCGTCATCTTCGATCACGGTCTCCAGGATCGCCGGTCGTCCGCTGAAAATGCTCGGCACACCAGGCAGACCTGGGCGGTGATCCCCACCCACCACCGCCACATATGGCGCAAGCAGCACATATCGACCAAGCACAACACGCGCTTGCAGCATGCAATTGTTGTTCATGAACGAATACGCACCTGCGACAAGGTCCGGCATGACGATGCACCCCGCGCCCATATAGAAAGTCGGGTGGACATGCTTCAGTCCGTGCCGAATTCGCCGACACGCCATCAGCCTCCCTCGCAGGAAGAGGAAACACCAACTGCGACCAAGCATCTTTCGAATCATGTGCTCGCGCTCCTTGAAGTCTGTTCACGCAGAAAAAACAAATCATCGGCAGGATAGCCACGCACGGCGTGCTCGATCGCACCCTGCTGAAAGGATGGTGACCAGAATCGCTCAACCATCGCGATACACGCCGCACGCGTTTTGGATCGATCGATCCCCCGCTGCAGCCATGGACGCATCACCCGTGCAAGGTCGGCGGTATCGCCGAGCGTGAAGAAGTCTCCAGTGACGCCGGGAACCACAGCTTCAACTTCGGGAGCTTGCTTCGCCATCGATCCATGAGTCACCACCGGAACGCCAAACGCCATACTGTGAATCGCCGTCAGCCCGACGAACCCCGGCGACACGGTGACATCCGACGCGCTAATCAATCGCGCCAGTCGCGCATCGTCGTAGCAAACACCCGTGAAGTGCGCATCGATGCCGGCGTCGCGCGCACGCTTTTCCAATTCGCCGCGACATGATCCATCACCGACAATCAATAGGTTCGCTTTGATGCCCTCCGTCCGCAGCGTCGCCAGCGCAGTCACGAGCATGTCGAGTCTCTTGGATGGCTGCAGACGACAGGAGCAGAACGCGATGGGGAGTGATGGATCGGCGAAGAGCGACGCCCGCAGGTCGGTGAGTTCCTGTTGGGTCACCGACCCGCGAGAACGGATCTGCGAGTCCAGGTCGAGGCAGTTGTGAACGACATGCAGCGCAGATGGATCCCATCCGATTTCGATCGCGTGCTGCTTGGCCCACCTGCCATAAAAAAGATGCGCGTGTGCGAGCCGAAAGAACGCACGCCGAAAGAGCCCCTTGACGCCCTTGGGTGGACCGAGAAATCCATGACTCCAAAACAGGACGCGCTTGCCGGTCATGCGCGCTGCGATGGCTGCAATCCATGTGGCAATCCAATAGGCGTTGCCGAGGAAGCACACTTGATCGAACTCGCGCGAGAGGGCGATGCGAATGATCCCGCTCTGCCACATGACCGAGCGATAGATGCGCGTGGTCTTGCAGGACCGAAACCGCACTTGTTGGCTGAAGTGCGCTGGCTTGATCGCGCTCTCGTAATCATGGTCATCGCCGAAAAAGACGAAGTCTGCGGCGGTGCTGCGCGCGAGCCGTTCAACGATCGTCTCGCGGTAGTGTGCGAAAAAGTGATAGATGATTGCGATGCGCGGTCGCCTCATGTCGTCAGCCATTGTGGGGCAATTCGGCGCAGAAGGCGAGTCGCCATAGGCGCCAATTCTCGGTACGCAGCAGGTTGACTCCATCGAATTGCCAACAGCGATGCGATGAACGCGAGCGGACCCACCAAACAGAGTGCGATCACCGCTCCCGTGCTGCCGAACCTCTCCAGAAACAGCCACGCGCCCCATGCTGCGAGCGCGATCGGTGCAGCTGTCGTCCACGGTGCCACCAGCGTTCCAATGGACGACCACACTGATCCACCCACATCACGCAGGCACAACCACACAGCGACTGGCAAGCTCACTCCCCACACAATCGCAGCGCACACTGCAACGCCACACGCTCCATAGTGTGTCGCAGCGATCGAGTATGCCGCGACGGAGATTGCGAACTGCGTCGCCTGCCAGACGAAGTAGGTGCCAAATCGCCCTTGTGCGCGCATGAGCGCCATGGTGGGAGCAGTCGCGAAGTACACACCTTCCATCATGCTCAGCACTGCAAAGACCATGATCGCTCCCTCCCACTTGGCGGAGAAGAACAGTCGGAAGAGTGGTTCGGCAAGCGCTGCCTGCAAGAGACAGACCGGCACCGCGACGGCGCCGATCGTGCGAAGCACACGCACGAATCCCTCCGCTTGACGGAGCGTGTCCTGACCAAGCCGCGCAAAGATCGGCTGCAACACCGTCCCCAATTGCGATGCGATCAATCCGTTGGCTTGCGCTGAAAGCATGAAGGCGAAGGCATAGAGACCAGTCTGTTCATCGTTGGAGAAGTAACTCAACACCACCGCTGGCAAGAGCACCACGACATTGTGCGCATACTGTGCGCTTGCCGCAAGAAGAAACTCGCCGACAATGCGCCTGCGAATGCGGGCGTGATGCGGTGACCGGTTCGACGCGTTGGATCGCGCCGCGACTGGTCCAGGCGCAACAGTTCCTGCGTGCTGGATCGACCTGTACCACATCGCACGTGCGAACATCGTCACCACCTGGGGAAGCACCAGCGAAAGCGCGCTGCAATTCGAGAACGCCATCACGACCGTCGCGAGTGTTGCGACAAGTTGCGTCGATCCATCGACGATGGCGATCGAGCGATACTGCAGATTGACGCGAAGACGCGCGTGTGCGACTGTGGCGATGCCATCGCCGATCGGTCGCAGTGACACGACCCACACAAGCCCGACCAGAATTCCCGTAGGAAAGTTGTGAAACACCATTCCGACTACTGGTGCGGCAAGCGCTATGAGTATTGTCGTCGCAATGCCAACGGTGAGCGCGAGCCGTGATGCGATGGGCGCGATCAACTCGAAGCGCTTGCGATGCGTCACCAGGACATCGCCCACGGTGAGTGGTGGCAAGATCACCAAGAAGACTCCAACGGCAAGCACCAACGACGCCAGTCCAAACTCGTCTGGGGTGAGCCGAAGTGCGACCACCCACATCGCACCCATCGTTGCAACCTTGTTGATCACCGCCTGCGCAGAGGTCCATGTTGTGCCGCGCGTCGCCGTCGCAGCGAGACCACCGCTGTTCCCCGAAGCGTCGCGGGACGAATCGGTGGGTGCGTGTTCGTTCATGGACTCGTGCGCACGCGTGGTGCGTTTGCCGACGCGCGCGACATTCCCTGCGCCCAGCACTCGAGCACAAGCATGTGTATGAGCAGCGGGAATGGTCTGCCTAGCCAATCGGTCGTGCGCGTGACATTGTCATACGCACCTTTGCGCAGAATGCCAGACTGCACGAGTGCACCACTCCGCAAGTCGCCGATGTGACGACTAAAAATAGCCTCGTACCAGCGACGCCACGGCGGCGAGAATCCGCGCTTGGTCCGCTCGAACACAAACTTTGGAACGATGTCCCGTGATGCCTCGCGAAGCCACGCCTTTGCTGGAAGATGATGATCCGGTCGCGCCTTTCGTAATCCGATGACGGTCTCGATCAGTCGGTAGTCCACGAGTGGAAGTCGGCTCTCCACGCTGGTCGCCATACTCAATCGATCTCCCTGGGCAATGCCGTTGACGGACATGTAGGTCTCGCTCACAAGCTTGGTCAATGAAATGTCGGTGCGTGGATAGAACTGCTCGCCGCGAAAGAGCGCGGTTGCATCTGTCAGCCTTGCTTCGTCCCAGCACGCCAGAATGTTTGGCGCCATCGCATCGGCGAAGCGCCAAGTGTTGTGCGGGTCCCAGAATGGCAATTGATGTCGATGGCTATGCTTGTCTTCGCGCCAATTTCTCCAGCCCTTGGCGAGACCGCACCCATTTTCGAGCCAATCAATCGCGCCTGTCCAACTGACGGGTGGCTTGGTGAGCGTCACGTAATCAGCCAGTCCAGCCTCGCCGCGCAGCATTTTCTCACGTCGCTCGCAGCGAATCGCGGCATCGCGCAACCACTTGTAGCCCCAGAACAACTCATCACCACCATGACCCATCAGCATCACGGGAACGCCATGTTCACGCGCCATCTGCATGACCGCGAAGTAACTCGCTCCAGCAAGATCCGCTGTTGGATCGTCGCGCTTGAAGCAGATGTCGGCGAATGAATCCGCCGCCTCTTGTGTTCGCATCTGGCGAACATGCATCGTGATCCCAACCTGGTCGGCAAACTCTTTGGCAAGTCCTGTTTCGTCCTGCCACGCTCCGCCCTCGTAGCCAATGGAGAACGCCGTGACCTTGTCGTGCAATTCGCGCTGCGCCAACATTGCGATGAGACTCGAATCGACTCCGCCCGAGAGTGCGATCCCCACAGGCACATCCGATCGCACCACGAGCGACGAGAGTTCTTCGAGCATGGCGCGAACTGTGGTTCCAGGATCTGCATCAATCGGCGGCGCATCCTCCATCCGCCACCAGCAGCGCTGTGTCACGCGCCAGGGCCGCAGATCGATTTCAACGAGATGACCGCCAGGCAGTTTCTCCACGCCTCGCACGGCGGTCCATGGTTCGGGAACGAAGCCGTAGTGCATGAAGAGATTCACACCACCGGGATCAATCTCGAATGGAACAGCACCGGAGGCAATCAGACCGCGCAATTCGCTTGCGAAGACCAGTCGATTTCCCTTCCACGACAGATAGAGCGGCTTCTCGCCGATGCGGTCGCGCGCAATGAGGACGCGTTGCTTCGTTCGGTCGAGCAGCGCGAACGCAAACATCCCGCGCAAGTGCTTCACACAATCGGATCCATACTCCTCGTAGAGATGCACAATTGTTTCGCAGTCGCTGCGGGTGTGAAATCGGTGTCCGCGCGACTCGAGGTCCCGGCGCAACTCGACGAAATTGTAGATCTCTCCGTTGGCCACCAGCGCAATCGACTTATCCTCATTGAAAAGTGGTTGCCATCCGCCTTGAAGGTCGATGATCGCCAGTCTGCGCATCCCAAGAGCGACATGTTCATGGTTGATGAATCCCTCACCATCTGGACCTCGGTGAACGAGTGCGTCTGCGAGATGCCGGATCAGTTGCGTGTCGCCGTCAACGATCCCCGCCATTGAGATGATTCCAAATATTCCACACATGGTCTATTGGGCGGGCGCGTCGTCGAGGTCTTGGGAGCTTTCCTCGTCGGCCGCGAGCATCGCCCGATCATAGTCCTCTTCTTCGGTGCGCTTTCGAAGTCGCGCCAACACCACGATGATCAAGAAGAAGGTCATCGCGGCCCAGAGGTATCCCTGCTTGTTCACCAGCAGCACTTGGTACGCCAAGAACGCCAGCAGCACGGACAGCGTCGTGCGCGCGATGGGATCCTCTGCAAATCGCCTGAAGAGCCAGAGAGAGTTCTTCACGCTGATCCCCATCATGATCGAGAACAAGATGAACATCGGAATGCCGAGTTCCGCAAGGATGTCAATGAACATCACGTGCGAGTAGGGTTCTTTCCCCGCGCGCGTGATCGATGTGAAGGCGTTGAATCCCAGACCTGCCACCCACGCGAGGGGGCTCTTTAAGAATGCGCCAACCAGATCCAGAACATTGGCGATTCGAATCTCGGTTCCACCTGCCAGGGTGTCGGCGTCCCAGCGACGCATTTCTGCGGCTCCCAGAATCATCGATGCGACATACAGCACGATCGGAACGAGCACGATGGCGCCCACGGCGGTCCAGATGAACCCCATGATGTTCTTGACCTTGGTGGAGATGGGATAAAAGACCAGTGCCAAGATGACTGCAAAGACGATCTGTCCGCGCGAGCCGGATTGCAGCGCCAGAACCGCGCCGAGAAAAAATCCTCCAACTCGGAGGAGATTGGTGAAGATGGAACCGGCACCGACCCGAAAGAGCGCGGCGACGAGGAGCAGGTTCCCACCAAGTTCTCCCATGGCCAGTGGGTTGGTTCGGATGAGCGCGCTGAGATTGACGCCCAATCGCCCAGACCAGAAGGTGAACTTGGGATTGGTCAACACCAGCAGGACGACGACGACACCATAAATGAGGAATGCACGGAGGAACTTCGTCGCCGATTCCATGTCATCGATGAGCAAGGGTGCGACCATGACAAAGAGCACCATGTACGGCAAACCATTCGTGATCAGTGGCAATCCAGTCTCGATCGAGGGCGACCACGCCATGGAGATCAGCGACCACGCAAAGAGAATGATTGTTCCGCACCACACCAATGAGAAGTACCCGAGCACTGGTCGATGCTGTGTCGCAATCGTGCGCATCGCACCAATTCCAACGGAGAGTGCCGTCAACACATTCGCAAGCGGCAAGATGTTCAAGAAGATCGGCGACGATGCTTGCAGCGCCTGCTCAAGCGTGTACATGACGAGAACCAATGCGAGTCCCCACGCTGGACTCAGCATCGCCCGCAGACAACCCAGCGCAAATGCGCCAACCGTCAGGACTTCAAACACCCGCGGCCCTTCTCCGCGCGGTCATCCAATGCACGAAATGGCTCACGGCGTCGCCGCCTGTGGCTGCGCACTGCGAATCCATCGAATCGAATCCATGATGGTGTTCGATGCCTTGCGAACGAGTGTCATGCGAACCATCGGATCATTCCAATCCGCGGGCGGTCGCAAGTCGAGATACTCCTTCACGAACGCCTCGCGCCAGACGCGCGTGCCAAGTGTTTCGTCTTGCTGAGGGTGCTTCGAATATCCACCGACCGCCAACTCAATGCCGTATCCCACACCAGTCCAGAGGGCGACACCACACGCACCGGCTTGGACCGCTGGCTGGACTTGATCTTCGATGAATTGATCTTGAGGAACTGCCGTTCCCGCCAGCGCGACTCCGTTGGGTTGCCAGAGTGAACTGACGGTTGGAATGACGGGCTTGCCAGCCGCAAGAATCTTCGCCAATCCCACGGATGTCGTTCGCCACGCACGCCCATGCTCACGAACCAACTGCGGAGTCGTGGGTTCAAACATCATCGGGTCGTAGACGGGATAGATGCTCGGACTGAGCCAATCGACTTCTGCAGCGAGCGGCGCATAGATCTTGTGCAGACGGTCGAGCAACGCAGCCTTCGCCGGCGCAGTCGCAGTCACCCAGTTCTTGCCGTCAAGCCAATAGGGCACGAATGGTGCTCCGTACAGAGTCCATCGGATACCTGGAAAGCGTGCACGAACTGCGCGCAGGGTCGCGACAAGCGTCGCAACCGCATCGCCACACTTGGAATTCTCCACTCCTAACTGCAGATGGGCGGTGAATGGATCCTCGAAGTCCAGCATCCCCCATCGGATGGAACCTGCTGGATTCGCCGCGATTTTGCGGTGGATCTCGCGAAGGACTGCCTCCACATCAATCACCCCGGTGCGTGCCGCTTGGGGATCGCATCCTTGATAGATGATGAGATACCTCTGCGCATCAAGTTGCTCAGCACGCCGCGCAACACCCTCGTCTGGAATCTCGTCGAAGAGAATCTGGATGGTGGCGATCGTCGCAGCGTTTGGTGCTGGTGCTGGCCCAGGTGTTGCGACAGGTGTTGCGACAGGGACCGGCAGCGACTGCGCCTGCAGCAGGGCCGAGCATGCAATCAATGCCAATCCGGCGCGGAGAGACCCCGATCCCATGCGCATCACTGGTCGTGCCCAACGCCCGCAGGGAGCGAGTGCCCCGCGTTTCGAAGAGTCTGTTCGCGCCGAGCGATTTCCATGTCGCTGTCCACCATCATCGCTGCGAGTGACTCGACCGAGCATTTCGCTTGCCACTGCAATTTAGATTTCGCCTTTGATGCATCGCCTTGGAGTTGCTCCACTTCTGCGGGGCGCAGATACCGAGGATCGATCTCGATGAAGTCCTTGCCATCCAATCCTGCGTGCGCAAACGCGAGATCGCAGAACGCACGAACCGAAATCATCTTCCCCGTTGCAATGACAAAGTCGTCGCCGACGGGTTGTTGCACCATTCGCCACATGGCATCGACATACTCGCCAGCGAATCCCCAGTCGCGCATCGCGTCGAGGTTTCCGAGATAGAGCTTCTTCTGTAATCCAAGTTTGATGCGTCCGACCGCACGGGTGATCTTGCGAGTCACAAATGTCTCGCCCCTGCGCGGACTTTCGTGATTGAAGAGGATGCCGCAACTGGCGTGGATGCCATAACTCTCTCGGTAATTCACAGTGATCCAGTGACTCATCGCTTTCGCGCAACCGTACGGAGAGCGTGGGTAAAAGGGAGTTGTCTCGCGCTGGGGCACTTCCTGCACCCTGCCGAACATCTCGCTCGAACTCGCCTGATAGAAACGCACCGCGCGACCCGCGCTCTGCTGAAATGCGCGGATCGCCTCAAGCAGGCGAATCGTCCCCATGGCGACAGAGTCTGCGGTGTAGACGGGTTGATCAAAACTCACACGAACATGACTCTGCGCGCCCAGGTTGTAGACCTCATCGGGCGCGACGAGATGCATCACGTTGAGCAGCCCGTTTGCATCGCAGAGGTCCCCGTAGTGCAACTTGAGTTGCACACCCGTCTCGTGGGGATCTCGGTAGAGATGCTCGATGCGCTCGGTATTGAAAGTCGAACTGCGACGGATGATTCCGTGCACCTCATATCCCTTGGCGAGGAGGAGTTCGGCGAGATAACTGCCATCTTGCCCAGTGATTCCGGTGATGATCGCTTTCTTCAACGGGAGGTCCTCATCGGAAAGATCATATCGGGGGACTTTCCATCGAACCGTCTGCGCAACTGAATGCCGCTACAGTTTGCGTGTGGTCACGCCATCGCACGACATGAGCCAATTCGTCCACCAGCGCATCGTGGTCACAGGCGGCGCTGGCTTTCTCGGCAGCGTCCTCGTTGCAAGCCTTGTGGCGCGCGGAGTCCGACAGGTTCTTGTGCCACGGCGTGCCCAGTATGACCTGACGAATCAGGCGGATGTTTCGCGCATGTATGACCAGATGAAGCCAGATGTGGTCTTTCATCTTGCTGCAGAGGTCGGCGGGATCGGCGCAAACATGGCCAATCCTGGGAGGTACTTCTTTGCGAACATGGCGATGGCGCTGCATCTCATCGAGGAGGCGCGCGCGCGCGGACTCGACAAGTTCGTGCAAGTCGGCACGATTTGCGCCTATCCAAAGTTCACCCCCGTTCCGTTTCGCGAATCTGACCTGTGGAATGGCTATCCAGAGGAGACCAACGCTCCGTATGGCATTGCGAAAAAGGCTGCGATGGTGATGCTCGACGCGTATCACCGTCAGTACGGATTGAAGAGCACCTATGTCTTGCCAGTGAATCTCTATGGCCCAGGCGACAATTTCAAGACCACGTCATCGCATGTCATCCCGGCATTGGTGCGAAAGTGTGTTGAGGCGGTCGATGCTGGAGCGGCTCACATCGACTGTTGGGGAACGGGATCGGCGAGTCGCGAGTTTCTCTATGTCGATGATGCCGCCGAGGGGGTGATTCGTGCTGCACAGGTGCTCAACACGCCTGACCCCATCAATCTCGGCACCGGCGTGGAGATTTCCATTCGTGAACTTGTCGTCTTGATCGCCAGCCTCTCTGGCTTCACTGGAGCAATCCGCTGGGATGACACCAAGCCAGATGGTCAACCGCGCAGATGCCTCGACACTTCGCGTGCGACAGCGTTGCTCGACTGGCGCGCACAGGTTGGCTTCGAAGATGGACTTCGCAGGACGATTGACTGGTATCGCGCGAATCGCAGCAGCTGATTGCTCGTCCTGCTGTCGGATTCACTGCCAATCAGCAAGCACTGTCGCGAGGTCGACCCCATTGACGATGCCGTCATTGTTGATGTCGGCATCTGCGTTGTCGGTCGCCCATGCGGCCAGAACCGCAGCGAGGTCAGCGCCATTCACGACACCATCTCGATTGACATCGCCGGGTGTCGTTGGGTTTGAACCCACGAGCCCATCGTCACCAACGCGTTGGGCAGCGATATCCATTGCACCAATGCCGCCATTTGGCCAGACGAAGACCGACGCGCTCGACTGACGAACAGACATCATCATCCCCTTGTCGGTCGCACCGTCAACTCGTGACGCGAGTGCCCACTGCACAACACCCGCTGCACTCACGCGCTGCGAGTAGATGGAGTCTTGGCTCGCCGCGGTGGATGTCTGCCACGCGAATGTTGCGCCGCCGATGCCGGCAGTGGCTGCGGTGAAGTCGGTCGAGTATTGCGCAACGACTGGAGAGACAGAAAGAGCTGACTCTCCCCAGAGCCGCGCGCCGTTTCCACTGAGCGCGAAGGCTTGCGCTGCGACCCCGTAGTTCGAACTGGCCGGCACATGCTCTGGAAACACGACATAGATCCGATCTGCCGCTGCATCGACCGCGAATCGTGGAGAGACGCGCTCAAGTGTTGTGGTCGATGCCACCGGCGCACCGTTGGCACCAAACTTTGCGACGCCTTGCATGTCAAGGAACTGCACGGAACATTGCAGAGGAGTCGATGTGTACCAACAGAAGACATACCCCACGCCGGGAATCGATTGGCACGGTGGATAGTTTCCAATCTGCAGCGATCCAGTTGAAAAGACAACCGCAGGCGCGGTCGATCCGGTTGTCCATCCCAAGACGCCCGCTGGCGAAACGCGCCACGCCTTCAGTGTCTTTGCTCCCGTGAATCCAACTTGTCGAACGCATGAGACCATCACGCCCCCCGTGGCATCGGCCGCTGGCCAGAGGTCCGCATTGGTTGTCTGCGCGGTGCCGTCTTGGATTGCCACGGGAGTTGCCCAGAGCATTGCGCCGGTGACCGGATTGAGTTTCTGCAACTTGGATGCGGTGCCCTGATTCCACGAGCAATAGATCGAACCATCAAATGGATCCTGGCGAACCTTTGGATTTGCGACATACGCACCCAGTGGATCTGGCATCGTGCTCGTCCAGAGAATCACACCTGTTGATGAAAGAAGCGACACGCTGATTCGATCGCCCCCCAGCCGATCGTCGTTGTATGCAACGGCGAGTTTCCCGCCGCTCACGGGCGAGGAGTAGTAATCAACGGTCGATGAGTAACTGCGGTCAGCGATCAGCGTTCCGTTGGGACCCCATGATGGAGTTCCCGTTGCGTCGAAGTGATTTGCGCGTACGTCATATCCACCGGTCGCGTTGTCGAACCACGACATGAAGAAGCCATCATTGCTCGCGGCAGAGAGTTTGGGTTGCACTTGATCGTTCGCGCCGCTGGCAAGAATCGTGGTTGCGATCGGTGACCAGGCGAGCGTGAGTGCTGCTGCAGTCACCGCGACGACCGAAGTCACGGTGACGGCGAATCTGAGATTGCTCATGATGCGAGTATGGCTCAATGAGAACGCGGGGGCAAGAGAAATCTGAAAGAAATCGCAAGTTAATCGAAGAGACCAGGCTCTGCACGAGTTCTCGGAGCATCCAGTGATGGCGTCTGCACTGGCAGGCGCGTGGTCGATCCAGTGAATTCCTCGTCATCGGCATTTGGGTTTTCGCTTGTCCAGTTGATAAATGTCTCGACTTCATGGGCAATTGCGCTCTCACGCCACGCCGCACCAAACCGAGTGCGAATGCCAAGCCAGATGTGCGCGTATGCGTTTCGTTTGGCGATCGCACCGTGTGGATGGAGCAGTGGTTGAATCGTCGCACCGGTCGATGCGACGAGTTCGCGTATTCGCGCGATCTCCTCTTTGAGCATCAGTGAACGGTAGCAGTTGTGATCCTCTGACCCGTCTACTCTGAATTGCATGCCGATTGCTCATTCGTTGTGGGGTTCCGTCATCGCTGCGTGCTGTGTGATGCAGGTCACACCTCCACCGATCCACGTGCTCGTGCCTGATGGATTTCGGGTTGAACTCTTCGCGCGAGAGCCGCTCGTCGCAGATCCCGTTGCATTCGACATCGATGCGCGGGGTCGCATCTTCGTGGCGGAGAGTCACCGGCAAGAACGGGGCATTGAAGACAATCGCTCGAGCGCCTTTTGGTTGATGGATGATCTCGCAGCGCACACCGTCGAAGACCGACTGCGCTACTACGAGAAGTGGAAGGACAAACGCAAGAACGGGATGGACTATTACAGCGCGTTTGTCGATCGCGTGCGCATGGTGGAAGACTCCGATGGCGATGGACTGGGCGACCGAGTCACGAACTTCTCGCCAGACTTTCGCGATCCTCTTGATGGCACTGGCGCTGGTGTGCTCGTGGACGGCGATGATGTGTTCTACACATGCATTCCACATCTTTGGAGAATGCGCGACGGCGATGGTGATGGCATCAGCGAGCGTCCCGAGTCGATCTTCGATGGATTCGGTGTTCGCACGGCACTGCGAGGTCACGACATGCACGGACTCATCATCGGGATGGATGGACTCCTCTATTGGTCGATTGGAGATCGTGGCTACTCGGTGACGACGCGCGAGGGCTCGCTGCTTGCGGATCCAAAGTCAGGCGCTGTGTTTCGATGTCGTCCGGATGGGACGCACCTTGAATTGTTTGCGACGGGCCTGCGAAATCCCCAGGAACTCGCCTTCAATGAGTTTGGCGATCTCTTCACGGGCGACAACAATTCAGACGGTGGCGACAAGGCGCGATTTGTTTTCGTGATGCACGGTGGCGAGACGGGGTGGGACATGAACTACCAGACGCTCGAGGGATCGAATCAGCGAGGTCCGTGGAATCAAGAGGGCATCTGGCATGTGCGCGGCGCACACGAGCGCGATCATCCTGCGTGGGTGCTGCCGCCACTGGCGCACATTGGCAGCGGTCCATCCGGACTGGCGTATGCGCCGGGAACGATGTTGTCCGCAGAGTGGGCGAATCGCTTTTACATGTGCGACTTTCTTGGCAGCGACACGCACAGCAGTGTGCTGGCGATTCAAGCGGTACGAAGTGGTGCTGGGTATGAGGTGACTGAAGTGAAACCCTTCGCACGCGAAGTCCTCGCGACCGATGTGGCGTTTGGTCCAGATGGTCGCGTCTATGTGAGTGATTGGGGAGGTGGTTGGTACTCGAAGGATGCGGGAGAGATCTATGCGATCTGGGAACCCGCTGCACGCGACGCCGCCGTGAGCGTGCAGACCCGCGCGATCATCGCACAGGGATTCGCAGGGCGAACGATTGATGAACTTGTCCCGTTGCTTGCGCATCAAGACATGCGTGTTCGCAGAGGTGCGCACTTCGCGCTCGCTTCGATGAGTTCATCATCGACGCTGGCGTTGCTCGCCGTCGCACAGGCGGGCGATTCGATTGACGATGCTCCAGAAGATGTTCAGTCGCTGCGCCGTCTTGCGCAGATGCACGCCATCTGGGCACTTGGTATGCAGGCCTGTGGAGTGCGATGCGATGTGGTGACGACTCCCGACCCGCTCGCGCCACTTGTGTCGCTCCTCGACAGCGACGACAGGGAAATCCGCGCCCAAGTTGCCCGCACCCTCGGCGAGGCGCGCTACCAACCTGCCGCCGCGAAGTTGATGGAGCATCTCTTTGATGAAGATCTTCGCGTGCGGAGTGCGTGTGCGATGGCGTGTGGTCAGTTGCAGTTACCAGATGCGGTTCCCGCGATCGCTGCTGCGCTCTGGGAGAACGATGATCGTGATGCGTTTCTTCGCCATGCGCTGGTCATGGGGCTCGCCGGATGCGCGGACGCAGCGAAGTTGCAGGAACTCTCGGCCGACCAGTTCCAAAGCGTCCGACTCGGCGTGCTGCTGGCGATGCGCCGTCACACGGATCCTGCGATTGCTCGGTTTCTCTTCGATCCAGATCCGCGCATCACAGCAGAAGCCGCTCGCGCCATTTGGGATCTGCCGATTCCAGAAGCCTTCGGTGCGCTGGCAGAGTCCGCTGGACGCATTGCGATTCGTGGTCTGGACGAATCGGCGGCTGTTGCGTCAGTCAACTTCACCCGCGAGGTGTGGAAAGACACGAAGATCGATTCATCGATCGCACTTGAAACGTGTGTTGCGTTTGACCGTGCTCCCGACGAATCAGCACATGTCAGTGAAGCCACCGGATTCGCTGCGCATGGCAACAGTTATGTTCAGCGACTCCGCGGCGAGATCACGCCGAAGATCGATGGTGAGTACCAATTTTTCATCACCAGCGATGACCACAGCATCTTGACGATCACGGAGCAGGGGCGGGGGGCATCCAAGGAAGTGATCGCACGCATCGATGGCTACAGCGATCCAGAGGGATGGGAGTCAACGCCATCGCAGATGTCGCGCCCGATGGCACTGCGTGCTGGCATCACCTACGTCGTTGAAGCACGCCATGCGCAGGGCGGCGGCGGGAATCATCTGGCGATCGGATGGAAACATCCAGATGGCGCACTCGAGCGACCCATCGGAAGACGCACGAGTGATCCCAATACGACGGCATGGGCGCGGCGCGCCATCGCGGCAAATGCGGCACTCGCAATCGACGGCGGATCTGCCATCGCCAAGATCGCTACGAATCAGGCTCTTCCGTCGGCGGTGCGGCTCGAAGCAATTGCGGCGCTCGGTGCGTACCTCGTCCCCGCAGCGCGAGACCGCGTGCATGGGCGTGTCAACCACACGCAACCCGTTGCACGCGATGCGAGTGCGTTTGTGCGAGCGATGGCTCTCTCGTTGCCATCCCTCGCGACTGATCCAGATGCGAGTGTGCGTGCCGGTGCGATGCAACTTGCGACTGCGTCTGGAATCGCGCTCGATCAGCGCGCAAATCTGGCGTGCGTGCTCGACGCAACTCGCCAGAGCGCCGAGCGATGCGCAGCACTCGATCAACTTGTCTCTGCGAAGGATGAGCGCGCTGGCGAGGCGATCGATGCGGCGCTTGCATCGGCAGAGCCGCGCCTGCGGATCGCCGCGCGCAATCATCTTGCCTCGCGCGATCCTGTTCGTGCTATCGCCGCTGCGATCGAAGCGCTCCACACTGGCACCGAGTCGGAGCAGCAGTCTGCGATTCGACTCTGCGCAACACTCGCGAGATCCCTCGACCATGCCACGGCGAGCGCTGCACAATCACAACTCGCCATCCTGACAGAGCGGTTCACGCGCGGTTCACTCTCGCCTGCACTTCGGCTCGATGTCGCAGAAGCAATCGGCAGTGTTGACCTCGGTCAACTTGCACTCCTGCTGCTCGATGGCGGCGATCCTGTGCAGGGTCGTGAAGTCGTCATGTACCACTCCGGGGCGACATGCCTGCGATGCCACTCACTTGGAGGCGTTGGCGGTCATGCGGGACCTGCGCTCGATGGCGCTGGGCTGCGCCTCGATCGCACCGCACTCCTCCAATCACTCGTCGATCCGAATGCCGTCATCGCTGCGGGATTCAGCACTCCATCTGCCATGCAATCGATGACCACGCTGCTGAGCCCACGCGAATTGCGCGATGTCATCGCGTATCTCGCGTCGCTGCGCTAGCGACACGTGATGCGAGTATTCACCGGTTCGCGCTGGGATGGACGGTTCACCGCTTCGCGGATGCGATGTGGAGTGCCACAAAGGTGGCTATGAGCGCGGCGCTGTACGCATATGCAACTTCGCCGTAAGTTCCGGATCGCGCGACGAGGGTCATCCCAATCAATGCGATGATCATTCCCGTCCCGGCGATGACGACTGTGCGCTTGGTCGCCCCATGAAACTGCAAGACGGTGGGCGCGAATCCAAGAATGGTGTTCGCACAGTTACCGATGGTCAGAACGATGAGCGTGGGATAAGCGTCGCGGTATGACGCGCCGAAGACTCCCAACATCTCTCGTCCACAGAACACGACGAGTGCGAGGAAGACGCCACTGATGAGCACCATGAACTTCATCCGCGAGCGCATCAGCGCGCGCTCGCCTGCAGCGTCACCTGCCGTGATCAAGCGCGCGAGCTGCGGTGAGTAAACGCGAGCCGTCGCCGTCTGCGCCAGAACAATGAACCCTGCAACTTGCATTGCGGCTGCCATCAATCCCACACCTACGCGATCACCCTTGAGAACCTCCAGGACGACGATCGCCCCTTGATTGAACAGGGTCATGATGAGACTGAATCCCAAGTATCCGACGCTCTGTGTGAGCCAATCGCGCGGCGCGTACTCGGCGCGTGCCGCTGCGACTCCTTGCGGAATGCGCCGCCAGATGAGAATCACCATCATCAGTAGACCCACAACCCATGTTGCGCCGAAGGCAAAGATCGTCTCGCGCAGGGTGACGTGTTCGACGAAGAGACTCAGCCCACTCACTGCAACCACGGCGGCCGCTGGCACGATCAATCGATAGATCACCGTTGATCCGATGGTCGATCCAAATGCGGTCGCAACCTCAAGCGCGAAGAGGAAGAGCGTGATCGTGGGAACGAACCACAGCATCTGCTTGAGTGGTTCGAGGTTCGCGCTGTGTGGTCGTGCTGCGTCATAGAACACGAACGCACCAGATGCGCAGAGCGCGCCGACTCCGACACTGATAGCGATTCCAAAGATCAGGTATCCCTTTGTTCGCGACTGCAGTTTGCGCTGCACGTATTCAGGGAGCAACCGCAGCGCACACTTCTCCAGCCCCAGCGTCGCAACCGTGCAGACGATAGCGACCATCGAGATCGTCGCGCTGAATGCGCCGAATTCCTCTGCCGAGAGAATCCGTGCCGCGACCATGTTGAGGAAGCAGGTCAGCGCATAGCCGCAGAGTGCCGTCGCCACGATGAATCCACTTCCAACGGTTCGTGATTGCCCGTTGGTTGCCCGCTGCGGAGTCGGTGGATGAATGTCGTGATGGCCGAGTCCAAGCATGTGGGGGTCAGATACCAAACGCCGCGAGCACGGACGCGAGATCGATTCCGTCCACGAAGCCATCATCGTTCACGTCACCACTTGGGTTGCCACTTCCAAATGCGGCGAGGACTGCACCAAGATCTGCTCCATCAACATGCCCATCGCCGTTGAGGTCCGCAGGATTGGTTGGTGTTCCAGGCTCGGTGAATGTCATCGTTGGTCCATCGCCTGTGTTGCCGAATGAATCGACCGAGCGCACGGAGTAACTCACCACCGACCCTGCGGTCTGCGGCGGGATGACTCCACGCCAGAGCGCGTTGCCAGTGAGTTTCATCGGCGCAGATTGGCTCAACACGCCGCCTGTGCCGAAGCGCACCGTCACGCTGCGGGGATGAAAACCCATATGGCTCGTGTACGCGTCGCGCAACTCAACACGCACCGGGTGGGACACGCCGAGAACTGTGCCGCCGACGATTTGCTCCGTCCGAACGGTCACCGGCGCACGCGTATCGACCGCGCCGTTATTCATGTAGAGACGGTTCTGGAAGGCGCCACTCTCGCCCTGGCCGGTCACGATGTCGTATCGACCATCGCCGTCGAAGTCCGCAACCTTCACATCGAGTGATGAGTCGGTCGATGCCGTGATGACACCAGTCACCTGCGTGAAGGCTCCCGTCCCACTGTTGCGATAGATGCGTTTCGATCCGCCGAGCACGGCGATGACCAAGTCGAAGTCGCCGTCGTTGTCCATGTCGAAGAATTTGCTGTCGTTGTCATCGACCGATGGATTGGGCGAGATGGAAGTTGAGATGTTTGTCCACGAAGTGCCCAGTCCGGTGGCATTGCGCGCCAGCAATTCCTGATTCGATGTTCCGGCGTTGGTGCCGATGAGATCGAGATCGCCATCGCCATCGATGTCGCCGGCGTCGTAGGCGTAAGCCGTGGCATCATTTGGAAAATTACCGCCGCTGGCAAAGATGCCCGATCCATTGTTGAGCCACAGCCGACTCTGGTTCGGCGTCGAGGCGCGGGTCGCCACAAACAGGTCGAGGTCGAAGTCGCCATCGGCATCAAGAAAGAGCACATCCATCTGCTCGGCAATGTTTCCGACAGGCAGTCGTGACGCGGTCGCGTCGATGAATCGTCCCGTGCTGTCGTTGGTGTAGAGCCGAGGCTGCCCGCTGCCGAAGCGACTGGTCGTCCCAGAATTGCAGAGCGCAATGTCGAGATCGCCATCGCCGTCGACATCGCCAAAGGTTGCGCGCGCAGTCGACGAAGTCAGGGCGGGAAGACGAATCGTTGTCTCGTTGGCGAAAGTTCCAGCACCGTTGTTGATCAAGAGCAATGGCGGACGGTTGAAATCCTGACCGAGCAAGAGATCGAGATCGTTGTCGCCATCGACATCTCCAAACTCGGCGCTGCGAAAACAACCGGTGATCCCTGCGACGCGCGTGTCGGTCAGATCGGCAAACACGCCCGCGCCGTTGTTGACATAGATGCGCGGCTTGAGAAGTGCTCCCAGCGATGAGTACGACTGACCGTTGGCGAAGCACAAGTCGAGATCGCCGTCGGCATCGATATCTCCCACGCCGATTTGGTTCGTGTACTCCGCCTGCACTGGGAAGCGAGTTGTCGTCTGATCGACGAACTGAATCTGCGCGTGAGCACAAAGAGTGAGCGTCAAATGAGTGATGACACAGGTGATCGTGGTTCGTGCGGGCATTGGTCTTTGCAAAAGTAGCACCGCTGGGCGCAAAATCGACTGAAACTCTCAAAGAACTCCCAAAGAGTTGCGCCTTATCGGCGACGGCGCGGTTTGACCACTGTCGCAGCCCTAGAGGAAGCCGGCGAAGAAGCCACGGAAGAAGCCGGCGCGCGCGCATTTTGCGCTTGCGAATTCAACTGCCCAATGCGAGCGCGCATTCGCTGGACTCCATCGCCCCCTGCGCCTTGCAGGTAGGCAGATGCCGCTGCGTTCGCCTCTGAAAACAGTCCCGCGAATGTGATCGTGCTTGTGGCGGTATCCACGCTGACACCAACGACCCCCAGATCGGACAAAAGCGTCACGATGGCATCAACTCGTTCGTCGTCGTTTGGAACGCCGCTGGCGACGAGTGATGCGAGGGCGCGAGTGCATGCGATGTGAATCGGTTCATTCAAGCGACGCATGTCCACGACTGCCTGCATCGCAGGTGCCATCTTGTCGCGCGGCAGGATCTTCACGTCGCGGCGCATGTCATTCAATAGGAATGTCCGAAGTGAAACATTCGAGAGCGCCACCGCCATCGCACGACCCGTCGCCATGTTTCCTGCCGAGTACGGATCGGATGTATCGCAGGCCCGCTCGGCTTCCGTGGTGACCTTGTCGATCGATCCGCCCTTGCCGCTCGCAGAGGTTGTCATCGCGCGGACTCCCATCTCGTGGAGGAGCCAGAGACACGCTTGCATTGGTGGCTCGCTGGTGGCGATCGGTGTGGCGAGACCATGCGATAACACCGCGCCGAGCGCTGACAGAAGCTGCTCCTTCGCTGCCAACATCGGCACGATGGTCTGCGCAAGGGCGCCAAATGTCTCCTGCTTTTGGAGTGTGAGTTCGATCCGCTCGCCGTTGAGAATCATGGAAGCCATGGGAAGAGATTAGCGGCTCGCGCTCGGCTCGCGCGCAACATCGACGGCGATCACGCTGCTGACCGAATCGGGGGCAACGACAGGAATCGTGATTGACCATCCATCGCCAGCGCGAACTGCGGTCGAAGTGAAATGTGTTGCGCCGAGCAGACGAACTGCGGCGATGGTGCCACCGAGGTCACCCAACGGAGGCAGCGTGAGCGTGTTGGTCAGTCCATCGGCGGACTTCGGCCAATCGAAGACCAGCAGATAGAGGCGCTTGCGATCCTCTGGCAAACGCTTCTGAGTGCAGCGGCCCCAAGGCAGTGAAGCGAAGGGACTCGCGGTCGTTCCATAGATCGCTTCGCCGTTGGTTTCCATCCACGCACCGATGCGCCCGAGGCGATCGATCGATTCTGCTGGAATGCGGCCATCTGGTTGCGGTCCAACATTGAGGAGGAAGTTGCCACCCTTGTTGGCGATGTCGCACAGCATTCGGATCATGGTCTCGGCGCTCTTCCAATTCTTGTCGCTCGACTTCCACCCCCACGTGTCGTTCATCGTCATGCAGGTTTCCCAGTCGCTGCCAGCGATCCCTGTCGATGGAATCTCCTGCTCTGGAGTGCCATAGTCGCCAGCCCAATCGCCTGGGGTATTCATTCCCGCCATTCCGCTGCGGCCCTTGTCGACGCGGTTGTTGACGATGATGTCTGCGTCGAGTGATCGCACGAATCTCGCGAGGTCCAGGCCGAGTTCGTGCGTCCACGACGCTTCCCACTCCCCATCAAACCAGATGATGCCGATCTTGCCGTACCTGCCACCGATCAGTTCGCGCAATTGATCCTTCATAT
>SIAP01000033.1 GCA_009691725.1 Phycisphaerales bacterium
GATCGATGGCACTCGCCCACCCGCATTGGCATTCCCAGACCAGTACTCACTGGTCACGGGACGCGGACCAACAAAGGTCCACAACATCGGCGCGACCGATGCGAGCGCCGGTTCGAGAGCGAAACCCTCCGCCGGAACGGTGCCGCCCACAATTCGCCAATACTCGTAGGGCGGCGGACCATATCCAGGACGCTGGCGCGGACTCTCGCACGCAATGGATTCAAGCGCGCTTCCCTGGGAATCCTTGGTGAGCGGGATGGCACAACCGGTGGTGACGGCGATACTCGCGTACGCGACGATCTGCCACACGAGATCGACCCGCGACAACTTTCGATGCACTAATGGACGGGCTGTATTCATCGTGGCTTCATAATGCTGCGAGAATCAACAACCGTCAAGCGAGTTTCGCCGCTTCGTACAGACTCTGAATAATCGCCATCGGCGTCACCTGCGCATGGATTTCGTCGGCGAACACCCCAGCGCGGTTGAGTTGAGGCCGGATGTGCGCGATTGCGCAGGGTGACGCTCAAAGTCGAAGTCAGCGCGTACGCCGGCCGCCTCGACGAATTGCAAGACGGAAAATGTTTCTACTCCAGGAAGACACTCGGCGCACCAAAGGTTGGAGAAGTTGATCACTTCATCACATCGTCGAGATATCCATTTGATAGTCCATTCAACCTCGCCCCCGCAAGTCGATCATGGAGCAATGCCAAGCGAGACACACTCGCGTCAGTTTCCCATGCGACCGCTGGCTCGCATGAAACGACGCGTGTTTCTCGGTTCTGACGGGGAGTGGCGACTGGAATTTTGATGCGTCTCCACCGGACCGCGAAACCGCTCGCTATCTGACCAAAAACAGCCCGACCGCAGACCCAACGATGAGGGCCAACACGAAATTCGCGATGATCCAACCGACAAGACACAGTGCTCAGATCCCGATGGGCTTTCCCCATCCGCAGCGGGTATAGGCAGCATTTGGGAAGCGCTCCTTCACAAATGCGACTTGACTACGCGCAGATGCGAAATACCAGGCGAGCAAGGCTCCAAAGGCGATGAACATGGTTGCACAACTAGCAAAGAGCGAAACATTACTGTTCGCGTTGCCCGTTGCGACGCCTGCGAATGCGTTTACAAGCAGAATGAACGCATGCACTCCTGTCAGGATGCGAACCCACATCATCGACGAAGCAGCCCTTGCTGGTTCTCCAAGTCTCCGCCAGTTCAGGGTGTGGATGTACGCACGAAAGATCGAAGTGAAGAACACTGACAAAACAGCCGCCGTATCTGGATTCCAAATCTGCACAGTCTGGTCAGCACTCCATTGCGATGCAATTGGAAGGGTGAATTGTGTGGGAAGCGGCGGGGTCGACGCAAACAACCCTTTGACCTTCTCGGCCGATGACCACTCTGGCATACCTTCTTTCCAAACTAGATCCGTTGGAAGCAGTTGCCCCGAACTGGCCAACTGCTTCAACGCCACCCCGTCAACTGGTCCGAATGTTTGCCCGTTCTTTGAATAATGCCATTGATGTGCCACGGCACCCGCCCTTCTTGTATGAATCCTGTACCTGAAATCTGATTGCAGTCTATTTTCGGTGGACGAAGGGTCAATCTCCGAGCCCGCTGGTTTCGCCACGAGTGAATCCTTTCATCTCGTGGTGGTCATTGCTGCCAAAGTCGAAACCTGCACTCTCCAAGCGCACGATCTTCCGCCACTCGACTCAATTGAGTAGCATTCGACCCACTACGGGTCATCCTGGGTCAATGAATCGGACGAATCGAAGCGAGTCATGGCAACCCCTCCTCCACTCCCACCAACTGTTCCATCACTAGAGGCGCCCCCTCCGCCGACTCCCGCTCTCCCGCCTGCGCCAGAGCCATTTGTCCGTGACCGAGTTGTCGTTCTCGGAAGAACGCAGGCTGGCAAGACTGTCTATATCGCCCGTCTCTATCACGAACTTTGGACCAAGCCTCAGGACTGGCTTACGATGCGAGCAATCTCAGGGGTAGCTCACACGGCATTAATGACGATGTGTGGAGACTTGGCGAGCGGTCGCTGGCCAGGCGCGACGATTGGCCAGCGATATGTCGACTGCGACCTGAAGTTCCACTCGAAACTGCATCGACTGACCATTCTTGATTATCCCGGCGAAGTATTCACCAAGGCGTTCGTCCGAGGCGAGTCAGACAGCGAAGACGCCGCATCATTGCTCGATCATGTTGACCACGCAAAGGGTGTGATCCTGCTGATCGATCCAAAGAACGCGCTCGAATCGCGAGACCACACCACGCGCGCGGACGACGACTTTGGAATGACTGCGGTGGTGGATCGAATTCGCACATACCCAGGGGGTGAAGCCGTTCCCATCGCCATTGTGCTTACCAAGTGTGATTTGCATGAGGCTAAGATCCTCGAACTCGGTGGGCTCAAGGTGTTCATCTCGGAATACCTTCATTGGATCACCCGCACCGCAGGGTCACATTACAAGACATTTCCTTGCGCAGCTGTTCGCCTCACTCGCGAAAGCCGTACCGGAAATGGTGCCCCCAGCCTTGTAAAGTCCCCGATCAATGTCATCGAGCCGCTGATATGGATTCTTGAGTCGCTCGATTCACAGATCGCCAAGTCACAAATTGCCGCGGACTCGCAGGCGAAGTCTCAATCCTTCAATCAAACACTTGCGGAGGTACGTGACCTGATTGCACAGGGGGTGACCAATGCCAACTGCGAGCGGGCAATACGGATCCTCGCAGATTTGACAGTTGAACATCATGGGGATCCACGAATCCAGGCCCTTCGAAATGAAATCGAAGCTGCGCGCCTGGACCATGAGGAACATTCCGAGAAACGAAAGACAGTCTTCTACCTCGGCTTCACGGTCGCCATGGTCGTTCTACTGGCTGGTCTCGTGTTTGCATTGGTTCATTTCTTGAAGTGAGCGTTTGGCATAATCAATGACCCAAGTCGATAGCCATCTTCTTGCCTCACGAGATGGCTACTGCACCTTTGCTAAGTCGGATTCAGTCACCACCTCAGAACAGAAAGAACTTGAGGAGTTGGTCTACGGGCAGCCTGACCAAGGCACCTTGCATGCAGCATTGACCACCAAAGCGACAGGAATGTTGCGCCGACTGCGCACAACAGGCAGATTCGCACTCTCGCGCATCATGCCCGGCAGCAACGACAGTGCTGGCCGCGAAACAATCGCCGTCTGCACCCTCATCATGACAGCCGAGCAATACCGGTCGATTGCGCGTGGAGACATGTGGCGACTCCTTCACTCCGCGCAACTCTGGTCGCTCGGCCTCTTTGAAAGCGGACAGCAGCTTTTGCTTCCAGCGATTCCTGTGATTCACCGTCCAATCTCGACACGCGATGTGCTGCTCTTTGATGCGTGGATCGCAGCGCGCGGGCGCACAAATGCTGCCGCATTCATGGGGGCGAATCCTGCGGCACATCAGGAAATCGTTTCGCTCCCCCAGGTGCTTGCAGATGCTGATCTCTTCGAATTGACTTGGGGGTGTCGATTGTTTGCGCTCCCGAGCAGCATCGGTCTCGCATCGGTTGCTCAATCGGGTATCGAGCAGGGTGTTCGCCGCGTACTCATCAATCCGACCAATGCCCCTGTGACACTCGCCGGAAAGCGCGCTGCGGCGCTCGTTGGAACGACTGAGTATCTGACATCGGTCGCGGCCCAAACTCCGACAGCCGTCCAAGAACCGACGACGCCCCACGCGAGCCAGCCTCCGCAATTCGCCGAGTCGCTTGGATGGGAGAGTGCTCCGGAGATTCCTCCGACCACGAAAAGGGCGATTGGTCAACGGAGGAACGCTGACACTGGACGCTCGTCAGCGCACACCAACTTTTCCGATCCGCTCTCTTGGCTGACACAAAGGAACACATTGCTCTACGGTGGATGTGCGGCGTTGCTGCTCATCATTGTTCTGATTGGGTTCTTCTGGGTTATGCCATGGTTGAACGGAGGGGTTGATGTGCCGAAGCCCGTGAAGGGAGCAAAGGATCCACCAACGCAGGCAACCGGCGCAACGCCAGTCGATCCACCGCCGACCAAACCCGATCCAACGCCGACCGAACCGGCGCCGCCGCCCAACACAGAACCAGACCATGCAGCGCGTGCCGATGCCGATGCCGCTGCCGCTGCCGCTGCCGATGCCGCTGCCGCTGCCGCTGCCGCTGCCGATGCCGATGCCGCTGCCGCTGCCGCTGACAAATTCACAACGGCTGCAGGTGAGCATCGAGATGGCGCGAAGGTTGCGCTGGATACGGCGAATAACCAATTGGAAGCTCTGCGTAAGAACCCCAATGACGCCGGAGCCCAAAACGCGATAACAGACGCTGCGAAAGCGGCAGAGACTGAAGCAATGGAGGCCGAGAATTTTTGCAAGCAGGCGATGGACGAAGTCTTGAAGGTGCCCCGGCACTCGCCGCATTACAAGACAGCCCAGGAGAATGCAACGGCTGCGGCAACAGCAGCGAAAGATGCACGCAAACATTCGGACGAGGCGGCGGCGATCCTAAAGAGGTCACAGGCTTCATCAGCTGGCTCCCAACCCACATCGCCACCCGCGTCGCCACCCGCGTCGCCGCCCGCGTCGCCACCCGCATCGCCACCCGCATCGCCACCCGCGTCGCCACCGCAGTGGAACTCAAAAGATTTCCGAGACAGGTTGACAAAGAGTCTGGGAGACCTTAGAACCAAAGAGAAGCAACAAGATGCGCTTGCCGCTCTCAAGAATGTCGCTGAAGAGATCACCCGTTTCTCCAAAGATGCCATCGACCACGCCGTCGGTCCATCTGCCAAGGATGTGGACAAGAAGGAGTACAACCGACTTCTGTTTGTGCTCGCATGGACTTCCAAGGTCTTACAACTCGGCTACCCCTCTAAAGGCAGCGACGCGCAAACACATTCCGCCATGAAGCAGGCGTTCGAGTACGTGGTCAAACCTGCGGCCAGTGTCGCGAGTATCGATGACCTCCTCGCCGAGGCAACCATCAAAGATCCCGCCTTTCCAACACGTAAGTTGACGAGTACCACTTCGGACCCCGCTTTCTACGAAATGCTTAAAACTGCAATGGCTACCTTGAACCAGTATTCCGGAGTCAGCCGGTGCACATGGCATGGTCGAACCATCGATGGCTCGGGGACGGTTTCTGACAAGGTAAAGTCGATTGTCTTCGGGTCAAGTGGGGGTGCCGTCGAGGCGAGTTATCTCGACATGCCACTCTATTCAATCGCACTGGTGTTCCACATACCACTAACGAAGTGGATTAAGGATCGCCAAGAGTTCGTTGATTTTTGTAAAGGGCGGTTGAAAGAGGGCCACGGGGACGACGACACGCGGCGCAGTGACTTCCCGTGGTTGAAGATCTGCACGGAAATGGACACTGAGCTTGGCGCGCTGGCTGACTGTCAGTTTGACCAGGTCAGCACACTTGCGAAAGCAGCAAAGAAGCTCCTTACCGAATGCCGATCGACGGGGAAAGGGAATCAGACCACGCCATGAATGACGTCGTCAACAACTTACTTCAGAAGGCTCGCGCACAATTCGCGCGCGGCACGACCGCGGCGGCTCGCACGACAATCACCGATGTGCGGCGACTTGATCGTGCCGGTGAGATTGATCGGAGGTTCTTTGTCATGTTCGAAGCAGCATGTTTGCTTCGAGACAATCGCGCTGACGTCTCTACCGCAACTCTGCAACGCATCGGTCCGTTGAGTGATTCGGAATGGGACACACTCAATGAACTTCTTGTGACCGCACCCGAGATTCGGTTCCCCGCCTTTGCCGCTGCGTGCGCCAGTCTCCGCGCGAAAACGACCCCACCTGCACCTCCCCCGCCCCCCCCACCTCCCCCACCACCTCCACCCGTTGCGCTGGCTCCGCCTTACACAACTTCGGTGCGGACGACCTCCGATGACGTGTCGGACGACGCCGAGGAGGAGGAACCTGTGCATTCAAAGTCTGATCGCAGAAGACTCGCAAAGAAGGCCAAAGAAGAGGAAACAAGGAGGGCGGCGACACAAGCGGAATCGGATGAAGCGCACCGTCTTGGAAGAACAGCACGAGCCTCCGTTGAATGGTTCATTCTCCTTCGGAAACTGTTCGGCAATTGAGACCATCGCGAACCGCCGATCGGCCCCGCAGGTTGCTCGTCCCCAAATCGAACGAAACCGCTCTTCGTCGTGAGCACCCGTTAACGACTCTGCGTCGAGCGATGCGAAAACACGACCATCGGTGCGAGTGGTGACTCGTGCTCTGAAAGCACTTGTTCGAGTGTGCGCACTTGTGCGACGACCCAATCGACCTTCTTCTCCTTCGCCAGAACGAGCGCGAGCAGATCCGTCGGATTGTCGCCGCCGGGAGCCTGCTGGAATGACCTCACCTGACGAAATGGATCGACCCCCACGACTCCAGCAATCTTGAAGTCTGTCAACACCCCCTTCATGGCACTAAAGGTCGCCGCATCACCGTGGACCTTGTCATCGACCGAAATGGAGGCGAACAACCGCAGCGCATCTGATGCACGAGTCACCAATCGCGCCCGAGTCGCACGATCCCCCTTTCCCAACCGAGTTGCGACCCAGTCATAACTCGTCACATCCACAAACTTGGATCTGACCTGCGTCATGGCTTCGACGACTGCTAGATCGACGCCGGTTCCCTTGTCGAAGGCGAGCTCTGCCATCCACAACTCCGCGAGATTCATTACGAACCACAATCGAAGGAGCGAATCTTCTCGCTTCGATGGTGCCGCAGTGTCTCCAAGCGCGATTTGCGTGATGAGTTGGAGCGCTCTCCGCCTCGCCCCGCTCAGTGTGCCATCCTTGACTAGAGGCTCAAGTGAGTCACGGAGCGTGGTTGACGTCGGACAATCGCCCACACCCCCATCGGCTGTCGTATCAAGTTGGTATTGCTTGGATTGACTTTTCGTGATCGCAGGCAAATCGTCCAAAGCAACCGTCATGTCTCTCAGGTCACGCATGACTCCCTTTCCCCAAGGATCGGCGCTTGCGCGATCGACCTGCGCACTGCGTCTGCGATAGACCGGGCTCCCGTTCGTCAGCGACACTCCACAAATCTCTGTCATGCCCGATCCACTTATCCACTCTGCCATTTGGCTCGCCGCCGACTCCCCATTGGCGTCGAACGATTTCTCGGTGAGCACGATGAGCCGCTGAACTTGCGTACTGAATCTTGAATCGGGATTCGCTTCGTGAAAGTTCCCAAGCGATTCCCAAACCCCCTGCGCAGGAGGCGTACTCAACTCCCACACGAAAAACCGTTCCGGCTGCCCATCCATGAAATCGTTCCATCTCAACTGGTTGCGAGCCCATTGCGCCATTTCTTTCCCCTTCTTGAAATCTTCACTCAGCCCCAGCCCTGCAAGCACCAATCTGTGATCTTCGAGAATCGCGGCATACCGTCGGTTGAATTCGTCCAAGTCTGCGTAGGAATCGGTCAACTCTCTCAGCGACTTGACGAATGCCTCGCTGTCCTCCATCCTGGAAACCGTCTCCGCTTGGAACTCCTTCAGACGATCGAGACCAGACTTGATCGATGCCCCGTGTTCCTCGCCCACGGCTGAATACTCGGCGAGCAAGCCCTCACCATTTGCAATGATCGTGAGGATGCGGTTCCGTCGCGCTGCGAGCGCCGGTAGATGAAACCGGTCTGACTCGGCGATTTGATTCATGCTGACGGTGCTCGTCGAATCCACCCTGAAGGCGTTCGCTCTTGGTGCCAGAGTCTCCAATTGCTTCGCCTCGGTCGAGTCATGAACCGCCTTCGCATTCGAGAGGAGTTGCTCGCACTGCGCAACCTCATCGACAGCAAGTGTTGGCTTCAGTGCTTCAAGCTTCGCGCTCATCGCCGCCAGATCAGCCCTCGAAATGTCACCGCCAATCGAAGCCTCGGTCCCCTCCCTCCACAACTTGAAATCGTGACGGTGCTCTTCCCACTGCACAGACGCTGTCTGCACACGGACGGTGACTGCAATAACTTCGACTTCGCCCGCAAGGTCCGTGTGAGCCGCGAGAAGTCGCTCAGCTGCTGCGACCTGACCCGCTTCCAACTGGGTCTCTACTTCTTTGACGAGCGTTGCGACTTCCTCTCGCCCTTGACCCCTGCGAACAATCCACGAGATGAGTGCGCCGATGAGGATGATCGCACTCGCGACGACGACGACACGAATCAGAGTCTTTCGACGACGGCGCGCTCGAATCGCTCCGTCAAAACTGTCCTTTCGCCCCCGTATGTGCTCCGGTACTGCTCGTTGAAAGGAGCACATGTGCGCATAACAGCGTGCGACTTCCTGTTCGGCCTGACCATGGTCGATCGCTGCTTCGACTGCCGCCACCGCAACCTGAAACTCTTGATCACGTTGCTCTCGCTCTCGATGTGCGGCAAGCCATCGGAATCCATCTGCGACTGCGGCATCCGCCTCAGGGGTTGGCTCACACTGAAACTCATTCTGAACCTGCACCCATGCTGCCTCCAGATCCGCAAGTTTGATCGGGTCCGCTGTCGATCTTGCTTCGCCGATCGCTCGCCCCAATTCACCATATCGACGCCCTGCTCCATGAGACAAGAGTTCGCGCAACACCGCATGGCATGCCTTCTTGGCCCCACTCGATACCGAAACGCCCCAATCGTTTCGCTCTAGCTCTTTCATGAGATCTCGCGCCGTCGCAAAGTCGCTCTTCTGATGAGCTATCGTGATCCGTTCCTGAAGGGCCTCGAACGCTCCGCTTGCAAGCCTTCGGATCTCCTCTTGCCAAATACTCGATCCGGGATTGTTACGAAAGAGCTTTCGAAGCGCCGCAACTCGTAGTGACGGTTCTGCGCGCGCCAGAGCGAGCGCCTGCACCTCCGCCACCATTTCACGAGTTCGGTTGAGTTCGCCGTACGCACTTTCAACGGCACCGATATCGTCGCTGTTAATGACGGGAACAATGACTCCGGCTGGCGCGCACGACTGCAAGAGTTTGGCGATCTCAGCAGACGCCCGGGCAGTGCCTCGCGCCGGCAGGATGCCTTCAAAACTCATCTCCTTGGCGAGCGCAAGCAAATCTGGATAGTCATCGCACACAGAGCACGTCTCGACGAAGAGCCCCTTTGCAGACCACTTTGCACACTGACCCAGCTGGATTGAAATCGGACCGACCAGATCACAGTATTCCTTCGTCATACTTCGGAGCGCTTCTGGGCTCAGAGGCTGCGTCGCCGACCCCGAACGACGGTCGGGATCGCTGTTCAGTGCAATCCACTGGCGAATCTTTGCGACGATCAACGTGTGTTCAGCCATGCCTAACTCTCACTTCCATTTTAAGATGAGTAATCCCGCGAGTGCACCGAGGACCGCACCGAAGATGAACCAAATGCCGATGCGCTTCCAAAAACTCGCGGGCTCTCGCGCAGCCTGCCTCGGCATCTCTTTGACCTCGGGCAATCTCCGACTGACATTCACATCGCCCGCGCTGACTTGCTGCGATCGAGAATCGATCGCGACGGCGGAAGGCGCCAGCGGTTCCGCAACTTGAATCTGCGGCTTGTCTTGGATCGGTGTCGTGAATGCGCTGAAGTCGAACGCCTGATCCGTGTGCCCGCACTCCGAAGCATCGCTTGGAGGAGCAGCCAATTCGCCAATGCTCCGATCGGCCCGCTTCGGAGGATTCGGTTGATGACGCAAGTCGACCACCACTTCTCCAGGAAACGCCCTCTCGCTCCCATCATCCCTCGGAGCCATGGTCAACACACGTATGCGTACATTGTGCGCCCAACATTGCTCTGCGGACGTGGCCTCGACCACCCCCACCGCCCAGCGTTGGTCGATCGGGAGCGCAAGCACGATTGAAGCCACCACACTTCGACCATCTGCCTCTGGCGGTATCAGTACGACGATTCGCGAAGTGGCGAGTGCCAATTCTGCGATGTGTGCGCGCCACCCACTTCCTCCCATGCAGTCCCACACGCTTTCGTCGTTGCGCTCACTCACAGACATCACAGGCTCACGATCGAGGTAGTGCGGCGATCCTGTAAACGAATCATGGAATGCAAAACCGGACAGGATCGATGCGGGACAGAGCGATTCGAGTTCCGATGGCTGCGCGATCACATGATGTGCGAGACGATTCTGCCGGCCCGTGTAATCGTTTCCGTTCGGCACAACCCGCGACACGACGCCCCACATCCGGCCGCCAAATCGAATCGACCGAACTGCGCATATAGCTCGACCCTGCCCCAGCATCTCGTTGTAACAACTCAAGGGACTCAGGATCGGCGTGATCTCCTCTGGCAAGCCCCGCGTTCGAAGTACATCGCAATAGCCAGAGTTCCCAAATGTCAGCCCCCGGACGGCAGATGTATTCACCACCTCGAACGGCATCGCTACTTGCGCCTTTGGCTTCGAGCAATCTGATCAAACGCAAGCAGAAATGGAACCTCCGACCAGTTTGCCCTTGGTTGGTTCTCCACCTGACCTGTTGATGCCTTCCCACTGGACTTCATGGCGCAGCAAGGCACCCACTGCACACGGTCGCTAAACGCCGCAACTGACTGCACAAATTCCGGAAACTTCTCACTCATGTATGCGTGAGAGAGTGTCGAGACTTCCTCGATCTTCTGACGGTCAAGATCGACGATCGTTCCTGGCGCGATCGGCGGTTGAGTGATGTAACTCCGAATCTCTTGCGCCCAGAGATCCGCCTTACTGAGCACAATGATGATGGGAATCGGAAGTTTTGCGCTTTGGCTGACACCCGCGAGCCGACGAATCCGTGACACGGCTTCAATCAGTATCAGTTCCTGCCGCTGGGCCTTGTCTGAAGCATGGGACATTGTTGGATCAAAGACAAACAAGAGTGCCTGCGCTTGCCCCAAGTGCCGAGTATGGGGTGGCTCTGCGTTTTCCGCGACTGGTAGAAAGTGCTCCCCCGCATTGTCATACATGACGATGATTGATGACACTCCACCTGTACGAGCAACTCGAAAGTACATCGGCTTCGGCAACATCTCTAACTTTGTCCCAACCTTGATTTGGTGATACCAGTCACCTCCAGCAACTTCAGTTTTTAGTGGCGTTCGCATTGCGCCCCCCGCACCAAACAATCCAGACTCATAGCCGTGCAAGAGCGCATTGAGACGCGGCTCAACATCAACCCACGAGCAACCATATTGCCCCGCCAACTTTCGAAGCGACCAACTTGCTGCGCCCAGCAAACAACTCTTGCCACTTCCAGGCGCACCGACGATTGAAATGAAGCATGTGGGATTCTCCAACAGAGCGCGAGGGATCTCGATGTGGCATGAGGGACACGCAACACGCGTGCAGACACGCCCTTCCATATCAACTGCGTTTCCATCAATGTTGAATCGACTCGAACGAAATCGAAGGCCTTCGAGTGGTCCCGCAATTCGATCGCCTTGGAGCTTGTCATGTTCCGCAATGAAGCAGATCACTTCAGGGCGAAAGATGTGGGCGCAACTCGGGCAGTGCACTTGGTTCACAAGAGTGTTCGAAACTGTGGAGTTCATGGTCTAGGTGCCGCGGTGCCGGATTCATTTGGGAGTGGAGCCACACCCATTCGCCGCACGGTTGAAATGGGTACATAGTTGCGAGCAACGAGGTCGGAATCGCTGGACCTCACAATTAGGCAGACGAGATACCAGTAGGCCAAGCCGGCCTGGATTCGGTCTCCACTAGCCATTCCTGCGATTAAAATCTCATAGTTCGAGTCGTTCTCCTGAAACCACTCCAACATCTCCTCTTCTTGAGCCTTCCATGCATCAAAGAGCGCTTCTCTCTCTTCTGACGTCATGCGGTCGGTCTGGATCGCCTCGGGAAACGGCGGATCGAGTTTCCTAGCTTGGGTCCAAGCCCGAAGCACCGCACACTGGTCAAAGACCTCCCCCAACTGTTCGCTTCCCATTTCAATCGCCGCAGCGAAATTTCGCCATGAGGGGTCGGACTCGACGGTACTGCGCATCTTGGGCGGCATCACTTGGAGGGTTCTTACAAGGCGACCCAGACCCGATTGTGAATGTGCATTCCCACCTCTCTGGAGCGACTCTTTGTAGGTTGCGATGTCTATATCTCTGCCAAGCGCCGTGCATTCCAACGGGATCGCCTCAAAGAACGCAAATGGACTTCCAATCATCGCCAAACAGTGCCCCGGCGGCGAAATCAAGCTGACATCCTCTTGTATGAGCGACGCAATCAGAATGCTCTCTTCGATGCAATTGCCCATCTTCGTGCGCAGCACCTCGCTGACAGTTCGTAGCCGCTGAGCAGGACGCCTCCCCGCGGCGCTATCCTTGGGTAGGTTTTGATACCGAATCCCGAGCGAGTCCACCAACTTCCAGACGAAGTAGGTGCGAAGTATCGATTTCGACGACACTGTCATTTCGGCACACTCTTCCGCAATGCCATCCGCAGCTTCGTCGGCGTCCGCTATCTCCTCCCGTATCTCTCGACCGATGACTTCCTCCGTTGATTTCTCAAGTGCAACCCAGTCCCAATTGAGATCCATCTTGGCATATCTGTCTCGTAACGCTCTGATCTCTGCGTGATCTGGTTGGACATACGCCACAGCAAGCCAGAACTCATCATTCGGCATGACGAATATCTCATTGAAGTGGATCCTGAGTGTCTTCTTGAGTACCGAACTCTCGTTCACGAAAGTCTCAATACCCATTTCTATCATTGGATCGCGATCAGTCGCATTCGTTAACTCTGTTGTGTTCCACGGAATCCATACTGGAAACTGGCTCTGCATTGACCCATCCGACTCAACGTGCGCTTTCATGCTGCTCTGATCCGCATTCAGTAACTCTGGATACTTCTTGCATTCCAATCGCACTCGCACCCTATCTGATGCTTTGAGATCTGGAATCCCCACGACGGCGTGAGGGCGACGATCCTCGTCATTCCCGGCGGTCAACCCCGTCCAGCAGTACTCTTCGATCGCGAATATCTCTGATTCGTGCGATAGGACCGCCACAACACGACTACCAAGTGGCGCCACTGATTGGAAAGCAGCACCCTCATGGGCATCGGAAGTCGAATCGACTGGTTGAATGGGCGCTTTGTTTGCAACGAAAATCACGCCAAAAATGAAAAGCACAACGAGCGCCATGCCGCCTATCACCAGCGTCTTCCGACCGCCATGCGATGCTTGGGGTGGAGGCTCGGCTACTCCAAACCCGCTGAAGCCGCCATCCGCTCCACTCACCGATGCGTCGCCAGTCGCCCAACTTGAGTTGATATCTCCTGCATCGTGCGTCGACCCCGTGGAGCTCCCGGTGTCTCTGGAGTGAGCTTTCGGTGGTCTCCTTGCCCAGCGTGGAAGCGCAGCACTTCGCACCGACCCATCTGACTGGGGAACTTTGCGCGCTGGCGCATCCGTTGGTTTCTCAACTCCTGGGTGATTCGTCGCACTGCTTTTGATCGGAGCGCTCGGCACGAAGATATGGTTGCAACCAAAGCAAGTCGTTGGCGTGTTGGCGGTGTTTTGGCTATACCGCAACATGCGGTTGCAATTGGGGCAGGCAATCGTCTTGAACCAGTCGCTCATAGTTGAAACCCGTGCAACACACGCCCAAAACCGGTACCGCGGAGTCTTCCAATTCAAGTCCTCACAAACTCAAACTGCAAATCGGACTCGAAACACTCCGATGATGATGCTACTGACCATCACCAACAAACACGCGCTTCGGTAGCGAGTCTGTCACCATACGCGAGCGCAATAGTAACCACGGGCGACATGGTCGCTGACCAGAACCAACCCACCGCGCGATGCCACTGGGTTTCATGCCCACTCCAAAATAGAACCAGACGCCTCCTGCCGAATAAACGGCGGAAGGCGTGTGGTAAAAAAAGCAGTTGGATTGCCGATCTGAATCGTTGCCGATGCAGCTCTCATCTTTGGGTTTTGCCCCATCGATGAACGAGGTTGCGTTGACGAATTCGCTCCGAAGATCGCTCTTCAGATGCGTCTAACAATATTCCATTAGAAAGGAGGTGATCCAGCCGTAGGGACCCCTGAATCGGGACCACTTCGGGCGCTGCCAGCTCCCATGACTTGACGGGCGGTGTGTACAAGGCTCAGGAACATATTCACCGCGGCGTAGCTGATCCGCGATTACGAGCGATTCCAACTTCATGGAGGCGAGTTGCAGCCTCCAATCCGAACTGGGGTGCCTTTTAGCGATTTGCTCCACCTTGCGGTCTTGCGTCGTTCTGTCGGCACCCACGTGTGTCCACTGAAATTGGGAAGTCCAGTTTCATTCGCACTCACCATTGAGTAAACCGGAAGCAATGACTGCTTGCGCAACGCGAGTTCTTGACCTCGCAACACCCGTGCGTTCCTATGATGATTGGATCTGGACTGCTGGTTCTGATCACAATTCAAGGGGCAACATCCTGAAGACACTTCTTTCCGTCAAGTCGACTACGCGCGCTCGATGTCGATCGGCTGTCCGCGGCGCAATTGCGCTCGCACTCAACATCGTTGCGGTGAGTGGCGCCTCAGCAGCCACGCATATCTCTGGCGACATTGAACAAGATCGGGCTGGTCGCTGGACCGCCACTCCCACCGCAACCCCGGTGGCGGTGGCCTTAATCGTGGCGCTCATCTTTGCCATATGCACGGGCTGCATGATCGGCGCAACACGCGGACACGATGTATCGCGAAAAGGGAATGGCGACATACGAAGCACTTGTTGCGCGCAATCGAATGCCGGAGGCAGATCGCATGAAGCGCGAGCTCCTCAGCCGACTGCAGACCGAAACACTCGCCACCGAACTCGACGAGGCGAGCGCACGAGCAAATGCGTGGCGCGAGTCGGTCGTTGAAAACCCCAAGAAGTGATGTCGATTCAGTCCCGCCACTCTCGGCGCGAGAAATGTTGGTTCACGGAGACCTCGTTCCCCTGACTTGATGCAGCGAACGCCTATCGAACAGCACCGCAATCGGTCCATACGGGCGACACGCCGGTCGCGTATCCGCACGCAACGTGTCAATTCCGACGACCTCTCACGAATCGAGGAAGCCAGGCCATCAAACGGGAAGTGTCATTCATCGGAACAGATGCGCGGTCAGCGCAGGAAGCGTGCACAGGAAGAGGCCGCGCACAATTCTGCGGCAACAGCAGAGCAGGGGTGAAGTGCGGGAGAAAGCGCGGCGTTTGAAATCATGCAGCATCTGGCGGTATGTGGGTGTCGAGGTTTGCAATCATCGAATCGCCCTCGCGCCAAATGCACTGTGCAAAAAAAGAACCAGACGCCTCCTGCCGAATAAACGGCGGAAAGCGTCTGGTAAAAAAAGCAGTTGGATTGCCGATCTGAATCGTTGCCGATGCAGCTCTCATCTTTGGGTTTAACCCCATCGATGAACGAGGTTGCGTTGACGAATTCGCTCCGAAGATCGCTCTTCAGATGCGTCTAATAATATTCCATTAGAAAGGAGGTGATCCAGCCGCAGGTTCCCCTACGGCTACCTTGTTACGACTTAGTCCCAGTCACCAGCCT
>SIAP01000034.1 GCA_009691725.1 Phycisphaerales bacterium
CTGCCCGTTCGTTGATATGGTCGGTTCACCGCTTCGCCCTGCGCGGTCGACGAAACCCGCGCCTCGATGCCGGCACCATCGCGCAGCACCATACTGAAGGTGGCCCCACCATTGAGCGTGACCGTGTTGGGATGCCGTGTCCCCTGACCAACGCGAACTTCAACAAAGTCTTGCGTCCGAACATCTTTGAGCGCGGTTGGAACCGCCCATTCCATCGACGATGCTGCATTCCAATCCCATGCGAGCATGCGCTGGATGTCAGATGCCGTGCAGCGAATTGATCCGTTGTGCGGATTCCCGGTGCTCCAGGTGTAGGCACCGTCGGTATCGCGCGCCAGTGCCTCGGAGAGATTCGTAACCGTCGATGTCACCGCGCCCCCACAACTCGACACCGCTGTCGCCGTCTGCGTTTGGTAGTTGTCGATCACCGTTGGAGTTGCAGTCGATGGAACGACCAATTCCTTGACGAGGGTCGTGGTTGCAACGACGGATGGAGGACGCAGTGTTGCGCTCGGTCGCCACATGAATTCTTGCAGTCCAACCTCCGCTTCGATGTGATACTTCATCTGGGCGAGGATGAATGCTTTCGCGACAGGCTGCGCACCCGCAATCGAGATTGCCGTTCCGGCTGGACCGACAAAGTCATTCACGCCACAACAGTTGAAATCGTTGTGGTCAGCACCATGCACATACACCGTGTTTCGAAAACCCGTGCTGCGCTCTGCGAGATCGAATGACCAAGTCACGGAATTCGTGGGGGTTCCGCTCACATCTCCATCCGCGGATCCCCACAAGAGCATGAAATTTGCCGAGTGCGGATGCGCCGAACTCACCCCCAGAAAATCGGTGGGTGCAATCGAACAGAGTGCCTTCAAGTTGGCGAGGCCGTAACCGACCGGCGTGTAACTCGCATCGAAAATCCGGTCGTACCCGCGAACGATCCCCTCACCACCGCGACTGTGACCGATCCAACCGATGCGCGTCGCATCGAGTTTGCCACTGATCGCACCACCGGCAACGGTCGATTGTTGAGCGATGATCGCCGCAGTGTGTTGCAGCGTCGTTGTGGACGAAGTCTCGATTCCCGGCACCGTGTTGTTCTGATGGCTGATCACGATGAATCCCCAACTGGCCAGATGCGAACCGAGATAGTCGTACCAAGCGTAGTTGTGCCCGTTGCCATGCGAGATCACGATCAGCGGACGAGGGCTCATCGTTGCAATCGCCGTCGGATACCAGAGTCGCGAAAGGGTGAATCCTGCAGTCACGCCGTTGGCGGTGTAACTACTCAGAGTCGTCACCAACATTGGACCCGTACTCCCCGGATCGCGGGCCATCCACACTCCGGCGCGGTCACCACCGCCATCAATCAAATCTGCGCTCGAGAGGAGACCATCTCGATTGCGGTCGATGACAATGTCGTAGCCCCGACCAACAGCGAGTCCGCCATCCGCCGAAATCGTGCCGGTCACAACAAATCGATTCGCTGCAACACCGCCAGCAGCAAAGGTGATCGCTTGCGAACTCCCTCGCACATCAGTGAGCGTTGGATTCGATTGCCACTGTGATTCAGTGCGTGCATCCACCACGAAGAGATCCGCTGTTTGCCCGGGGCTCACTGCCGAAAGTGAAGGGTCGACCGCGACGGTCAGCGTGGAGCCAGCGAGGAATGTCCTCACGAATGATGCGAATGGAGCGCTGGCCAACGGAATGCACGCGAGGCCAATTTCAGTTGCAGATCCTTGGCAGATCGCACCCCAATTCGAGAAGACCACGGTGAGATCCTCGCCATCGACGAATCCATCGCCATTGACATCACCCGCACCAGATGTTCCCCACCCCGAGAGCACGACCGCAAGATCCGCCGCATCAACTGTGAGATCTCCGTTGGCATCGGCGGGGCAGTCGCAGTATGCGATGTGTGGCGAGACTGCTGCGAGTGCGGCACTGAACATCCAAATCAGAGTCGTGGTTCGTTGCATCTATGAGAAAGTAGTCGCAACCCCGCGCCGCGCAAATAAGATTCGCTAGAATCCGATGATGGCTATCGTCGCACGAGTCAGGAGCAAACGAATCGTTTGGATTGGTGCCTACGCTGTGATCTCGCTCATTCTGGGCGTGTGGGGCGCATACGACTATTGGGTTCGCATCCCAGAGCACGACGCAAGCTATGACGTGTACGCAGAAATCAAGGAAGTGTTTGATCTGCTGGAGAAGCGGGCTCAGTCAGCACGACTGACGGACGCCGAGATCGCACAGTACGAGCTCGCGAAGTCGAAGATGGCGAGTTTCATTGGTGGCGCGCCAGAACCAATTCCTTTCTACGACCCACCATTGCAACTTTGGGTGTATGTCGTGGGGTGTGGTGCCATCGGATTTCCATGGTGCTGCTGGACCATCGTTCAGCTTCGGCGAAAGGAATTCTCGCTCGATGATGCGGGCAATTTGACCGCCAATGGCGTCGCATTGGCTTCGGCAAACATGGCGACCATCGACATGTCGAAGTGGATGAGCAAGTCCATTGCGACGGTGGTCGGCATCAACGGTGAGCGAATCAAACTCGACGACTACATGTTGCAAGATCTGCACCTCATCGTGGGTGCGCTCGCCCACCGCTTCGAACCAGCACTCTGGACTCTCGAAGCGACGAAGGTCAAGTCTGCCGAGGACGAGGCCAATGTCAATCAATCGGCGGAGTCCACGGGAACAGAGTCCACCTGATGGCGCGCGGATTGACGGATCCGACGACGGCCATCGAGAAGCGTGATCGGTGCGGTGACCTTCCCCATCGGCCACGCGTCCTCCTTGGGAAGATGGGACTCGATGGACATGACCGAGGGGTCAAACTCATTGCGCGCATCATGCGCGATAGTGGAATCCATGTGATTTATTCGGGGCTCTGGCAGACACCGCGCGGTCTGGCGATCGGCGCTCGTGACGAAGATGTCGACTGCGTTGCGGCGTCGATGATGAGCAACTCACATCTCGTACTCGTGCCGAAGTTGCTCGAAGAACTCGCGGCGGTGGGTCGTCCCGATATCGCCGTCAATGTTGGCGGAATCATCCCCCAAGAAGATGTTCCTGCTTTGATCGAGTGCGGAGTCGCACGGGTCTATCACACAGGCACATCGATGGACCAGATTGTGGAAAGCGTTCGGCAATGCGTGCACCCCTATCAGCCGCTTGCGCTCAATTCCAACCCTTCCGCGCAACTCGCACGACAGTTATCCATCGCACATTCGGGACGACTCCCGACGACGACTCCGCTCAAACGACCCACTCGTGTTGTTGGAATCACAGGCGCTCCCGGTGCTGGCAAGAGCACACTCGTGGCGGCGATGTCTGCGGAGGGCGTTCGCCGAGGTCATCGCATCGCGGTCATTGCATTTGATCCGATGAGCCCGATCACCGGCGGCGCACTCTTGGGCGACCGCCTGCGCGTCGACTTCAACGCCGTTGATGATCGCGTGTTTTATCGAAGCCTGGCGATTATTGGAGAGGACTATCGATCCCTCGATCAACTCATCGGGCTCGTCGGCGCTGCGGGCTTTGAGACGCTGATCATCGAAACCGTTGGCGCAGGGCAGAACGATGTTGCGATCCGGAATCATGTCGATCGCACTGCGGTGGTCACCGTGCCGGGCATGGGCGACAGCGTGCAGATGGACAAGGCGGGGATCTTGGAAATCGCCGATCTCTTTGTGGCAAACAAGGCCGACCACGCGGGCGAGGCCAAGTTGGTGCGCGAACTCTTGGATGTCGCCGGGGGACGTGCGATTTACGAAACCATCGCCACGCAGGGCAAGGGAATCATCGAACTCTACGAGGCGTTGATCGAACAAGGCTGAGGTTGGCGTTCCTTGGGGGATACGAGCGCGAGTAGACTTCCCCGCTCGACATCGCGAACGGACTCGTCATAGATTGGGAAAACATCATGAGCGCCACAACACTTCCACGAAACACCAATCAAGCACTCGGCATCGGCCACTACGCAATCGACTTCATTCAGGGAGGCGAACCTTCAGAATCCGTGCGCCTACGCACGACACTTTTCCACACCGACAGCGTGCTCTGCGGAGTGTCGGCACTGGCGCTTGGAACAAATGCCCCGCGGCTCTTGCGGGAGGAAGCGCTCGGGTACCCACGAAAGAACCGTGGTGCGAGGGTCTTCGGTTCGCGAATGCTCGTCGCCCCGGAGAAAGCGGTGGTCGCCAACTGTGCAGCCGTGCGAGAGTGGGACTCCAACGGAACCAACTTTGGATTCAATCCCTCGCTCGGTCATGTTGCGGGAGAATTCGGTCACAACGACTTCTACCCAGTCGCCATCGCCGCGGCGAGCGTTGCCGGTCTCGATGGCACCGCTGCACTGCGCGGCATGATCGCAATCGATGAAATCCGCGGCCGTCTCGCCGAGGTTTTCAGTCTCAAGACATACAAGATCGATCATGTCGTGCATGGTGCGATCGCCAGCGCTGCCGTCTATGGCGCGATGCTGGGCGCGACCGCAGAGGAGATCGAGAGTGCCATCGGCATGGTCGTCGCCCACTACATCCCGTGGCGTGCGATTCGCGCTGGGAAGCAACTCTCCGATTCCAAAGGGGCATCGGCCGCACTCAGCGCGGAAGTCGCGGTGCTCTCAATGCAACGTGCGATGCGCGGATTCAATGGTCCACGAGACATCTTCCGAAATCCAGAGAGCATGTTCCGACAGTTCGAGAAGACCAAGGGCGACAGTCCATTCGACCTTGTGCTTGGTTTCGCAGGCGATGACTTCGCTGTCATGGGAATGCACTTCAAACTTGGGCTCTACGAACATCAGTCAGCTGGAGCGTTGCAAGGGCTGATCGATCTCATCGTTGCGCACCCACTGATTCTGGAGGAAAGCGCAGAGATCACCGCCATTCGCATCCGCGCTTACGAACCCGCCTTTGGCATCATCGGCGATGTTGCCAAGCGCGATCCCAAGACCAGACAATCGGCAGATCACTCGATGCTCTACATCCTTTCGACGATGTTGCGAAAGGCCATTGAGTTGCGCTCCGCTACAGGGATCGAATCGATGCCCGCTTCGAGCGATGAGTGGTGGCAGCAGATCATGCTTCTTCCCCATGACTACTCGGCCGAGGCGATCAATGACCCCCGCACGCGCGCATTGATGGAGAAGGTCGCCTTCGAGCATGGCGGAGCGGAGTACGACCGCAATTACCCAGATGGCATCCCGACATCGATCTCCATCGACATCAAGGGTCATGCAACCATGGGCAGTGGGCTCATCATGTACCCCGCTGGACACGCGCGCAACACCACCGCGAATCTGGAAGCGATCTTGGCGACGAAGTTCCGGTTGCTGGGACGATTGGGCATGAAGAAGTCCAAGCGAGCCATCCGTCAATTGGAACAACTTGAACAGTGTTCATCCAAGCAGGTTCGCGGGATGTACACATTCGATCTTCTCGATCGCGGCACATTCGAGTAACGCGTCCGCCACCGCTACTGCACCATCGCCAGGCGAGAACCGCCATGCTCCATGGTGATGTCCACCGACTCGAATCGAATGTCTGGAAGGTTTCGTTTGTCCAATCGGTATCGAAGCCGCATCGGTGAAAGACGTTGCGAGATGACCTCCGTGCCGTGCCATCCGTTTCCCATGCGATTGAGAAACGCCAACAAGTTCTCGCGATTCTTCTCCGCCCACTCCACAAACGCCCTCTCGCCGCCGATGCGTTCATACGACTGCCGCGCCTCATCGGCAAGCATTTGCTCGTAAAATGGCTTGTATTCTCGTGTTTTCAGCGCCTCCACCAAGTGCGCCATCACCTGTTCTGGCATGATTGCGCGCAGCGTGACGGTGCCGTCGCGGTCAACCTCACGCAATTGGAACTCCTTTGGCTTCTCGGCGATGGGTGGCGGTGGCGGTGGTAGTCCTGGATTGCTGTAGGGACCCGACGAATACTCGCGTTGCTCCTTCGTGGTCGGTTTCTTCTGCTCGCGTGCTGCGTGCTCTTTCGGAAGTTCATTCACGACAATGACGCGGCTTCCATCTGCAAGCACCGTTTCTGTTCCAACGGCACCCTCAAGCCCAAGCATTCCAGCGCCGCGTTTGACATGGACGGTCTTCGTAGAGTCACACGCCGTCGATACAACTGCGACCACGATCGACGCCACGGCCAGCGCACAGCGAATGCTCATGATGATGTGCTCGCGACATCTTCCCCAACGCGCTCGCGGCGCGCAGACGCATCACTGCGAACCCAACTGATGTGAAACGCTCCATCAGGATCGACATCTGGCCAGTCCGTCCGCACATGTGATCCTCTGGTCTCACGCCGCTCGCCCGCAGCGCGTGTCATCAGATGACCGACCGTCAACAGATTCTGAGTCTCCCAACCCTCCGGGGTCTCGAACACCGTACCCAGTGCGTAGCGACCCCAGAACGAAAACATGTCTAGGCAATCCCGCAACTTTGCCCCCTCTCGCACGATGCCGACATTGCGCCACATTGCGCTTCGCAAGCTCGATCGCACATCGTCCAAGTCCAACTCCCCAGCCACCGATGTTCGTACGCGACTCTCCCACTGCATCGGCACGGGATCTGGGAGAGACTCTCTGACTGACGCGAGGACTGCACGACGCCCAAAGACCAACCCCTCCAGCAGGCTGTTGCTCGCGAGTCGATTTGCACCATGCACTCCATTGGATGCGACCTCGCCACAGGCGAAGAGCCCGGGCAGATTCGTGCGGCCATCCACATCGGTCTGGACACCGCCAACTGTGTAGTGCGCTGCGGGATGAATTGGAATGAGGTCGCGTCCTGCATCGATTCCATACCCGGCGAGCGTCGCTGCAAGACCCGGAAAACGGTTCGCGAATCCTGCACTGCCAATCGACCGCGCGTCCAGGAATGCGTGCGATTCATTCGACTGTGCAAGATGCTCGACGATGCCGCGCGTCACGACATCGCGCGGCGCAAGGTCCCCCTGTGGATGGCGAGCAACCATGATCCGCGTACCAGAACGATCGACGATAATCGCACCCTCACCGCGAACCGCTTCGCTGATCAAATGCCTTGGGGCACCTGCGATGTACAAAGTGGTGGGATGAAACTGCATGAACTCCATGTCGCGGATGACAGCACCCGCTCGCCAGGCCATCGCAATCGCATCGCCAGTTGCGACACGCGGATTGGAGGTTTCTCGGTAGACCTGCCCTGCCCCGCCAGCGGCCAAGATCGTGGCACGAGACCAGATCACCTGCAACCCATGCTTCGGATGCCATGTCAGTGCGCCCGCAACTCGCCCCTGCGGATCGACACAGAGATCAAGCGCGAAACACCGATCAAACAGGCGGATTCCAGGGGTTTCCTTGACAGAGGCACAAAGCGTGCGCATCAACTCGCGACCGGTCATGTCGCCATCAGAGTGAACAATCCGAGGTCGCCCGTGGCCGCCCTCCAGTCCCAGTGAAGGCGCACCACACTGTGCTCGGTCGATGCGCATGCCACTTTCGATGAGTCGCTCAATTTCGCGTGGACCCTCTTCGACAAGCACGCGCACCGCGTGATGCTCACACAACCCAGCACCCGCCGTCATCGTGTCATGGAAGTGCTCTTGGGTGGAATCTTCCTGCGCGAGCGCGGCGGCAATCCCGCCTTGCGCCACCTGTGAGTTCGAGAGATCCAGAGGACCCTTCGCCAAGACGATCACGTTGCCGTGCATTGCCGCTTCGATTGCCCCGCGCATTCCCGCCACGCCGCCACCGATGATCAGGGAGTCCGTAAAGAGTTGCGGCAACAAACGACTGCAAAACGGAATCAGGTATCGGCGGTCGTCAAAGATGCTCATGGCGCTTGTGTTGGTACTGGTGTGGCGGGCTGCGATGCGGGCTGCGATGCTGGCTGCGCTGTGGGCACCACGACATTGGCGATCCACAGTTGGCTCGACCGTCCTTCGCCGCGTTGACTCGTCCACATCATTCGCTGACCAGTTCCGTCGAACACCGGGAGCACATCGGCCCCGTCTGCGTGAGTCACCCGACCTCGGATCGGTGCGTGGGATGAACCATGCGCGGGAACTTCGACGGAGAAGATCTCGTAGTTCGTGTGACCAATCTCGCTTGATGCGTAGATCAGCAGCGGCACGCTGGGATGCCAATAGGGAGCCCAGTTCACATACTCATTTGCTGTGAGTTGGCGCTCGTTGGTCGCACCGGTGATCTCACCCTGTTCGTTTCGGACGATCTCAGAAATGTACACCTGCAAGAGACTGTCGCCCTTTCGATCTGATCGATAGCAGATGTGCCGTTCGTCGGGCGAGAAGAATGGTCCGCCGTCGTAGCCAGGCGCAACGATGAGTGGCGTCACAATCCCACTCTTGAGATTCTTGACCGAGATGTCGCCCTGCCCAGCAGCGAGCGTACAGAAGAGAAGATGTTTTCCATCGCGGGTTGTCGTGCACTCCGCGATGTACGCAGTGCCATCACCTGCGATCACCGCGGGTTTGGCAGATCCCGCCGCGATCTGCTCTGGGTGATAGAAGTTGACTTCGACAACGCGCATCTCTGGCGGAAACTGCCAGCGGTACTTGCCGCTGCCGCGCTGAAATCCCGGAACATCTTGCGACTTGGGAGCGACGAGCGTCGAACCAAAGATCACCATGTTGGATCGCGATGCGTCAAACCATCCGCATGTATTGGCAGAATCTGGCGGACTCACTCGTCGGATGTGTGTGAGCCGAGGTGCCCCAGATGCGTCTGCGCTGAGATCGGCCACGAACATTGCGTAGAAGTCTGCTGGCTTCTCGCCCTCCGCTGGCTTCTCCACAGCTTGAAAAATGATGTGACCACCATCCGGCGAGAAGTACGCCTCGCCCGCCTTGAAAAACCGGTCCGGGAAAGTGAGTTGTGTTTGCTCGGACAGTTGCGCGTGTTCAGCAGCCCTCCACCGTGCGGGATCCTCTCTGACCGGAGGCGTTGCGACGGGCGACTGGGCGAAGAGGGCAAGAGAGAGGATGGATGGAATGTGCGGAATCATGGCACATCAATCATGGCACAATAGGGGGTCGTGAGTGAAGAACCGCAGATGGTAGAACGCGGATACCACATTGTCCATGTCGATCCATGGCTGGTGGTCATCGACAAGTCACCGGGGATTTTGTCTGTGCCCGGGATCGGTCCTCTGAAGACCGACTGCATCGCACTGCGAGTTGCAGCGGACATTGCAGGCGCGCGCATCGTCCACCGACTTGATCGAGATACGAGCGGATTGATGGTGCTCGCGCGCGACGCAGAAACACATCGAGCCCTCTCAATGCAGTTTGAGGCACGAACGGTCGGCAAGCGATACACCGCTCTCGTTGGTGGACACCCGGCGGCCGACCGAGGCACCATCGATTTGCCCATTGCGAAGGACTTCGCACGAGCGCCCAGGCAGAGGATCGACCATGACAACGGTCGCCAGAGCGTGACGCACTACGAGGTTGTGGAGCGCCATGATCCGCCGCCGCACGCTCGATTGCATCTCTTCCCACAGACTGGACGGTCGCATCAACTTCGACTGCACTTGCTGACCATCGGTCACCCAATTCTCGGCGACGATCTCTACGCATCGGATGAAGTGCGTGCGCTCTCTGCGCGACTCTGCTTGCACGCAGATCAGCTGATCTTGACGCATCCAGCAACTGGAGTCGAATTGACGTTTGCGTCTGCTGCCAGATTCTGACACGCTGCCAGAGTCTGCGACTCCGCTGGCGCCACTGCCAACTTCTCCATGCCCAGCGCCTGCAAGTAGCGCCCCATCGCCATCAGTGGAAAGTAGAGTCGGTAGAGGTGGTAGCGCAGATAAAAGACCTGCGGAAATCCGGTTCCTGTGAACTCCAGCTCGCACCAGGATCCAGCGGGATCGCCATCTGGATTCCGCACCGGATCGATGGCATCCCCCGCAGTGAGTTGCGTCTCTGCAAGCCAGCGCATCGCGCGTGCGACACCTGCGTCATCGGCTCCGTAGCACTCTTGCATGGTCATCGCGGCCCACGCTGTCTGCGATGCCGTCGCGGGACCCTTGCCTTTGAGTGATGGATCGATGTACGAATCTGCACTCTCGCCAAAGCCACCACTCGACTGCTGCACGGAACGCACCCACGCACCTGCCCGCTGAATCCACGGCGTCCTGCGGGGAACTCCGCAGCGAATCGGACCAATCACGGACTGCCACGTTCCGTAGATGTAATTCACCCCCCATCGACCGAAGAAGCAACCCTCAGCTGCTTGTGTTGACTGGATGTACGCGATGGCGCGGTCGACTGCGGGATCGCCCACAGCCATGCCGCTCCATGAGAGGCATTCGAGGACGCGTCCAGTGATGTCCGGACAGGAGGGATCCTGCATGGCGTTGTGATCCGCAAATGGAACGCATTCGAGAATTGGGCGATCCGTCGTGCGGTCGAATGCGGCCCATCCGCCATCGTCATTCTGCATCGCGAGAATCCAGCGCACACCGCGTTCTGCTGCCGCAGTCGCAGCCGCGCCGCCAGTGCGCAGCAGTGCCATCGCCACCATCGCAGTGTCATCACAGTCGGGATACCAACCATTCTCGTACTCGAAGAACCACCCTCCGCCTGCGGTGTGTGGAGCGCAATGATCCGCCCAATCTCCGTGAAACACACACTCCTTGCGCACGAGCCACGATGCCGCGCGCGCTGCAACGCCATCGCGACGATCAAGTCCGCAGTCATTCATCGCATAGAGAGCGATCCCCGTGTCCCAGACTGGCGAGAAGCAAGGTTGAATATGGATCATGTCGCCTTCTTCGATGAAGAAGGCATCGAGATCGCGCTCTGCGCGGACCACGCGTGCGTCGCTCCGTTCGATGCGCAGCGCGTGCATCACAATCTGGAGATAGACCATCGGCGGGAAGATCGCACCAAGCCCACTCGTGGCGACCGGATGATCTTGACTCGCTCGCTGCATGATCCAGGCGAAGGCATCTGCGATCGCACACGTCCGCCACGGAGTTCCGCCACATCGCTCTGCGACCTTGAGTGATCGATCGATCATGCCAAAGATTGCGCGCCAGAATCGCGAACCACCCTTGCGCGAATAAAGACGCCGTCGCTGACGCTGATCGATGAAGAGTTCATCGATGCCTTGCGATGCCGTCAATACTCGCGTTGGACGCAGGGCGCTGACGATTGCCAGCGGAAGAATCATGGTGCGGCTCCATGCGCTGACCTTGGAGAGATGGAAGAAAAACCAACGCGGCAGATAAACGACTTCCGGCGGAATCGTTGGGACGGCGCTCCACGGAATCTGCCCGAGTGCAGCAAGATAGAAATTCGTAAACGAGTTGCAGTACTCCGCACCACCCATCGCATGGACGCACGCCGCAGCTCGAATCATGTGCTGACTGCGCGGATCGTCCCCAGCGAGTTTGAGTGCGAAATACCCTTTGACGGTGGATGAGAGGTCTGCCACGGATCCTGGATACTGACCCCACCCACCATCATCACGTTGCTGGGAACGCAGATAGTTCGTGATACGCGCAAGCACGTCGTGACCATCTCGACCATCCGCCATCGGCGCGCACTCCTGCGACAGCGCCCACTTCATCAGGAGATACTCCGATTGCAGAATCGAATCTCCCTCGAGTTCCCCGCAAAAGTGGCCATCTGCACGTTGCAGCGAGATCAGCGCATCGAGAGCACACTGCGCAGACGCGTGGATCTCATCGATCGCAGAGTGTGGAGCGGTGATCGAACACTTCGTCATGCAATCACTCGACTTCCGAAATGGCGATGGGTCGACGGCGACGCGCACTTCGAATCGCTGCCTCCAGCACGCACTGCGTCTTCCATGCGTCCTCGAAATCCGGGATCGCAATCTCGGCAGCGGCGCCCCCAAGCACCCGCGTGATGTCGGCCGCCTGACTGATGAATCCATGCTCGTAGCCGATCAGATGTCCCGCCGGCCAATAGTTCTGCGCGTACGCATGTGCCGAATCTGTGCACAAGATGGTGGTCCACCCGCGCAGTTCCGGTGCCACCGTGTCATCCCAGAATTCGAGTTCGTTCATCCGCTCGAAATTGAATCGGATTGCGCCCCGCTCTCCATTGATCTCGATGCAATTGCGATTCTTGTTGCCAGTCGCCAATCGCGTCGACTCGAATGATGCCACTGCGCCACCAGACATTCGTGCCAGAAACAAGACGCAGTCATCAACTGTCGAAGTTCCCATGATTTTCGCGCGCCGTCCCTTCGCCTCGCCAACCACGGCACGCTCCTTGATGAAGGTCTCTTCGAGAGCGCCGACGACCTCTGTGACTTCTTCGCCGGTGATGAACCTCGCCATGTCGATGATGTGCGCATTCAGATCGCCATGCGCACCAGAGCCAGCCACATTCCCTTGGAATCGCCACACCAGCGGTGTCGACGCACCTCCCCAATCTTGCAGATACGCCGCACGAATGTGAAAGACCCGTCCAATTCGACCCTGCGCCACCAGCGCGTGAGCGAGGGCGACAGCCGGTGCGCGGCGATAGTTGAACCAGACAAATGTGCGCACGCCGCGCTTTGCAGCACGACGTGCGGCATCGCGCATCTCGCGCGCATCTTTGATGGTGCCCGCGAGCGGTTTCTCGCACGCCACATGCCGATTGGCATCAAGCGCAGCAAGCGCCATCTCGCGGTGGACATGATTGGGAGTCGCAACATCGACCAACTGCACCGCAGGGTGGACGATCGCCTCCCTCCAATCGATGGTCGAAGCGCGCCATCCCCACCGCCGACCGAACTCATGTGTGTCCGCATCTGATCGACCCGCGACCCACGCCTTGTCAATCTGCAGTGGCAGATCGAAGAACTTTGGCGCATTCGCCCACGCAATGGAGTGCGCCCGACCCATGAACTTGGTGCCCAGCAGGGCGACGCCCATCGTGCCAGTCAGTGCACCTTGCCGTGCGCCTCTGGACCCATTTTTCGTGCGTGCTTTTGGCATCTTCGTATCCTAACGAGCAGAAGGAATAACCCATGATGAACACTCCAATCAGCAACGATCAACTCCTCGCACGCATCGACCAACTCGGTTCGCAGGTCGCGACACTGCAGCGTGCGGCATGCACTGCGCGTCGATGGAGAACGATTGCGTGTATCTGTGGCGCAAGCGTTGTCGGAGTCGCTGGACTAGCAGCAACGCAATCTGCACGCACACCGGATGTCATTCGCGCGCGGCGATTCGAGGTGGTCGACCAGAATGACAAGGTTGTCTTGCTTGCAGGAATCGGCGCCAACGGCGGGCAGATTGATGTGTGGGGGAACTCTGGAACCAATGTGATTCGCTTCGGCGCCAACGCAGAGGGTGGCGATGTCGCAGTGTGGAACAACGCTGGCAAGGGAATTGCTGGCATCTACGCCTCCTCGCAGGGCGGAAGAATTGAAGCCGTCATGGCTGACGGAAGCGGAAGTGCGGTCCTGCGAGCAGAGGGAAGCGGTCCAGCACTCGCGATCGCTGACGGCGAAGGTCGTCCACGCATCGCAGCATCGATTGCGGGCGATTCGACTGGGATAAGCGTCAGGAGTGCAGAGGGCAAGGAACTCGTCGCGTTTGGTGCGACAGCCGGAGAGGGCGGGATCATGCGCGTTTCGCAGGCCGATGGAACGATTGCTGCGCAAGTGATCGCACTGGCCAGCGGCGGATCAATCGGTTGCGCGAATCGCGGTGGATCCCGCGCAGCAGTGTTGGAATCAACTTCAGAAGAGTCTGGCGGAACACTCGCACTCTTTGCTCCAGATGGCGCAGAGGCGATCTCGGCAATCGCACGAACCGAAACCAGTGCGCGCATCACCCTCTTTGGAGCGAATCTCCAACCCGTCTCAATACTCGAAGCGAGTGCTGACAATGCGGGGATCATCTCGTTCCTCCAGAATGGAACCAGAGTCGCGGGACTGGGAACTTCCAGTGTTGGCGGAGTGCTGAACCTCGCTAAGCCAGATGGATCGACAGTCGTCGTTGCAGGAGCCGCGAGTGATGCAGACGGAGGTGCGATCAGTGTTCGAAATGGCAGCGGATCACAAATTGTGCGCGTTGGCATCGATCGGATCGGTGCAGGTGAAGTTGCGGTCTATGACGGACCAGGCACGCGCAAGCGCGTATTGAGCGCGATCGCAACGCCCTGACCAGTCGCGATGCGCCTGCTGGCAGACCATCAACGATTCGCCACAAACGACGTACCGCTCTCAACATAGAAGTTGAGTAGTTCGCCCGTCGAAAAGTCCGCTGCCGCTTGCCCCGCAGGCACGGCGATCCACATCGGAATCACAACATGCGCCAAGATTTGGTTGCGCGCGGTGTCGGTTGCGAGGACCCGCCCTTGCACGCTGCGCGGATGACCGTCGACGGGCTCGATGAACACACCGCCGGC
>SIAP01000002.1 GCA_009691725.1 Phycisphaerales bacterium
GCGCTCCAGAGGGTGCCTAGTCCTACGAGACGAGGAGTGGCCCGAGATCGATCGCATCGACGAGAATTGAGCCACCAATATCACCGATTCCGCGCCTGCCACCTGCTGCGAGAAGGATGCCGACGTCTGATCCATTGATCAGTCCGTCTGGGCTGAGATCGCAGCAATCGTGATCTATTCGCGCAAGGAGCGAAGCGCGATCCGATTCTGTCAGTTGGCTCTTGGCATCGAAATCGAACATCTCGCAGCTGCGGTGAGCGCTGAACTCACAGAACACGACTCAAAGAGTGCGAGATCCTGTGCGTCTGCGCCACCGTCACTATCACTATCACTATCGCCCAAAGCGCTGGCGGATAGATGGACCACCGCGCGTTCGTTGAAAGATCAGGCATCGCGCGGGAAGTCGAGTTGCCAGACCACCAGATCCGAAGAGCCACCGAGGCATCATTCCCACACTCAGCATGGACGCGAGAACCGTTCATCCACCAAGATCCAGAGCGGGCAACGGAATTCTGTTCTCGCAACGCCCCAAGAACCAGCGCGAGTGGCGAATTCAACCGCTGAATTTGCGCGATCGTTCTTTGCTCTGTGCGCCTGCCGAGGTAAGTTGTCGTAATGCGAAACAACCGACGACTGTGCACCCTCGGACCGATCTCCCTCGCTGCACTTGGTGCGTGCATACTCATCTCACCACTGGCGAACGGCCAGGGTGCGAATGATTCATGCGGCTCGGCTCAACCGATCTCTGGGTTCGGCGTGACGGCCTACTCGACCGTCGGCGCGACGACCGATGGACCTGCCGCCCCGGCGTGCCTCTTCTTCAGCGTTTCACAGGTCTACAACGACATTTGGTACTGCTGGACAGCGACCGAGACCGGTGTCGCGTTCGTCGATCTGTGCGGTTCAACATTCGACACCAAACTCGCGGTGTACGCCGATTGCTCTCCGTGCGCTGGGCCTTCGGCTGTGATCGCCTGCAACGACGATTCGTGCGGCTATGGGTCGAAACTTTCCTTCGCAGCGGAGGCTGGACGGTCGTACACGATTCGTGTCGGCGCGTACGCAGCGACTGGCACTGGAACCGGCAACATCTCCGTCGGCAATGGCTCGATGGCGGACATCACCAACCCCGCCAACGGACACCGCTACCTCGCCTACCAAGGCACGACCTGGACTGCGAGTGAAGCCATCGCGGTGTCGCTCGGTTCGCATCTCGTGACGATCGACAACCAAGCGGAGAACGATTGGATACGGGCAACCTTTGGAAACCTTTTGGGAGTCGACCGCCGCATTTGGATTGGGTTCAACGACATGGCGCTCGAGGGAGCATTTGCTTGGGCGGATGGCAGGTCCGTCACCTTCACCAATTGGAATCCCGGTGAACCAAACAACGGCGGCGCGGGCGAAGACTTCGCAGAGTTCCTCGGAAGCAATGGTCGCTGGAACGATCTGGCAGATTCTGGTGCCGGGTTCAATCACTTGTTCATCATCGAACTCGGTCCAACGGCGCCACCATGTCCCGCTGATTTCGACGGCGACGGCACCGTTGCAGGTTCTGACTTGGCGGTCATCCTCAGCAATTGGGGTGGGACAGGTCAGGCGGATCTCGACGGCGATGGCATCGTCGGTGGAACAGACATGACGACCATGCTCAGCGCATGGGGAGCGTGCAACTAGCCAGCACGTATCTGAGAAGAGTCGCTGATCAGTCGACGTGAATGGCGGTCACTGGAAAGTGATCGTGGCTCACAGGCACAATGAAGGCACCGATATGCCAGTTCGCACGACTCTGCACCGCAGACTTTGCGCGCGACCTGCGCGTCTTTGCTTGATCGATGATCGCCGCGATTTTCTTTTGTAAGACTCGGATGTTTGCAACTTCCGAGGTGTTGAGGTTTTCCCAGTTCAGAGACTTCAGCAAGTCGCCGCTGGTCGCAGCAGAGCCACTCAACGCAAACGAGCGCTTGCTGCTTGCCGCAAACACTTCCACAAGTTTTCGCAGTCTCTTCGACTCCATTGCGGACTTGAGATTGCACTTGACTTGCACCCTGGGATGTGTTGCAGCGAAGGATTCGATGGTGCGGGCATCCGTCGCGTGAATGAGACCCGCCTTCTGAAGGAGGCGAATGTGGTAGTACAAGCCGGTGCTTGCGATTTGGAAAAGTTCGCTCAAATCAGGGACAGACATTGGTCCATTGGCACGAATTGCCTCGAGAATCTGCATCCGAAGCACTGATCGGATTCCATTCCACACTGGCCGATCAGCGAGAGAAAGTGTGGCGGTTCGCGACGAAGAACTGCGACCTGCAGCGGAATTCGATTTGATCGCACGACGGGAAGAATGGGTAGCAGAAGGCATTGTCGCATATTAGCGAAACATGAACTTGGCGCGAGTGAGGAATTGCCGCGTGCCCCATTCGTTCGAGATGTCTTCCTACACTCAACGCATGTTGCGAACACGACTCGTTGTTGGAACGCTGCTCGTCGTCGCCCTCTTCGCACTTGCAGCACTCGACACCACTTTCCCAACAATTTCAGTTGGAACAATGCGACTGGGACCGGGCGCGATCCTCATGCTCGTGTGCGTCGCCGCGTTCGCGCCAGTCCTTGCGGGCGAGTTGTCGCGCATGCTGATGCCCAAGCACAGCCGAGCGACCTTCCTCTTGAATGTGGGGGCGGTTCTGTTCGGAATCGCTTCGGTCGCAATCTTCCCTGCGGAACTCCCAGAGCATCTCACGATCCCCGTGGTGGTCACGCTCGCCTTTGCCCTTCTCGTGGCCGCTGCGCTGTGCCAAGTACGCAGTGCAACAGTCGATGGATTTGTACCGACTGTCTGCGGACTCCTCCTCGGCTACGCGGCGATTGGCGTCCCCCTTGGATTCTGGTTGCTCCTGCGACACGACACAGAGACGTGGACGATGGCCGCTGCGATTCTGTGCGTCAAGAGTGCGGACATCGGTGCGTACTTCACAGGGATCACTCTTGGACGGCACAAGATGATTCCATGGTTGAGCCCCGGAAAGTCTTGGGAGGGATTCGCCGGTGGTGTTGTGCTTTCAGCGCTCGTCGGAGCAGGGTTTGGCGCACTCTCAGGATCCGACGCAGGCGTCAACAACTTCGTCAACACGATTACCGTGGGCGAGGGGGCCCTCATTGCGGTGATTTTGGGGGTGTTTGGCACGTGCGGCGATCTGTTTGAGAGCATGATCAAGCGAGCGGGTGGCGTCAAGGACTCGGGATCCCTTCTTCCAGGAATGGGCGGGCTTTACGATGTTTTTGACTCTCTTCTTTTCGCCGGCCCCGTGGCATGGTGGTTGTTGGTGGGAGTCTGCTAATCTCGGTTTCGCCATGACGCTCATCGCAGACCTCGTCAGCCTTCATCAAGTCGACAGCCAAGCACGCGCGCTGCGCACTCGGTTGGAGTCCGCCTCTCACTTCGTTGAAGTTCAGGAGCGGCAGCGAACGCAATTGCGCTGCAGACTCGAGGAGTTGAGGAGTCAGAGCAGGCAGTATCAGGCGACCGCTGCGAACCATGAAGCGGAGAGTGGCTCGGTCAAGGCACGCATCGAATCCCTTCGCACGCAACTGAACACCAGCACCAATCCAAAGCAATATGCAGCGGTTCTGAATGAACTCAAGTTGCTGCAGAGCAAGCGAGATCAGATCGATGAGCTGACACTTTCTCAATTGAACAAGGTCGAGGAAGTCCAGGCGAAGTTTGCGGAGCTTGAGAGGCAGGTGTTGGAACGCACCAAAGTGAGGGACGGCGGGCAGGCGGAACTTGAGACATGTCGTGGTGAAGTTGGATTGCGACTGGGAGAACTTGAGCAAGAGCGCTCCGTTGCAGCAGCCCGTGTTCCACAGCACGATCTTGAGATCTTCAACAGTGCGGCAGACCGTTACGACGGCGAGGCCATGGCGGAACTCGTCGCGGTTGATGCCAAGCGACGCGAATATGTCTGCGGCGTGTGCAATATGGAATTGCCCCCAGAAAAGTACGCGACGCTCGCGTCAAACCCGAATGTCTCGGTGCCCTGCCCCTCGTGCCATCGCATTCTGTTTCTCTCCGAAGTCACCACTGCCGTCGGTCGATGACTACGCGCAGAGCCTCGATCTTGCGGGAGGAATCGGGGATTATCCATACCCAAGTCGTTCGAGGTCAGTTTCGTTGAGCCCGAAGTGGTGACCGATCTCATGCAAGATTGTGATGCGAATCTCGCGCATGACAGCAGCATCTCCACCCCGCGATTCGCCCCCGTCGTCCACCCATGGATCCCATCCCCCCGCGGCATCCAGAATGGCACGGCGAAAAATCTGAATGCGGTCTGGAAGTTGGCCTGATTCGGGGACGCCGCGTTCTGTAATCGATAGTCCAGTGTGGAGTCCGCAGAGGTCTTCCTCGTGCGGGTCCATGCCAAGTGAGTGCATGAACTCGTCGGTCGGCGCATCTTCAACGATCAGCGGAGACTCTTCAAGCAGGGCGTGCAATTGTGCGGGCAGCGCGGAAATCACTCCCTCGACGAGCGTGTCGAAACGCAATCGCGTTGCGGTCGACCATTTCACGCTCACTGCCCGACCTGTCCAATGAGTTCTGAAATCTGCACACTGCCCTGTGACTCCACCCATCGATCGAGACCGCGCACAACGCGCGCCGGCGAACGCGGATCAACGAAGAGTGCAGTCCCCATACCGACGCCAGTCGCACCTGCCAAGATCAATTCGGCGGCATCCTGCCATCCCATGACGCCACCAACGCCGATGATCGGGATGTTCGCACTTCGCGCAACGGACCTGTACACATCATGCACAATGCGCACGACAATTGGGTGAATGGCTGGACCAGAGAGTCCCCCCTGCCCCCGCGAAAGACGGGTCTTGCGAGTCGTGATATCGATGGCCATCGCGGGCATCGTGTTGCACAGCACCAAAGCATTGGCACCGCACTCGATCGCTCGTGCGGACATACCCACCGGATCGACCATGTCGGGGGCGAGTTTGACAAACATCCGCGACCGCGTGATCGCGGCACGCACCTCCCCCAGCAACTCGCCCAGGGTGGCGGGGTCTGCGCCAAAGTGCCTGCCGGTGATGGTGTTTGGGCAGGAGACATTCAATTCGATCGCCTTGAATTGGTGGGTGTCATCGAGCGCGTGAGCGACCGCGACATAATCATCAATGGTGTGCCCCGCAATTGATGCGATGACTTCGGTCCCGCAACTGCGCACACGCGGCACCTCCTCTGCGATGAAGCGATCAAGCCCCTTGTTCGCAAGTCCGATCGCATTGAGCATTCCCGCACTGCACGGCACAACGCGCCACGGCGTGTTTCCCTCCCGCTCTTCGCGGGTGATGCTCTTGGTTGTGATCGCGCCGATGGCAGCAAGATCCAACGCATCCGCCAATTCGTCGATGTATCCGCTGGTTCCCGCAGCGGCGATGATCGGATTGCGCAGTTGGAGGGTTGCGATCGAGGTCTGCAGTCGGTCGGGAATTCCCACGACATACTTGTAACAGATCTATGATCGCTCGACATGAGCACGCCCGAACGAATCGCACAGTTTGAAAAAATGGCCGCCGCAGATCCCACCAATGAGATGGCGCACTTCAGCCTCGGAAACGCCTACCTGCAAATGGGTCGCCATGGCGAAGCGGCGCAGAGTCTGGAACGGGTGATCGCATTGAGCCCAGGAATGAGCAAGGCATATCAGCTCTGTGGACAGGCGATGATTGGCGCAGGCTGGACCGACAAGTCGGTCGACATTCTGAATCGTGGTTACGCAGCAGCGGTCGAACGAGGCGATCGAATGGTCGAAGCAGCGATCGCGCAATTGTTCGTCTCGATCGGTCGCGAGCCTCCGATGATCGCACGCACCGCCTCCGCAGCAACCACTGCGGGTGGAACTGGAACCTTTCTCTGCAAACGCACGGGACGACTTGGGACGCAATTGCCATCCCCGCCAATGCGCGGAGCGATCGGCAACTGGATCTACGAAAACATCTCAGCCGAAACCTGGAAGGAGTGGATCGGTCAAGGGACGAAAGTCATCAATGAACTTCGACTCGACTTTTCGCGCGAACGAGACCAAGAAATCTACGACCAACACATGCGCGAGTACTTGGGGATTGACGACGACGTCGTTGCGCAGTTGCGCGCCGGTTCGCCTGCAACGACGCTCTCGTTGCTGCCCCCGTAAGCGCGCGGATCGTCGGGTCTCCTCCTTGGTACGTGCCCGCTCGCACGGGGTGGGAGGCATCACACTCGCCGCAGCCACACCCACCATTCGACGCACAGCAGGACGAATGCGCCCAGGAGCAACCATGGCCAGAGGGAACTCAGTGTGATCGCACCGCCTTGGACTCCCGCAACGCGCTCGGTTGCAAACTGAATCTCGCGTGCGGCATTTGCACGACCCTCTGCGCGTGCATTCATGTTGACCGCGAACGCCAACTCATTCGTCCCACTCGATCCCTTCGCTCCGCTCCAATGAAGTCGGTACACGCCGCTTCGAGCGAGCGGTCCATAAGACAGGTTCCCCGCGTCTTGCACAACGATCGGGGTCTCGCCTCCACCGGGATCGCGCATGGCAATGTCATGGGCTCCCGCAGGCAAGCGGGCAGTCGCCACATCGCCGGGGGCGAGCGGTTCATCTGCGACCGCGGTTCCTCCGGCTGCGAGCCATGCGAGCGCGTTGGCAAAGAAGTTCACAAATCCGCGCTGAAATGGCCAGTCGCTCTCCATTGGATCGAATGCGACATACACCAGAGTCAATGGACCTCGGTGCATCGTCAGGATCAACGGTCCTTCGCTCGCCTCGACGATGACCTCGCACTCCGCACCACCCGCGACGGCGGTCATGGATGCGACAAAGAGATCATCAAGATTGACATACTGCAAGAGCGGATGCTCCTCGCGAATGCTTCGCACGATGGTCGATGACTTCGTGCCGTAGGGGATGATCCCAGCGGAGGTCGGCGGTGCACCAAAGATGAGATACCGCCCGCGCGCTATCGAATCTGGCATGGCGTTATCCAGCACAATCACATCAAACGCATCTGGAGACTGTGCGTCGATTGTCATCCGTCGATTCCACTCTTCGATGGAGAAAAGCTCCAGCGATGCGAGCGCCATCCCTTCCAGCAGCGACCGCATGACGAACCCGCCGCGGCCGACGAGTGCGATCTTCAATGGATGCGGTGGCGCCACGATCACAGCAGCGCGATCATCTGCGATCAACGCATCGTTCTTGGCGAGGCGCACTTCGATGACTCCCCCCTGCAGCATTGACAGCGATGGGAAGACGACTTGCATTTCTCCTGCGACTGCCCCGCCCATTGCAGCGTCCACTGCAGCGTCTTTCCCTGCTGCTGGCACCACAATCGGCGCAGGAGTGACGGCGCGCAAACGACCGTCGACGAGCACTTCCAAGTCACTCGTGAGTGGCGCACGACCCCAGTTGACGACACGCGCAAAGACTTGCACTTCATCCGTGCGTTCTGGATTACGCGCCGCAGCAAGCGCGCCAATTCCAGCACTTTCAGTCGATTCCTGACCGACACTGTGATATGTCATGCGCTCTCCAGCACGCAGCACCGTGCGATCCATGTTGGCAATGATGCCATCGGAAAAGAGTTCGTAGGCGGGTGGCCGTGCGATGACCACGCTCTCATCATCAGGATTCGTCACCGTCGTGAACGCCCGCGCGAGTTCAAACGCATCGGTGAGTGTGGTCGTGCCATCCGTTGGAAGGACGGACTCAACAGCGTGCATGGCCTGTGTCACGTTGTCTGTGAATGGGCAGAGCACCTGCGCGTCCTTCGAGAACGCGATCACCATCACGGAGGGAGCGGGTCCAGAAAACATTCCCCCGCCGTGCAGTGATCGCAACCGTGCAGCGGCTCGCTGCTTCGCCTCGGCAAGCCGACTCATGCCGTCGATCCCGTCGAGCGCATTCATCGATCCAGAGTGGTCGATCAGCATCACGACCCGCGTCGCCTTCGACTCACCCAAGTCTGCCTCTGGCTGGGCAATTGCCAACACGACCAACGCGAGCGCGAGCAACTGCAACAGCAAGAGCAGCGACAACCGCAGGCGTTGGAAGGGAGCGTTTGCGCGCAGGTCTTGCGTGGCACGCGTCCACAACATGGTGGTCGAGATGACACGCCGCGTCCGTCGAAGGCGCAGAAAATACAGCGCCACCAGCGGCGGAATGGTCGAGAGTGCCACAATGGTCCCCGCCAACGGCGCAATCCACGAGATGGCCAGAGTGAGCGTCACACTCATGCCAAGAGCCCTCGCCGCCGCAAGTAGTCCAAGAGCAGTGTGTCAAGTTGCACCGACGATTCCACCACTTGATGAGTGATGCTTCGACGAACTGAAAAGTCGCGCAGCGCTGCCACATAGGACTCAAGCGATTGTGTGTACTGGTCGAGCACGGATGTGGATGCCGTGACCTCCGTCTCACTCCCAGTCTCGCTGTCGATCAAGCGAAGATCTCCTGCAAGTCCGTGGCGCGCCGGATCAATCTCTTCGGGCGCGAGGATTTGGAGCGCAAAGACATCGAAGCCGCGACCGGCGACATACGCCAGTCCCTTCTCGTATCCCTCGGGAAAGAGAAAGTCGCTCAAGATCAAGAGCACTCCGCGACCCTGTCCGCCAAGTGCGACCGTGCGCATGCCATCGGTAAATCCGCCCACGCCGTTTGCCTCTCGATCAAGAATCCACTGGCCCATCTCGCGCGTGCGTCGCCGTCCGCGCAATCCAGTCAGTCGCTCGATCCGGTTGGTTCCAAACCCAAAGAGGCTCACTCGATTGTTGTTGACCAAACCGATGTAGCCAAGTGCCATGGCAAGCCGTCTGGCGTAGTCAAACTTGTTTGGATCGCCCCCCTCCATCGATGCGCTCTGATCGATTGCGATCACCATCGATAGGTCCTCTTCCTCAAGAAACAATTTCAGGAAGAGTCGATCGAGGCGTGCATAAATGTTCCAGTCAACGAACCGCAGATCGTCACCATGTGAGTAGTTGCGGAAGTCCGCGAACTCCACAGATTGCCCGCGGCGACGGCTTCGACGCTCACCCTGGATTTTTCCGGTGAAGATCTTGCGGCTCACGACATCGAGTCCGTCGAGGCGCGCCATCAATCGCGAGTCGATCAAGTCATCGACTTTCTCCAAGCGGCTCATGGTTGCAACTCCGCAGGGACGAGTCGGACAATTTCTTGGATGATGGCATCGCATGTCATCCCAACCGCCTCCGCCTCGAAGCTCCTCGCAATTCTGTGGCGCAGTGAGGCAGGGGCGAGTGCGGCGATGTCTTGGGTGCTGACCGCACACCTGCCCGCAAGAAGTGCGCGCACCTTCGCTGCCATGAGCAATGACTGCGCACCACGCGGACTCGATCCGGCCACGATCATGCGATCCAATTCTGCAAGGCCCCATCTCTCCCTTCCTCCACCGGTCGGATGAGATGCCAACACGATTCGCACCGCGTAGTCCTGCACATGCGGTGCCGCAAGGACAAGTCGTGCGAGTTGCTGCGCTCCTTCGATCTGCGCGGCAGAGAGCACGGGCGTGACCTGTTCCTCGTGCTGAACTCTTCCGGTGGTGCGCTCCACAATCTTTGCGAGATCAGTGCGCTCCACATAGGGCACGATCACCTTGAAGAGAAAGCGATCGAGTTGCGCTTCGGGGAGCGGATATGTTCCCTCCTGTTCGATTGGATTCTGCGTGGCGAGCACCAGAAATGGACGCTCGAGCGTTCGCGTCTCACCACCAATCGTGACAGACCGTTCCTGCATCGCCTCGAGCAGTGCAGATTGACTCTTGGGTGATGCGCGATTCACCTCATCTGCAAGGAGGATCTGGGCGAAGATCGGCCCAGGGCGAAACTGCATTTCGCGACCGCCACCAGATTGGCTTTCGACAACAATCTGCGTCCCCAAGATGTCCGCTGGCATCAGGTCCGGCGTGAATTGGATGCGGGAAAATGAGAGCCCCAGGGCCCGTCCCAAAGTTCGCACGAGGAGCGTCTTGCCCAGACCTGGTACTCCCTCAAGAAGCACATGACCATTGGCGAAGAGCGCGATCAGGACTTGATTGACCACCTCGTCTTGACCGACCAGCACTCGCCCAATCTCGGTGCGCAGTCGATCTGCGACCGATCGAAAGTCGGCGCATGCTGCTCGCACCTCTGCGACCGATTGCAACTGGAGCGGTGCTGCGGTCATGGCGTTGCGCCATCCGCGCCTCCACCTTGCGGGGAATCTGCGTCCTCCTGAAGGGCGCGTTTCTTGGCGCGCTTCAACCGATCCATCGAAGATTCTGCTTCGACGTCTGGCAGAGCGTTTGATGACTCACCTGCTACGGGGGCGGGCGATGGGGACGCAGCAGCAGTCGCGCGTGACTGTTGCGATACCTGCTTCGCGGACGCATCACGCACTCGCGGCGTGTGCGCAGGGTGCCCGTGGTCGACAGCACCGTCGGAAGTTGCGCCCGCCTTTCCAGCCTGCGTTCGCGCGCGCTTCCACGCAGCGACCACCTCGCCTCCCGTGCCTCGCGCACTGCCGAAAGCTTGCTGCGCGACATCGAGCGCAGAGGCTCGATCGAAGACGAGTCGTCTCACCGCCACATCGATCACCAGCAGCGCCGCAGCGATGATGGCGAGGATGTCCCAGATGCGGCGCACACTCTCGGGGGGCGCGAGACCTCGGCGCTCAAAGAGATCGCCCGTCTCAAGATCACTCTTGGAGAGCACGCGACCTCCCGTCTGAGTTGCAACTGCACGAAGCAACGCAGCATTGTCGCGACTCGTGCGGAATTCACGTGGGTAGGCGAGTGACAGCGCCCCCTGGATCGATCCACCCGTCCGACCTCCTGCACCATCGAGCATTCCAATATCGACGAGATACGAGCCCGTCTCATCTGCTTGAAACGTTCCTCGGTAACGACCCGGCGCAACCTGTTCCATCATCAACGGCACCACCGTTCCATCGGGTCGAATCACCTTCGCATCTGTGCGCATGAAGTTCAACAGTCCATCATCACCGCCCATCGCTTCAAGGTCGACGGTCGCCTCTTCGCCATCCAACCGAGTCTTGAGCAGCACATTCGATGGAGTCGCAGGTCGCATCAACCAACGAGCCGATCGTTCCCACATCCCTTGAAATCCAGCCCACTGTGGCCACGCGCTCCCCCAACGACCACTGAGGTCACTCGCAAACACGGCGGATTTTCCCAAACCGTAGTTCCAGTAGGCGTAGATCGGATCGTTGCCCTCCGAGGTCTTGTTGAGAATTGGAATCTGCGCAAGACCCTCACGAGGCACCGTGAGCACATAACCCTTCACGGGCGGCACAGTCGTGATCCCCTCGATGGGACCTCCGAGTGTCGCCGCGACCACGGGTTGGAAATCTCCCTCGACGATGAGATTGCGCGACACAAGCGACGCTTCTTTGATGAAGATCTTTGGAAGCAACTTAGGGTTCACGACGTTGTAGAAGTTTCCACCAGTGAGTTCCGCCATCGCCTTCATGTTTGTGAGGTCTTCTGCAGTTCCGTGACCTGCGATCATGATCGTCGTGATGGTGATCTTCGCAGCCTTGTACTCATCGATCAGTGCCTTGGTCGGCGGAGCGGGGTCTCCATCGGAAATCACGATCGCATGCCGCTGCCCCGCCTTCACTCCCTTGAGTCCAGCAAGACCGACCGTCATCGATGCGTTGAAGTCGGGCATGTCTCCGATGGGCATCTTGCGCGCTGCTTCGATTGCTGCGGTCTTGTCTCCAGCCAATTGCATCGGGAAGAACCATCCCGCGCCGTTCACGCCCCCTGTGGAAGCAAATCCAAAGACGACGATCCCCACATAATCCAGCCGAGAGAGCGCCTCGATGGCACTGATGGTGATGATCTCGCTCCAATAATTCGCCTGCGGCATCTCGCATGAGTGCATGACCAGCGCCAACGCTCCGCGCGGCAATTCGCGCGTTGCCGGAGGATCCAGTTTGACTGGAAGCGCCTTCGCCAACTCGCTGTCAATCCACCCTCCTGCACCAAAGGAACTATCGCCACCGACGACCAAGATCCCGCCGCCGAGATCGTGAACGAATGCGTGCAACATCCGATCGGTGGCGTTGTCAATCTCATACCGAGCGATGTTCATCAGGATGACTGCGTCGTAGCCCGCGAGAAACGCAACGCCCTCAGCGAGCCGACTCGGGTCAACGACCTCGACTTCCAGCCCGCCAGCGCGCAGTGCGCTCACCATCGCGCCGCTCTCCCGCCCGTCGCGATCGACAACGAGAATGCGACCATCGCCCGACACAAAGATCGTCGCGGCAGCCTTCTTGTTCTCCACGACACCATCCGCGCTCGCAGCATCAGGTTCGAAGACCGCTTCGTATCGCTGCGCTCCACTCGAATCCAAACTCATTGGAACTTCGAATGTGTTTGGACCAGACTTCAATTCGACCGCGAGCCCATCGCCCGACGCGGTGGAGTCCAAGTCAACTGGGATGCCATTCTCCTTCACATACAGCGTGCCGCGCGCACCGCCTTGACTCCGCAGCAACAGTTTGAGGTCTGCGGTTTGTCCGATGCGGGCGCGCGTTGGCGCACGAATGCCTTCGAACACAGTCACTCCGGATTGGTTGTATTCGATGGGATAGACATCAATCGGAATCCGATTTGCCGTGGCGAGAGCCGCAGCTTCGCGCAGTGTTCCCGCAGTTTCGTTGCCATCAGAGACCAAGAGCAGTCGGTTCATGGTGTCCGCGGGAAGCAACGCGAGTCCTCTGCGAACACCGAGCGCCAGGTTCGACCCGTCCAGTTCTCCTCCATGTCCACCGAACGAGACCTCGCCACCAATCGACGGAATCTCGGCAACGATGGCCTCGCGCGCGATTGTCACGACACCCACGCGATCCGCCTTGTTGGGCGGAGACTTGGTTGCTTTCTGCAATTGGGACTCGACCTGCAGCAGCAGATCGCTCGGGATGGATCGACTCACATCAGCAACGACGAGCACGGTCACTCCTTCACCCGTGCGAGAGATCGACGGTTGTGAGAGGCTCAATGCAATCAATGCAATCAAGATCGTGCGCGCGCTCGCACTGACCCACGCCCGAGTCGTGCCGATGGCATGTGCGCGCCGCCAACTCATCCACCAGAGTGCGGGCACGACGACCAGTATCAGCAGTGCGATCGGTCGTTCAAATCCCAGTGGCATTCCCAACGTAAGACCAAACGTCGAGCCAAAAATCGAGCCAAAAATCGAGCCAAGTTGCATCATCGGAGTTTCTCTAGCGTATCCCCCATCAACACATCCAACGACATCGACTGAATACGCGCGTTGGCCGTGTCGAGTATGAAGATTCGCTGTGCGAGGTGCGCCACCGCCCATGGTGCGTTCAGCCGACCAATTGCACTTCCACCACCGCCCCACACGCCGAGCGATTCCCCACTCATCGCATCAAGGCGTTGCAGGCGACAATTGCCGAACTCTGCAACGAGCAGCGTCCCATCATCGAGAGAGTCGATGCCGTAGGGGTACGCGAGAGCGCCAGGCTCAGCCCCAGCCTGGCACAATGTTCGTTTGAAAACCCCATCCGATGAGAAGACTTGAATGCGATGATTGCACGAATCTGCGACGAAGAGTTCCGAGCCATCCTTGGAAAACACCAGCGACTGCGGTCTGGCAAATGCGCCGACCTCCTGACCGGGATGACCGAATTGCCGAAGGAATGTGCCGCTGGCATCAAAGATTTGGATGCGGTCGTTCCCTCCGTATTCGCTGACAAAGAGTCGACCATCTGGCGCAAATGCGACATCGGTTGGATACACAAACTCGCCGGGCTTTTGACCATATGAACCGATTGCGCGCACGATCTCTCCATCGCGATCGAAGACCATCACTCGGTGCTCATGCGTATCGGCGACATAGAGCAGACCGTCGGGTCCCATCGAGAGACCAGTCGGCTTGCCATTGTCGTCCTTGGGCATGCGCCACGCGTGTTGGAAAGCACCATCGCTGGAGAAGCGCTGCACACGTCCACTCTTGTCGCACACGAACACGCATCCTGTCGACGGCTCAATGGCCATCGCGCGGGGAGTCTCGAATCGCCCTTCGGTGCGACCGGCACGACCGATGACGACATCCGTCGGGAGTGGCGGCGTCTTGCGTGACGCTGCGGCATCAGTCGATTGATCGCCGTCTGAATCTGCGCATCCAGTCATGCACGGAGAGAGGGCGAGTGCGCAGAGCAACAAGAGTGAAGGTGCGTTGATGCCGCTGTTCCGTCGCCCTTTCCACCGAGAGATGACGCAGACAAACATCGATGCAGAGAGTGCGATTCCAGCCATCCAAGGAATTGCTGCGCTCACTGCGATTGCATCCTGATAGTGGATCGCATTCAGCAAGCTTCCCGCGAGAAAGTCAAATCCCGGCGGTTCCAATCGCGCTGCGACAGATGTCTCGGTTGCGGAAAGAACCCCAGTCACGACACATCCGCCGATCGCCGCACGCAGCAGAATTGGACGACTCATTCCCATGAAATCAGTCGCTGCCCCGCCGTGAATCAACCATGCCTCGCGTTCGCTGCGCAACAGTGTCGTGCCACACCACATCCCGAGTCCGAGCGCGACGGCGCTCCACCGCGCTGCCTGCGCACACGAGATGATGGCGGGCGAATCGTAGACCGCCATGACGAGTGGACTCGCACGCCACAGCGATGCCGTGGCGATCGCCACAATCGTCGCGGGTGCGGAGAGTGCGATGAGTGCGATTGCAAACATCCACCCGAGGATGATTCGCGAACCACCGATCACCAATGCCGCACCAGCGATGGCGATCACTCCGCCCGCAACACCTGACATGCTTGCGACGAAGAGCGTGTTGAGTGCACCACGCAGGTGCAGCGCTCCAAAGGATCGCACGTTCGTGGACGCAGCAACATCGATCGCCAGTGCGATCATTGGCGCCGCAGTCAAGAGCAATGGAAGGAGAAAGAGCAGGATGGTTCCGGGGTGATGTCCACGCGCGTTCGCATCCGGGGGGTCTGCATCGTGCAACACATGTGCCCCACGAGTGACGACGAACGCCACAGCGATACTGGCCGCTGCTCCGATCAGGAGCGCAGGAATCGCACTCGTCACGACCTCACGCACCCCCGCTCCTGCTGCATCAAGCGCACGAAGTTGGGATGTCATGGTGTCCACCTGTGCCGCGTCGAATGCCGTTGTCTCTCCAAACAGGACGAGTCCAATTGCACCGACCGCAAGCGCGAGCGCTGCACGATCGCCGCGCCATGCTGCGAGCAACAGTTCGGTCCGCGTCGCTCCATCCAAGATCAGCAGCGAGTGGGTCATCCGTTCCGCGTCGCTCTCACGAACACCCACGATCCACGCGGCGAGCGGCCACATCCATGCAACGAGTGCAAGGAACAGCACAACGGCGCGGAGCTCGCCCGTCACATCGTGCGTGATTGCGAAGTCGCCGATGATGGATCCAGGTCGAAGAACTCGCCAGGAACAATAGAACGATGCATATGCAGGGATGAGTCCAGTTGCGAGGACCACCGACTTCGAGAGCCACCCACGATGGCGGAGTGCCCGACCGGGGAGCCACCCAACAAGCGTTGCCACGATGGCGACTCCAAACGCCCACGACAGGGAACGCAACGACAACGAAAACACATGAGCGATGCCATCGCGATCGGTCAGTGGATCGTGCAGAGCCTCCACGATCACGAACGAAGCAGGCAGGACGACCAACAGGAAGAGGAGCAGAATTCCTCCCATCGCCCACACCATCACCGACGATGGTGGAGCGCGCACTCTCACCGATCGTTCTCTGCAGCGCACGGACGCATCAGGAGGGCGATCTGTGCGTCCAACTGCTCGACGCAGGCATCAGCATCGAAGACGAATGGATCTTCTACATGATGAAGACGGTGCGCCAGCGCGGCCTCCTCGAAGGGCGGCAGATCTGCGGGCGCTCGCACTGAGGGTGTTGTGGTCGCTGCATCCAACGACTGAATCTCTGTCACGAGGAGATTCCCCGCACGCGATCCCTGCAACCACTCGAAGACATCTCGGCTCAACAGAAAGGTCATGAGTTCGAGTGCTTCGCGCTGATGCGGCGCACCAGTCACGAGAGCCACGCTGCCTGGGATCAGCATCGCCCCGCCGCCGGATGCGTACCCCGCCACGCCGCCCGCTGAATCGAAGGTTTTTTCCAACGGGAACTGCCGGATGGGAAGCATGGCAAGGTTCGCGCCGCCTGCGATTGCCGCATACACGTCATCCGAATCTGTGAGACCACACGTTGACTCGCCTCGCACCACCGCGTCGACCACTGCAGCATTCCCTCCAACGAGCACGCGCGGCGAATGTCCGCAAAACCCAACGACCCAACGATTCCATGCACCAGTTTCGCGCAACTCGAGCACATATGCGAGCGCGCCCATGTGCCCTCGCGTCGTCCCAAAGCGCGGATCTGCGATCGCCACACTTCCCCTCCACATCGGATCTGCGAGATCCATCATCGACTTCGGCAGGTCGTCTTGGTTGATGCGCGACGGGTCGTACACCAACACGCGGGCGCGCGGTGGAAGTCCATACCACCGGCCTGCCATCCCGCGCATGGACGACGGGAACTTGTCGACACGTTGACTTCGCCAAGGTTGCACGAGCCCTTCACGCGCGAGCTGAGCAGCAGCGAAGCACTCGCCAGACCAGAAGAGGTCCGCGCGCGGTGCATCTTGTTCAGTACGGATCATCGCGGCAAGCGCGGTCGCCTTGGAATTCTCGCTGTCGTACCGCGCACGAACTCGAATACCAGTCGATTTCTCGAACGCCGCCAGAATCGGCCGGGCGATGGCTTCATCGGTGCTGGCATAGATCACAACTTCACGTTGCGGGAGTTCTTTGGAATTCGCAGCGGCATCGCTCGAGTGCGTTTGATCGCACGCGGCTGCGAGTGCGAGCGCGATGGCGGATGATGCGAAACAGGCTCGAGATAGCCCACGAAACACCTCATGAGCGATCATGCGTTCGCTCGTGCTGGATTCGTTGCAGGCGATGCGTTTCCAGCGGCGGGAGTACTCGGCTCGACGGCTGGTTGGGCGGCTGGTTGGGCGGCTGGCGATGCCGATGGATCCGAAGCTGGTGCGACAGGCTGTGCCGTCTTGGCGTCGATCTTCTTCTTGAGATCGCCAAAGTAATGCTTGTGGACTTCGCGAAGATTCGCTGGAACAGGATCCTCTTCAGTTCCCTCTTCCGATCCAGTGCCAATGTCACCTGACAACTGTTGAAGCGTTGCGCGACTCTCACCCACGACAGGCGGTGCCTCCACGAGTTGGCGCGCGATGACATCTCCCCCAGTCGACTCAACCTTTTCCTTGCGTGCGCGTGTTCCCGTCGCAGTCTGTTCCTTCGTCCGTTGACCGCCCTGACCCTGCGCCCGATTCGCATTCATGCTAGAGCGGCCTGACTGGTCCGAGGGGGTCGCCCCGCCGCTGCAACTGCTCTTCTGGCACTGCGAACGAGCAGACTCCGCATCCTTCATCAACTCGTTCAACATCTCCATTTCGCTCAGGGCGTCCGAAGCCAGTCCGGCATCACCTTCCCCAGTCTCGTCGGATGACTTCCCACCCTCACCACCTTGCGATGCCTTGCTCTGAGACTTTCCGGCCTTCGCTCCGCCGTTCTTGCACTGTGAGCACATGGACTCACAGGCTCGTGCGAGTTTATCCATGCTCTCGTTGGACTTCGCTTGCGCTTGCAGTGCTTGCTTGAGGGCCTGCACTTGCTCTTCGTTGAGATTCTTCGCCGCTTCGACGGCGGCCTTCGCTGCAGCGGGGTTCTTGGCGAGATCGCCATCCAACCCTGCGTTTTCAAGGGCTTTCTTGAGTGCATCGTTGGCCTCTGCCCCCTCCTTCAGCTGCTTCGCTAACTCGGAGAGTTGCGCGGCGAGTTCGGCGCGTGATTGCTCATCCATCGTCGCGTCCTTGACCTGCTTCTGAAGATCCGCCAGTTCACTCTTCGCGCGCTGTGCATCACCACGCTTCAGCGCCTCTGCGAGTTTCTTTAAGGGTCCAGCTTTGGTCGGCTCGATCCGTCCGAGCGCCTCCTTCATCGCTTCCAGTTGTTGCGCCTTCTCGCCTTGCAGGAGATCATCGAGTCGCTTTGACAGGTCGTTGACTTGTCGAGTGGTCTCACGGCGAACGTCGTCCGCGCTCTTGAGTTTCTCCTCTGATGGATCGCCACTCAACTTCTTGTCGCTCCCCGCATCCGCAAGGGCTTGACTCAGTTCTGGCTTTGATTCAATCTGCGCTTGCAATGAATCGATTTGCATTCGTGCCGCCTCACGCGCAGACTGCAATTCGGTTTCACTCTTTGTGAGATCCTGCGCCGCGTGACCCATCGACAACCCAGGAACGAACCACCAGATGGCGCACGCAATCGCCGTCAAGGTTGGTCCAGCCCACCAGCGTCTCGGTGCTGCGATGGGAATCGCACGCGCAAGTGCTTCTTGCATGCGTTTGTCGGTCGCGATACGAATACCATCTTCAACTGCAGCCCGCGCAAATGCATCGGTGCGCTCGGCGACTGCGACCGCCGTCGAGAGGCGATCATGCAACTTCATTCGGACATCGATCACTGACGCCACCGCGACATCAGGCATGCGCGTCATTCGAGTGAAGTAGTGCCACATCGCCAGCGCGGCAAGCGCCCCCACGATCACTCCCAGAAACCACACACCGCGATCTCCCGCCGGAGTCCACCAACGAGCAATCACCTTTGCGCCAATGGCGATCACGGCAATGGAGACACCAGTCCACAGCAGCGACTCACCAAGTGCGACCGAAAGTGCTCCGAGCACAATTCGCCTCCTTGCGCGCGCAACGACGGATTGGATTGGAGTGAGTTCTGTCATTGATCACCTACGAGCACTCGCGTTAGGATATCTCGAATGCCCAGAGAAACCGTCACTCCAAGAAAATCCTTGAACTCGTCGTTCCTCGCGCGCGCAATCTTGCCGATCTTGGTTTTGGCATCGCTCTCAGCTTCGGCGCAAGCGCAGTCGGCTCCGACTCCGACCCCGCCACAGCAGTCCGTCGAAGAGCGCAAAGCGAGATTAAAGGCGCAATCGAAGGCACTTCTGGCGCAGGTTGAGGCTCTCGCGGCACTTCGAGCAAAGCAGATCGAGGACGCAGAGCGAGCTCTTGCGCAAACGCCGCCAGCAGGACAACCAGTCGAAGAAGTCACACCCGCGTCCGAACCTGCACCAGTCGAAGAAGTCACACCCGCGTCCGAACCTGCACCAGTCGAAGAAGTCACACCCGCGCCCGAGCCTGCACCAGTCGAAGAAGTTGCGCCTGCGCCCGAGCCTGCACCGGTCGAAGAAGTTGCGCCTGCGCCCGAGCCTGCACCGGTCGAAGAAGTTGCGCCTGCGCCCGAGCCTGCACCGGTCATCGACCAGACGCTCACCTCGCCGCGAGTCCCAAGTGACCCAAGCGCAAGTCCGCGCTCCTTTCTCGCCGACCTTCGCGGGCGATATCTGAAGAGATTTGGAAGCGATCCCGCGATTGCGAGCGGGGACATGAGAGAGATCGATGAGTTTTCGCTCAGGGTTCGTCGATGGGCGGTCGTTCAGAATCGGGTGCTCTCGCAGCCGATCGATTGGAGGGTTCGAGTGCTCCAGAGTCGAGTACCAACGACCTCTTCCAAATCGATTGCGATGATGTGCCAGTGTGTCGATGCATCTGGTGCGAACATCGGTGACAGTTTTCGTGTCGAGATGGAAGTTGATGGCGAGAACTCGCCTCCACCCACCAGCGCCGTCGGGACTGCCTATCGTCTCACTGGAACGATTCACCCAGGCATTGAATTCTCTGCAGAGCATGTGACTGAGGGACAGTGGCATCGGGATGGTGTGTTTGTTGCCCCATTCTGCGCAGCGCACTGGTACATCATTGGTCAGGATCTGACGACATCCAACTCAGGCTGATGGACCAGGACGATCATGTGTGCCTCTGCTTCCGCGTGAGTTTGCGCAAACTCAATACATTTCTCCATTGCGAACGACCACGCGTGGCCAGCGAACTCTCCGAGTGCTTCGGCGCCGGAACCGGATGTCACTGGTGCGTTCCGTTCCTGAAGGAGTTACATCGACAGTGGCAGAACGGGCAACAGTGCAATCTTGATGAAGAGAAAGATGACTACGCGCGCCACCGAGCGGCCTACCGAAAGCGAATCGGCGATTCGACCAAAGTCGACGAATGAACGGCTATTGGTACGAGTTGATTGTGAGACTGAGTCTCAATACCATCCACCGATGGCATCCAAAGGCATCCAAATCCCACTCAGCCAGCTCGTCCGAGGACAGCGAGCAACTGTCGAGTGCAGTGCGCTCGACGCACTTCCCGCAGATCATCGCTGTCTTCTTGCGGCGATGGGAATGGGGGAAAAGTGCGAGGTTCGAGTATGCCGCGCAGGGACGCCATGCATCGTGCAGATAGACAGGACTCGATTGGGGCTGCCCCGTGATGTTGCGGAACGCATCCTTGTGACACTTTTAGAATCGCCACGACCGTGACCCTCCGCGTCGCACTGCTCGGCAATCCCAATACTGGGAAGAGCACCCTCTTCAATCGACTCTGCGGTTTGCGATCCAAGACCGCAAATTTTCCGGGCAGCACGGTCTCACATAATGTTGGACGGTGCGTCACACGATCAGGCGAAGCACTTGACATCATCGACTTGCCAGGGATCTACAGCCTGCGTCTTGAGTTGCCAGAGAGTCGACTCTGCGCGGATTGCCTCGATGGTCGAATTGCGGATGGTCGTCCTGACGCCACGCTGATCGTGCTCGATGCCAACAATCTTCCGCGCAATCTGCAATTCGCAGCAAGCGCACTCCGTCGAGGGCTTCCCTCTGTCATCGCCATCAACATGGCCGATCTTGCTCAGAGGCGCGGACTCATCATCGATGAGGTCGCTGCAACGGAGTCACTGGGCGTCCCAGTCATTGCAATCTCCGCACGAACAGGTCAGGGCGTCGATCGACTGCTCGACCACTTGACCAAGACTGCAACGCGCGCGCAGATACCGCACCCCGCGATTGCGCTTCCGACATCCGAACCCGGATCGACTGCGAGCGCTGTGTGGGCAGCAGAAACATTCGCACGCATCGCTGCGCACCCACCGCCCAGCGACGCTGTGGAGATGACAATTCACGACCGACTCGACGCTGCATTCACCCATCCCCTGCTGGGAATCCTGTGTTTTGCACTCATGATGTCGCTGCTGTTCGCATCGATCTATTGGCTCGCACAGTTTCCGATGGAGGGCGTCGACGGAATCTTTGGATGGGTCGGCGCCATCATCGCACATGGACTTCCTCCGGGACCACTGCAAGACCTTGTCGTGCATGGTGTGGTTGGCGGCGTCGCAGCCACGGTCATTTTTCTTCCACAGATCGTGCTCCTCTTTTTTCTGCTCGCGCTTCTCGAGGACTCCGGATACCTCGCACGAGCAGCATTCGCGGTCGATCGCACGATGCGTCGGTTCGGCCTCCCCGGGCAAGCGTTCATGCCACTTCTGTCGTCGCATGCGTGCGCGCTGCCAGGAATCATGGCAACGCGGCTCATCCCAGATCCGCGAGATCGACTCGCAACGATTCTTGTCGCACCCTTTATGAGCTGCAGCGCGCGCGTTCCTGTCTACGCACTCCTGACAAGCATGCTCTTTGCGGGGCGTCCGCTCGCCGCTGGCTTGGCATTCACGGCGTGTTACCTGCTGGGTGCGCTTGCTGGACTGGGAACCGCAGCGGTGCTTCGAAGAACGATCTTGAAGGGTCCAACTCTGCCGATGATGCTCGAACTTCCTGACTACAGACTGCCGAGCATTCGCACTGCGCTCACCATCGCCGTCGACCGCGGTTTCCTCTTCCTCAAGAACGCTGGCAGTGTGATCCTCTCGATTGCGATCGTCATGTGGTGGCTCAGTGCCTACCCGAAATCGCCACTCGCGCCCGAGGTCGTCGCTCTTGAATTGCGTGCAGCGGACCTGGAATCGACTGATTTCGCCGCAGCGCAGCAACTTCGGCACGATGCAATCAGGCTGGACGAACGCAACCAACAATCCGGGTCCTTTGCAGGACAACTGGGACGAACGCTAGAGCCCTTGTTCGCCCCGATGGGACTCGATCGCCAACTCACCGTTGCGGTGCTCACGAGTTTTCTCGCACGCGAAGTCTTTACGACAACTGTCTTCGTGATGGCTGGCGCGGGAACGGACGCCGAAGGAACTGAGGCTGGAACGCTGGCGGCGATCAGGAGTGCCAAGCGCGATGATGGTCAACCACTCTTCACACCTCCCACATCCGCTGCGTTGCTGGTGTTCTTCGTCCTCGCCATGCAATGTCTTCCTACGCTCGTCGTGGTTGCGAAAGAAACAGGATCATGGCGCTGGCCGCTCCTTCAGTTTGTCTACATGACGGCGCTCGCATACGGCGCAGCGTTCCTCGTCTATCGTCTGATGACATGACCGCCTTTCCAATCGATGACTGGCAGTTCTGGATCGCAAGCGCGGTTATGCTCGCTGCACTCTGGTGTGTCATCCGCCCGTGCCTCCCACGGAAACGCAAGAGCCCTTCCTGTCCTCACTGCCCGACGACTTCGAGCCCAACGACACGACGCGATTCAACCACGCAATTGACTCGCGAGGGTGCCAAGATTCGAACCCGCTGACCTGCCCAGTGCGGACTGGCGTGGACCCGTCGTCCTCGCATCGCCACCCGCTCAAAACCTCTTGTGGACTGGTCGTTCCTCGGGCGCGCGATGCCCCAATATTGCCCGAATAATCGCCAAATCTGCGGTCGTCGTCACTTTCAAGTTTCGTGGATCCCCTTCGACGACGAGCACCGGTTCGCCCAATTGTTCGACCAGCATCGCATCGTCGGTGGCGCTGGCGAGGTCGCCCTGTGCGTACGCACGGCGGAGCAATGCCGCCTCGAACACCTGCGGCGTCTGGATCGCCATCAGTCGAGTTCGATCAACCGTGCACTCGACGCGTCGTCCACGCACCGCATCGCGACCCGCTTCTCCCAGAATCGCATCAGCAACAGCGTCATCGGGTGCTGCTGCAAATGTCTCCACACTCACGCGCTTGATCGTCGAACTGACTGGGTCGCCCGGAACGACTGCAGCGGCAATGCGTGCTGCATCAAAGACGCGGGTCAGCAATGCATCCGTTGCGCCAGGTCGGGCTGCGTCGTGCACGGCGATGTGAGTGCAGTCATCTGGCACGGCAGCGAGCGCATTGCGCACACTCTCCCAGCGTTCTGTGCGACCGCCTGCGACGATGGCGACACCGTGAAAACCGAATTGCGCGGCATACCGACTTCGGAACTCTTCTATCGAATCTGGAGGCGCAGCGACGACAATCGCCCCAACCTCATCTCGTTTCGTGAAGAGCTCAACGGTGCGCAGCAGAAGCGGACGACCGCCGAGATCCTGTCCCAACTTGTCGCCGCCGAACCGCGTGCCCTGACCCGCCGCTGGGATGATGACGCCAATCTTGAATGCGCTCATGTTGTTCCTCCGACGATGCGTGTTGAAAGCCCCTGCAAACTCCGTGAAATTGACTGTTCATGCATCGCAACGCTCGCGCGGTCAAGCTCCTCTTTGGCGTGGTGGAACGCATCTGCATCCACCTCCTGAGGCGACGCCTTCGCCAATGAGATCAACTCTTGCAAACGAGCCATGCGCCCTTCGATCGATGACACATACGCAGCGTCGAGATCTCCGCGTGTGCGATCGAGCGCCTCTGTGATCCACTTGATGTCGAGCGCCGCGTTCACCGCAAGATCAACAATGCGGTGATGGTGCATGTCGGCACGTGCGTGGGTCACGCTCTCACGTGTGATCTGCTCGACATCATCACCAGTCAATCCAAACGATGGGACGACCTGCACAATCGCACGGCACCCACTACGCCGCTCGCCAGCGGTCACTTGCAACACGCCGTTCGCGTCCACCAGAAACTCCACCTCAATCTGCGGAATGCCCGCTGGCATCGGTGGGATTCCGCGCAGTTCGAATCGAGCGAGCGAACGACAATCGGCGACCATCTCGCGCTCTCCCTGCAGCACATGCATGCGCACGCTGGTTTGGTTGTCGACGCTCGTCGAGAACATCTCTTTCGCACGGCAGGGAATCGTCGAATTCCGCATCAACAGTTTCGCGACTGCACCGCCAACAGTTTCAATGCCAAGCGAGAGTGGGATGACATCAAGCAGCAGCACGTCGCGCCGCGTCCCCTGCAGCACTGCAGCTTGCGCGGCAGCACCCAGCGCAACGACACACTCTGGATCCAATGCGGTGTAGGGCTCAAGCCCGAAACAGTCGCGAACACGCTGAACAACGAGTGGAATTCGGGTTGATCCGCCGACGAGGATCACGCGATCAATCATGATTCCACCAGCGTCTGCCAGTACGCGTTCGCATGCCTTCACGGTGCGCTCAATGATGGGATTCGCGACTGCCTCGAACTCACTTCGGGTGATTCGGGTGCGCACGTGGACACCTTCATCAAGAGCAAGATCCACATCCACGCTCTCTTTGAGGGAGAGCGCGACCTTGGTCGACTCCGCAAAATCTCGCAGTGCCTGTCGGGAGGCAGGCGAGAGTTCCGCTGGCAGTCCCGCCGGCAGTCCCGCTGAAGTGCGAGACTCCGTCGACGAACTCACCGCACGGGCGAGAAGATGCTCCGCCAATGCTTGATCAACATCATCACCGCCAAGCTGTGTGTTTCCGGCGGTGGCGATCACTCGAAAGAGCGTGCCGTCACCGGCGCGCATCTCTGGGATGACTTGCAAAATCGAAATGTCAAAGGTTCCACCACCGAAGTCATAGACCGCGATGATCTGCGCTTCGTGCGCTCGGTCCAAACCGTATGCGAGTGCCGCTGCGGTTGGCTCATTCACAATCCGCACCGCCTCGATCCCCGCAATCTGTGCGGCGTCCCGTGTCGCCTGCCGCTGCCCATCATCGAAGTACGCAGGAACGGTGATCACGGCACGACGCACTGCGCAACCAAGGCGAGCCTCTGCGATGCGTCGAAGTTCGCCCAGGATGACCGCAGCAATCTCCTGTGGCAACAGTACCGCACCACCCGCAGAAATCGCAGCGAGTCCGTGCACACCGCGGACGATGCCCATCTGCAGGTCGCCATGAATGGAGGCGGACTCGTCGAATGAACGACCCATCAACCGCTTGGAACTCAAGATGGTGTCGGCGGGAAACTCTGCCGCCTGCTGCCGCGCCGCACTCCCGATCGCCACGGGAGAACCATCGAGATAACGCACGGCTGAAGGGATCATTCGCTCTCCCGAGTCACTCTCGAGGACTCTCGGTCCAGATGCATCGCAGAACGCGACGAGAGAATTGGTTGTGCCCAGGTCAATTCCCACGATCGGGTCTGGCATCCCACTGGGCATCGCACTGGGCATCGCACTGGGCGTCGCACTGGGCGTCGCACATGGGATCGCGTCTGCACCGAGAGGTGTGATGGGGCGAGCGTCGGACATCGAAACGCAATTCTAGGGAGTCGCCTCTAGGTCGTTGCCCCGCTCTCGCGCGGAGTCATCACGATGTGCTCCTGCGCCGCAGCAGTCTTGGCGAGACTTTCTCGCAACCGCTCCAAGCTTCTGTGTTGACGCACTCCGAAACAATCTTCGGTGCACCCGAACACTCTGCTGCTCTGATGACGACCGATGTTCTGGAAACTCATCGAACGCAAGATTCCCTGCTGCGCCATCGAGAGGGAATCGAACGCAACTGAGAGTTCGTCGTCGTCAAATTTCGGTTCGCTGCGATGCAGTGGATCGGACCCGACCGCAGTGTCTTGCGCGGGATCGAGCGCACCCTGCTCGCACGCGCGCACAGTCAACTTGGACCTTCGCTGCTCGGTGACAAGCATTCGCATGACTCGCCTGCGAACTGAGTGAAAGAGATACGCGGGATGCAGCATCACCTCGCGCATCGCTGCACTCGCCGGAGTGCGGGCGATCCAATCCATGAAGATGTCTTGCAACGCATCTTCAATCAACTGCGGCGAAAAACGCGATCGCAACAGGGACACGATTCGTTCTCGTTGTTCCCGATATGCACACTCGATTCGTCGAGCCCATTCTGAATTTGCGATGTCATCATGACCATCTTTCATCTCAGCTTCCTCGGTTGCGATGGGGGCAGACTATGACCCAATCTCATCCTCGTCGAAAAGTCCACCTCTTTTTCATGCGCCGGGACTTATCCACCGAGCGTTCACCGCACTCTCATCCCCACTGCTCTCACTGTGGCTGCTTGCCCGCCTCTGGAAAACGATCAAGCATGCGCTGAAAGCGAGCGTCGGCAATCGCGGAGAGTATGTCCGTCATCTCCCGCACGGACTCGTTGTCCCCAACCACCACAAACTGCTGTTGTCCGCCTCCCCACACGACTGCAATGTCAGCGGTGACCTGTCTTTCGGCTCCAGAACCCGTCGGCGGTGACTTGGAAAGCCACTGGCCATCAGCTGCGATCTTGCACACCGCCGCGCATTGTTCGCTGGAAAGCTGAATCTGCCAACTGGTCTTCAGGTTGAGCGCGTCGCGACCCGCCCCGTACGCGAAGAGTCCATCATCGATCGTGAAGTACTGGTACTGGGAAGATGCGGGATGACGCAACCAGATGACGAGCCCAATCCCGCAGACGCCTGGATGCTGGGTTTGCGTTGGCAAAGTGTTGCAGGCGACGCAGAGCATCCCCACAACGCTCAACAATATCGGCGTAATCGCGCGCGCGCGCGTCATCGTGCGTTCTTGGACGAGGATTGAAATGAAAATGGCGGAGCCTTCTCGAATCCCTCATATGGATTTGGACCGAAGTCGTATCGATGCGGAAGATTTCGATCAGGTCCACGATCGGTTGCCCACGCCAAATCGCAGAGACTCCGCACCAAAGCAACCGCATGCGGGTCAGGGATCTCGTTCATCCCGAATCGACGCACAAACCACCAGTCCGATGTGTCGGCGTGGAACCAGAGGATGTACACAATCTCGTCGCGCGACGGCTTGATCGATCCAGGCCAGACATCCACGCTCGACTTGGATGGGTCAAGCCATCCCTCCTGCCCGGAGAGCCTCCACACGTCATCGACCTGCGATTGATAGAGCCATCGTGTGATCGCCGGACGGGTCAGAAACGAAAGGCTGTCGCCGTAGTCACTATGCAGACTGCCATCGCACAGCAGCGTGAACTTTCCCTGGCGGGCGTGCGCTTGTGGGAGATCTTTCGCTGCGCTTCCAGTCAGAATCGTCACATCAACCGAGAAGTCTGATGGTGTCTGTTCTGAAGCAACACGAGTCGTGCGAACATCTGTGCAACCCACACTCAGCAGTTGACCGACAACGCACAGATATGCGATGCTTGGCACCCAAACTGACGCCCAAACTGACGCCCAGACTGACGCCCAGACTGACGCGCAGACTTGCACCCAGACCAATCGTACGAGAGTCGTAGTTCCCTTCATTCCAACAGCGTAACACGGGCCTGGTTGCCGCGATCATTCGATGGACTTGGGTAGCCTTGCGAGTGATGCGAACGAGTGCGAAATGGATCAACGAATACCTGTCGTCGCCCGCCACTGCGCACGAGCAAGCCGAACTCCTGACCGCCGTGGGATTCCCCTGCGAATCATCCATCGCCCTCGTCGGTGGCGACTTTGCACAAGAGGTCGAAACGACCAGCAACCGCGGCGATTGCCTCTCACATCTGGGACTGGCGCGCGAAGTCGCCGCTGCGAGTCAACGCACCGTCCGACTCCCCTCGGTCTCCGCGCCACGATCCGAGAAATCCGTCTCCGAAGCGGTGACTGTCGCAAATCATGATCCTGTGCGATGCCCCAGGTACACCGCGCGAGTGGTCGTTGGCATTCAGGTCAAACCAAGCCCGCAGTGGCTGCAAGATCGGCTGCTGGCGATCGGGCAGATTCCTCGAAACAATGTGGTCGACTGCACGAATTTTGTGCTCTTTGAATATGGACAGCCAACCCATGTCTTTGACCTTGCGAAGTTGCATGGACGCGTGCTGCAGGTCCGTGCCGCCACGCGAGGCGAGGAGTTTCTCCCCATTGGAGAGGGGGCGACATCCATCACACTCGCGGGCTCGGAGCTGGTGATCGCGGATGCAGATCGACCCGTCGCACTCGCTGGCGTCAAAGGTGGCGCACTCACCGCAGTCACGGCGGCGACCACCGATGTGGTCATCGAAGCAGCGTCATTTGATCCTGTGGCGGTGCGCCGGAGCAGTCGAAGTCTGCAGATCGCAAGCGATTCGAGTTATCGATTCGAGCGCGGAGTGCATCCGGCTGAAGTTGACGAAGCAGCCGAGCGACTCGTCTCGCTCATTCTTGAGACCGCTGGCGGAACGGCGCTTGCTGGCTCGGCCGTCGCCGGAGTTCCCTTGCCATCGCCGCTGCGCGTGGAGCTTCGCATCGCGCGCCTCGCGGCAGTCGCAGGATTCACGATCCCAAGTGCAGAGGTCATGCAGATCCTGACCGTGCTCGGTTTCGCGCCAGAATGGGTTCCATCCCATGACGGTCAGTTGATCTCATGCATCATTCCTCCACGACGACTGGATGTCACACGCGAGATCGACTTGATCGAAGAAGTGGTGCGACTGGCTGGACTCGACAGGGTGCCGATGAGTGAGACCGTCTCAATTCGCCCAGTGGGTCCGCAACCAGCCGTCGCCGCAGTTCGTGCCGCCAAGAACTGCCTCGCCGGGCTTGGATTCGTCGAAGCCGTGTGCCCGACACTGGTTTCCGAGCGTGCAAGTGGTCTCTTCGTGGGTGGCGATTTCACAGCACTTCGTATCGCCGATGAACGTGCGCTTGGAGAACCGGTTCTGCGCCCATCACTCCTTGCCTCGCTCTTGCACACACTCAAGTTGAATCAGGATCGTGGTGCGGCATCGTTGAGCCTCTTCGAGCATGCCGCAACATTCTGTGTCACTCGTGATGGTCATCGTGAACGCCGAACACTCGCCATCGTCGCTGCTGGCCACACTGATGGACAAGACCTCTATCGATTCCTCCGTGGATCGCTCGAACGCCTTGTGCGAGAGATGTGCGGTGCGCACGCCACGATGACCATCTGCCCGGTGACGAGTGAGAATTCGACAACGCTTGCCGCTCGAGCACTCGATCCCGCTGGATGCATCTGCGTCGACGCAACCGCAATCGGTGTCGTGGGATTGATCAACGCCACTGCGCTTGACACAGCAGGGCTCGATGCGCCCGTCGCTGCGGCCGAACTCGATTGGGAATCTCTCGCTCGATCGTTTCCGCCAACTCCAAGCGCGCACGCCTTCGCCAATAGTCCCTGCCTCGACCGCGATCTCTCTGTGATTCTCGCAGACACCGTCTCGTGGAGCACATTGGAATCGACGGTGCGAGCAGCCAATCTGCCGCACCTTGAGTCAATCACATTTGTTGGCACTTTCAGAGGAAAGCAGGTCGGAGCAGATCGCAAGTCTGTCACATTTCGCATGGAGTTTCGAGCCCTTGACCGAACGCTTCGCCGAGAAGAAGTCGAACCGCATTTGGCACGGCTCGAAGGACTTCTCTCGAGCACGCTCGGTGCGACGATCCGATCATGAACGACACGCGCATCTCGAAAATGTCCTTGGACGAATTCACCGCGGCACTTGCCATGAAAGCACCAGTGCCAGGTGGCGGTGCAGCCGCTGCGTGCATCCTTGCGCAATCGGCAGCACTCGGTTCGATGGTGATCGCGTACACCATCGGCAAGCCACAGTTTGCGCCACACCAACCACGACTCGAACGACTTGATACGTTTTTCGCAGTCGCTCGGATTGAAGCGCTCGACCTGGCAGATCGCGACGCCACGGCCTACCTCGCGTTGAGCACACTCTGGAAACTCCACGCGCAGGATCGGCGCGCACACGCTCAGTGGCACACCGCACTCGATGAAGCGATCGCTTCCCCAACCGCAATCGCAGACCTTGCCCTCGGAGTCCTCGCAGCACTCGCTGGAATGTCGCAGATCACCTCCGCGCAGTTGTCGAGTGATCTCCAGATCGCCAAGCGATTCGCACACACTGCCTTGGAGAGTGCGCTGTTGAATGTCCAAGTCAATCTGCCGCAGTTGGACGATCTCGCGGCACGAGAGAGTGGGCTGAAATACCTGCTGGATCGTCGACGCGAAGGCGCTCGACTCTTCGGCTCTGGCGGCGATCACTGAGTCATATTGACCGCCACTGAGAGACAATGAGCCAATGGGTCTTGCCCTCTTGTTTCTGCTTGGAACTCTCGCTGCTGCTGTGATCCATCTCTTGGGAATCGTTCGAGACGCACGCCACCCTGCACGCGCTTCGCCAGGATGGGCGCTCGCACGAAAGATTCCTATCGATCCAGCTGCGATGGGATTGGCGTGCACGGAAGAGCATTGGGGGCAAAAGCAAACCGCATGGTGTCTTCGCGGAGCATGCCACGACAGCGGGATCATCACCATCATCGTGCATGGTTGGCGGAGATCGCGCATCGATTCGCTGCGCCGAGTCCATCCGTGGATCGATGAGAGTGAGGCGGTGTGGCTCCTGGACCTCGCAGGACATGGTGACTCTCCAGTTGGACCGACGACCCTTGGATCTGCCGATGTCATCGACCTCGTCCATCTCACCCATGAGATCATTGCACGCGCCAACATCTCTCCTGGGCGCTCGCCACGCATCGTGATCGTCGGACATTCACTTGGTGCCAGCATCGCACTCCGTGCCGCAGCGCAGTTGTCACCAGATGACATCGCCGGAGTCGTGGCGTTCGCTCCCTACGAATCGCTTTCGGAACCACTCACGAATCGGCTCGAAGCGCGCGGTTTGCCTGCAGTTCCATTCGCGCTCGTGGCGCAGTGGATCTTGCACAGAATCTGTGGAGCTGAAACAAGTACCACCGCTGCGATGGCGCAATTGCAGACCAAGGGTGTTCCGCTGCTGATCATCGCCTCACAACAGGATGCGGTCGTCTCACTCCAACACATTGCCACAATCTGTCGCACCGCGTCCGTGCAGTTCACGGTCGATCCAGACACCACACATGATGACCTCGGGACACGATTGAACGAAAGCCCCAAGAGTGCGACGACTCTGGCGGTCGAACGATTCCTTCGCGGTCACTTGCAGAGGCCGGATCTACTTCACGAGGGTCGGTTGAACTGACGGCACCGCAGTCAGCCACTGGAAACGGACTTTCATCCCCTTGGACACGCTTCGAACATCCCACACCGCTGGTCCCAAGTACCGACTCAGTACTGTGTGATCAAGTTTTTCAAGCGCAGGTTCCAGTGCAGGATCAAACTGTGCTGGAATCAGGATCCCAAGCCCGTTCTCTTCCCCATCGGCCGCTGCTCCGTCTGCGACGAACTCCTCGGGCACTTGCTCGTTCATCGCCAGAATGTCCTTGCGGCTCATGTCCAGCATGGTTGGCATGTCGGTGTATCCCCATCCGACCACACTTCCAGGAGCGATTGACGAAATCGCCTTTCGATAAATCGGGTCTTCATCGAGGGACTTGAGCGAGGCATCGGTCGAAGATCGCAGCGCCTGCTCCACAGACTCTGCTTCTCCAATCACCAACGCTCCGCCGCCAAGACCGAACTCCATCTCCATCCCGTCGCCGCCGTACACCACCTGTCCCTGAAAATCGCGTGGCATCAGACCAGCCTGCGGGAGAATGGTCGCAAGCAGAGCATTGGTCGCTTTCTCGTCAGTGCAACGAATCGCGGTGATGGAGCGAGTTCCATCAGTGCCTCCAGGCGCTTTTCGTGAGACCGTGGAGATCGCAGGACCGAGGCACGCAAATGCCTTTGTCAATCCAAGAGCATACTGCTCCAACATCGGCGCGATGGCATCAGCCTGAAACTCTGGGAGCGTTGAGATGATCCCTTCGAGCATCGCCATGATCTGACCAAAGCGAACATTCAACCGTTGATAGGTGATGGCCTCGTCGCCGAGGATCGCCGCAGGCGCTTCGATCGGCGTCGATTCAGAAAGCAAGTCCATCAGTCCGCTCTTTTCTCCGGGGATGTAGATCGCCAATGAGGCATCCACGATGTTCTGCTGATCTGCGCCTCGAACTGCCAGTGAAACCGCACGGACATCGCCAAAGAGCTGCGAGAGAATTCCCTTCACCGATTCCATCGGACCGGCGAAGAGCGGCGCCATGACTTCGGCGAGCGGTGCGATCACCAGAGTGATCGACACATCGCTCTCTCCGATGAGCGTTGCCATCCCACGCCAGTCGTCTGAGTCCGCGACCGATGCCGCAACCTTCCCGCTCGAAACGGCAATGGCATCTTCAAGTGTGGCGACGTTGCTTGCGGCAAAGAACTGTGAACCCACTCGAATGAAGTAGAGAGCTTCAGGCATCGCCGTCACGGAACCGAGCGCGTCGATCCCGCTGGGAGGTCGACGACGGGGAGGTTGAGGATCTTGCGGATCGTCGGTTGATGGTTCGGCAGGCAACTCAACGCGCGTCGCCTTCGCCCCCCCGTGAACTTCGACCTGCTCGAAAGGATGACCAGCGTCCTTCTCTAAGTCTCTGATGAGTCCATCGAACACCTTTCCCGCTGCGTCCGCGCGAACTTCATAATCAGCCCACGCGAGAAGTCCAATCTCTGGTGCATCGAGTTCTTCATTGTGTTCAACGAACACTGCGATGCCCATCGGACCGGGCCATGGGACGCTCTCCACTTCGATTCCCAGCGCTTGGAGTTGCTCCGCACGCTTTCGCGCAGACTCCTTGCGCACGGGCGCACCAACACTCTCAATCTCTGGGGCGACCATCAATTGACCGAGCGGTCCGCTCTCGAAACGCGCGGTCGTCGCATTCAGATTGTGAGCCACGATGACGAGTGCGCTGCCCTTGGGAGCCATCGACTCGAACTTGACCACCTCACTCCCCCTCTGCCCCCCACTGTCTCCCCAGCCGTGTGCCAACGCAGATGGGACGAGAGCGATCGCGACAACGAGAGTTTTTAATGCATTCCAATTCATGACTGTCTCCATTGGGTGTGACAAGCGAAATCCACTCAGCCCCCGCTCGCATCCTTCACATGAGGAGGCGGTTGAAAATCCTTGCGCGGCGGCGGCTTCAGATAGTTGTTCCCAGAATTTGGATTGTTGCGGTCAAAAGCAAACGCCTCGCGATTGCGCACGAAATCCTTCACATATCGCGCGGGAATGGCGAATCCAAGCGACTCCCCTCCGCGAATGCCCATGTTGGTGATGCCGACCACTTCCCCGCGGGTGTTGAAAAGTGGGCCGCCAGAATTGCCGGGATTGATTGCGGTGTCCGTCTGGATGTAGGTCAGCCCATCGAAATTTCGTGAGGTCGTCGAGACCACCCCCTGTGTCATCGTGCGTTCAAGTCCAAGCGGATTCCCAATCGCGAAGACCGGCTGCCCGATCTCCAATCCATCCTGCATCACAATCGGCGCACAGTCAAAGGGCTTTCCATCGGGATGCTTGATCCGAATCAACGCAAGGTCGATCTGATTGTTGACAGCAATCAGTTCAACATCTTCGATTTCGATGCGCTTGAGCGTGCCGTCCGACTGCGGTAACCAGATCGTCGTACGCAGATTCGTTTCGCCCTGCACCACATGCGCGTTCGTGATCGCATAGCCCTCTGGGTTGATGATCACTCCCGAACCGAGCCCCGCTGGGGTGGACACCTTGATGACAGCAGAACCGATGAGCTTGGCGTGTTCGCGCGGCGAGAGTTCAGGAAGATTCGCAGCGGTGGAAAACAAAGTGTCTTCGGTGCGCTGAATCTGTGACACACCCTCTGCATTCTGGACTTCTGCAACATCCGTCATCTCGAACACCAGCACATCAGGTCCGACATCCAACCACACCCGATGATCGCTGCGCTTGATGACCTCTCCCTCGATTCGCATTCCGCTCTTGAGAATGATGACATCGGCACGCCTGACCGCGCTCTCCGCAGACCCCTGTGAGGTGGGTGAAGCGAGGGCGAGCGACACGATCAAGGCGGCGGACATGAGCATGGGTGGTCTCCGTAGGTGAACCCGTTACTATAACTCACGCTCGATCTTGAGTCACGACATAATGCGAAAAACACTCCCTTACTGTGCGCACCTCTCCGTGGGACTTGCGCTTCTTGCGTCGCCCTCCTCCAGCGTTGCCCAGGTCACCGCTCGCGGCGGCAATTCGATCACTGAGCACTTTGGATTTGATGGCGTCGATGCGATCAAGGTAGACAAGGGAGGAGGACCGCTCACAGTGGCCGATCTCGATTCGGATGGAAAGCGCGATCTCATTGCGATCAACAATCGCAACAGTCGGATTGACTTGCTCTACCAGAAGGTCGGCGCCAAACCAACCGACGACGTACCGCCGACTTCGAGCGTGAATGAGATTCCCCAGCACTGGCGCTTTCGACGAGTCGAAGTTCCTGTCTCTGAAGCCGTTGGCGCAGTCCTGCCCTGGGACTTCGATGGCGACAAACGCGTGGATCTCATCTACTCGGCGGAGAGCGGCAAGATCGTGTTTCTGCGGCAGTCGGCACCGGGTGTCTTCGAAGTGGTACGCAAGCACACCGTGAAGAATCTCAATCCAAGCCGCGACGCGTTCATGCTCATCAACCTCCTCGGAGATGACAAGCCCGAACTGGTGGGAATCGCCAATGGTCGCATTCAGGTCTGGCCTTTCACGGGATCGGATCTTGGGACTCCGATCGAACTGTCTGCCGGAAATGGCAACATCGTCGCAACGATCGCCGGAGACCTTGAGGGTGATGGAACCAATGACCTGATCGGGATCATGCCTGACGATGCAGCGCCGATCCGCGCATGGTTCGGCTCGAAGAAGGATGGGACGGCGGCACTTGGTCCGCAAACGAGATTCGAAATGCCGCCGCTGCGTGATGCCGACATCGTCCCGATCTCTGGGCTCAAGGGATCTGCACTGGCAGTTGTGGAGAAGCCCTCAAAGCGCGTTGCGCTTCTCAAGTTTGCCAAAGAGGCGATCACAGAGGGCGGTGACCGCGAAGCAAGTCTGCAAACATGGGCGTTCACTGATACCGCCAACCGAAAGCGCGACACGGCCGTTGCGGACATCAATGGCGATGGGCTTCAAGATCTCGTGGCGACCAACACGGAAGCCAACGCACTGTCGATCTTTACACAGGTTCCCGGCCGCGGATTCGTGTCGATGCAGAACTCTCCTGCCTACACCGACCTTGACTTCGTGGTCGCTGGAGACATTGATGGCGACGGACGCGCCGAAGTCTTCGTCAGCAGCGAGAAGGAAGGCGTGGTGGGCAGAACAACATTCGCCAAAGATGGCTTGGAGTTTCCGCAAACGATGCCCATGAGCGGCGGAAATGTCCCAACCGCACTGGGACTCGTCCACATCGACGGACGCAATTTGGTCGCAGTGATCGGGAAGGATGGACGCAACTATTCGATCGAATTGCAGCCTGCGGATGGATCGTTGACGGGCAAGGTTTCAATCCCGCTGGGAGCGCTCAGTCGCGCCCCAGACACCATCTTGGCACTCGATGCGGACCAAGACTCCCTCACTGACCTGCTCCTGTTCACTCCAGACAAGCCAATGACCATGCTCCGGCAGGAAGCTCGTGTGGCAGTCGATGGTGAAACTCTTGGAGCGAAGGAGGACAAGGATGCGGTCAAGCCGGATGCGAATGTGACCTTCAAGATTCTTGAGAGCAAGGACATGGCGCAGTTTGGTTTGGCACAGGCGGCCAACGCGCAGAACACGGCGATTGCAGACATTGACGGAGATGGAAAACACGAGCTCCTTGTTGCCGACCGCAATTTCGTCCGCGCACTGCGATTCGACTCAAAGCTCGACTCTAAACTCGACTCTAAAATGGGATCCATCGCGGGCTGGCAAGTCGTCGAACAAATCAACTCGCCCCGCGGGGACACGAAGTTCAGCTCGATCACCATGCAGGGCGACCGCATTGCTGCGGGTGACCGAGAGAATGGAAGGGTCGTCATTTTCGCGCGCGACACAGCCGCAAAGACATGGAAGCAGGTTGATGAGTTTGATGTCAAGGGCTTCAAGTTCAATTCGCTCGCCGCAGGTCCATTCACTGGCGGAAAGGACCAAGGACTCCTGCTCATCGGCGACGAAGGGTTCGGCGTGATGCGATTCAGCGGATCGCGCGAGAAACTTGAAGAACTCTCCTCGTGGCGCAATGACGACATCGGTCGCGTCCCCCACGAACTTGGTGTGGGAGATTTGAATCAGGACGGGATGACTGACCTCGTCGTTCTGGATGCCGGGAAACAAATGCTCGACGTGCTTGGTGTCAGTGCCGCCAACATACTGCTGCCCGCTGTGAGTTTTCGCGTCTTTGAGAGCCGCCTCTTTTCGGGCGGTGAACCACGCGAGTTTGAACCGAGTCAGGCGATGATCGACGATGTGACTGGCGACGGCGCAGACGATTTGATCCTCATGTGCCACGATCGAATCCTGCTCTACCCCCAAATGACCGAGACATCTTCAGCCCAGAGCGCCGAGAAGAAATAGTGACTTCCAGTGACGAAACCCGTTCCAGCGACCCTCGGAGCGACCCCCGCCATCAACCACCACGCCGATGCGCTGGAAAAGTTGCTGGAGATCTCGAAGCGTCTCGGTGAATCTTCCGACCTGAACGCGGTGCTCGGCGCAATCATCGATGCACTGCGAGACCTGCTCGCTGCAGAACGCGCGACTGTCTTTTCGTATGACGCTCTCACGAATGAGTTGATCATGCACAGCGCTCATGGCGTCGACGCGTCGGTGCCGAAAGACTCCATCCGCTTCTCTGCGACAGCGGGCATTGCGGGGGCATGCGCAACCACCCGCTCCATCGTGAACATTCCAAACGCCTACGCGGATCACCGTTTCAATCCAGAAGTGGACAGGCACACGGGCTATCACACGACATCCATCCTGGCGATTCCATTGCTCGATCATGCAGGTGCGCTTGTTGGGGTTGCGCAGGTTCTCAACGCATCGCGTGGATCCTTCGATCGAGCAGACGAGCAACTCGCCGATGGAATCGCTGTGCATGCGGGTATCGCACTTCGCCGCGCGCAACTCATCCACGACCACTTCGCCAAGCTGAAGTTGGAACAAGAGATGAACATTGCGCGTGAGATTCAACAGGGCGCATTTCCCCAGCAGATCCCAGTGCTCGCAGCCTTCGACATCGCTGCGGGCAGCAGTCCAGCCGAGGAATGCGGCGGTGATGCGTACGACATCTTTGATGTTGCCCCCTTGACGGGACCGATCCGCGACGGACCTCCAGAGAGACTCTTTTTCCTGATTGCAGATGCGACCGGACACGGCGTCGGTCCAGCGCTCTCGTCGATGCAGGTGCGAGGGATGGTTCGAATTGGGGTTCGAATTGGGGTTCGAACTGGGTTCCGAATAGGGTTCCGTGATGGAATTCGACTTGGCGAATCACTCGCCACGGTTGCCAGCGAGATCAACTCTCAATTGATGCAGGATCTCCCTCGTGGCCGATTCGTCACGGCGTGGATGGGCGCGCTCGATCTGGCAACCAACACGATCGAGTGCTTCAGCGCCGGACAGGGACCAGTGTTTGTGTATCGCAGGAGGCGAGATCTCTTTGAAGAAATCGACACAAACGCACCCCCTCTTGGGATCACTGCAGAGCAATTTGACAGCGAGGGGACGACAACCATCCACCTCGAACTCGGTGACATTCTTGTGCTGCTGACGGACGGTTACTTCGAGGCCGTCGACCCAGACCATGTGGAGTGGGGTCGCGAAGGAGTCTTCGAGGTGGTTCGTCGAATGCGCGACGAGCCTCTCGAGGCGATGCGCATTGAACTCGACCGCGCAACATTGGCATTTGCACAGGCGCAGACGACGCATGATGATCGAACAGCCATCTTGGTCAAGCGACGTCTCTGATTCATTCCAATGACGGCGACCGCGGCGCGACGAAACCTCTATTCTCAACCCCATGTCGTTTCGTGCGGTCATCATTGGAACCGGAAGTGCGCTCTCGCGGCGCGCGTACGGATCGAGTGCAGTGCTGCTCGGTCAGCAGTCACCCGTGCTGATTGATTGCCCCGATTCGGTCCTTCGTGCATTGCACGAAGGATCAGCTCGCTGCGGCATCCAGTTGGATCCGCTGGCGATTCACGACATCCTGCTCACCCATTTGCATGGAGATCATGCCAACGGATTAGAGGCATTCGGATGGCTGCACTGGATCGCGCGCCAGCAGACTCCAGCACCACCTCCCCGCATTCACACCATCGCGTCGGTTGCCGAGCGTCTCTGGGAACGACTCGCACCATCCATGGATCAGGGAGGAAGCGCGACCATGGACGACTATTTCTCGATCAACCTCTGCGATCCGCGATCGCCCACGGTCGTCGCAGGACTGCAGATCGAAGTACGCGCCGCTGAACATCTCATTCCCTGTTGTGGATTTCGGATTTCGCATGGCGGTGCAATGTTGGGATGGAGTGGAGACACCCGATTTGATCCAGCGCACATCGATTGGCTCTCATCGGCGGATGTCATCGTCCACGAAACAACCGAGTCGCGCGTGCACACTCCGATTGCGTGCCTGAACGCACTCACGCCAGAGTTGCGACGGAAGATCCGGCTCATTCACATGGAGGACGACTTCGATCAGGCAGTCACGGACATGGCAGCATTGCGAGAGGGCGAAGTGCTTGAAGTGCCAGCCGCGGTGCGTTGCTCGATCGGTTGATAAGTCAGCCCATGGGGACCGGTGTAGTCGGCATGTGGACGAATCAGTTTGTTGGCAGCAAGTTGCTCGATGCAGTGTCCGGTCCATCCAGCCATGCGACTCGCTGCGAACATGCACGTAAAGAGATCGAGGTCGAGCCCGAGTGAGTAGTACGTGGTCGCAGAATAGAAGTCGACATTTGGGAAGATCCCCTTCTCGATGATGTTGGGCTGTGCGAGCACGATTTCCTCGATGCGCCGCGTCATCTCGTACAACGGGAGATTGCCCGTATCAGCTGCAACCTTTTTCGCAAAGGTTTTCAGATAGGTCGCACGAGGGTCGTACGCCTTGTAGACGCGGTGACCGAATCCCATGATGCGTTCCTTGCGGGAGAGTTTGCCAGCGATGTATCCATCCACCTTTGACAGATCACCAATCTCCAACAGCATCTCCATCACTTCCTGATTCGCCCCGCCGTGCAGCGGACCCTTGAGCGTCCCGACTGCGCTCGTCGCCGCGGAATACATATCGCTTTGGGTGGCGATGGTGACGCGTGCGGCAAATGTGGACGCATTCAATCCGTGATCGGCGTGCAGCACGAGACAGACATCGAGCGCGCGAGCCATCGCATCGGTGGGCTTTGCACCGGTCAACATCCATAGAAAATTCGCCGCAAGCGAAAGTGTGCGGTCGGGTCGGATCGGCGCTTTGCCCTTGCGAAAACGATCAAAGAGGGCCACGAGCGTCGCCGTCTTTGCCACAAGTCGAATCGCCTTGCGCTGGTTCGCTGCGGGAGATGCGTCATCCGCCTCCTGGTCAAAGTGTGCGAGCGCCGAGACGAGCGTTCGCAGCGCGTCCATCGGTGCTGCGGTGCGGGGAATCGCGAAAACCACATCCATCATGCGAGGATCGATCTCGTACTCACTCTGAAGTTGGGCTGTGAATGCCGCGAGTTCCCCCGATGTTGGCAGATGCCCATGCCACAGGAGCCAGGTGGTCTCTTCGAAGGTCGAACCGCGCGCGAGCGAATCGATGTCGTATCCAACATATTCCAGAACACCCTTTGCACCGTCGATGAACGACAGCCCGGAGTCCGCGGCGATTGTGTTTCCAAGACCTTTGTCAACAGTGAGTGGCATAGAACTCCTATCCTAGGGGGCAAGATGATACCCCTCGGCATCGATCGAGACACACAAAAAACGCCGATTGCCACAATCGCGATCGTGGTGGTGAACATCGTGGTGTTCTTGGTGGTGTCCCTTGGGCTCCAATCCGATTCCGCAGGGGCAGCGGCGATCAGGAACTTTGGGGTTTTTCACCCTGGCACGATGACGGTGTTGACCCATCCGTGGACACTCGTGACCTACGCATTCCTGCACGATTCAAGCGGTTTGAGTCATGTCGCCTTCAATATGCTCTTCCTGTGGATCTTTGGACGAGCCGTCGAGGATCGGCTCGGTTCCCTCTGGTTCACACTCTTTTACCTCGCGGGAGCCGTCGCCGCGGCGTTGGGTCAATGGCTGGTCGACGCGGCGCCAATGATCGGCGCGAGTGGAGCGGTTGCGGCCACCACGGGTGCCTTTGCCGCGCTCTGTCCGCGCGCTCGAGTGCGTGTGCTCTTCTTCTTCAGCATCATCGAGATTCCTGGGATCGTGTTGGTTCTGATCTTTGCTGGGATCGATCTCTTGGGACAAATCGGGGCGACAATTTCCAGTACCGGCGGAATCGCCTATTCGGCGCACCTGTTTGGGTACCTCTTTGGCATCATCACCATGGTCGCACTGCTGGGTCTGCGCATTCTCAAGCGGACTGAATTCGACGCCTTCTTCCTGATGAAACAGTGGCATCGCCGTCGAGTGATGCGCGACGCGATGAATCACCACGACAGTCCGTGGATGCGGGATGCCGCGCGCGTGACCGTCACGACCGAGCCGGGCAAGCCCATCCCAAACGCCGTCGTCGCGCGAGCGCCACTGAGCGATGCGGACGCGAAGCGTGCACTCGACGATGCAACTGGAAGATGGTCTCGTGGTGATTCTGCGGGTGCTGCCTCCGCATGGGAGCGATTTGCCGCACGCTGCCCCGCGCACAAAGAGGCGCGTGGCGCACTCCTCCTTGCGGCCGTCGCGCACGCGAGGCGACTCAGCGCCCCGTCGCGCGCTCGAGAGATCCTGCACGCGCTCATGTCGCGCGATCCGGCGGTTGCGGGCAACATGTCTGAAGTGGCGGGTCGTGAACTCGAGGACGACGAGGTTTCGGCTCAAGCGAGGCGGCTCTTGGGTGAACTCGATGGAGCGACGCTCGCGTGAACTTCTTCGTGAAGATCTGTGGCATCGTCGACGGCGAGATGGCACGGATCTGCGTTGATGCTGGCGCAGATGCCATCGGTGTTGTGCTCGCACCACAGAGCCCACGGCGCGTTTCGATCGATCTCGCGCGCGAAATCCAGCGCGCATTGCCAGCGACCGTCGCATGCATCGCGGTTGTCAAGGACGCGCGTTTCGACGATGTCGATCTCGCATCGTGGAGTGGCGGGATCCAGTTTCATGGGCGCGAATCGGCGTGCTGCGTCGAGCAGATTGCGTCGCGCAGGCGTGGCGCGGATGGCACCACTCCCGCACTCATCATCAAGGCTGTCACAGGCGCACCATCGGAGATTCTGCTGTGGGATGACGATCCGTCGATCGATGCACTGCTCGTGGATGGCACCTCGCCCGGAAGCGGGAGGGCGCACGACGATGCATGGCTGGAAATCCTTGCCTCGATCCGAACGCGCATGACGAAGCCGCTCATTCTCGCTGGTGGACTGACGCCACAGAGCGTGGCGCGTGCGATCCAAGTGGTCCGACCATCTGGCGTCGATGTGTCCTCTGGTGTCGAACTGGCTCGGGGTGTCAAGGACGCTGGACTGATTCGCGAATTCATCGCAGCAGCACGCGATGGTGCGAGTCGACTAGCGAGAGATTGACACGCTCGCCATCACCCGTCCCTTTGCGCGCTCCCCAATCCACGCACTCATGCTCGACCGAATTGCGGTCCAACTGGGTGCGAGCCGCTCGCGCAAGAATGTCTGATAGAGCCCGCCGAGTGTGCGATCAAAGAGGATCGCGCTGGTGATTCGCTCCTCGATGACCTCGCGGATTGAGTGGGGCGCGTGCTCGGGCTTGGGGAGCGCAAGTCCGCTGATGCTCAATCGATCTCCTTGCAGCGTGCAGCGCCACACCTGCCCCTCGGCAGCAAGTGTCAGACCAATTCGCCGAGGCATCTTGCCACTTTGCAACGCGCGCGCCGCTTCTGGACTGCGTGTTGGTGCGTCACCGCGAAGTGTGACTGCGCCTGTGACTCCCCACGCACATTCGAGATCGACCATGCGCTCTGCGACGATCGCAACTTCTTTCGATTCAGCCGATCCCGCACCGACTTCGATCAATCCCTCTGCTGCATCGCACTTCCACCAGAGCCAGAGCAAGAACACATTTCCCATGAAATCAAGAGGATCCCCCGCTGCCCACGCTGGTTCGGGGTGCTCACCGATTCGTCGTGGTGCCCCCTCTTCATCAGTGGCAACCGCCGCTGGCGGTGACACGAACGCGTCGAGTTTCAACTCTTGGAGATCGCGCTTGAGTCCCATGACTTCCGTCTCTGCGACTGCGCGCCGCCCAGCGGCCTGCCGTTCGAGATGACAATCGAAGGTCTCTGCAAAGAGAGTCTTCAACTGATTGAATGCCGCCTCCGCATCGACTGGCGAGAGCACGACTCGTGCCTCGAGATCCCACAGCACCGGTCGCTCGGAAATCTTTCGCCATCGACCCTCGCCAATCTCCTGCATCTCACGCTGCTCTGCGCGTTCTTTCGCTTCCATGCGCTCTGCTCGCGACAACGGCCGATCACCCATGCTGTGACCGCGCAGTTCGTCTTCAGCGAGCGCACGGTAGCCGCGCCTGAGTGCGGGAGGCACGCCGACGGAATCGGTCCGTACCGACGCCAACATTGCGGAAGAAAAACAATTGGAGTCATAGGAGAAGTCCAAGTCGAGCACATGTCGCCCTGCGATCCAACCACTCGTCGTTGGAACCCCGTTCCCACAACCATCCGGTCGGATGCAGTTCTTCTTCAGTTTGGCGAGAACTGCTTTGTCGATCAATTGCGGTGGCGCGCCTGACACGACCGCTGACCGCGTGTACGAGAGTATTCCGTGGCGAAAGGGCATCGGTCAAATGTCCGTGACTTTCGGCATGAATGGAGCGCTCCGACAACTTGTCCACGATCGCACTCGCCCGACTATCTTGATGGCATGCCATTCAATATTGAAGACATTCGTGCCCGTCAGATCTTGGATTCGCGTGGTCAGCCAACCGTTGAGTGCGAGGTCCGACTCTCCGGCGGCGCAGTCGGCCGCGCGGCAGTTCCGAGTGGCGCATCGACTGGCGAACATGAAGCCGTCGAACTTCGAGATGGCGACAAGAAACGATGGATCGGCAAGGGTGTTTCGACTGCCGTTGGCAATATCAACAATCTCATTGCGCCGGAACTGGTTGGCGCAGACGCGCGCACGCAAGAAAGCATCGATCAACTCCTCTGTCTCCTCGATGGCACGAAGAACAAGTCCAAACTTGGTGCGAATGCAACGCTTGCGACGAGTCTCGCCATCGCTCACGCCGCCGCGATCGCCACAGATCAACCGCTCTATCGATATGTCGGTGGAACGCATGCGCGCACGCTCCCAGCGCCCATGCTCAACATTCTCAACGGTGGGAAACATGCGGACAATACGGTTGATTTTCAGGAGTTCATGATCCAGCCGTGGGGATTCGGTGATTTCAAGGAAGGACTTCGCGCAGGCGTCGAGATTTATCACGCACTGAAGCGAGTCTTGCATGATCGTGGCCTGTCGACGGCGGTCGGTGACGAAGGTGGCTTCGCGCCCAATCTCAAAAACAACGAAGAGGCACTCGACCTGATCGCACGCGCCGTCGAAAGCGCTGGCTACGACCTCGGTCGGCAAATCTTCATCTGCCTTGATCCAGCGACCAGCGAACTCGCCAATGAGGCAGCGGCTCGGGGAAAGAAGGGATATTGCTTCTTCAAGAGCGATCCCACACGCACCGTTGGAAGTGACGAGATGATTCGGATGTGGGAGACCTGGTGCGCGAAGTGGCCGATTCGCTCAATCGAAGATGGGCTTGCCGAAGGCGACTGGAGCGGATGGAAAGCCCTCACCACATCGCTTGGTTCGAAGGTTCAGATCGTTGGCGATGATCTCTTTGTGACCAACCCAGAGTTTCTGCGTCGCGGCATCGCAGAGGGCTGCGCGAATGCGATTCTCATCAAGGTCAATCAGATCGGCACGCTGAGCGAAACGCTTGATGCCGTGAACACCGCGCACCGCGCTGGATACCGCGCGATCATGTCGCATCGGTCGGGCGAGACTGAAGATTGCACGATTGCAGATCTCGCCGTTGCAACGAACTGCGGTCAGATCAAGACCGGCGCACCCTGCCGATCGGATCGCACCGCGAAGTACAACCAACTCCTGCGGATTGCCGAAGAATTGGGTGAAAGCGCGACCTACGGCGGAGTTGCGCCACGCGCATCGACGACCGCGCCTGCAAAGCACAAGTCATCGGCGAAATCCCAGCCATCTCGAAAACCAAACAAGCGCGGCGGCTCACGCGCTGGTTCACGCATATGAGTGCAATCCAGTGATGATGAAGTTGATGACGATCCAGTTGAAGAGCATCACCGCAGCACCGATGACTGCGAGGACTGCGGTCCAGAATCCCTTGTCCTTCACTCGGTAGCGGACATGCACCAGCACTGCGAACACCACGAAGGTGTTCAGCGCAAAGACTTCTTTGGGATCCCAGCCCCACGGTCTTCCCCACGAGTGATCCGCCCAGATCGCACCCATCACGATGCCAGTCCACAAGAGCACAAATGCCAGTTTCATGAGCAACATCGTGACGCCGTCAAGCACTTCTCCAAGTTTCTCGCCGCGAAGCGCTGACGCCCCAACGACCTCGAGCGCCCCGGTCCCGCCGACGCGGGCGAAAACCGCAGGACCGCCACACACGCGATAGACCAGATACATCACGGCGCTCACCGCAGCCATGAAGATCAAGCAGTAGGAAAAAATGATCACATTCGTGTGGATGTAGAGCCAGACATCATGCAGCACGGGCATCATGTTTGAGATCTGCGCATTCAACTGCACGGGGAGAAAGTGCGCAGCCATCAGGGCGATCGCACTTGCGCATCCGCTTGCGAGCGCGAACATTCCAGCCGCCGCCCGCCCGCGAAAGACAACCTCCAACAGCACCGCAACGCATCCACCAAACCATACGGCGGTCGTCACCGCTTCAAACATGTTGGAGTTAGGCCACCGCGACGAGATCCACCAACGAAGTGCCAGCGCGGCGGTCTGCATGAGGAACGCTGCGCCAAAGACCGCCAACCCCATCAGAGTCGCCCGGCGCCAGCGATAGACCAACCCCAGCAGGAGCAAGATCACGCTGAGCGCGTACACCAGCCAAATCCACACCAGATTTCCGTTGGCGAAGTACCACGACTCCCACTGCAAACGACTCGCATCGGGATACATCGAGGGATTCATCGCCCGCAGCGTGCTCGCAAGTTGGCTCAGCGCTTGGTTGGTGGCGGCGACATCACCATTCGTCCATCCCTCCACCAATGACTTCCACGCTGCTGCCGCTGCACGCTGCGATCCCTCGTCAATACCAACGATGGGGTCAGTATTGATCCCCGCAACTTTGGCGGCTGAGGGGTCATCTGCCGCGAGCATCATGAGATCGCGCATCGAGGACCACCGTTGATTGGGATCGATCGCAGCCGCTGGAACGACACGCAGTCGGTCGAGCAGAAACTCGGGCGTCATGACGGTGCGCGCGGCGCGGACTGCATCCATCGCTTTGGCGGTACGCAGCAAGTCGGACTGCAACGCATCAAGGACAGGTTCCACTTCTGGCCGAGAGAGCAGTGACGGCGAGATCAATCCAGTCGACATGAACGAGTTCATGCGCTGCGAGAGTGATGGGTCGACGCGAACGAGCACATCCGCAATCGGTGCTCGCACCGTGGTGCCCTTCACGAAGATGACATCCGCGTCTTTGTAGGCCTCGCCGCGCAACAACATGTCGAGATAGGTGAATGCAGGACTCTGCCCATTGATCCTGCGCGGCCCGCTGACATAAGCCATTTGGCTCTGCGCAAATGAACTGAAACTCTTGAGCCGACCCTCGGTCTGGACTGCAACCGAATCGAGCGGTGAGAGATCGACCTGATTCGAAAACGCGCCAGCGGATTGGGTATCTGCTGCCCCCCGCGCATTCCCTGCGAGTGCGATCCCGGCGAGTGCGATCATTGCCAATCCAATTGAGCAGACGAGGAGTCGTTGCGCCCTCACGACGAGCGAATCGAACCGCGCATCGAACCGCGCATCGAACCTGTTCATGATTGCACCGCCGCGTTCGCTTGAACGGGTCGACTCACAGCAACCGCTTTGGCTCGCGCAGTTCTCCGCCGAATGATCACCGGTTTCACATAGAAAGCGTAGAGCATTCCCATCACCGCGATGATGCATCCTGCGAGTTGTGTCTGAACACCGCGACGATTTCCCACTCCCAGCACGGTGTAATTCAAGCCGCGAGAACCGCGATCCTGCTGCGACGCTGGTTCAGGTGGATCCCACTGCGCTTGGAAGTACCAGAGTCCATTGTGTTCGATCGGACTATTCACGCTGACCGCGGTCGGATCACTCCACTCGCCACCGGTTGACGCATCTCGGAAGCGCACGAGACTCGTGTAGTCGCGAATGGATCCGCCCTCGCCGGTGTATCCGCCCTCGTGACTCGTCAGCACAAACTCTTCCAGCGCGATGTCCGTGTTGAGTGGAATCCTGCGCCGAGAAAAGAGCAACTCGATCTCGCGTCCATCCGCAAGCGTGACTGTGGATGGGTGATAGGGATGCCGTCGCAATGCGAACCGCGCATCGTCCACGGCATATGGACTGAACTCCATCCACCTTGACGAAGACCCCGGCACATTCACAAGGACTTGTGCGAAGAGCTCGCGTGCGTCACGAATGCGCTGCGATTCAGGAACAGCGACCGGTCGCGTCTCGATGCGTGCCCGTGGGAGATAGGACGTCACACGGAGCGAAAGCCCCGCGGGCAGCGTGATGGACTCATCCACCGAGACAGATTGCACTTTCGCCGCAGTGTTCCCAACCGCTGTCACGATTCTCAGTTGATTCTCGCCTGGACCAACTGCAAGAGTCAGAATCGCCCGACCGGCACCGCGCTGATACTCGACCTGCACCGACGGATCTGGTGGGATGGGCGCGCCATGTCCTCCATCGTTGGCGGGAACATCACGCGTCAACGAAGGCTCATCAAAGACCCACCGACGAATGGTGGTCGTCGGAGTCTTGAGTTCGATGATCAACACACTGGTCGTCTTGCCACCGATGGGAAGTTCATCCTGCGCGGCGATGACCCGAAAACCATAGCCAGATTCTGCGCCACCGATCGGCATGAACGCATCCTGATCCCCCTCGGCTGGAAGACGAACCGGTTCGATGACATCGATGTTCGCGGCTGGAATCACACAGCGGATCTGCGAAACCCCCTGCAATTTTGCCAGTTGCTCTTCGCTCGTCAGCGCGACCATCCGGATCAATCCTCCATCGCCGCTTGACCGCTCTGGATCGAAGGCCATCAACTGATATGTCGTCTGCGCACCCTCTGCGCCACGAACTTCAATCGATGCTGCCGGAGCAAAGGGCGACTGGGCACCTCCGGAGAGGAGTCGCGTCTTGGTCTGCGCGTATCGCAGGTATCCATCGATTGAAAAAGTTACATCTGCGCAGGGATCATTCGCTGCCACCGCCGGCACGAGCACATGCATCGGGTGAAGGGGCGCCGCAGTCGTTGATGGCGATTCGAAGACATCTCCGTGCGAACTGATGGAATCGTTGTACAGGGGAACCCCCTCCATCGGTCGCTCAATCCACATCGCCGATCCCTTGCTGCGCAGATAGAGCGCCCACGCCTTGGTGAGATCATTGCGAACATAAAAATACTGCTGACTCTCGTAGTCAAGCGATGCAGTGAGCCGAGACTCAACCAGCGCCTGCCCACGCTCTTTGATCGCGCGCTTCATGGGCTGCGCTGGATCATCGGTGAAGAGGATGTCTTCGGTGTACTGCGGATGATTCGCAATCAACTGCCGAATGAAGCGATCGGTCGCAGTCGTGACGAGCAACTTGACGCTGTAGGACAAGTCGCCAGCATCACTGCCAGAGCGTAATTCCCACTCGGGATCGATCTCCGCCACTTCAATGGTCATGGCAGAGTCACCCGAGCCAATCGTGGCAGTTGCGCCCATCGCGGCAAGCAATTCGACTGTGCCCTCTACCCCTTGAACTGTGAGCACCACCTTGCGCCGAGCCACGGGAGCATCTCCCTCCACCTTGGTTTGAAAGTAGATGAAACTTCCGACAATCAACACGATGACGCCCGTGTGAATCGTCCACACACCCAGATTCACAACGCGAAATGGAATGCGCCGAAGCGTGGTCACGACGAGAGTGGTGGCGATCATCGCGATGAGCGCATTGAATGGCCACCAATGAAACCACTCGAATTCGGTCATTTCAAAGGCGCGCCACTGTCGCATCTGTTGATGCACCCACGCGTCTGGATGAAACAGATTGGGATGCACTGGGTAGACGATTCCAGCACTCCCAACCGACATGAAGATGAAGAGCAACACGAGCAGCACGATGCCGAAGCGCACCGAACTGAAGAGGTCGTAGATGGCGTTGACCACTCGAATCATGGGTCAGCCATCCTAGGGCGAATCGACTCTGTACGATGCTTTTCTATGTCCATCTCCACCCTCGTGACTCGTCGCCGCTCTCTTCTTGCAACCGCTGGCATCCTCGGGATGGTCAGTGTGGCAATGGCCGCATCCGCTCTCGCTCAGGAAGCCCCAAAGAAAACTGTGCCAAGAGCGACGACTCCCGTCTTCGTCGCGATGACGACGAGCAAGGGGACGATCTATCTCGAGTTGAACTCCGAGAAAGCTCCCATGACCGTTGCGAACTTCACGAAATATGCAAAGGATGGTTTCTACGACGGAACCATCTTTCACCGTGTCATGAAAACGTTCATGATTCAGGGAGGCGGGTTCACTGCAGACCTCACACAGAAGCCAAATTCACCTGCGATCAAGAACGAATGGCAGAATGGACTCTCAAACACCAAGGGCACCATCGCCATGGCACGCCTCGGTAACCGCGCAGACAGTGCCACCAGCCAATTCTTCATCAACACCGCTGACAACCTGATGCTCGATGAGCCGCGCGATGGTGCGGGTTACGCCGTGTTCGGCCGGGTCATCTCGGGGATGAATGTCGTCGAAGCCATCGCTGCCGCTCCAGTCGGACAATCAAAGGGGATGGGGAATGTTCCGAAAGAGGTGATCACGATTACAAAGGTCGAAATCCTCGCCGGACCGCCACCTGCGAACGCCCCGACACTTCTTGCGCCCCCGCCTGTCGCGCCGGCCAAAGTCGACCCAGCGACCGCGCCACCTGCAAAACCATGAGTGTCGCCGCAAGCGCAGTGCATCCACTCCTGAAGCAACTTGGGATTGCGAATCACCCATTGGTGACCGCTCCAGACAGCGCGAACCCGTCGGTGGTGGCATCGATGAATCCAGCAACGGGAGAAACGATCGCCGCAGTTCGACTGCAATCGACGGCCGAATTGAACTCGACCATTGAGCGATCGACGGAGGTTTTCAAGGCGTGGAAATGCCTGCCAGCGCCGCAGCGCGGCGAAATCATCCGGCGCATCGGCAATGAGTTCCGTCGATTGAAGGAGCCGCTTGGCGAACTCGTTTCGCTCGAAATGGGCAAGATTCGCGCCGAAGGATTGGGGGAAGTTCAAGAGGCCATCGACATCGCTGACTTCGCCGTTGGGCTCTCACGACAACTCTACGGAAATGCGATGCACTCCGAGCGCGGTCGTCACCGCATGTACGAGCAGTGGCATCCTCTGGGCTCGATTGGAATCATCAGCGCGTTCAATTTTCCCTGTGCGGTGTGGGCGTGGAACGCATTTGTGGCGGCAGCGTGTGGAGACACATGCATTTGGAAGCCGAGTTTGATGACTCCACTCGTTGCGATCGCGTCCAACGAGATCGCTCGACGGGTCATGCGCGAACAAGAACTCTTCACCCCCGCAGGAATGGATCCGGCGGATGTCTTTGCGTTGATCATTGGGAGCGATCAAGAAGTTGGGGAACCGATGATCGCTGATCGTCGCCTTGGGCTGATCAGCGCGACTGGATCATGTCGAATGGGACGACGCGTCGCGCAGGTCGTTGGAGCGCGACTCGGTCGCACACTGCTCGAACTCGGCGGAAACAACGCGATCATCGTGCAGCCAGACGCCGACCTTGACCTCGTCACTCGCGCGGTGCTCTTTGGTGCGGTGGGAACCGCTGGTCAGCGTTGCACCACCACACGTCGATTACTGGTCCACGAATCCATCGTCGAAGAGGTCATCACGAGGTTGGCAAAGTCCTATCAATCCATTCCCATCGGAAATCCGCTCGACCCCAAGACGCTCATGGGACCGCTCGTCGATGGTCGTTCGGTCGCGGCCATGCGCGCTGCGATCGAGCACGCGCTGGCGCAGGGATGCACGCTGATCTGCGGCGGCACGAGCGGGATCGATCGCCACGCCGGCCGACCAGGCTTCTTTGTGGAACCGACGATCCTGCGAGTTCCCCGCGGTCAAGTGCCCGCAATCACGCGCGAGGAAACTTTCGCGCCAATTCTGTATGTCTTCACAGTCGCATCGATCGATGAAGCGATGGCTATTCAGAATGGGGTAGACCAAGGACTTTCGAGTGCGATCTTCACGGACAGTGTGCGCGCGGCAGAGCAATTCCTCTCTGTGAGCGGAAGCGATTGCGGCATCGCCAATGTGAACATCGGCACGAGCGGGGCCGAAATCGGCGGTGCATTTGGTGGCGAGAAAGACACTGGCGGCGGTCGCGAATCAGGCTCCGATTCGTGGAAGGCCTACATGCGCAGGCAGACCTGCACCATCAACTGGGGTGGCGAGTTGCCACTCGCGCAAGGCATCCGATTCGGAGAGTGACATGCCACTGACCAGAGATCAACTTGCAAAGCGCGCCGCGCAAGAATTGCGAGATGGTTTCTATGTCAATCTCGGAATCGGTATCCCAACTCTTGTCGCCAATCACGTGCCCCCGGATATGACAGTCTGGTTGCAGTCCGAAAATGGACTGCTTGGAATGGGTGCATTTCCAACCGATGATGCCGTCGATGCAGACTTGATCAACGCCGGAAAACAGACTGTCACGGGAGTCCCAGGGCATTCCTTCTTCTCGAGTGCCGACAGTTTCGGCATGATTCGCGGTGGCCACATCGACCTCGCCATCCTTGGCGCAATGGAAGTATCGCAGGAGGGCGATCTGGCGAATTGGATGATTCCGGGAAAACTCATCAAGGGAATGGGTGGTGCGATGGATCTCGTGGCGGGAGTTCGCAGGCGGATCGTGGTGATGGAACACAACAACAAACGTGGCGACGCAAAGATCATTCCATCGTGCACACTTCCGTTGACTGGGAAACACTGCGTCGACATGCTCATCACCGACCTCTGCGTGATGGAAATGGATGAACACTCGAATCGTTTCGTGCTGACGGAAGTCGCCCCGGGCACTTCCGTCGACGAGATCCGCGCCAAGACCACCGCAGAATTCAGAGTCGCACAGAAAGTGACTCAGATCGGACTCTGACATGATCATCACCGCATCACTCTTCGCTTTGCTCACGAGCGCACTGGCTGACGCACTCACTGGCGCCCCGGCGACTCCCCTCTTCAATGGCAAGGATCTCACCGGGTGGGTCAATGTCAACTGCGACAGCGACACCTTCACCGTGAAGCAGGGCGACGACGGGATCCCGTACATCCTCTGCAGCGGCGTGCCCACCGGCGTCCTTCGCACGACGGAGATGTACGAAAACTTCACACTCGAAATGGAGTGGATGCATCAAGAGGAGCCCGGCAACGCAGGGCTTTTTGTTTGGAGCGATGGCGTACCCGCCAAGGGAGTTCCATTCACGCGCTCAGTCGAAGTGCAGATCATGCTGACGCCCGATGTCAGCGATGACAAAGGGAGGCTGCTCTACACAGGTCAGGGCGACATCTTTCCAATTCACGGCGCGGTGATGACCCCTGACCGCCCGCATCCCGCAGGATGGAGTCGCTGCCTACCCGCAGCGAGACTCACAAAGGGCAAGGGAGAGTGGAATCGCTATCGCGTGACGGCAAATCACGGGCGCATCACACTCGCTGTGAATGGCACAGAGGTCTCTGGAGGAACCAACATCAATCCGCGCAAGGGATTCATTTGCCTTGAGAGCGAGGGGACCCCCATTCGGTTTCGCAACATTCAACTCACGCCACTGCCAGATGCGAATCCACCACTCACACCAGAGCAGTGTGCGCTCGAGCAGGCAGGATTCACGTCTCTGCTGCACCGAGGACTTCCGCAATGGAAAGAAGCGAAGGATCTCGCCGGTCACTGGACTCTCGCCGATGGCATTCTGACTTACGACGGAAAGGGAGGAGATTTGTGGAGTACGGAGTCCTTCGGAGACTTCGAACTCATCGTCGACTGGCGATGGCATGGGCAGTCTCAGGGCACGATGATGCGACAGCGCATTGGACCCGATGGACGAGATCTCACACGCGCAGATGGCAAACCAGAACTCGTCGAAATCGACGAATGGGATAGCGGGATTTTTCTGCGTGGCAGTTCCAAGAGCCAAGTCAATATGTGGAACTGGCCCTGTGGAAGTGGTGAGGTGTGGGGATACCGCACGGATGAATCCATGACCCCCGCAGTCCGCGCCGCATGCACTCCGAGCGTTCGCGCCGATGCTCCGATCGGTTCGTGGAATCGGTTTCAGATTGTCATGCGCGGCGAATCGCTTGCTGTCGATCTCAATGCACAAGCAGTCATCGTCAACGCCATCCTCCCAGGGGTTCCGGCGGTCGGTCCAATCGCCATTCAAAGTCACGGATCTGCCGTGCAGTGCACCAACATCTTCATTCGTCCCATCAGCGCCGATCGCTAATCAGGCGTTTCGCCCGCTCAACAAACTCACTGCTCTTCGACCACTTCTTTGAGACGATGCTTCATCTGCGACTTCAATCGTGCCAGAATTGACGAATGCATCTGACTCACTCGGCTCTCTGAAAGGTCGAGCGTCACGCCGATTTCTTTCATCGTGAGTTCTTCGTAGTAGTAGAGAATCACGATGAGACGCTCGCTTCGAGTGAGACCGCGCGTGAGCAGCACTTGCAAGTCTTGGCGCTGCAGCATCTGAAACGCGTCCATGTTCGGTGCGTCGCTTGGAACATCGATTTCCCGCGCCTCTCCCGAAGAATCTGCATCGGTCCACTTCTTGTTCAGACTGACGATGCCCACCGGACGAGAGTCGCGATTGATCTTCTCGAATTCTTCCGAACTCACATCAAGATGCGTCTGCAATTCCTCGTCTGTGGCCGGTCTTCCCTTTTCCATTTCGATCTGCTTTCGCACTCGGTCCATACGCGAGGTCCGAGAGCGCACGAGGCGCGGCACCCAATCAAGGTGACGCAATTCGTCGAAGATTGCACCACGGACGCGCTGCGGACAATATGTTTCAAACTTGATTCCCCGCAGTGGGTCGAATGAATCGATGGCGTCCATCAAACCGAAGACGCCAGCTGAAATCAAGTCATCCACATCGACTTCCGATGGAAGACGAGTGCGCATGCGTTCTGCTGTGTAGCGAACGAGTGCGTGATACATCAACATCAATTCATTGCGGACTCCGTTGCGTTCCTCAAGGCGCGCGGGATCATTGCGAAGCGCACCGTATCGCTTCCACAATGCGTCGGCGGTGACCTTGACAGACGTCGTCTTTTCCGCAGATTTTATGGTTGGCTTGGACGCTGGTTTGGTTTTGGACCGAGCCGTTGCGGATCCAGCAGTCGTTGGAACGACAACTCGAACTGCCCCCCCAACTGCAAGACCAACTGCTCCACCAGTCGTACGACGCGGGTCAAACTTGGATTTCACTTTCGTCATCGGGGTCTCTCCTTGACCTGTTCGAACTCATCGACTGCAACATCCTTGTCGCAGTGATCTCCTCACTCATCCGTGGTGAAGATGGCGAAACTATACAACACGAATAATGAACTCCGCAAGCGATCTCGCCGTTTTCTTGGACCGAGCACCTGCGCGGGTGAGTCCGATTTCGATAGAGAGACCAAACTCAAGGGCCGCCGTCGCACGATCAGTCGTGCCGTCATCACCCCAACACCACAAGATGATGGGGCTGGTCCAACTCGAGATAACCCCTCTCGCACCGCCACAAAAAGTGCGTAGAATCTTTCTGAGCGTGACGACCCAGCCCAATACTCTCGCGGCAATTCTCCTCGTTGGGGCGATCCTCGCTCCCACAGTGGCAATTCACGATGACTGTGCGGCGCAGGAAACACTCACACTCTCTGCGGACGACCGCTGGATGCCCCCTGCCGACTCAGATCCTGACGGGTCTGCAAATCAGCTTCGACAAGCGCAACTCTCGCTCGCACGAGGAGATGCAGCGCGAGCCTACAACCTTGCGTCGGGATGGCTCGATCGGTTTCCAGCGGATCCGCTTCGAGCTCATGCTCTCCTGCTCAAGGGCGATGCGCTGCTTGCGCAAGGGGATGAATTCAAGGCACTCTACGACTACGAAGAGCTCGTGCGGCTCTATCCAGGGTCCGATGTTTTCGTCACGGCATTGCAGCGCGAGTTTGATATCGCCAAGGCATATGCAAATGGCCTGCGGAGAAGGTTCATGGGGACCTTTCGATGGCTCAACGCTGACGAAGAGGCGCAAGAGATCCTGATTCGAACCCAAGAGCGACTGCCTGGAAGTGAATTGGCAGAGCGGGCAGGAATGGAGCTGGCCGACTTCTATTTCCGCAAGCGAGATCTGCAACTCGCGGCAGATGCATACGACCTTTTCGTGCAAAACTATCCTCGGTCACGACAGGTGGAAAAGGCTCGATTACGGCTCATTTATTCGCTTTGTGCGGCCTACAGGGGACCACTCTACGACGCACGTGGACTCTTCGAAGCGAGTGCGCGATTGAAAGAATTGCAGGCCCTCGACCCAATCACCGCGCAGCGCGTTGGAGCGGATGCGCTCCTCGTGAGAATCTACGAGTCCGAGGCATCGAAACTGTTGAGTGAGGCTGGTTGGTACGACTACATGGGTGATCCCATTTCGTGCGAGCTGTACATCAGACGACTCCTCGCGAAGTACCCCAAGTCCATCTCCACACTCCTCGCACTCAAACATATTCCTGTCATCTTCGCCGCCCTTCCACCAGATGTGCAGAAGTCCTGCCCCGACTACGCGGCGCAGCGCAAGGCGCTGTTAGGACTCGAGTGGGACGCAGCAGCGACCGACATTCCCAAGCTCGACGCGCCACCGACGGGCGGTCCGCATGACGACACGCTGCCGGGGATATTGCCGGGGATATTGCCGGGGATACAGCCTGGCATTCCAGCCGAAATCCCAGCCGAAATCCCAACCGAAATCCCAGCCGGAATCCCAGCCGACCCTCGTGCAGAGCCTGCGCCGAGTGCGCCCCCGGGAGGAAACCAGTGACAACAACGTCGTTCACTCGCTCAACCCTGAGGGTCTCCCTCGCAGCGCTCTGCGTTTCGCAACTGGTTTGGTTCTCGTTGGGGTGCGATTCGACCAATGTCGGCGGGTATTCCCACGGCAACCTCTACTCGTCGAACTACCGCTCCATCGCAGTTCCCATCTTCAAGAATTCCAGCAGCGATCGCGCCATCCCGTTCCAACTGGCAGACGCGCTGGTCAAAGAGGTGGAGTCGGCGACTCCCTACAAGATCTCTGGGGAGGGTCGAGCCGACACGGTCCTCAGAGGCACCATCACCAAAGTTGAGCTGCGGATGCTCTCCCAGAGCGTTGCGACTAAGCTCACCGAGGAAATGGCGCTCAATGTCACGGTGGACTACGAGTGGATCGACATGCGTACTGGGAAACCGATCATTTCGCGGTCGGGAGTGCTCTCGAGTGCCGTGTTTGTTGCAAGTCTCCCCAATAATCAGCCGATTGATCTTGGGCGATTCGCAGTCGCGCAGCAGTTGGCGCGGGATATAGTCGCGAGCCTGCAGTGCGACTGGTAGCAAACGAAGGACAATGCGAACACGCAGTTGGCCAGATGATCAGTCAATGCACTGAAATGGTTGGGGACTGGTTGGGACTGGTTCGTTGGAACGACACGCTTGGAATGAACGACGACTCATGACACACGACAACGACGGACAGAATTCGGATCGCAACACAACGGGCAAGCCCAAGGGCGATGGCACACTTCCACCGCAGCCTCCAAAGATGCGGCGACAATTCATGACATGGATCTTGCTGTTGGCGTTGATCGCAGTCATATGGACGGTGCTCACGAGCACCTCGCAACGCGGCGAAGCGATCCCAACTCCGCAGGAATTTTTCGTCCTCGCCAAGGAGGGATTTTTCGAACCCGCATCGGTCGTGATTCAAGATGACAAGTTGATGGCGACGCTCTCAAAGTCCCTCCCCGGCGCATCGGAACGATCGGGACAGAAGGGTGGGCAAGTCTGGGTTCGCATCATTCCTGGCGATTACGACTGGGTTCGGGGGCAGCTCACAACTGCGGGCGTGAAGTGGCAGGAGCAGGTTGGTCAAAGCGTGTTCGTGCAGTTGCTGCTCACACTCGTGCCGACGCTCTTGATTCTTGCGGTCCTGTGGTTCCTGATCGCACGGGGAATGCGCAATGCAGCAGGTGGCGGTCCAGGCGGAATGCTCGGATCGTTTGGCAAGAGCCGTCATCGCGTGACCAACAAAGAGAATGTCAAGATCACTTTCAACGATGTCGCGGGTGTTGAAGAAGCGAAGGACGAGGTGCAAGAGATCGTTGAGTTCCTCAAGAACCCCAAGCGATTCAGCAAGCTCGGCGGACGAATTCCCCGTGGCGTGTTGTTGTCCGGTCAGCCAGGATGTGGCAAGACGCTGCTTGCAAAGGCCATCGCAGGCGAGGCCGATGTCCCCTTCTTCTCAATCTCGGGATCGGACTTCGTTGAGATGTTCGTTGGCGTTGGCGCAAGTCGCGTTCGCGATCTCTTCAAGCAGGCGAAGGACAATTCGCCCTGCATCATCTTCCTTGACGAAATCGACGCCGTGGGTCGACGACGAGGCGGCGGTTTTTCGTCGGGCGGACACGATGAACGCGAACAGACCCTCAATGCGATCCTCGTCGAGATGGATGGATTCGAGGCGAACGATCAGATCATCGTGATCGCCGCAACGAATCGCCCCGATGTGCTTGATCCTGCGCTCACCAGACCCGGTCGATTTGACCGTCAAGTCGCAGTCCCCCTGCCTGATGTGCGTGGTCGCACCCAGATCCTGGCGGTGCATGCCCGCAAGGTCAAGATGGGACCCGATGTCACTCTCGAGCGGCTTGCGCGAGGAACTCCGATGTTCTCTGGCGCTGATCTTGCAGCGATCATCAACGAGGCTGCGATCATCGCAACGATGGCAGAGAAAGACTTCGTCGAGATGACGGATCTCGAGGAGGCGCGCGACAAGGTGCGATTCGGTCGCGCGAACAAGAGTCGCAAGATCGAACAAGACGAGCGCGTTGCCACGGCCTATCACGAGGCTGGTCATGCGGTCCTGCAAGTGCTCCTCGCAGATGCGGATCCGCTGCACAAGGTCACCATTGTTCCGCGCGGTCAGGCGATGGGCGCAACCTTCAGCCTTCCCGAAAAGGACCGCTACGGATACTCGAGGAAGCACCTGCTCGCCACAATGCGTGTGCTCTGCGGTGGGCGCATTGCCGAGGAGCGCAAGACATCGGACATTTCCAGTGGCGCATCGATGGACATCAAGATGGCGACTGCCTATGCGCGCACCATGGTGCTGCAGTGGGGAATGTCTGATCGACTTGGATTTGTGAACTATTCCTCGGCAGATGATCGCGAGTCGTTCATCCCAGAGAAAGACTATTCACCCGAGACGGCGCGGGTCATCGACGAGGAGGTTCGCAAGCTCATCGATGGTGCATACGCCGAGGCGACGCGGCTGGTGAATGAGAATTGGACGCCGATCGCTGCGGTGGCTGAAGCGCTGCTCAATGTGGAGACGCTCTCGAAAGATGATGTTGACCGAATCATGCGTGGAGAAGTCTTCGAGCGTCCATCGATCGCTGAATTGCTGCAACGAGAGATACCAAAGCCCGCGGTGACTCAGCCCACACCCGCCAAGTCCGAGCCGGAGGAGTTGCCTCCGGGAGCACTGGCGAATCCTGCGTAAGACGCGTGCCTCCACTCCCCGTCACTCAGCGATCATCCGCTTTGATCGAAGCAGGTGGTGGTAATGCTGTGCGAATCGGTGCGCCTCATCACGAATGGCCTGACAGAGTTTGAGCGCGGGATTTGTGCGCCCCAGTCGCAGCGGTTCGGTGGCGCCATTGCGATAGATGAGTTCCTCTTTCTTGGCGAGCCCGATGACGAGTGGAGGTTTGACGCGCAACGACATGAACGCATCCATCGCTGCACTCAATTGACCCGCGCCGCCGTCAATCAGGATGAGGTCTGGATAGAGTTCCTGCCCCGCTCCTGCGTCGCGATAACGGCGAGAGACGACCTCTCGAATGGCCATGAAATCATCGTTCGATGCAGTGCGGATCCGGTAGCGACGGTAGCCATCCTTGAAGGGTCGACCATCGATGAAGCACACCTTGCTGGCAACAGTCTCGTCTCCTTGGAGGTGCGCGATGTCGATCGCTTCGAGACAGCGAATTGGCGCGGATGAGTTCAACGCGCGCTGCAGCGCAACCAGACCATCTGCTGGATTCTGAATCAGCGACGTGACTTCTGGTTGCCAGTCAAACTCGCCATCGCGACCGCGCCGTTCGCGCTCATCGAGTTTCTCAATCGCGCGAATCTGATCGCGCAGAACGGCAGCGCGCTCAAAGTGTTGCGCCGTTGACGCTTCGGCCATTTCCCGTTGCAGGTCTCTCAGCATCGCACTGCGTTTGCTCGACAGGAACCGAAGGAACCGCTCGATGTCTTCGCGATAGGCAGCGGGTGTGATGCGATTCGCGCAGGGTGCCGAGCACTGGTCGATCGCATGCAACAAACAGGGGCGAAATCGACGGTTCTGCGGATCATCGGAGCAAATCGCGAGCTCGCAGGTTCGATACTGAAAGACACGCTGAAGAATCTGCACAGCGTGACGGAGCGAGCCACCACTGACAAATGGTCCGAGGATTCGCGCGCCGCGAAATCGCTCCTCTTGCGGATCTCGCGTCACGAACACTCCCGGAAACTCATCACGCATGGTGATCGCGAGATATGGAAAACTCTTGCCGTCGAGAAGGGCCTCATTGAATTGAGGCTGGAGATCCTTCACGAGCCGCGCCTCCATCAAGAGCGCCTCCCACTCACCCTCGCACGCGATGACTTCGAAGTCGTGAATCAGTGCAACCAGCGGCTGCTTCCGCACTCCAAGGTCCGTGCTCGGCAAGAAGTACGAACTCACTCGATCGGGCAAGCGAAGCGCCTTCCCAACATAAAGAACCCGATCTTCTCGGTCTTTCATGAGATAGACGCCGGGCACGACGGGGAGCGCCCGTGCTTTCTTTAGCAATTGCTCAATACAATTTCCGTCCATTTCGTTGAATCGTAGTGAACTCGCCCCGTTGAACCGTTATACTGTTTTCACGTGTATCGATCTTTTACCTCTTTTTGGAGTCCAAATCATGAAGCGTTTCACACTCATCGCCGGTAGTGCTCTTCTCCTCGCTCTCTCTGCATGCAACACCAACAAGGACACCGCAGCTCCTGGCGCAGTTAGCGGCAGCTCATGCTGTGCCACCAAAACCGCAGCATGCTGCAAGGAAAGCAAGGCAGCGACTTGCGATGCGAAGGCAGCAGTGGTTGCTCCAGCATCACCAGGCGCAGTCAGCGGAACCAAGACCGATTGCGGCACCAAGAGCGGATGCTCGAAGTCTGCAACGGGCTGCCCAATGTCTGGCAAGACCAACGGCTGATCGCATCGTTCGAAACGCTTGATTCAATAGACCGCAGAGCCCGATCACTTCGGGTTCTGCGGTTTTCTTGTGTCGTGTGGGAGTGCCGTCGTCGCAGCGGCTTCTGTGCGGCATCACCACTCGCTACTATTGGTTCGTCGTGGAAAACGCATTCCTACTTCGTGGCGGTCGGGTCATTGATCCTGCGACCGGATTTGATGCGACTGCCGATGTGCTGATTTCGGGAGGACTGGTCGCAGCAGTTTCGACAACGCCAAGACAGCTCACCATCCCCGCCGGTGGCGCAGTCATCGAGTGCGATGGATACCTCGTCGTGCCGGGGCTGATTGATCCACATGTGCATCTGCGGGAACCAGGCGCCGAGGCGAAAGAGACGATTGCGACTGGAGCAGCGGCGGCGATCGCTGGCGGCTTCACCAGTGTCTGCTGCATGCCAAACACGACGCCTGCAATCGATCTGCCAAGCACAGTTGAGTTCGTCCAAATGCGCGCGAAGGCGAGCCAACGAGCGCGTGTCTTTGTGGCGGGTGCTGCGACCGTTGGTCGCGCCGGTGAGCAACTCGCGCCGATGGGTGCGATGGCGCACGTTGGAGCAGTCGCTTTCACCGACGACGGCGATTGCATCGCAAGCGCTGGAATGATGGGCAAAGTACTCGCGGTGTGCGCATCACTCGACAAGGCGTTCATGCAGCACTGCCAAGATCCAACGCTCACAGTGGGCGGTGTGATGAACTCGGGGGTCGTGAGTGCCAGGCTCGGGCTCGGCGGATGGCCAGCCGTCGCCGAAGAGGTCATCATCGAACGAGACATCCGCTTGAATCGCGGTCATCAATGTCGTTACCACATTCAGCATTTGACGACGGCGGGAAGTGTGGACATCGTGCGGCGAGCCCGCGCCGAAAGGCAACCCGTCACCGCTGAAGCATCACCGCATCATCTGCTGCTCACCGAGGACATGTGCGTTGGCTACAACACCATGGCGAAAGTGAACCCACCGCTGCGGACTGACGCTGACATTCACGCCATCATCGAAGGGATTGTTGATGGCACGATCACGGTGCTGGCAACCGATCACGCTCCGCACACTTCAGCAGAGAAGGCTCGCGACTTCACTGCGGCGCCGTTTGGCATGATTGGTGTGGAGTGTGCGCTCGCTCTCTATGTCAAGGCGCTGGTTGAGAGCGGAGCCATCGAGTGGAGTCGGTTGATCGCGTTGATGACCATCGAACCCGCGCGACTTCTAGGGATCGACCGACTTGGACATGGACGATTGGAGGCGGGACTGCCCGCAGATATCACAGTGATCGATCCAACGCTCTCCTGGAAGATTGATTCATCTGCGTTTGAATCAAAGAGCCGCAATTGTCCATTCGACGGTTGGCAGGTCCGCGGTCGAGCATTGGATGTCTTTGTCGCTGGACGCCGGGTACTCGCCCGAGGTTCGCTTCACTCTGCCTCACTCGACGCCGCATGCGTCCGATCCAATGCCATTTGATCTGGCGAGTGTGATCGCGGAGCGCGGCAGTGATGCGGCAGCGCTCCACGATGACCACATCAATCCCAAGTGGCGTCGCGCGCTTCGACTTATTGGTTTTGATCGCACGTTCGTCCGAGCAGAGGGTTCGTCCTTGTGGGATACCTCTGGGAATCGCTATCTCGACATGATCGGCGGGTACGCCGTGTGCAATGTTGGACGCAATCATCCCACCGTGAAGCGAGCGCTCTCGGATTTCCTCGCATCCAATGCTCCGTCCATGGTGCAGTTCGAGACTCCGCTCCTGGCTGGAGTGCTTGCCCGAGAACTGAAGGCCCGCGTTGGTCGCGACTTGGATAGGGTCTTCTTCACAAACTCTGGAGCGGAGGGCATCGAAGCTGCGATCAAGTTCTCGCGCTGCGCGACGGGGCGAGGCACGATGCTGTACGAAACGGGAGCGTTTCACGGACTCACCACGGGTGCGCTGGCGATGAACGGGTGTGAGAGCTTTCGAGAGGGCTTCGGACCCTTCCCGACAGACTTTCGCGCGGTGCAATTCAATGACCTGGCGTCACTTGAGAAGGAACTCAGTCGGGGAGATGTTGCGGCGTTTGTTGTCGAACCAATTCAAGGCAAGGGAGTCCGCATTCACAGCGAAGGTTTTCTGGCACAGGCGTCACAGCTCTGCCATCAACATGGTGCGCTCTTCGTGGTGGACGAGATTCAAACGGGTGTCGGGCGAACGGGATCCTTCCTTGCCATCGATCAGGAGGGATCTGTCGACGCTGACATGGTGGTCATGAGCAAGGCGCTCTCTGGTGGCTATGTGCCGGTGGGCGCGGTGTTGCTGCGAACCGCACTCTGGGAGCGAGTGTTCTCCAGACTTGATCGCTCCATCGTCCACTCATCAACCTTTCACATGGGTGGGCTCGCGATGGTTGCAGGACTCGCAGTGCTGAGCGTCTACGACGACGAGCGCCTGGGAGAAATCGCGTGCGAGCGTGGGAGTCAACTCAAGCGCGGGTTGGAGACCATGCGGAGTCGATTTGAATTCATGGGCGAAATTCGACAGCGCGGATTGATGGTCGGCATCGAGTTTCGCATGCCGCAGAATCTCGCCCTTGGGTTGGCGTGGCGCGCTGTCCATGCGCTGGATGAAAACCTGTTCACGCAGGCGGTCACCATTCCTCTGATGGAGGATCACCACATTCTTTCGCAAGTCGCTGGCCATGGGCTGCCGGTCCTGAAGTTGACTCCCCCACTCAACATCAGCGCGGTTGACATCGACGGTTTCTTGAGAGCGTTCGAGACCACGATGGTTGGGCTGCACCGTTTCCCTGGTCCGACGTGGGATGTGCTTCGCCGCATTGCGTCCAACGCCCTGCTGGGTGCGCAGCCAACGGAATTGTGCAGTGAAACGCGGGCGGAAGCGGATGGGGTCGCGATCCGCGGTCACTCCGTCCCTCGCGATGCGATCTGACTGCGATGGAACAGCACCCTGATGAGGAGCAGACCGTGCGTCGCCCGTGGCGGGTGAGCATCATCTCGCATATTGCCAATCTCATCACTCGCGCCCCAAAGCGAGTCGTGTCTGTGGCAATTCTGTTTTCTGCATTGAGCGGCTGGTACGGAGCAACTCATCTCACGCTCGATGCGAACACCGATTCGCTCATCAGTCCAGATCGAGCGTTCATGCAGACATACCGAAGTTTCATGCGCGAGTTTGGAGATCTTGAGTATCTCTATATCGCCGTCGACGCACGAGGCAATCCATCCGCCGCACGGGATGCGGTCGATGCACTCTGCGCAGACCTGCGGGGCGTCGAGCACCTCGCGGGGGTCTATTGTCGTATCGATCACGATGAGCAGTTGCGTCTCGCGCCGCGTGCAATGTCCACCGACGAATTGAAGACCTTCCTGCAAGCGTCCGACGGATTCGAGTCACTGCTTGTCCCCAACCCTGCTGATCTGAATTCTGTGACCCTGCTCGCCAGTGTCCATGAAAGACTTGGTCGGCTCCAAAGTGGCGGGATGCTGATGACGCCGCAGGAGCGCGAACGAATCGGCGCGGGAAGTGCTTTTCTCTTGCGAGCAATCACAGCGCAACCTGGAGATGGGTTCGCACTCGCGCAGGAGGGATCGAGCGAATACCTCATTTCGTCCAGCGGAAAGATGTATTTCGTTGCCATCCTTCCAACGAAGGATTTCGGCTCGCTCGCCACAATCGAACCCATCCTGAAGGACATCCGCCGCGTGATCAGTGATGTTCAACGACGCTGCCCGAGCGTCGACATCGGACTGACGGGAAAGCCCGTGCTGCAAGCGGACGAACTTCGCACCACCAATGACGACATGACACGCGGCACTGTTGTCGCGGGCGTGCTCGTTGCGATCATGACGATGTGGACGATGGGAAGCATCGTGCGACCACTCTGTGCATCAATCATGCTGCTGCTGGCCTTCGCGTGCACCTATGGCGCGGCAGCGCTGTTCGTGGGGAGGCTCAATCTGCTCAGTCTGGTTTTCATGCTGGTTCTCGTCAGTGCGGGCGTCGATTACGGGATCCACATGATCGCTCGGTACACCGAGTTTCGACAGCGGCTCACCACCATTCCCGCAATGCGAGCCGCGGTGATGGTGAACACGATTCCAACATGGGTTGGCGCACTCACCAGTGCGGCGGTCTTCTTCCTCGCACTGGGCACTGAGTTCGGTGGATTGCAGGAACTTGGAATCATTGCGGGCTGTGGACTCATTGCGTGCGCGCTGATTCTGACGATCGCGCTTCCTGCGCTCATCGTTACCGTGGATCGATGGCGCGATCATCGCTCCACTCATCGCGGGGTCACTGCCTCGCACGTCGCTGGAGCCATCCACGGCGGGCGCTTTTCCCAGGCATTTCCAGGCGGAGTGCGTGCCACTCCCTTCGGCTCGACATCGCCACGCAATGACCGACGAGTCTTGCTTGGAAGCGTGTGCGTCACCTTGGGGCTTGCAGCTGCGACACCATTCTTGACAATCGAAACCAACTTACTACGACTCCAAGCGGATGGGTTGGACTCGATCGCGTGGGAGCACCGCATCCTCGAAGATTCGGTGAGTGCATCGTGGTTCGGAGCGGTGATCTGTCGAAGTGAAGCAGAGGTCATGTCCATCACCAACCGTGCCAAGGCAGATCCACTGGTCGCTCAGGTGCAGAGTGTGCTCGACATCGTCAAGCCGGACACAGACGAACGCACATCCCTTCGCCAACTCCTTGGCGTGACCTGTGAATTGCGAGCGGAGCCCGCGGGACCGGCGGTCGGAACAACGAGTCCACGACCGATGGTGGAACATGTCGCGGAGGTTGGTGACCGACTAGGTCAACTGATTGAACTTGCCTCACTCACGGAATCCAAAGAGTCACTGCACGAATTGCGCAGCATTGCACTGGCACTCTCTGCGCTGCAGAGTCGATTGCGAGATCCGGAACAGATGAACGCTGCGCAGCTCCAGTGCGACAAGATGCTGTTGCGGACTCGAGAGTCGCTCATTCAGATGGGGCAGGGTGCACGGGCATCACTTCGCGACAGCCTCCCTGCTGCCGTTCGAGCTCGGATGATTTCGCCCCAGGGAGGGATGCTGGTTTCGGTCTATCCACGGCACGATTTGTGGGAGTTTGAACCGCTGACTGCGTTTGTGCATGCGCTTTTGGCGATCGATCCCGATGCCACAGGCGTGCCAATCACTGTCTACGAATCTGTGGTCGACATGCGACGCGCATTTGTCACGATGTCACTTTGGTCACTGGTCGTGATCGCGCTCCTTGTCCTTCTGGATCTTCGATCAGTGGTCGCCACAGGCGCATGTCTCCTCTGCCTTGTGATTGGACTCGGTTGGACATTCGGGCTGCTCGCACTCCTTGGAGTGTCATTGAATCTCGCCAACTTCTTCAGCGTCCCCATGTTGATTGGATTTGGAATGGATAGTTCAGTGCATGTCATGCACCGCGCACGAGAGGGTTCTGGCGCGCGATACTTCGGATGGACAACACGAGCCGTGGTGCTGAGCGCGGGGACGACTGGCGTCGGATTTGGAACGCTGCTCTTCGCATCACATCGAGGGCTGCAGAGTTTGGGATGGGTGATGCTGGTGGGAAGCATGGCCTCCCTCGTGACTTCGGTTGTGCTCTTGCCGGCAATGCTGCGGCACTTCCCACGGTTGCTCGGACTGACCGCGGAACGCGCTGCTTCTACCTCGGCGCAATCGGCGTGACTGTATAGCCGAGCGCTCGAATGGCAGCTTCTGCCTTCGCGGTGGCATCGCTGTTGGCGACCGTGATGACTGCGGTGTGATCTTCGAGCGACACTGTCACAGCGGTGACTCCGTCAATCGCCAACACATCTGCCTTGATCGCTTCGACGCACCCGTTGCAGTGCATTCCTTGAACCTCGAATGATGCGATCACCTTGGGTGGACTGGATGCAACCCCTCCATCGTTGCCTGCGTCGCAGCCTGCGATGCAGCCCGCGAAGAACAGGGATTGCAAGGACACCATCACGGACGCAGTGATACTGAGCGCCGTGCGACCTCCAACGGTGGCGTGCGCTCCATGATTCACTCTCCGTTCCCCTGGAGCGTTGCGATCTCGCTCTCGACCAGCACTCGCGCGACCTGGAGTGGCATCTTCAGTTTGGCGCCAGCCGCAAGGACATGTCCACCGCCACCGAAGCGCGCTGCAAACGAGTTGACATCAACCTCCGCGACGCCGTTGGTGTTCTTGCTTCGAAAACTCGCCTTCGTGACACCGGGCTCTGATTCGGTGAGCACCACCGACAGCTTGATGTCGCCAATGGTGAGTGGAACATTCACAAGTCCCCCGACATCGTCTGACTTCGCGCCTGTCGCGGTGAAGTCTGCACAGCTCACTGACATCATCGCCACCCGTCCACCCTTGTAGTACGAGAGCGAATTCAACGCTCTCGCCAGAACGGCGAGCCGAGAGGGGCGCCCGTTCTCCTCAAGCGATTGAAAGAGTGCGATCTTGTCGACGCCACAGTCCAGGAGTCGAGATGCGAGTGCGAAGACTCTGCTATCGGCGTTGGCATGGCGAAACCAACCCGTATCAGTTGCCACGCCGACGAAGATGGCTTCTGCAATTGAGAACTTCGCATCTGCTCCGGGTGCAACGAGCGGCACACCCATCACATCGATCAGTTGCACGATCAATTGCGTTGCCGATGCCATCGAAACATCAACCACTCGCTGATCTGCGATGTCATCTCCACGAGCGTGATGATCCACACCAACCACGCGTCCCTTCATCGTCCGAAGAAATCCCTCGAGCGGCTCCACTTGACTCCACGCTCCAGTGTCAACCACCACCACGAGGTCGCAACCCTCATTGGGCAAGGTTGTGGGAGCGTGTTGAATCTCTCCAACATTGGCGAGCCCTTGAATGTTGGGGTCGACCGTCCCAGAAAAGAACCCGTCGACGCGCTTTCCACACGCTCGCAGAGCGCGCGTGATCGCCAAGACGGATCCAGCCGCGTCGCCATCGGGTTTCGAGTGGCTCATCACCGTGATGTGCGATGCAGCGCGCAATCGCGCGGCGATTCCAACAAGGTCAGTATTCGATTCGTAGGGAGTCACGCCATCACCCGAGCACAATCGCGCCCGATCTGTTGGACCAGAACATCAATCGACTCAAATCGGATCATGTCGCGCAGCCATCCGTCGAATGCAACCGTGAGTGATTGTCCATAGAGGTCGGTCTGTGGGTCCATGTGCAGCATGTGGACTTCAAGCCTACGCGTATCACTGCCAAATGTTGGATTCGTCCCAAGGCTCGCCGCCCCCCGCCAACGCCGACTCTGTGCATCTTCAACATCGACTGCGTAGATGCCGTCCATCGGGAGCGCGACATCGACCGATCCAAGATTCGCTGTTGGAAAGCCAAGCTCCCGACCGCGACGCGCGCCATGCGTCACGACACCAACCACTGCATGCGCCCTGCCCAAGATTCGCTTCGCATCCGCGACGCGACCATGCAGGAGGAGCCAGCGAACCATGGAACTCCGCGCCGAGACCAATTGTCCGTCATGCAGTGCAACATCAATGTCTGGTGCGACGATCGTCTGGAAGGACGCTCGCTCGCCGATGCGCCGCAGTGATTGCACATCTCCCATTCGATCACGCCCAAACCGAAAATCTGCACCCTCGACAACAGTTGAAAATGGAAGTTGCTCGCGCAGGAACTCGATGAATGCCTCGGGTTCGAGGTTGAGCAATGCAGCGGTGATTGGCAGGGACAGCACACGAGATACCCCATACGTCAGAAGCAATCGTGCCCGTTCGCTGTTCGTCGTCAGTCGGGCGGGCGCTTGAGAGCGCGTCAGAGTCGCGGGATGCGCATCGAATGTCACCGCCACCAGCTCGTCGGATGGCTCATTTTCGCGTGCCACACGAATGAGTGCCTGATGACCGAGATGAACTCCGTCGAAGTTTCCGATAATGATCGTGGTCATGTTGGGATTGGCGCTCCTTGAAAGTAGGCGAACGGGTAGTTTTATGGGATGACCACACTGCGATCAACTGATCTTCGCGAGCCCACCCAATTGTCGGAGGGCCTCCTCGCGCAACTCACTGCCGAATTCCACGCAACGGCGTCCGAGGTCGTCCCATGGTTCATCGAGAACATGCCAACGATGTACTTCCAAGACACCCCCGCCGAGGCGCAGCGGGTGCATCTGCGGTCAATTCTTGCTGCAAAGACTTCGGGGCGCCCACTCGATGTGATGTTGAAAGGTGCAGATGGTCACTCGATCACTGCGATTCGATCCGGCAATCGTGCGGGAGTCCTCGCGGACATCGTGCGCGACCTTCCGATGGATAGTTCATTGCGAGCGGCGAAGATCCACTCGTCCAAGGATGGCACGCTGGTGATCGACACCTTTGAGTTTGGGGATCAGGAGCCCTTCGATCCAGCGAATGCACTTCAAGCGAAGGCCGCCCAAGCAACCATCGAGTACGCCAAGCGCGAGCATCCATCGATTCCAATTGATGGACTCCACAGATTCCTCCGCGGGGCGTCTGCGAGATATCTCTTGACGCTGACACCGCTGCGCATGTGCCGACACTTCGAACTCTTTCAGACGATTTCATCAACAGACAAACCCATCATCTCACTCGAAGCAGAGTCCGATCCAACGACGAGCCGCATCACCATCGCTATCTCGAATGCCCGCACGCGCACCACGCTCGAACGTGCTGCGCGCATGCTGACCCGTCACGGAATCAATATCACGCGAGCGCACCTTGACATTGTCCAAGACGCGCCGCACGGATCTGTGACCATTGTGGGATTCATCGCGCAGTGGGCGAACCAGACGCGCATCGAGGCAACAGATCCCAGGTGGGCACCGGTCGAACTGGAGTTGCTGCGGATCAAATGGCTGGACTTTCGCGCGGTCGAGTTGCTCGGCCGTCGACCAGAATTCACACTCGTTGAGGCGGAACTCATCGGGTCGTTCGCCGACCTCATCCGGCACATGTTGGTTCCACAAGACCCCCTTGCATTCACCCGCGATCGTGTGACGGCGAATCTGGAAGGGCGCGTCGCGATCACTCGCCCGATCCTCCAACTCTTCACCGCTCGTTTCAATCCCGTCCAACCACTGAGCGACTCTGAGTTCGATTTGCGCAGCGCACAACTCGAAAGTCAGATTGCAGCGATCACCGATTCCGATGATGCGACGGCGATCTTTGTGGCGTTCTTGCGGGCGGTGCGTGCCGTGCGCCGAACGAATTTCTATGTCCCTGGTCGGTTTTCCTTCGCAGTGCGTCTGGATCCGTCGTTGTTGGTGGGACCGACCCGTCCCGAAACCCCCTTTGGCGTTTTCTTTGTGAACGGTCGTGGATTTCACGGATTCCATGTGCGCTTCAAGGAGATCGCCCGCGGCGGGTTGCGTGTCGTCAAGCCTGCAAGCGCAGTCCTCTTCGAGCGCGAATCTGAACGACTCTTCGATGAGGTCTACGCGCTCGCCTTCGCGCAACAGTTGAAGAACAAGGATATTCCCGAAGGTGGTGCGAAGGCTGCGATTGTGCTCGAACCACCGGCGGAAACGAATCGCTGCGTGAAGGCTTTCGTCGATGGCATTCTCGATCTCATCACACCCGATGCTGCGACGCGTGCGTGCATCGTCGATCGACTCGGGCGCGACGAATTCATTTTCCTGGGACCCGACGAAAACATCACGCCGATGCATATCGAATGGATCGTCGCTCACGCGGCCGCACGCCACTATCCATTGGCGAATGCGTTCATGAGTTCAAAGCCCAACGGCGGCATCAATCACAAGGAGTATGGCGTCACCAGCGAAGGAGTCAATGTGTTCCTCCGCATCGCGCTCTTGTCGCAGGGGATCGACCCAACGAAGCAGAAGTTCACGGTCAAGATCACCGGTGGACCAGATGGCGATGTTGCTGGAAACATGATGCGCATCCTGCACCGCGACTATGGCTCAAACGCCTGCATCGTCGGTGTCGCAGATGGAAGCGGCGTCGGAGAGGATCCCAACGGGCTCAATCACGCAGAGTTGGAGCGCCTCTTTCTGGCTGGTCAGGCCATCTGTCATTTCAATCCGCTCTGTCTTTCAGCGCAAGGACGAGTGGTTGGGGCGGACACCGCAGAGGGGATGCAACTTCGAAACACATTGCACAACAGACTCGCCGCCGACGCATTCATTCCCGGCGGAGGACGACCGGCCACCATCAATGATCGCAATTGGCGTGACTATCTGCTGCCCAACGGAAAGCCATCGAGTCCGCTCATCGTGGAAGGAGCGAATCTCTTTCTCACGCCAGATGCACGGGTGCAACTCGCCAAGGCAGGCACGCTCATCATCAAGGATTCCAGTGCCAACAAGTGCGGAGTGATGTGCTCCAGCTTTGAAATCGCCGAGAGCATGCTCTTGAACGAAGAACAGTTCCTGAAGATCAAACCGAAGTTTGTCGAACAAGTGTTGGAGAAACTGCGCGAAGCTGCCCGCAACGAAGCGGTCATCTTGCTTGGTGAGGGACGGCGTCATCCCACAATCCCACTTCCAGAACTCTCCACCCGACTCTCCCGCGCCATCAACGGCGCTGCGGATGCGATCAATCCTGCTGTCGCTGGTTGGGCATCCGCGGATCGCGATCTCTTCAGAGAGGTGATCTTGAGTCACATGCCCCGCGAACTCACTGCGACGGTCGGTGAACGCATCTTTCGTGAGTTACCCGCGCCATATCTGGAGTGGGTCGTCGCAAAGGGGGTGGCGAGCAGGATCGTGTACCGCGAAGGAATCGATTTCTTTGCATCGATGGAATCGACCGCCGTGGCGGAGATTGCCTTAAGATACCTGCAGAAAGAGCGCGAAATGCGCGGGCTGATTCGTGAAGTCCACGATGGAAACCTGGCGCATGGTGCGCGAATCGCTTCGCTCTTGGAACGCGCTGGCACTCGAGCCGCGCTCTTGGAGATTGACCCATGACGACCCATTCCATGAAAACCCATCTTGCATTCTGCTGCACAACTCTGTTGATCGCGACGGCACCGAGTTGGAGCCAAGCTGGGGGCGCGGGTGCGGGTGCGGACGCGAACTCCGATCCAAACATTCCACAAGAGCGGCTGATGAATGCAAAGATCGAATCGGTTCTGCTCTATCAGGGGCGCGCCGCCATCACTCGAACGGAAATTGTGCAACTGACTCCAGGAGTGTGGAAGCTGCGCTTTGACTCCCTTCCGCCCACCATCCAACCAGACACGCTCGAAGCGAAGAGCAGTGCCGGTCGCATCCTGTCTGTCGATTTCTCTTCTCGACCAGTGGTCAATGCCTCTGCGACACCCGAAGCGATCGCACTTGACGGCGAGATCCGCACTTGGAATCAGGCGATCGCATCCACCGCAGATCAACAGGCTGGCCTGCAGAGTGAACTCAGGGTTGTGGAATCGGTGGGTGTCCGTGCGAGCACCGATGCCACGAAAGATGGCGGCACGCCGAAGCTCGATCTGCCCGCACTCGATGCGCAATTGACCTGGATGGCTGCGCAGCGCACTCGCATTTCGGCGCAGCTTCGGACCGCGACAGAACGAGGGGACGCTCTTCGCAAGGAACTCGCAGCGACACAAGCACGGCGCGATGCGCTTGGGAACAATTCGAAGACGATCCAATCAGCGGAAGTCCTCCTCGCCATGACCACCGACGAGAGCGTCAACCTACGACTCTCGTACCTCGTCACCGACGCGCGATGGGAGCCGGTCTATGCACTTCGCGCATCACCCGATCGAAAGACCGTTGGGATTGAGTTCGACGCACTCGTCATCCAGAGTTCTGGCGAGGATTGGCAAGGTGTCCGACTCTCGCTCTCCACCGCGAAGCCATCGCGCGCCGCAAATCCCTCGGCCGTTGCGCCGTGGTTTGTGCATGTCGTCGGTCCAACAGTGCGCACGAGAGAGGTCCCCGCTTCGTCGGACGCTCGCATCGCCTACTCCATCGCGGCAGCGCCCAGCGACGACAAGACGGGAGCACCGCCCGAGGAGAGCGATTCTCCAAGCGATGCAGGACTCATGGAGAAGCGCAAGTCGCTGGCCCAGTCATTGAGCGAAGATGCTGTCTTCGGTGGCACAGGTCCCAGCGTGACCTACACCATCGCACTTCCCTTTGACGCTTCGAGCGACAGTCAAGTTCGCCGTCGCGCGCGCATTGCAGCCTTTGATGCTTCGGCGAAGTTCGTCTATCAGATTCAGCCTGTGGCGAGCGATGGTGCGTTCCTTCGAGCGACGCTGCAGAACACCAGTCCCTTTCAACTCTTGCCAGGACGAGCATCGGTTTTTGTGAACTCGGACTATGTGGGCTCCGCGCCATTCCTTGGCGCCACTCCAAATGGCGAGTTCGAGGCATTCTTCGGAGCCGATCCTGCCATCACGGTCCGACGGGAGCGCGTCAAACAAGAGGATCGGCAATCCGGGCTCTTCGGTGGTGGACTCGACACATTCTCCGATTACCGAACGACGATCCTCAACGGCACTGGTCGTGCGATCGACATCGAACTGCTTGACCGCAGACCCGTGAGCATGACCGACCAAGTCGAAGTCTCCGTGCCGACGATGAGTACGCCACTCTCGACAGATCCCCAGTTCGTCTCAACCAAACTCCCTCAGGGCATCTTGAGATGGGATCTCTCCCTCTCACCAACGCCGCCGGGGAGCGAAGGGTCGATCATTCGATGGACGGTTTTAGTGAGTCGCTCCAAGGACATCGAACTCTCGCCGCTTCCACGGGAATAACAGGGCTCGGGAGGAGGCAGGTCTTCATCGACGCGCGCGCATGTCATATGCGATGGCGCGACCACAGCGAGACGGGCGCTCGCGCGATCAAGTCCACCACGGAGTCGCCGGCGGTTCTTCGATAATCGCTTCCTTGAGAAATCGAACGGCGCGACGGAACCCCTCGTCGACGCTTAACAGCGCGTCCTCATGCTCGATCGAGAGGACATGGTCGTACCCCTGTCGACGCAACATCGAAACAAATGGCTTCCAGAATTCATGGCCATGACCATCACCACATGTTCTGAAATTCCATGAGCGCGAATTCAGCGCGCTATATGGCCGTGCATCGAGGTAGCCATTGCGCGGTCCCTCGCTGCGATCCAATTCTGTGTCCTTGGCGTGCACATAGAAAAGGAGTCCCGCTTCACCGAGCATTTTCGCCGCAAGAATTGGATCGATCCCCTGCCAGAAAAAGTGCGATGGGTCGAGGTTCGCTCCCAAGTTCGCCTTCCCCTTGATCCCCGAAGCAGCCATTGCTCGACGGGATAGTTCGATGAGTGTGATCGGGTTGTACGCACAGAATCCCGGATGACCTTCCCACGCGGTTCGCACCCCGTGTGACTTGCAGAGTTTGGCCGCAGCGGCCCAGTAGGGCACCAACACGTCATCCCACTGATAACGGAGAGTCTCTGGAAAGTCGCTCGGCCACGGACAGGTCACCCAATTGGGAGTCTTGTCGCCCTTGGCGCCACCGGGGCAACCAGAAAAGGTGATCACGATGTCTGTGCCCAACTTCGGTGCCAACTTCACTGCGGTGACATATGCATCGTGATGGACCCGCGCGAGCGCACGATCCGGATGCACCGCGTTGCCGTGCACCGCAAGTCCAGAAAGTTCCAACCCATGATCTTTCAGGAGCGACTTGATTCGATCCTGTTTCCGGGCATCAGAAAGCACGCGCGCCGGCTCAAAAAATGGCTTCCCAGGGTATGCGCCAACGGGAAGTTCGATGGCGCCGAGTCCCTGCTCTGCACACACGCGTACCACTTCCTCGAGTGTCCGACCAGAGAAGAGCGCAGACATGATTCCAAGTTTCATAGTGGAGTGAGCGTATCTCGTACACTCGAAACGGAAATGTTCAGATTGCAATTCCAAGTCAGCATGACGCTCCTCGCTGCCCTGATCTGCGGTGGGTTGGCTGCATCGAACCATGGAATCGCGGCCGATCCGCCAGCGCAGTCCCCGCCCGTTGAACCAGCGCCGACTCCGGAGCAAGCTCCAGCGCCGACTCCGGAGCAAGCTCCAGCGCCGACTCCGGAGCAAGCTCCAGCGCCGACTCCAGAACCGACATCCATCCAGGAGAGTGCGGCACCAACCACAACCGCAGTTGCGAAGTCAAGGCGTGTCCATCTGATCGTCAACCAGAAACACGAGGCCGGTGGGACGGTTGTCTATGAAGACGAACAATCGATTTCGATCGAGCGCGATGGCAAGCGAACCGACTTCAAGAAGGACGCAGTCCTTGACATCATCGAACTGCTCGATGCGCCTCCGCAGACGCCGGTGGTCATTTTCTGTCGCGATGGACGCACCATGCGAGTCCAATTGCTCGCAGACGACTTTGATTCAGTGCGATACGCAACGGGACGCGCCGAACGATCCATTCCACGGTCCAACGTTTATCGAGTGGGCTTGGTGATCCCATTCGAGGAGCGGTACCGCGCACTCAAAGACTCGATCCATCCCGACGACTATGCCCGCCGCCTCGCCCTCTGTGATTGGCTGATGCAGGAGAGGAGATATCCCCAAGCGCATTCCGAACTCGTGGCGCTCGTGATGGAATCCAAGCTCCCAGAGGCCGTCGCGCTCCTCAAGCGAGTCGAAGCTCAACTCAAGTTGGTCGCTGCACGGAAGGCCCCCGTTGAGACCGGTGCTGGCGAGACCGTTCCGACTGGCGCAGATTCCATCACCACGCGCCCACTTCCCACACGGCTGCTCACGCTGGAAGAGGTCAATCTCATTCGTGTCTATGAAATCGATTTCGACAATCCACCGAGAGTCGTCATCGATCATGCGGATGCGCGAGCGCTCCTCGAAGAGTTCAGTGCGAATCCGCACGTGCCATCCGATGCCGCTCGTCGAAATGCGTTGGTCGATGGGGATCCGATGCTGATGGTTCGTCTCGCATTCGGCCTCAAGGCGCGCGACTTTTATTCAAAGATTCAGGTGATCACAGAACCCGCCACGCTTGGTCAATTCCGAAAATCTGTTCACGACGGGTGGCTGATCCCCAACTGCGCAACAAGTCGATGCCACGGAGGCGCCGATGCAGGCAAGTTCTTCCTCTTTGCGAGTGAACGCGGCTCTGAACGCGTCCGTTACACAAATCTCTTGAACATCCTGCTTGGAACATCCGCGGACCGCCCGCTTGTCAACTTCGCAGATGCCGCACAATCTGTGCTGGTGCAGTACGCGCTGCCGGTCGATGAAGCGCAACTGCCTCATCCAACTGTCGCGGGGTGGCGTCCAGTGCTTGGAAAGAAACTCAATCCAGAGCGGCTCCGTGAAACCCTCGCATGGATCAAGTCGATGTACCAACCGAGGCCGATCTACCCCATCGAGTACCAACCCCCTGATTTGCGCCCTCCAACACCCGGAAGTGATGCCGATCTGGATGAGCCATCGCGCTAGTGCGCCGCTGCGACTCTTTGCGTATTCTTTGGAATCAATCATTCGGCTTCACTTCATTGACAGCACTCTTGACACACAGACCATGACACGAAACACACTTTGCGCGCTCTCGTCGCTCTCTCTCCTGCTCACCCTCTGTGGTTGCGAGGATCCAAAGGTCGCACTCCGCGCTGCGGCAGAAGTTCAAATCAGAGAAGCGGGGATCGAGATCGCGCTCAACGCCAAGAACGCAAGCGTGGACCGAGTTGCTGCAGCGGAGTCTCTTCGCATGGCGGGCGCACGCTTGAGTGGACTGACTGGAGCGACGATGCCGCAGGAAGAAGCTGCAGCAAGCCTCGTCGCGACTGCCACGACGCAGGCAGCTGCGCTCGAGATCGGTCACGCGGACCAACTCGCGAGCGAGAATCATTCGGTCCGTTCGCTTGCGCATGCTCTCCTCCATGTCCTTGCAAACCTCGACGCATTCGCTGCGGCGCAGCGCAATTCCGGGCTCGCCAAGGCGCAAGAGCAATTGACTCCACAGCTCGCCGACGCATCGAGTGAACAAGACGTTGTGAATGCTCGCCAAGTCGAATTCGCGAGCGCAGTTGCGGCGCTGCGGGCTGAACACCAACGAGCGCTTTCAGAAGCGCAACGACTTGCGGCAGAAGCCGAAGAGATTCGACTTCGAGGTGTCATTGCTCCGTGGAACGAAATCACGGTCATCGCCGTTGAGGCAGGGTCGAAACGCGACGAAGCGCGCGTGCACGAGACATTGTCTGCGCTCGCCGAATCTGCAGTCGCCCATGGCGAGTCTGTCCAGCGCGTGCAATCGAGCGAAGCGACTGGAGCATCGACTCGAGTGCAGGCAATTCAGTCGGCGATTGGCAGTCTCGATCGTCTCGTTGCGATTCATTCATCATCAGCGACTGATCTGGAGAGCCGCGCCGAGGCACTCCGTGCGTCGATCCGTGATCTCACCAAGAGAGCGGATCCACAAGAGAACAAGGATCTCGTGGGTTGCTATGAACGTGCGTTGGGGGATCTCGACGCCGCCGACACAGCTGCGCGCCGAGCGGGTGAGAACACCGTGCAATTCACAGTCGCAGCCGCGCGCGCTCGAGCCCTGCTCTCACGGGGCGAGGGTGAATTCCAACAGGCACTGCTGCTGCACGCGCTGGCATCGGGTGGCTTGTTTGCTGGATCGCAGAACGATGATTCGGCGAGTGCCGCAGCGTGGCTCAAACAAGCGCAAGCATCAACACAGTCTGCGATCGATGTCTACACGGAACTCGGTCAGGCACTGTCGACGGGAATTGGCACCGGACGCGCCAGCAGCAACAACGCGCGCCAATCGTTCGCGCTCGCAGTTGAGCGTTCGCTCAAGTCCATCCGAATGCCCTCTTTCGATACCGCCGCCGCGCCCACTGAGATCGAACAGGACGCACAACCATCGCCTGCCGCGCCTGAAGATTCGCCTGCGGATGAAGTTGCTGAGACCCCCACTGCCTCTGCTGGTCCCCCGTTCGACACAGTCGAAGAACTTGCTGCGTTTCTGACGGACTCTGGTCGCGATCCAGAACTGGGACTGCGGATGGACGAGATCCTTGTCGCCGAGACTCCAGAGGGCGAATCACTGAAGTCGATGGCATTTGGTACCGCGCGAGCAATTGCGGCTCTGCAGATCGCCATGAAGGAGGAGTTTGGCAACTCGGATCTGGGTCCCATCTCGAGATTTGCAAGTGCCCAAGCGACTGCAACGGTCGAGGATGCGACCGACGACACTGCCACGATTTCGATCGGTGGTGCGACCGGTTCGATCTCGTTCGCTGCGATCCGCATCGATTCGCAGTGGAAACTGGACCTCGATCAGACATCCCAGAAGATGGCCCCACAAATGCGCGCCCAGATCGAGATGGCTGGTGCAATGCTCGTCGGACTCAGCGAGACGATTGTCCACGTGACCGAATCAATCGAGAGCGGAGAGATCAAGAGTGCGAAGGAAGTGCAAGCAACGCTGATGCAGGCACTTCAGAAGATGATGATGGGTGGCGGGATGCCTTCGCCCAACTAGCCTTCGAGCCTCGCAACAACCGTCTGCGCCGCATGACGAACGACGGGTGATTCATCGACGTCAGCTGCGATCGCGCGAATCATCTGTTCCAGAGTGGGATCATCAGTTCGTTCAAGCACTTCGAGTGCGCACCAGACGGCATTGCGCCTCGCGTGCGCAGCCTGCACTCGGTTTAGCGCACTTGGACCAAACGCAGCTCGCCGTTTCAGTTCGTCCCATCCCAGCACGTCGACAAGTGAAAATGACCCATTGCGACCGTCGTACTCATGATGAAATCCAATTCGACGGGAGACTCGCGTCGGCTGATTGTGGGGACAGACTTCCTGACAGATATCGCAGCCAAAGATCCAGTCGCCCGCCTTTGACGCAATCGCCGGGTCGACCCACTCCCGATTCTCGATCGTGACTGCGCTGATGCACTTCGAGCCATCCACGGACCACGGGGTGATCGCCTGTGTGGGACAGGCATCGATGCAGCGCGTGCAGGATCCGCAGGGGTCTTCTGCAAGCCCTGCAATGGGATCTGTTGCGCGCAACCGCACAGTCGTGACGTAACACGCCAGCAGGACCCACGAACCAAGCCGCGGAAGAATGAGCAGCGTGTGCTTGCCGCATCGACCAAGACCAGCGCGCTCGGCCATCTCGCGCTCCATCAATGGCTCGATGTCACAACACACCTTTCCACGACACTCAACCAGTACCGATTCCATCTCGCGTTGCATGCGTCGAAGTCGTTTCTTGATGCGTCGGTGATAATCGCGTCCCCGCGCATAGCGCGCAGTTCGCCCTGCCGCTGACACGGCACCAGTTGACTCGTCGGTGATCACTGCAGGTCGACGATCTGGTTGACCATCGTGATATCGATCCGCAACCACCACAATGCTTTGCGCGCCTGCGACGAGTTTCGTCGGATCGAGCCGCACCTCGATGTTGCTGCTCATCCACTCCATCGCACCATGCTTGTGACCTTGGAGCCATGCGTGCAACGCCGCTCCTCGGCTACTCGGCGAGGCATCGCAGATACCAACCGCGGCAAATCCGAGCGAACGACCACGCTGCATCACCCACGCCGAAAGTCCCTCTGAATCCCGTGGATTCCGCGGGCAGTTGTTGTCAGGCGCCTGATGGGGTTCCATTTCAGAGCCCAAGCAGCCGCGACAGCCACGCAGCTGGAACATCGCGCACGATTCCAGCACTCCGTTGTCCAGTCCTCCCCTGCACTCCCTGCGCTGCGAGATAGCCACTTCGAACAGCCCCTTCCATCGTGGCTGGCCATCCCGTGTCGCACCAGTCTCCACAGAGAAAGAGATTGTCGATTCCGCCACGCAGACCATCGGGTGTCGCAGAGGGACGGATCGCGTCAATGCCTGGAGTACACGCAAAGGTCGCACGCTTTTCCTTGACGGATCGCACCGCGATCGGTTCGAGTCCACGCGACGGGGGAATTGCCCAATTGATATCTGCCATCACCCGCCGCTGAATCTCGCGCTCATCCAATTCCATCCACGTGTCCGCACCGCTGATCACTGCGTGCAGATGCGTTCGCCCTTGAGAATCCGTTCCCTTATTGAAAATCCACTGCGTGTCCCGACCTGGAAGAACGAGGTGATCAAGGGTCATGATGGGATGCGAGAAGAAGAGATGCACTCCGACGATCGGGCTGAAACGAAACTCGTCCAGTCGCGCAAGGCGGCCATCCGCAGCCTTCATGGTGGCTGAACAGACTTTGGAGAGTCGATCGGGAGGTATCGCAGCAATCACCGCCGACCCCTCAACCATGCCCTCATCTGTGACAACTCCCACGACACGTTGTCCGTCGTACGAAAATGCCAGTGCGCTCACACCGGTGCGCACCACTCCTCCAGATCCTTCAAGAATGGCGGCCGCAGGGTCGTAGAGGGACGCGAGCGGCACCGTCGCAAGACCCATCACGGGACTCCATCGATCCTGCAAGAACCCCTGTTGAAAAACGAGCATGGCGTGGAACGCATCGCAGTGCTGCGACCCAATGTTGCACGCACTGATGATGATGGGTTCCCAGAACAACCGACGTGCGTCTGCCGTCTGCTGCGTCTCATGCAGAAAGGCTTCAAATGCACGGCCTCTCCACCGTGCACGCCCGTCCTGCCCAAGACGAATGAGTCGCCACATGGCGCGGGCGATTCCGCGCTTGTCAGCTATCGAGAGCAGTTTCATCCGAATGAACCCGCCGGTGAAATGCGCTGGCGCCGGAAACAACCCAGGGGACATCGCATCGGGATCGTGTGGTGGATTCGCCCACCAGATCGTTGGATGCCATCGAATGCAACCCAGGACGCCCAGCCGGTCGTAGAGGTCCAACAGATTTGTGCAACTTCCCATCACGACATGCTGACAGTTGTCCAGGACCTCTCCGCTGCGCGGATCAGTAAAACTCGTCGCGCGTCCGCCGAGTTTCTTGCGCGACTCGAGCAATGTCACGGGGATTCCCGCATCCGCAAGACGCAGCGCCGCAGCGATGCCAGCGAGACCGCCTCCCACCACGATCACGGGGGAAGTCACGAAGTCCCACCGAGCGTGCGCGCACGCAGGGCGATCCACAGTTTCCTCGGCGTTGACAACGAGACGCGTCCTCTGACGACTTGTGACGGATCTCGCGCAATGGACTCGAGCAACTGCCGATAGACCTCTGTCATCGCCCACAGTGTTGGCCTGCACGAACTGGTGATCATCTGGTCCAACGGCGCGCTCACGTCGAAGTGTTCGCGCGCCCGTGAGATCGTCCCCTGCAAAAGCGATGCGCAGGCGTCTGGGTTCGACCAGCGCACAAGATCCTGCGCTGAGATTCCGGCCCGCTCAAAGTCCTCTGCCGGAATGTAGACACGACCCCGTTCGATGTCTTCGACGACATCCCGAAGAATGTTGGTCAGTTGAAAGGCGATTCCGCGATCGACTGCGAGCCGGAGCGACCGAGGATCGCGCTGCCCCCACACGGCAACACACACGCTGCCCACGGTTCCAGCAACTTGGCAGCAGTACGTGCGCAGATCCTGCCATGTCCCCAACTGACGCGGGTGGACATCGGCGATCTGACCATCGAGCATGCCATGAAAGTCACTCGCATCAAGCGGATAGTCGCGTGCCACGGCAGACAAGGCGACCCACAGCGGTGCTGCAGAGCATCGTTCGCCCGCGAGTGCTCTGCAGGTCTGGTCTCGAAACGCATCAACGCGGGCGGCGCGGGATGTTTGATCGGCGGTGGGATCATCCACAATGTCATCCGCCTCACGCATCCACGCATAAATCGCGTACATCGCCGATCGCTTTGGCTCTGGGGTCAATCTGAGTCCCCAGTAAAAGTTGCCCGCTCGAGTGCGCGTGATCTCGCGGCAGACAGCAACCGCAGCACGCTCTTGCGAATCGAGTGCAGGCGTGGTCTCAGTCAACACACTCATGGCGAACTCGGTGATGCCGGCAGCGATCCCGCGCGGAGCTTTCGCAGATTCCAACGGGCACGCCCCACAAGCATCAACTTCGCCAATCGAGAAAGTCGGGGACGAACGAGGCAGGTCTCGAAGTTCCATGTCTCAACGAGTCGAAGCGTGCCGGTCCCACCCGCCAGAAAGAGCCAGATCAATGGACGGTGTGCCGGTTGAAGCAGAGGCAGTAATTTTTCGCCGGACTCAAAGAGCGCCCATGTGCGCACCGTCTGCAGCCGCAGCACTTCGCGCCATTGCGCCATGAATTGCTGATCGGGTGCGAACCCTTGCTTGCAGGTGGCTGCGAGTCGTTCCTCGAATCGTTCGTGTGGCCATGCGTCCATCGGGATGTAGATCCGATTGCGTTCCATCAAATCGCGGCGCGCATCTTGCCAATGATTCGTCAATTGGAGGGCCGTGCAGATGGAATCGCTCGCGGCAAGCGCCTCTGGGTTGGATCCCTCTCCCAGCACCATCAAGATGAGGCGTCCAACAGGATTCGCGCTCAAACGGCAATATTCCAACAACTCCTCCCAAGTGGCGTACCGGATCTTGGTCTGATCGCTCTCGAACGCAGAGATGAGATCGTGAAAGAGTTGCGCTGGAAGTTGGTGACGGGCAATGGTTGATCGAAGCGCAACAAACACGGGATGGCTCGCCTCACCGCGATAGCAACGCGCAAGTTCGCTGCGCCACCATGCGAGCAATTCCGTTGCGCGCTCGACGCACTCCATTTCGTCCCCAAGGTCGTCAGAGACCCTGCAAAATGCATAGACCGCAGTGAAGTCATCCACCAGGTGGGGCGGAACGAATCTGCTGAGAACCGAGAAGTTTTCGCCGTTGGCAGCCGTCAACCGAGCGCACCACGCACGCGCTTCGGCATCGGACGCAATGCGCCCGCTCGTCGGGCCGAATGACGCCAAATCAACCGTTCGTTCGCCTCGAATCACGCTCATGGTCGGACGAGATTACACCGACGAATCACCTGTGCACGGGTATGATCGCTTGGCTCAATGAAGATCTTGCTCGCCAATCCTCGCGGCTTCTGCGCCGGCGTCTACATGGCGATCGATGTCGTGGACCAACTGCTTGAAATCTGCCCCAACGAGACGATCTTTGTCTTCCACGAAATCGTTCATAATCGCCATGTCGTGGAGCGTTTTCAGCACCGCGGGGTCATCTTCGTGGAGTCGATCGCAGCAATTCCAGATGGAGCAATCGTGGTCTTCAGTGCGCACGGCGTCAGCCCCGAGATCCGTTTGGAAGCGAAGAGCAAACGGCTGGCGACCATCGATGCGACCTGCCCTCTCGTGACGAAAGTGCATGCCGAGGCCATCCGATACGCCCGCAAGGGATTTCAGATCCTGCTCGTCGGGCATCGGCACCATCAGGAAGTCGTCGGAACGCTTGGCGAAGCGCCCGATTCGATGCAAGTGGTGGAATGCCCGGCCGACATTGCTTCGCTCGTGATTCACGACCCGCAGAAACTGGTCTACCTCACGCAAACCACACTTTCGCTTGACGATGCGACCGTGATCATCGACGCGCTCAAGCGGGCGTTCCCAGAGATCAAGGAGCCACCCGTCAGCGACATCTGCTACGCCACAACCAATCGACAACTCGCCGTGCGAGCCATCGCGCCACAGTGCGACCTGGTGCTGGTGGTCGGGAGCGCAAATTCATCCAATTCAGTTCGCCTGACTGAGATTTCGATGAACTGCGGAACGCCCGCACGACTCATTGACGATCGCAGCGAGATAGAGCCCAGTTGGTTCGTTGGAGTCAACACGCTGCTGGTCACAGCTGGTGCGAGTGCCCCTGAAGATCTCGTCCACGACCTGATCGAGGATCTTGTGCATCGGTACGGCGCCGTCGTCGAGCAACATGATGTCTGCCATGAGGAGGTTGAGTTCGGATTGCCCGGGACGCTCAAGTCCATGATGCGTGAACGCGGCATCGATCCCGCCGGACGGCGAATCGTTCGAGGTGACGATGGCGCACGACTTCGCGATTGGTTCGCAGATCACAAGATTCCATTCCGCACAGTCGATTTGACCGTCAAGGGATCATCGCCCGCAGAGAGCGCCGCTCGTGATTGAATCCGACGCAATGGGATCCTCGACATCCCGCACTGCACGATCGCACCCATGACTCCTTTCTTTTCACTCACCAAGGATGGGCTTTCAGCGTGGGTCGACGCACACAACATGCCTCGGCACACGACGGATCAGGTGTTGGACTGGGTCTATCGCAAGTCCGTCGCAGATCCAATGGAGATGAGCAATCTCTCAAAGGGAGTCCGCGCACAACTTGCGCAGGAGATGTCGTTTATTCAAGGCAGAACGATCGCACACCAATCCGCCAGTGACGGCACGCAGAAGTTGTTGTTGTCGTGGAAGACTCCGTCGGAGGGCGCTCTCTCTGCGAGTGAAACTGTGGCGAACCCTGCGGTTGGGTCACCCCTTCCCATCATTCAACACGCGGCCATCGCGCGCGGCGCAGAGACGGAATGCGTGCTGATCCCGACTGACGATCGCAAGACTGCATGCATCTCGAGCCAGTTGGGATGCCCAGTGGGATGCCGCTTTTGCGCTTCTGGAATCGGAGGTCTCGAGGGAAACCTGACTGCTGCGCAGATCATCGAGCAAGTGTTTCACATCACGAGGCTTCAGGGCGTTCAGCGCGTGTCGCACATCGTGTTCATGGGAATGGGAGAACCGCTCGCAAATTATGGTGCGGTCACGGATGCCATTCGGACGCTCAATGCCCCGTGGGGATTTGGAGTGAGCGCTCGGCGTATCACGGTCTCGACGGTTGGGTTACCAGCGGCGATTCTCAAGTTCTGTGACTTCGAAGTTCCAGTGACTCTTGCATTGAGTTTGCATGCACCCAATGATGCGCTGCGCCGCGAGATCATCCCGTGGGCAGAATTCAGCACCATCGACGCATTGCTCGACGCGTGTGATGTGTGGTTTCGAAAGACGGGACGCGAGATCACACTCGAATACATCCTGCTTGGCGGAGTCAACGACCGACCAGAGCACGCAGAAGAACTCGCGTTCCACGCGCAACGCATTCACGCAAACGTCAACCTGATTCGGTACAACGAGGTGAAGGGACTCCCCTTCAACCGTCCGTCGTCGGAAGATGTCCTTCGCTTTCAGAACATCCTGCGAATGCGCGAGGTGAATGTCCACATTCGGGCGAGTCGCGGACGCGATATCGCTGCTGCGTGCGGTCAACTCCGCCATGAGCATGTGACGCAGGTTGCACAGGTCCCTGATCAACCCACTGCCCGAGTCGCAAGTTCCGCGACAAGTTCCGCGACAGGTTCCGCTACAGGTTCCGCTACAGGTTTCGCGACAGGTTTCGCTACAGGTTCCGCTGGGGGGGCGTAGTCGTTGCCACTTCGACAATCCCACACTCCGATGCGCATCGCTCAACCGCACCCGCAGTGAGGGCGCGAATGCTGCCATCAACCGCGGCGTCGTGCATCCGCCGTGCGAATTCTCGCCACGCATCAGGTTGGACACGATCGTTCGCAGCGCGCTCGAAGTGCGATCGCATGGACTCGCGCAATCCTCGTGTTTGGAGATTCCCGCGAAGTCCCGTTGGCACAAAAGGCAGCGTGGCTCGAAGCATTCGATCTGGCCAATCGCTCGACCGAAACTCGACAACCCATCGATGCGATGCCACGCGAATCTCCAATCGATGGAGGTAACGACGACGAATCTCGTCTCCCCGCGCGAGACGCACGCCGAGCGTCTCGCGAATTCGATGGTTCTGGTCCAAACTTGTGGTGAGTGCTCCGACATACCACAGGTCGCGGATCAGGAAGCACTCTGCCAGCGGCAGAACCGCCAGACGTGCGAGTTCTCCAGATGGGTCGCTCCCATCACTCCGGCGAAGGTCGGTAATGCACCGCGCATACTCAGTCGCGTAGGCAAATCCTCCCCACATTTCGCAGCGACGCATCGCAGTTGCGAAGTCGCGCATTGCCTCGCGTCCATGAACAGTGGCACCAAGTGATGAGACATTCGCGAGCGCAGTTGCCACTGCCTTGCGCAATCTTTGCCCTCGAATGCGGTCGCGCCGTCCGCCAAGTTGACGATCGGCGCTGACCATCCGCGCCAACCGAGTCGACTCGTCGCTGGTCCGTCCCGTGGACTCCACGGCAACTGGTGGTTCAAGTGCCTCACCATCCCGTCCTGCGAGAATCCGTCCCAACTGAATCGCCTCGAAACTTCTGGCATAGCCTTTGGTTTCCATTCGCCGCGCCGCATCCTCGAGAGCTGCGATCGATACGGGAATGAAGCCGCGTTGAAAGGCGATGCCGACAGCGACGAGATCGCTTTGACGATCCGTGAGGAATGTTGCGCGGGCTTCGGAGACAATGTCGATGAGCACTCGCTGATTGGGATTCGTGGTCACTTCCGCAACCGACGCAAGACGCAGCGCAGCCTGTCGTACATCATCACTGATCTGATCCTCCAACGGAGCCAGATTGGCGACGATGGCGGTGCGCTGGGGATCACAGACGCGCAATTGTGCGTCCGTTGCAATCGCTCGGATCGTCTCGACGGGGTCGATGCCGATGACCAGGTCCGCCTCACCATAGGGGATTTGCACTGTAAAACGAGTCGATTCTGCTCTTAGCGGTATGACTGGATCGCCCGCGCTGACAGTCGCCTCTTCGTCCATCCGCGTAAAGACCAATTGCGTCCACGCTCGGCGCCCCGGTCCGATGGGCGTTCCTAGATGCGTCCACTCGACTCGATATCCCATTGCGCGCCCCGCATCGGCGATCAACTGACCTGCAACTCCGGGCGCATCGCCACGGAACCCCGCAAGATGAACGCGCCACATGCCTTGGTCGGCGTGCACTGGACGCGCTGGGGTCAACCGCACCGAGGAACGCAAGGCATCGATCGCCGCAGGCGGTCGAGTGCGAATGATCTCGACCTGCTCAAGGAGCGACTCCAATCGAAAGAACAGACCCCGAGCACCAGGCACGGTTGATCGCTCGACGAGCGGTTCAGCTCGCAGCGGATCGGACCCACGCAAGAGTCCACGAGCCACTTGCGTCGCGAGTCCCGGATCACGAAGTTCGCAGGCATTGTCCGCAGGGAGCACGAACCGCTGGAGCCGCAGAAATCCATCGCGGTCGACTTCGCTTGAAGCGCGTTCAAGTGCCGCGACATCGAAGCGTGGCGGCGGACCATCTTCCGCGATGATCAGTGTGAAGGATGTGCCCTCGGCCGCTTGAACAAGCCCATCGCGAAGTGCTTCTCGATCATTGAGGTCGACTCGAATGATGGAGAGTCGCGACTCTCCTTCAGCGCCGGAGGCAGCACGAGCAACGCGCGCAACATCGACCTCTGCCTCGAATCCAATGTCGCACACCACGAGGATGCGAGCGGTGGTTTCGCGAGCTGCTTGGCGAACAGCGCCCATTCCCTCATGCGCAAATCTGTGCCCATTCCACACTTCAACCGTGCACACCAGATCCGCCTGCGGGAGCGCGTGACGATCGCTCACCAGTGCCCGCCGCAACTGATCGGGATACTGACGATCTTGGACGACTGCAGATGCATCTGCGATTGCGCCGCGCACCGCATCGAAGGCAGCGGTGATGCCAATTCCAGCGCTTCGCCTCGGGAGGTCAATGGTTGCCACCCACGCTGGCACGCGGGCGAGTCGCTGCGACAACTGCAACCCGGGACGAATCTCGTGCAACAACCGAACGACTCGCCGCGTCAACAAACTTGTTCGGAGTCCATCATTGATCCCAAGTGGCTCAACATCTCCAGCAGTCGGCGGCAGCGAGTCCCACCAAATTTGCGCTGGCATGATCTCGGCGAGTCGCATCGCCTCTGCAACGGCAACGATGCGCGGCGCCACCGATCCTGGTCGGGCTTCGACGACGATGACATGATGACAGCGCTCAAGCAGTCGCGTGATCACCGCTGTGTCGAGTGGCTCCGTGACCGCCACGCGCAACACTGGCACGCGACCGGTCATCCCAAGTTCATCGAGCATGTGCACGACTGCCACCGCACTCGCGCCAATTGCGAGAAATCCATACTGTTCGCGCTCGCCCGGGCTGGGCAAGTGGTCGAGTCGATTCAATTCGAGCCGTCGAACGATGTTCAATGGATCGCCCGAGTCACCCGCGCGCGAAGCATGGCGACGACGCAACCACGCGTCGTGATCCACCCGAGCAACTTGCCGATTGGGCGCCATCGAGAGCGTCGCCCCTGATCGCAAGAGCGAGACATGCACGATCATCGCCGCAGGACGACGTGTCGCCCGCGACAGACGCAATGCGGCATCACAACCATCCCGCACCGCCGCAAGATCGGCTGGTTCAACCGCACTAAAACCAGCTCTTTGACAGACGCACCGCGGGCATGTGGTGGGTGTCGCGAATGGGTTGTCCTCCATCACCACACAGATCCCTGCTGTTTCGCCAAGGGGAATCTCGCAGAGCCTCGCCAGCGCGACCACCACTTCATCCAGCTCGGCGTTTGGGATGAGCAGTCCGACTCGTCGTCCCCGAGCGGCCTCTTGCGCAGCCAGTTCGACCGCTCTGGCAGAGTCGTGGACGGCGACCACGCTCACCCCATTTCGCTCCAAGACCAACTTGTTTGATTCCAACTCGGCGACTCTGAAGAGTGCGTCAAATGGCGATCGGCGCACGCCGAACAACACGCTCACATCCAGTTCCGTTTCAAGGAATCCCTTGAGGAGCGCCTCCGCAGCAGTGCACAGCGCGCTTCCGTCGACCCGCGCAAGCGGCGCCGTCCATGTGATCGGTTGGGAGCCATGCGCTGCAACGCTCATCAAGTCATCCTAGTGAATGCAGCAGTCCGTGGCCGCGCGCTCATTGATCGCGAAGGACCGCATCGACGACGAAGGCGAGCGCGTCGGCATCATTGGTCGGCGCACTGTGCTTCGCGCACGACGCGACCGTGGGTTCGGCATTCGCGACCGCAAACGAGTTGCGTGCGCCAGCGAGCATCCCGATGTCATTCAATCCATCTCCCACTGTCACGACCTGCTCCTCGCCGACGCCGCGCGACGCACACAGCCGCTGGATCATCATCCACTTGTCGACGTTGGCGTCAAAGATTTCCAGCAGATGAGTATCAATGCCTGCGGTTCCGAGCGCCACCAGCGCCGGCCAATGCTTGATTGTCAATCGCTCTGGAACCTCATCACGAATCACCTGTGCAATCACCGCCAACTCCGTCGCAGCGGCAACCGTTCCCACGCGCAGCACATGCTCCAACTGCTCTGCGCGATGGGCTGGAACTGCGGAAATCCCAGAGGTGGATCTGGTGATCAGAGGATGAACCTCGAACCACCACTTGCTCGCGGCGTCCAGGTCTGCATCCCCGACAAGGAGATAGTCGTACCCCGCTTGGGTCGAATCCTTCAGCAGGTGCGCAAGATGTCCATGCCCGACCAAACTCTCCGTGCAGTGCGCGACAAGATCCTCGGCGATCACAATTCGGTCGGTGCATCGGCCGTTTGCGATGTCATGGAGCGCTGCACCTCCAGCGGTGATCACCGATCCTGTGCCAAGGATCTCCCGCGAGACACTCCGGCATTCAACGAACGAGCGACCAGTCGCGAACACCACCTCGATCCCCGCATCGCGGGCCCGAGCAATTGCATCACGGTTCTTTTGAGAGACCGCGCCGGTGCGATCAAGCAGAGTGCCATCGAGGTCCGTGACAAGAATTCTGCAGCGCATGGAGATGACATCGGGATGCTACACTTCCGCCCCTTATGGACCGAAAACGACTTGGCAGTATGCAGCAGGCCGACCTCACCGAAGGTCGACTCAACGACGATTTTCTCTTCTGGCTCAAGACAAGTGGTCCCAATTGGCTTCTTGCGGTGCTGGTCGTTGCCTGTCTCGTGATGGGTTGGAACTGGTGGAATCAACGCTCGTCACAGGCACGCGATCTTGCGTGGAGCGAATTGAATTCCGCCGACATCCCATCGTCTCTGAAGGACGTTGCGGCGAAACATCCCGATGTTGACTCCATTGCGACCTACGCGCTGCTGAATGCGGGTGATCGATACCTCCAGAGCGTCGTGATTGGAAAACGGTTCGACCGCGAAGCGACCGCTCCAGATGCGCAACTCACACCGGAGTTGAAGGCGGAGTGGCTCAACGAAGCGGACACGCTGTACTCGGATGTCATCAAGGCATCGCAAGCAGACAGCACCGGAGGACGACGCGGCTTCGAAGTCAGCGCACTCTTTGGGCGTGCTGCCGTGGCTGAAACACGTGGCGATGTGGCTGCAGCAAAGACAAGCCTCGAATCAGCACAGGCGCTCGCCGCATCGCATTATCCGTGGCTTGCGGGGAGCGCAAAGGCGCGCATCGGGTCGCTCTCTGTGATTTCGACCCCCTTTCCAATTCCACCTGCACCTGTTGCACTGACTCCAAGCGGGGAGACCACCGGCGTGCCTGTCCTTGGTGCAACTCCGCCGACGACGCTGCCGATCACGGACACCGACGCGATGCGAACGCTGCTTGGCGATCTTTCCAAACCGCCAGCGCCAGCACCTGAGCCAGCGCCAGCACCTGCGCCAGCGCCAGCACCTGCGCCAGCGCCAGCACCTGCGCCAGCGCCAGCACCTGCGCCAGCGCCAGCACCTGCGCCATAAACGCTCGGCACGAAGATGCCCGCCGAACAACCCAACGACGAAACCAGCGACGCTGCATCGTCCGCCGATGGCGAACAACACCTCGGTCTCGTGACCAGCGCAGGCACGGTGGATCGCGACGCACTCTTCGCTTTGTACGAGTCATCCGCCGCAGTCGACGACGACCAGTCCGTCACTGTGACATTCAAATTGAATCACGATCTCAACAAGCGACTTGACCGCTATCTCGTGGATCGAGTTCCGTTCCTCAGTCGCACAGCACTTCAGCGACTGATTGACGAAGATGCCGTGCGTGTCAACGGGCGGGTCGCGAAGGCCAGCACGAAACTCCGCAAGGGTGATGTCGTCATCGCAACTCTTCCGCCACCGCCAAGCAGCGAGATTCCTGCAGAAGAGATGCCTCTCGACATCCTCTTTGAAGATGGCGAAGTCATTGTGATCAACAAGGCGCCGGGGCTCATCGTGCACCCCGCGCGCAGTCACAAGTCCGGAACGCTCATCAATGGTTTGGCGTGGCACTTTCAGCATCGCACGAGTGGCCAACTCTCCACTGTAGGAAAGGAGTTCGCTCGACCTGGGGTGGTGCACCGCCTCGACAAGCACACCAGTGGGGTGATGATCGCAGCAAAAACAGATACTGCGCACTGGCGACTTGGGAAGCAGTTTGAATTGCGCCAGACCCAGAAGCGGTACCTCGCGCTCGTCCACGGACATCCCGAACCGCACGCCGACGTGATCGACCTTCCGATGGGAAAGCATCCAACGATCAAGGAACGATACGCAGTTCGGCATGACGACACCGGGAAGCCGTCGCAGACCGTCTATCGCGTGCTGGAGGAATACGCCGGATACGCACTTGTGGAACTTGAACTTCGCACTGGACGAACCCATCAGATTCGCGTGCACATGTCGCACATTGGATATCCACTCGTCGGCGACGACATGTACGGCGGCACGCATGTCACGATGCGCGATTTCGGCGGCGACAGCGATGAGCCGCTGCTCACACGGCAAGCGTTGCATGCCGCGCTCTTGGGAGTCCGACATCCGATCTCGAATGAGCCGATGACATTTCTCGCGCCACTGTGGAGTGATCTTCGCACTGCAGTGGATCTGCTTCGAAAGCATCGCTTCGATCGCTCTCTCAGTGTCGGTGGCACGCTCGTCGGCGTCCCGCCCTCTCCATCTGCGTGATCTCGCCCGACCGCGTGACGGACTGAGAGTTCTCACATCTTGGAATCGTGAGTCCGCACCAAGGGGGTGATCGCACACGATCCCGAGCAGGCGAAGGATCTAGATGCGTTCTTCCGCTGTGGTGCGTTGCATCAACTCCTGGAGTGCTTCCCGAGGAGTTCGTCCTGCGAAGAGAACCCCATGAACCGCCCGCGTGATTGGCATATCAACATGGTGCCGATCGGCGAGTTGCACCACAGCAGTACAAGTATCAACCCCTTCCACCACAGACGCCATGGACCGCAGCGCATCAGCGCAAGACTGACCACGACCGATGCGCTCGCCGAGCGTGCGATTGCGCCCATCACTGCTGAAACAGGTTGTGGCAAGATCGCCGATTCCAGCAGTCCCAAAGAATGACTCACGGCGACCGCCGAGTGCGATGCCGAGCCTTGCCATTTCAGCGAGTCCCCGGGCGAGCAGCGTGGCCTTTGCATTCATCCCGAGTTCCATTCCATCGACCATTCCTGCGGCGAGTGCGATCACATTCTTGATTGCCCCAGCTGCTTCCACACCGATCTGATCTGCGGAGCAATAGATCCGCCAACCCTCGCGACCGAGCGCGCTCTGCACACGCTGGGTCGCTCGCTCTTCACCAGCGGCAACGAGCGCCGTGGGGAGTCCCAGCGCAACTTCTGTCGCAATCGTCGGACCAGAAAGTGTGATCACCTCCGGCCCCGTCCCCGTGCCAATATGCAGATCCTTCAAGACTTCACTCGGTCGCATGAGCGAATGCATCTCAAACCCTTTCGCGACACTCACGATGATCGTCTCGCTGGGGCAATCTCTGCCAAGAACCTCCCAAACACTCCGTGCGTATTGGGATGGAATGGCCGAGAGAATCAGATCAGCTCCATCCATCGCGTCGCGACCGTTCGCCGTGATCGCAATCGAAGGGGGAATGGACAAACCAGGCAGCCGAGAACTCTCTCGATTGGCGACGAGTGGTCCCACCTCTTCGGCGTTTCGACCCCACAACGAGACACGATGTCCCGCACGCTGCGCATGGCACGCCAAGACGACACCGAACTGTCCGCAGCCGATCACGGCAATCCGTTCTGCCATCCACGCAACCTACCACGGTTGCGATCGCTCGGCGCCCTCTTGCCCTCTGTTCCATTAGGATGCACATTGGAGACTTACGAACATGACCAGCATGGATAGCAAGACTGCACCTCTTCCGATCGACAAGGATGCCGACTCTGCGCTTGATGGCGCACGGCTCGAGCGGCGATTGTTCATCGCACTCTGCGGTGGAATGTTGCTGCTCGTCGCTTGGTTGGGTGAAGCGCTGCTCAATGTGGAGTCTTCTGTGGCCCAAATCCCCGCGGTGATCGGAGCGATCATCCTGACGGTTCCGATGGCGATGGGCGCGATCAAAGAATTGCGATTGGGTCGACCATCGAGTGATTCCCTCGCAACGCTTGCCGTCCTGGCAGCGATGGCGAACCACCTCTATTTAGCCGCTGGTTTTCTCGCATTTTTTCTGTGGCTCTCGGAACTCATTCTCTCGCGCACTGCGTGGGGTGCGCAGCGTGCCATCCGAGAACTGCTCGAACTCACTCCCGATATGGCGCGCATCGTCGATGCCGACGGATCTGAGCGAGAGGTCAGCCGGACAGTGGTCCGCGTCGGCGACATCGTCCGTGTTCGCCCCGGTGAGAACCTTCCAGCAGATGGTCGAATCATTCGTGGAATGACCAACATCAATCAGGCTTCGCTGACTGGTGAAGCCGTCCCGGTGGAAGCACAACCCGGGTTGGACGTGTATGCAGGCACCACCAATCTGACCGGTCAGATCGACATCGAAGTCAGGGCGGTGGCGGGCGAGACGACCATCGGCAAGGTCGAATTGCTCATCCGTGAAGCAGAGAATTCTCGCAGCGACCGACAAGAACTCATCGAACGGTTGGCGTCGTACTACGTTCCCGTTGTGCTGATGGTGGCTGGTCTCGTCTGGTTCTTCACGAGCAAGAGTGCGATCCCCACGGTGCGCGCTGACGCCGCCGTTCGTGCCATCACGGTGCTCGTGGTGACTTGCCCTGGTGCGCTCCTCATCGCCTACCCAACTGCGATGGTTGCTGCATTTGCGGCGGCCGCGCGCTTGGGAATCATGATCAAGCAGACTCGAACGCTCGAAGCCGCTGGTCGCATTGATACGGTGGTGCTCGACAAGACCGGCACACTCACCACTGGAAAGTTCAGCGTGAGCCGACTCGCTCCGGCAGAGGGATGCGATGGCGCGGCGCTGCTGCAAGCGGCCGCCGATTGCGAACAGTCGTCGAACCATCCGCTTGCTCGAAGCATTCTCGACACCGCGACGCGGGCGCGCATCGTGCCGGTCAGTCTCTCGTCGTACGAGGAAATGCATGGGCGCGGAGTCTGCGCAAAGACAACTGTTGGATCGACGATTCACGCTGGGCGATCCCAGTGGCTGCGCGAGTTGAACCCCTCGCTCGCAGAGGCGATCTCGAAGGTCGAAGAACGAATTGAGGGAATGTCAAGCGTGCATGTCATGCGCGATGGCATGTACCTCGGTGCCGTTGGGCTCGAGGACAAGTTGCGGCAAAACGCTGCGGAATCTGTGGCGCGATTGCGACAACTTGGAGTCCGACGGGTGTGCATCTTTACTGGAGACCGACTCGCCGTGGCGCGTCAAGTGGGCGAGGCGGTCGGCGTCGACACGATTGAGGCCGAATGCCTGCCTGAAGAAAAGCACGAGGAATTGAAGTATCTCCTCCAGCGCGGCCACAAGGTTCTCGTCGTCGGCGATGGCATCAATGACGGACCAATCCTCGCCAGCGCCGATGTGGGTGTTGCGATGGGACTCTCGGGATCCGACATCGCCACCAACAGTGCTGGCGTTGCGCTCATGAATGAAGACCTTCGGCACATTCCATTTCTGTTGGAACTTGCGAGCAAGGCCCGAGGCGTCATCGCAGTCAACATCGCCATCAGCTTGCTCCTTGCCACGATCGGTTTGGCATTGGCCGCGACGGGGCAGATTGATATCTGGGTGACTCCCTTCTACCAAGCAGCTGCGTATGTCTTCGTCATCGCCAACAGTTTGCGACTCGTTCGATTCGGCGAAGAACACGCGGATTCCGAGGAGATTCGCCGGATGATGGAGTCCAATCGCGCTCAGAAACCCATTCGTGCAGCGCAGCGCCTTGCCTCTCAGGCGTAAGAACACTGCGGGGATCACCGCAGTTCGCTCCGCGCGCTGGGCATCTCGTGCGATTGGCATTTCGATCTCGCTCGCGTCGGGCCCCTCACCGATCTCGCACGCGTGCAGTGAAGAAGAAGTCGGCGCTCGAATCTTCGCGCAATCCTGTCTGCCCTGCCATCGATCCAACGGGAGTGCTGGACTGGACCTGAGCGAGTCACGCGCCCTGCGTCGCCGCGCTCCAACCGCGATCTCCCTCATTCAGGATGGACTCATGCCGCCGTGGTTGCCATCCTCCTCGGGAGCACCGCTGCGTCACGCTCGCACGCTGGATTCGCGGGATCGCCAGTCGCTCGTTGATTGGCTCGCGCGCGGTGCGCTCAGCGCGCCTTCGTCCAGCGCCCCTGCGCTCAGCGCCAGTGCGCTGTCCGTCCAGATGCCCCCGGCGGAAGAGCCTCACCCAATGTCCATGACCATCGCGGACGAGTGGTCGGTCAATGCAGATCCTGGGATGATCCTGCGATCCTTCGCAGTGGCGCAACCTGAAACGCCACCGCTTCTCGTGAGCGCAATCGAAATGGCAGCTGAAGTTCCAGGAGTGGTGCACCAAGTGTCGCTCCTCTGGGACACACACGGCTATGGCGTTCGACTCGATCGCGGAGATCCTGCGCCGGGATACGACGCGGTCGGTGACATCGGGTTCAGCGCGTCCGGCGTCGCAGGATCCATCTCTCGGCTGATGCCCCGATTCGAGCTGCCTGCGGGCTATGCGCTGCGAATTCCAGATTGCGCAACGCTCATCGCAGAGGTGCATGCGGAGGGGCGTGGCAAGGTGGAGTCGCCCACGGTGACGCTAAAGTTTTTCCCGCCAGCATCGCCCGTGCGAGTGCTCTCGGCAATTTCATTCAGCGGCGTTCGCGGCGCAGTCGTCACCGCCGACTGCAGCGCAATCGCGATCTCGATTCGCGCTGGCTCGCGCGTGCAATCACTGCAAGCGGTGTCAGTCGATCACACTGGCATCGAGCGAATTCTCCTAGACATTCCAAAGTGGAATGAGCGCTTTGTGGAAATGTGGATCTTCGACTCAAAGCAGAGACTCGCAGCGGGATCGAACCTGGTTGTGCGGTCGACCATCAACGCCGATGCCGCACAGATCCCTCTCGATGATCACGCCGCTGCGATGAGCATTCCAACAGTCGTGGTGCTTGTCGCAGAGGATGCGACACCCTTGGAATCAGCTTGTGAGCCATCGCGTGAGTGACTCGCGTGAGTGATCGCGCTGGACGACCACATTGGGAGCGACCATCCCCCTCACTCAGGCAATCGTGACCTTTGCGTCAAGATAGACATCCTGAATCGCGTTGAGCAACTTGACGCCCTCGGCCATCGGTCGCTGGAAGCACTTTCGCCCTGAAATGAGCCCAGTTCCGCCTGCGCGCTTGTTGATGACTGCAGTGCGGACGGCATCTGCAAAGTCATTTGCCCCACTCGCGCCGCCCGAATTGATCAGCCCGGATCGCCCTGCGAAACAATTGAGCACTTGATATCGCGTCAAGTCAATCGGATGATCCGTGCAGAGTTCCGTGTAGATCCGAGAGTCGAACTTGCCATAGCTCGACCCACCCATGTTGAGCGCCTGATATCCACCATTGCGATCAGCCTGCTTCTGCTTGATGATGTCCGCTTGAATAGTGACCCCCAAATGATTCGCCTGACCGGTCAGGTCGGCACTCGTGTGATAATCCTTGCCATCTTTGACAAACGCACTGTTGCGCAAGTAACACCACAAGACGGTCACCATGCCAAGTTCATGCGCATGTTGAAATGCATCGGCAATCTCGACGATCTGTCGATCCGAGTCGTCCGAACCGAAGTAAATCGTTGCGCCCACTGCGGCGGCTCCAAGGTTCCACGCCTCTTCGACTGACCCAAACAGAATCTGCTTGTGTTGATTTGGAAAAGTCAGCAGCTCGTTGTGGTTCAACTTCACAAGGAATGGAATCTTGTGCGAATACTTTCGAGCCACCGAGCCAAACACCCCAAAGGTGGTCGCAACCGCATTGCACCCGCCCTCAATCGCCAACTTGATGATGTTCTCGCCATCGAAATAGATCGGATTCTTTGCGAAACTCGCTCCTGCGGAGTGTTCGATCCCCTGATCGACGGGAAGGATGCTGCAATAGCCAGTTCCAGCGAGCCGCCCAGTGTTGAAAAGCGCCTGCATGTTGCGCAAGACCTGCGGATGACGGTCACTTTGGATCCAAATGCGGTCGACAAAGTCAGGACCGGGAAGGTGAATCAAATCCTTGCTCACTTTGGCTCGGTAGTCCAGCAATGCGTGGGCGTCTGCGCCGAGCAACTCCTCCATCGATGGGGTTGCGCTCGTCGTTGCGGGTCTCGTGGCAGTGCTCGACATCGGGTTCGCTCCTTGGAGTTGGTGAAAAATTCAGGATACCACGCTCGCACGCGCGCGACGCAACGGTCACAATGCCTGCACATGCTCGTCTACGCAGGAATTGATGAAGCAGGCTACGGACCCTTGCTTGGACCACTCTGCGTCGCCTGCTCGACATGGACCATCGAAGACAGTTGCGATCCACGCGAACCACCAAATCTGTGGAAATCGCTCGCGCGCGCAGTGTGTCGCAGCACCAAGGACAAGCGCGGGAGAATCGCCATCAACGACAGCAAGAAGTTGAAGGGAACAGGAACCAATGGCGCCCATCCGATGCGCGCGCTCGAACGGGGCGTCCTCGCCGCACTCAGTCTTCCCATCGGAATGCCTCTGCTCACCACGGATCTGGCTCTCTTCGATCGTGTGGAGTGCATCGACCCCGCTGCGAGTGCCCCGTGGTACGAAGGATCAACCGCACTTCCGTGGGCGTGTGAGAGCGCGCAAATTCAGATCGCGTGTGCGATGCTTCGACGTGCGGCAATGGACGCGGGAGTCACTGGACATGGCGTCATCTGCAAAGCCGTCGACGCCGATGCGATCAACGACGCCGCCGAGCGCGGCATGATCAAGACGAGCGTCCCATGGTCGCTCTTAGTCGATCACCTCACGCGACTCCGCGAGCGTTGGCCGACAACTCCGCTGCGCGTTGCTGCAGATCGACAGAGCGGGCGCATGCGATATGTCGATGACCTCCTCCGTGCATTTCCCAACGATCGGCTGACCATCATTCGTGAGGACCTTCGGGACAGCGTCTACCACCTCGATCGTGCGAATGCGCCGATGGTCATCTCATTCACTGTCGAGGGCGAGAACGATCACTTTCCAATCGCGTTGGCCTCGATGACTGCCAAGTATGTTCGAGAACTCTGGATGGCGCGCCTGAACCGATGGTTTGCAGCGCGCGTCGCCGATCTTGTTCCGACTGCTGGGTATGTGCAAGATGGCAGACGTTTCGTCGGATTGGTGCGTGGGGCACTCGCCACCACCGGACTGCACGAACGACGGTTGATTCGCTCCGTCTAGGTTCAGCTCCATCCCCTCATTCTGTCGCTTTTCGTGGTGGGGAGTCGGATGCGCGGCGTATTGACCAATGCCCCCCCTTTGCTAGACTTCGGGACTCTTTACTACTGGAGCATTCGACACCATGGCCATCAATCTCAATCATGTTCGCAACATCGGAATCTGTGCCCACATTGACGCTGGAAAGACCACCGTCACCGAGCGCATTCTCTTTTACACCGGGAAGATCCATCGCATGGGTGAAGTGCATGAAGGCACCGCCACCATGGACTCCCTCGTCGAAGAACAAGAGCGCGGCATCACGATTCAATCCGCCGCGACGACCTGCCCATGGGATCACTTAGGAGTCGAGTACAAGATCAACCTCATCGACACCCCGGGCCATGTGGACTTCACCATCGAAGTCGAGCGATCACTGCGCGTGCTCGACGGCGCAGTCGCTGTCTTTGACGGCAAGGAAGGCGTCGAAGCACAGAGCGAAACAGTGTGGCGACAGGCCGATCGATATGGCGTCCCCCGCTTGTGCCTCATCAACAAGATGGACAAGCTCGGCGCAGACTTTGATTACTCCTACAGTTCCATCTTGACTCGCCTGGGGGCCAACGGTATTCCGATTCAATTCCCGCTTGGCTGGGGCAATGAGTTCAAAGGCATCGTCGACTTGATGACCATGCGCGCGCTCTTCTGGTCTCAAGAAGATGACGGTCAAGAGATCAAGGAAACTGACATTCCAGCGGAGTGGGCTGAAAAGGCGCTCGAGTGGCGACACAAGATGGTCGAGAAGATTGCCGATCTCGACGATGCGCTGACTGAAAAGTACCTCACCGATCCCAACTCGCTCACAGTCCCAGAGATGAAGGCTGCGCTTCGGCAAGGGGTGATCGATTTGCGCGCATTTCCAGTGCTGTGTGGTTCTGCGCTGAAGTATGTCGGGGTTCAGACGGTGCTCGGTGCGGTCATCGACTATCTGCCCTGCCCCACTGAACGACCCAATGTTGAAGGGGTTGAACCACGCGATCCTTCGGTCAAGTTGTCCCGTCCTCACACCGAGGATGCGCCCTTCTCTGCGTTGGTCTTCAAAGTCGTCGCCGATGTCGCTGGAACACTCACCTATCTGCGCGTGTACTCGGGCAAGTTGACCAAGGGTTCTCGCGTCCTCAATCCCGGCAACGATCGCAAGGAGAATGTGTCTCGACTCTACGAGATGCATTCACAGCATCGCAATGCGCTGGACGAGACTGGCGCAGGACAAATCGTGGCGGTCGTCGGGCTCAAGGATTCATTCACAGGCGACACACTGTGCGATCCAGACCATCCAATCGTGCTTGAGCGCATGACATTCCCAGAACCTGTCATCTCGATGTCGATCGAGCCAGACACTGCCGACGACAAGAAGAAACTCGGAGAAGCGCTCACCACAATTCGACGCGAGGATCCCTCCTTCCGTTCCAATTACAACGAAGAAACGGGCGAGACGATCATCTCGGGGATGGGTGAGTTGCATCTGGAGATCATCAAGAACAAGCTCGTGCGCGACATGAAAATCGGCGTCAGCGTCGGCAAGCCACGGGTTGCCTACCGCGAGACGATCACTGGTGCGGCCGAGCGCGTGCGTGGTCTCTTCAAGAAGCAGTCTGGTGGACGCGGTCAGTACGGAGACGCCGTCGTCAATGTCCGTCCGATGACCAAGGAAGAAGCCATTGCCGAAGAACTTGTGATGAAGAACGGCGTGGTCTTCGAAGACAAAGTCTCTGGAGGTGTCATCCCACGCGAATTCATCCCGAGCATTGAGTACGGGGTGCGACAGGCCGCCGCAAGCGGCATCTTGGGCGGATTCCCAGTCATCAATGTCAAGGTGGAACTTGTGTACGGTTCCTACCACGATGTCGATTCGAGTCAGATCGCCTTCGAACAAGCGGGCGCGCTCGCCTTCCGAGAAGCATGCACCGAGGCCGGATTGGCACTTCTTGAGCCAATCATGAAGCTCGTGGTGACAACGCCAGACGAATTCTTCGGGAGCGTTTCGGGAGACATCGCCAGTCGCCGTGGACAGATCACGGACAGCGAAGTTCGAGGCGTGGTTCGTCTGGTCACTGCAGAAGTTCCACTCTCGGAACTCTTCGGTTACACGACGAGCCTGCGATCGATGAGCCAAGGTCGCGCATCGAGTTCGATGGAACCGCTGACCTACCGAATCATGCCAGAACGGTTGAAGGACGAAGTTCTCGCCAAGCAGTGAGTGCGACAATCCACGAGTCGCCGTGAACGCATCAGCCGATGAACATTGGCTGAGTGTTGCGGCGAGACTCGCCGTTCGTGGGCACGGCGGCGCAGAGCCAAACCCGATGGTGGGGTGCGTCATCATTGGCAACGAAGGTGCGGTGGTCGGATGGGGATACCACGCGCGATGCGGATTCGACCACGCCGAAGCTGCAGCATTGACCAAGGCGGGAGCATCTGCGCGGGGAGCAACTGCGTTTGTCACACTCGAGCCATGCGCACATCACGGAAGAACACCACCCTGTTGCGATGCGCTGATCGCCAGTGGTGTGAAGCGCGTGGTCTACGCCGTTTCGGATCCACATTCAGCGGCGGCGGGTGGTGCCGCGCGAATGCGGACTGCGGGAATCGACGTGCAACGCATCAGCCATGCGGGCTGCGAGCGTGTGTCCGCTCCATTTGCTTGTCGCATGCGATCACATCGTCCATGGGTGATCGCGAAGTGGGCGCAAACACTCGATGGCAGAACGGCCACTCGCTCTGGCGATAGCCGATGGATCAGCGGCGCAGCAAGCCGCGCGATGGTGCACAGAGAACGGGGTCGTGTCGACGCAGTCATGGTCGGCATTGGGACCGTGCTCGCAGACAATCCAAACTTGCTGCCTCGTATCAGTTTCCCACGACGGATCCCCCGCCGCGTCATCATTGATCCGGGACTCGTGATCCCGCTCGACGCGCAGGTGATCCGCACTGCCAATGCTGGACTGGTGTGCATCGCAGCCCATGCCGCCGCGATTCATGGGTTGAGCGATGAACGCCGCCACACGCTCACTCAAGCGGGGGTTCGCCTGCGACCGCTCTCGACGGCGCCGACTCACAACCCGCATCGATCCTTTCGAGGACTGCGTGATGGGTCGATGGCGGAACTCTTGCGCGATCTGTACTCGGATGGGGTCTCGACGCTGCTCGTGGAGGGCGGCGCTGGGCTCCTTGGGGCGCTCTTTGACGAAGACCTCGTGGATGACGCATGGTGCTTCACTGCACCGCTGGCGATCGGCGATGGGTCGGGTGTCCCAATCGCCACTGGATGCGGGCGTCCGCTGATGATCGACGCAGTGCGCTACGAACTCATCGACATTCGACGCCGAGGGAGCGATGCGATGCTCCTGTGGCGGCGCAAGACTCACTGCGGCGGAGTGGGCGATGGCGCTGATGGGCGAACCTTCGCTTCATCCGATTCATCGGCCGCTCGGTAGGTGCGAGCATCGAGACCGATCGCAAGGCTCGCTGGAAAAATCCGAAGCACGCTCGACCCGCCGACAGAGCCATCACCCATTCCGACCCGCCCTCCATCCCGTTCACGCGAGAGCGTGACAGTGGCAATCTCTCGGTCGTCGAAGGACTCCAGAACGATGGTGCCGACCACGAGTTCAATAGGGGCGGATGTGAGCATGATGTCAGTGGCACGCGCAGTGCAAAGTGTCGCAAGGACTCCCTCCACGCGCTTCGTGCTCGCATCACTCGTTCCCTCGGCATCGATCACCTTCCACACATCTGCGATGCGTTGAAGACGAAACGCGCTTCCATGCAGAGGTTCCACTCGAATTGAACGAACATCCTGGGGACGAACACCAGTCGCTGTTGGATCCACCATCAGAAGTGACTGAGGAACCGCCGCAGCGACTGCTGTGCCATCCAGTTCCATGATCGCTTGGGGAGCGTTCGAGAGTCGCGCAAATCGCTCCGCAGCCTGCGGTCGAATGGGCGCGCCAATCTCGAGGCGTTCGATCAGTGGCAACACGGTGACTCGCCCATCCATCGTGGTGCTCCGCATGGTGGCATGAATTTCGACGAATGCGCTTGGTTCGTGCAAGCCGAAGGGCAAGAGTTCCTTGGGGTCGTCAACGACAAAGCCGGTCGCTTGCGCTCGAGCAAGAGCGTCCAACCATCGCTCGACCGCTGCCGAATCCGCCCGTGTTGAAAAGGGCGAGATGACCTTCCATGATGCGCCTGTGCGAGCCACCTCAAGGCGTTGCGTCTTTCCATCGCGACCAGTGCTCTGGCAAACGATGCGGTCACAGTCGACATCCGCCCGCGAAAAGAGCAGCGTGCGACGCCACTGCCGCAGATCTGACAGGAGCGCTGTGTCGTGGAGCGTCGAACGGGCGATGCGCGGCGGTCCGTCCTCTGCCTGGATCCATGCGAATCCTGCAGGCAATCGATTTCCAAGTCGAATCGAGATTGCGTGATCCTTCAAATCGAATCGAATCGAAGGCGCGCCGGAAGAGAGCCCGATCTCTTTGGTCGATGGCATCGATGCGTGTGGATCACTCGCCTGCGCTCTCAACGCACTCGCGCATTCGATGAGTTGATTGATCCCCGCCGATTCGACTGGGAACTCGAAGGGTCGAACCTGAAACCACTGACCATCGCGCTTTCTGAAGGCGCACTGAGAGTCGCCACCTCGGGTGATTTCGATCTCCTGGAGCAGTTCCCAGTCGACCGAACGCGGCTGGATCACCAACTCGAAATCGCGACCAGCCGCGACACCTCTTTGATCGAGCGAATTCGACCATGCTCCCAAACTCGCGAGTGCGACGATGACGACCAATGACCAGAGCCACAACAGCGTGAGCCATCTCATGACCGCGACCTCCACAGGGTGATCGCTGCCCCGACTGCCAGTGCCGCGATGGGCACTCCCAACGCCAATCCCGCCGTGTATTGAAGTCGTTCTCGCGTCGACAGCGCGCCGATCCTCGGTGCCTCTCGCCCGCTCCCTCCATTGCCCAGTCGCGCATCGAGTCCCGCAATCCAGAGTGCGCCATTGACCGCGAACTCGCGATTCCCCGGGTTGAGAAGCGCATCCCGTCCTGCGCCGAGTGAACGCGCAGCGTCGACAACAGAACTCGCCATCCACGAGGGAGAGCCAACCACAATTGAACGAATTGCATTCGCACCGGGCGCATTGCGAGTCGTCGCGACTGCGACCGACACTGGCTCAACAAGCGCATGTGTCGAGCGAGGATCTGGTGTGCGACGCCGCCAGTCGCGCTCGATGGAGCGACTCGATGCAATGTCCGCGGCGAGAATCGCAAACGAATCAGGGGATGTTGATGCACCGTCGAGAAGCGTGACAGGAACCGCGACCGAAACCCCCAATCGCTGCTGTGCGAGCGCGATCGCCAGAGGTTCACGCGACGGGATCGCTTCCACCGTGATCTGCGTCCGTCTGTCCGTCCGTCCCTCTGCAACTGGAATGTCGTCGACGATCACCGCATCGGTCGACGCACGAGCACCGAGCAGAGCGGCAAGATCACTCCACGGATCCGGTCGACCTGCGAGTGGCCGAAGACTCGGACCGACCGAGAGCATGATTCCAGCGCCATCGGTCACCAGCCCATGCGCCGCTTCGAGGAGCGCGCGCTCGGTTGGTGTGCGATCCAATGAGACCGTGCGTGGTGGAATGATGAGCCATGCACAGCGCTCGCCGACAATCGGCCGCGGAGTTTCGGTGACGTGCCACTCCCGCACCGAGATGCGAGCTGCCCGCGCAGCATCGGCGATTGCACAGCCATCGAATCCATCACTCGATGGCGTCAGCATCGATTTCTCGTCTGCGTGCACAATGATGAGCTCCGGTCGTTCATCATCGAGGATGCTCCGAATGGCGCCGTCGATCAACTGCTCGATGCGGAATCGTCGGTCGAACCGCACCGTTGCACCACGATCGGAGTCATTGACTGCAAGAGCATCGTCAGTCACGAATGCGATCCCGCTGGGCGACTCGATGACGATTCCACCGCCGCGCGCGAGACCGATGGAGACTTCGACGAGTGGATCCTGGGGCAGCGCGTCGAGCGCGTCCACACTCCGAAGCAAACCGCGTGCGTGCAACTCGACAGCCGGGCGCGTGCGCTGCGCGAGGCGTCGCAGCACCTCTGGCGCATGCTCGTCCAACTCGCGACTCGCAAGCCAGCTGGCGAATCGCCCCAATTGGCGCGCCCAATCACGGTTGTTCTGCGCCAGCACTTCCGCACTCTCCGAGTAATCCGGCAGAGCGCGATCAGGTCGGTGCGACTGCATTGTTTCGATGGTCTGTGTGAAGACCGGCGATCCACTGGCAACTGCCGCGAGTGCGCCCGCCATCTGATCCAGCTGCGTTCGATCTGCACTGTCGGAGGCAAGCTGATCGACCACTCCACGCAGGCGCTGTGATTCCTCCCCGCAGTACGAGGCGAGAGACGCGAGCGCACCTGTCCCCTGCGCAACGGCAGCACGCATCTCATCTGTCGAGCCTCGACGACGTTCGATGAGATCACGCAACCATCGCTCGTACTCGACTGCGCCTGACGGAGTGGATGGATCCACCCGCTCCTGGGTGAACTGCCCGGCCGGTGATCCATCATCGAACGCGCCGAGCACTTCACTCACCTGATCGGAAACTGCTCGATCGATACCCCCCGTCGGAGCGATCCATGTCATGCGCCAGGATGCAGGGAGTGATTCGACGAGGTGCGCGGTCTGCCCGTTGAGCACCCATCCGCGGCTCTTCGTGGCGTCGATGGAGAATCGCATCATCGGCGAGTGACCGAGCGATGCAATCGCGACCGCCAACGCGAATGCGCCGACGATCGAGAGGATCACTCGACATCTCGTTCCGATCGCAGCTCGGTGCACGCCGCGTTCCGCTTCAGTGGACTGCACTGCAGCTGCTGCGACCAAGAACGCGCCGGTCGCGCAAGCGAAATACAGGATGTTCGAGGAATCACATTCGCCATCGATGAATCCTTCGAGTCTCCGCACGGGGTCCGCTGCGTAGAGCAGATCCGCCTGCGCAATCGGCAGCACAGGAGCGACCGATCGGATCGCAATCAGCAACAGGAGCCACGAGAAAAAGGTCGTCAGGTATGCGACAGCAGCACTCGTGGTCATCGATCCAAAGAAGAGTCCACTCGCCAGATACATCGAACCTGCGAGGAGCACGCCCATTGCCGCACAACACGATTCAGCAAGATCTGGTCGTGCGAGCGACTCCAACACCGCCAACGGTCCGCCGAGACCGACAACACAGAGCAGAACAAGTGCGACCATCCCTGCGAGGTATCGACCACCCACAATCGACGCGACTCCCGCTGGACTCGTCGCGAGCACTTCCCAGAATCCGCTCCGCCGCTCTTCGGTGGTGGGACGAAGCGACAGCGCAGGCGCGGTGAGGAGCATCGCCCAACCCGCAGCCGCGGCGACATTGCGCAATTCTGCGGGAGCGCCGGGCACAAGCACGGCAATCCCTGTAATCACTCCAGTTGCAAATGCAAAGATCGCCACTGCTCCCCACACCGTCGGCGTGAAGAAGAGCGCTGCACACTCACGTCGCGTCATGGTCAGGAGATTGTCAATCACTGCGACACTCCTGCGCCGCGCGTTCGCAGAAGCCGCTGAAAGACCTCTTCGAGCGATGGATTCACCCGTTCAAATCTGCGAATCACCGCGCCAGAGCGACTGAGCGACTCGGCGATCGCTGTCGAGAGTGCGCTGACCGCTGCGCCACGAGCGGACTGCGCTGATGATCCATCAATCTCGACGGAGACTTCAATCCAGCCATCGGCGAGTGACCGCGTCGCAACGCCCAGAACTCCCTCAATCGACTGAAGGATGCGTGGATCGCAACGTGTGGACTCAATCTCAATGCGCACAGCGACGGCGCCGAGTTGGCGCAGGTCGTTGGTGCTTCCATCGGCAACGAGTCGCCCCTGTGCAATCAAGATCAAGTGATCGCAGGTCGCCTCGACTTCCGCAAGATTGTGGCTTGAAAACAAGAGCGTGTGCTCACCACGCAACGAACGGACGAGGTCCCGAAACGCCAGCGCCGTCGAGGGATCCAACCCACTCCCAGGCTCATCAAGAATGAGCACCGCCGGAGCAGCGACGAGAGCCGCAGCGAGTCCAGCGCGTTGCCGAAATCCACGACTCAGCGCACTCAAGAGTTTGTTTCGCACTTCCCGCAGGCCGCACCGGTCGATCACTCCATCGATGGCTGCGCGACGACTTGATCGCGGAACTCCCCACAATTCGGATCGAAACTTCAGGTACTCGCGGACGGTCAACTCACCCGGCAGCGGGTTTGACTCTGCCAGATACCCCAGTTGCCTTCGAGACATCATCCCCTCGCCACACACATCGCGTCCGGCAAGCGTGAGACGACCAGAACTCGGCAGAATTGCGCCAGCCAGCATGCGAATCGTCGTTGTCTTCCCGGCTCCGTTTGGTCCGAGGAATCCACAGATCGATCCCTGTGGAACAGAAAACGAAAGGTCGGTGACCGCCTGAAACGTACCGAATGACTTGTGGACACGGTCAACGGTGATCATGGGCAGATTGGCGAGTGTAATCGAACCGTACACTCACTCGACTGATGGCTGACCCCGCTCCCACACGACCCCGCCATGAATTCAGCGAGTTCTTCGACAATGTTGGAGTCGGAGTGGGCGTGGTCGATGCCGCTGGAGAAGTTCTCTGGATGAGTTCTCGGCTTGCTGCGCACACTCCTGAAACGCTGCGACTTTTCACCGAGTTGTGCGCAGAAGCAATCAAGCAATTCTCGACGAGCCCAACCTTGCATATCCGCAAGCGATTCGCATCAGGGACGCGATTCTTTGAATTGATGATCTCCCCAACTGTGGACCATCGCGCCACTGGGATACTCCTCGATGTCACGATCCCTACACGCATGAGCGATCGATTGGAGGCGGTGGATTTGGCGGGCGCGGACCTGCTGGATTTGGATGCGCACATCGTCAATCCGCTCAATGTGGCGGAGCGACTCGCACTCCTCGAAGGCAAGATCGCCTCCACGATGCGGATCCTCTTTCACGATCAGCCCTTTGAAGTCCGGCTGAGGAATCGAAGAACAGAACAGTTGGAGTTGGTCATCGGACACGGGATAGACCCGCTGCGAATCGGCGAGTCCATCTTCGCCAAGAGCACCGGCAATGGAATCTCTGGTTGGGTGGCATCGACTGGCGAGAGTTACATCTGCCGAAACCTCGACACCGATCCGCTGGCCGTGCCGGGTCTCGCAGGCGCACGGTCCAGTCTGACAGTTCCGCTCCTCCTTTGCGATCGTGTCATCGGCGTCGTGAATGTGGAGTCACTGCAGGCAGATGCCTTCTCGGATGAAGATCGACTCGCGCTGGAAACCTATGGTCGGTATCAAGCGATGGCACTCAACATTCTGGACATGCTCATCGTCGAGAGGTCATCCACGAGCGAGCGCGTGTCGGCAATTCTCCGGGAGGAAGTCACGCTTCCACAACAGCGACTGCGTGACGCAACACGCGATCTCGCTGCGGGTCGGCTCGGTGCGTACGAACAATTGGAGAGCGCACTCGAAACGCTTGATGCGCGCATCAAAGGCGCCACCTCGGGACCGAGGTCGGTGCTGGGGATTGATCGACTCCCCCGCGATCGAAGTCGCGACCCATACATCACTGGCAAACGCATCCTGGTGGCTGATGATGACACCGTTGTTCGCGAGACCATTCAAGGCCTGCTCCAAGAGGCTGGAGGCATCGTGGAGAATCGTCCTGATGGCAGTGCCGCACTCGAACTGCTTCGCCGAGCTGCAGACGAGGGGCGCCCATTCGACTTGGTGATCTCGGATGTTCGGATGCCAGATCGCAATGGATATGAAGTCTTTCGCGGCACGCGCGAGTGTTCCCCCAAGTGCGCTTTTCTGATGATGACTGGGTTTGGCTACGACCCAAATCACTCCATCGTCAGATCGACACAAGATGGGCTGAGTCATTTCCTCTTCAAGCCATTCCAAGCGTCGGTGCTGCTTGAAGAAGTTCGCAAAGCGCTCGGCGCTGCGGACTAGCGACCCACCTTCGACGCGGATCTGCACGCGAGCACTCGCGGATGCCCTTCGAGATCAGGGAGGACATGGACATCGATGAGCCCATGTGCAGTCGCGATGTCCGCCGCGGCGAGTCCTTGCGTCGAACTGATTTCAACGAGCAGGGTTCCTCCCGGACGGAGCCACTTCGGCGCAGCTGCAATGACTCGGCGCACGACGGAAAGCCCGTCGTGACCACCACGCAGAGCGGTTGCAGGTTCGTAGTCGCGCACATTCGGTGGCACGGCTTTCCACTCCTCATCGCTGACATAAGGCGGATTTGAAAGGATCAGATCGAATGTCCCCTCGAGCGACCGACCCATCAGCGGCGAATCGAGGTCGCCTTCACGCACTTCAATGATGTCACTGAGCCCATTCGATTGCACGTTTCGACGGGCAAGCTCGGCCGCTGCAGGAATGAGTTCGCTCGCGAAGCATGCGATTGCACGTGTGGGCTGCACGGCCGAGTCGATCGCAGCATCGTCGCCGGCGATCTCCGTGTTCGCATCCTTCCACGCCAATTGACGAGGCGCCTTTCGTGCTGCGACGAGCGATCGCATCACTGCGATGGCGATGCAACCAGATCCAGTGCACCAATCAGCGATTCTCGGTTCTCTCCGCTCCGACGACCCAGTTCCAGCACTGGTCTCAGCCCCACTCGATCGCAGTCGGTCGAGCGCTGCGGTCACCAACGCCTCGGTGGATGGCCGGGGAATCAGCGTGGACGGTCCAACCTCAAGGTCACATCCGTAAAAACTCCAACGACCAACAAGGTATTGCACCGGCTCATGTCGCCCCGCACGCTGGACGAGCGCGCGCAGTTCAGCGAGTTCTTCGGAAGAGGCTGGACGATCTGCGTCCATGTAGAGGCGCATGCGATCACAGCGAAGCACGTGCGCAACCAACAAGTCACCGCAGACCGCTGGCGAATCGATCTTGCGCTCAACCAAGTAAGTGTGAATCCACGCGCGAAGGCGACGAACCGTCCATGTTTCCGCCATCATCAAATCCTAACGGTTTCCTCGTTATGATCGCACTCCCCCCGATTCACCGATGACCGCACACGATCCCACATCCACGCTCACAGCGCTCGCGCAGCATGCTCGAGAGTCGTCGTGCTTTGCTGGAGTGCGGCAGGAGGGCGGGCGACTTGAGTGCGATGCCAAGGGAGCGTCGGCTCCGGCGCAGTACCGAGTTGAAGTCGCCAGCGATGGTTGGAGAGTTTCACTCGGCACGCTGGACCGATGGCTCAGCGAATCGATCGAATCTCAACTGGTCGAAGGACGCGAATCCATCGAGGATCTGTTGCAAGAGGAACTCACCGATCTGGAATGGATGACTCCTGCGCCCACAGTGAAGCACTTTCGAGATGAGTCCAAACGGTATGTCTTTGAGTGCACTGTGTCCCTCGGGAAAGACACCACGACCGACGTGCACTGTGCCCGCACATTCTTGTTTGCCTTTGAATCGATGTTTCGACAGCTCGGTGATATGTCGGAGTCGGGGGCGCATTGATCACTGCTCCACGCGTCCTCATGCTCGGCTGGGAGTTTCCTCCATTCATCACTGGTGGACTTGGCACGGCCTGCCATGGGCTCACACGCGGGCTGACGAACGCAGGATGCGACATCACGTTTGCTCTGCCGCGATCGATTGATCCATCGCACTCCTCTCATGTTCGATTGCTCTCACCGACGAGCGAGATTGTTGACAGCAGCACGTGGGTTTCCCCTCCCGAAGGAACGATTACCGAGTCCACGATTGCGACGGGCGAGAGCGAAGTGACCGAAGTGATCGAGCGGGCGCGGTTGCGTACTGAATTGTTGCAACGAGGGACTCCGGAGCGCATCAAGATCCTGGACCTTCCATCATTGATGCAGAGCGCGTACGCGTCGGGTGGTGTGCGCAGTCGAGTCATCGGGTACGCACGAACTGTGTTGGAGTCAATCGATCCAACGACCGCATCCTTGGACGACCAACAGTTCGAGGACTACATCGAGCGTTACACACGAACCGTCGAGTCAACAATGTTCCCGGACGCTATCGCAGTCCATCGCGCGTTGCCTGAAGCCGGGGTCCCTTCGTCATCGAACAATCATTCCCAGCAGGTCATCGGCGGATACGACGGCGATCTCATCCTCGCGTCTGAGCGGTATGCGCACTTCTGTGTCCGTGCTGCGAAACACTTGGATTTCGATGTGATCCATGCGCATGACTGGCTGACCTATCCCGCAGGCATCGCGTTGGCGAGATTGACTGGTCGCCCACTCGTCGTCCATGTTCATGCGACCGAGTTTGATCGCTCTGGCGATCATGTCAATCAACCCGTGTACAACATCGAACGGCGCGGAATGCATGCTGCGGTGCGTGTGCTGGCGGTGAGCATGCTGACACGCAATCTGCTCGTCAACCGATATGGCGTCCCGGCAGACAAGATCGATGTGGTCTACAACGGGGTTGACCTCGAACCCTCTGCGTATGGGATCAAACGCATCGAGCGCTCGGAGCGCATCGTGTTGTACTTCGGTCGAATCACCATGCAGAAGGGCCCCGAGTATTTCGTTCGCGCTGCGAAACGTGTGCTCGAGGTTGAGAAGAATGTGCGATTCGTGGTTGCGGGATCTGGTGATCAAGCCGCCACGATGATCGAGATGGCTGCTGCGATGGGGATCGGCGGCCGGATGACTTTCACCGGCTTCCTGCGCGGAAAGGACATCCAGCGCGTCTTTGCATTGGCTGATCTCTATGTGATGCCGAGCGTGTCAGAGCCCTTTGGGATCGCCCCGCTCGAAGCGATGGGGCATCGCGTGCCAGTCATCATCAGCAGAAACTCTGGCGTGTCGGAGGTGCTGACCCATGCGCTCAAGGTGAATTTCTGGGATGTCGATGAGATCGCCAACAAGATTGTTGCGGTCCTGCGTCATCCGCCACTCCGCGCAGAGTTACGCGACCGCGGACTCTTCGAGGTGCGCGGCATCACCTGGGACGGCGCCGCGACGCGCTGCTTGGAGAGTTATCGCAAGGCGATTGCAGTGGTTGGGAAGACCTCGGGTCGCACCAGATATTAAGTTCGCGCGTGGCCCGCGGTGGCGCACGGTGGCGCACGGTGGCGCACGTGGCGCACGCGGCGCACGTGACAGTTGATTCTCCGCCTCGAACCGCACAGCACCTGCGTTCCTATACTCGCCGATTCAATGGGACTCTTTACTCGATCCAAATCGGCGGCGAAATCGACCGCTCGAACGCAGGCAGCTCCCCTTCCCTCCACGCTCACGCGGGATGATGGGCCACCGACTCCCCTCTGCGGCGATCCCTCGTTGGAGTCTGCCGCACAATCCGCAGCGCGTGCAATCCTGGATGCCGCGCGCAGTGATCGCACGGGTTTCATGAGTGCTGCATTCTGGTCGGACAAGTTGATGGCGTGGTCAATGAAGGACCCGGAATTCAAGGTTCAACTCTTTCATTTCGTCGATTGCTTCCCCGCGCTGAAATCATCCGATGCGATCTACGAACATCTCGTCGACTTCATGTCCAAGCCAGGACTCAAAGTCCCCCCAGGACTCGACATTGGACTCCGCGCGGGCGGGCTCGCCAAGGGACTCGTCGCCAAGACCATGGCAAGTCAGATTGAGTCGATGGCGAGCAAATTCATCGCAGGAACAGATGCGCAGAGCGCGCTTCCAACACTGCAGAAACTCTGGACCAACGGGATGGCATTCAGTGTCGACTTGCTTGGCGAGGCGTGCTTGAGCGATGAAGAGGCGCACATGTACCGAGGCAAGTACCTCAATCTCATCGCACAGCTTCCAGGCGCGGTTGCGCTGTGGACTCCAAACCCGACGCTTGAAAGCAATCACCTTGGTGCAATTCCACGCACCAATGTCTCCATCAAGATTTCATCTCTGTTCGCACGAACCGACCCGATTGATTTTTCTGGATCGCTCGCCGAGCTCATCGACGCACTCACCCCAATCCTGCAGAGCGCACACGCCCATGGTGTCTTCGTCAACTTTGACATGGAGCATCACGCCTTCAAGGACCTCACGCTTGAACTCTTCATGCAGTGTTGCGAGCGTGTTCCCTTCCACGCTGGTCTGGCAATGCAGGCGTACTTGCGATCCGGCGAGGCAGATGCGCAGCGCATCATCGAATGGACCAAGCGCACGGGACGTGTCGTCACAGTCCGACTCGTCAAGGGTGCATACTGGGACTCTGAAACGATTCATGCGGAGCAATGTGGCTGGCCCGTCCCCGTCTGGGGAAGCAAGCGCGACACCGATGCATGCTTCGAGCGGATGGCGCAGCGGTTCATCGCGTCGACTCCCCATCGCGTTGGCATTGGCGGAGTCACACTCGCACTGGGATCACACAACGCACGATCGATCGGCGCAGCGCTCGCCATGAACCAACGCGCCGGACTTCCTCCGGCTGCACTCGAGCTGCAGATGCTGCACGGCATGGGCGACGCGTTGAAAACTGCTGCAATTGCACAGGGACTGCGGGTGCGCGAGTACCTGCCCGTCGGCGAGATGATCCCCGGAATGGCGTATCTCGTGCGGCGACTCTTGGAAAACACGAGCAACGAGAGTTGGCTGCGCAGTGGATTCTCCCAGGGAGTGGACTCTTCAGTGCTTGTTGCGAGCCCGCACCGAGCAACTGGCGCAGGCTCATGCAGCGACGACGGGCTCACGCGCCTCACGCAGGGACCACAACGCCATGCGCTCAGCCGCACGCATCCAGAGATTGCAGATGGCAGTCCTTTTTTTACGGAGTCGCTGAGGGATTTCTCGAATCGTGGAGAGCGCGATGCCTTTGCGGCCGCAGTCACGCACGCTCGGGTGCCGCCCGTTGCCAACGACACCACAGTCGACGAAGCGTTGCGCATGGTCGATCGTCTGCACCGAGCATTCCCCGCATGGCGCGATCGATCCGTGACTGACCGTGCGAGTGTGCTCGTACGGGCGGCCAGTGCGATGCGCACTCGACGAGATGAACTCTGCGGCATCATCATTCGCGAGGCAGGCAAGACATGGCGCGAAGCAGACGGAGATGTGTGCGAAGCGATTGACTTCTGCGAGTATTACGCGCGTGAGAGTGCTCACCTCTTTGACCCCAAGCGACTCGGTGCATTCACGGGCGAACTCAACGAGGAATGGTTTCAGCCGCGCGGAGTCGCTGTCGTCATCAGTCCATGGAATTTTCCACTGGCGATTTGCTGCGGGATGACCGTTGCGGCACTGGTCACTGGAAACACAGTCATCGTCAAGCCTGCAGAGCAAACGCCTGGCATCGCCAAGGTGCTGTGTGAGATCCTGTGGAGCGCCGGCGCTCCGCAGGACGCGCTCGCATTCTGCCCGGGCATCGGCGAGACCGTTGGCGCTGCACTCGTGCGCCACCCACATGTCGCGCTCATTGCATTCACAGGATCGAAGGGTGTCGGACTCGACATCCTTGAAGCATCGGGTCGCACGCCGTCGAATCAGGAATTCGTCAAGAAAGTGGTCTGCGAAATGGGTGGCAAGAATGCGATCATCGTCGACGAAAGCGCTGATCTCGACGAAGCGGTTCTTGCAGTGCGGCAGTCCGCATTCGGATTCGCAGGGCAAAAGTGCTCTGCGTGCAGTCGTGTGATCGTTGTCGGCAGTGCACATGATGGATTCCTCCACCGTCTCATCGAAGCCACGCGCACGCTGACGGTGGGCGACCCGCTCCTGCCGTCAACGGACATTGGTCCAGTCATCGATCGCGACGCCGCCGAGAAAATCCGCCATTATGTCGCCGTCGGTGCAGGGGAAGGAAAACTCGAAATCACTCTCCCGATCCCTGATGGTCTCGAGGATCGCGTGGGGAAACCATTCGTCGGACCCACGATCATCTCGGGAATTCGTCCAGACCATCGCCTCGCCAATGAAGAGATCTTTGGACCGGTTCTTGCTGTGATTCACGTGCCCACGTTCGACGAGGCGCTGCGCGTCGCCAATGCGACGCACTACAAGTTGACAGGCGGTCTCTTCACACGTCGACCCTCTCATTTGGCACGGGCGCGCCGCGAGTATCGCGTCGGAAATCTCTATCTCAATCGCGCCATCACGGGTGCGCTTGTGGGACGCCAACCATTCGGCGGATTTGGCATGAGCGGTGTTGGCAGCAAAGCGGGCGGAGCTCACTACCTCTTGCAATTCGTCGAACCCCGAACGGTCTGCGAAAACACCATGCGCCGCGGCTTTGCGCCTGGTCTTGAGTGACCATCGCCCCTGCCCCGATCGCGTGCCCCGCCTCGCCCGTGCCGCCTCGCCCGTGCCGCCTCGCCCGTGCCGCCTCGCCCGTGCCGCCTCGCGTGCGCTGGAGAACTGTGCCTCGAAGGCGGCGGCCGCTTCCCAAATGAATCCCCGCTTGAACCCCGCTTGAACCCCGCTTGAACCCCGCTTGAACCCCGCTTGAACCCTATCGCGATCCCAGCGTGCGATACTGGATCGCCTCGGCGACACACGCTCCGCTGACATCGCGGTCTCCCGCAAGATCGGCAATCGTGCGCGCAACTCTGCGAATCTTGTCGTACGCGCGCGCGCTCAATCCCAGCGCATCAAGCCCATCGGTCAGCAAGTCTGCTCCGGCTCCGTCGAGAGTGCAATGGCGATCCAGAACTTCCACGGCGAGCCTCGCATTGGGGGTACTGCCTTGACGCAATCTCGACCGCTCCCGAGCGAGCAGCACTTGTTCGGCCATCGAAGCGCTTTCGCCACTGGGCTTGAGCCGTGCGAGGTCACGCGCACTGACGCGACGAACTTCAACATGCAGATCGATTCGATCGAGAATCGGACCCGACACACGCCCGAGGTACTCCGACATCGCCCGCGCACCGCGTGGGCCCGCGCCGCGATCACCCTTTGATGTTGGATTCATCGCCGCCACGAGCATCGCCATCGCCGGCCATCGCACTGACCCACTTGCACGCGCAATGGAGACTTCTCCTCCCTCGAGCGGTTCACGCAAAGCCTCAAGCACATCCCGCCGAAACTCGGGGAGTTCATCCAGGAAGAGCACCCCATGATGGGCAAGCGTGACTTCGCCCGGTCGACCATGTGGACCGCCTCCGACGATTGCCGTCGCACTCGCTCCATGGTGTGGAGCGCGAATCGGTCTGGCAATGTTCAATCGACCAGGCACAGAGCGACTGCTCACCTGCCGCCCATCTCGTGCGCCTGCGAGTCCAGCACCTGCGAGTCCAGCGCGAGCGAGTTCCACTCCAGCGCATGAACTGATGCGCATGACTTCGAGCGCCTCTTCGGCTTCCAGTGGCGGCAAGATCCCTGCAAGCGCGCGCACCAACATCGTCTTGCCGCACCCAGCTGGTCCAAGAAGCAATGCGTTGTGACCGCCAGCAGCTGCGATCAACATCGCCCGTTTGGCGACAGTCTGTCCCTTGATATCTCGAAAGTCCACGATGGTCAGCCCCAGTCGTGAGTGTTCCCCTGCATCTGGTTGGTGCTCACTGGGAGTTTCCATTTGCTCGTCCTCACTCGGTGTCCACTCGCCTCGGAAGTACTCGACGACCTCGGTCAGCGTGCGTGCGCCCACCGCGTGAACCCCTGGAACCATCGCCGCTTCGAGAGCATTTTCGATTGGAACGATGATCCCCCTCCCTTGCGAGCGGGCCAAGAGCGCGGCACTCACCGCTCCACGAATGGGTCGAAGTCGACCGTCGAGCGCAAGTTCTCCTGCAATGAGCCAACCATCGGAGGCACGTGCCTCGGCGCGCTTCGGTTCCGCCGTGCCAGCGGCGAAGAGCAAACCCATCGCGATTGGCAGGTCGTAGACCGCGCCTTCCTTGCGCGTTCCTGCTGGCGCGAGATTGACGACCACGTGGTGCCTGGGAACTTCGAAACCAGACGCCTCAATCGCGCGACGCACTCGCTCGACCGACTCGCGAATTGCCGCGTCCGGCAACCCCACCACGCAAATCTGCGGCAATCCATGCTCGGATAGATGAACCTCCACTTCGCACGAGAGAGCGTCAATGCCACGAAGCATGAATGCGTGAACCAATGCGTGCACGCCGCAAACCTACTCCGCCGCGCACCTGCTTCGCCAAACGCTCCCATTTTTCTCTATCGTTGTTCGAGAACTTCTCTATGGACTCCTCCACGCTATTCATTTCGATCGTCATTGGCTCCGTTGGAGGTCTCTTCGGCGGACTCTTTGGAATCGGTGGAGGCATCATCATCATTCCTCTCCTGACGATGGCGCAGGGCAGTAACCCGCATCTGTATCAGGCGGCGAGTCTGGTCGCAGCACTCGGAGTCAGCCTCGGCAGTATCCCTCGACACATCCGCGCCAAGGCCATCCGATGGACATTCGCCTGGCGGACGATTCCATTGTCCATCGTCGCAGTTGGCATTGGCGTGTGGATTTCGAACAGCCTGCACGATCCGCTCTGGCTCGAACGACTCTTCGCACTCTTCTTGATGTACGTGGCAGTGGCGGAGTTGATTCGTCGCTTCGGCGCGCACCCGGAACACGACGGCGGACTCGAGAAACCAGAGCGAACCGGATGGGGCATCGCAGGAATCGTCGGAACAATGATGGGGTTGCTTGCAGGATTGCTCGGCATCGGCGGTGGCGTGATCGCAGTGCCACTCATGCGGGTTGTGAATCGGTTTCCGCTGCGCGTGACGATTGCCACGAGCGCATTCATGATTCTGCCCACGGTCATTGCCGGAGTCGTCCTCAAATACTCCACACTCGCCTCGGTGCGCACACCCGCTGGCGATCTGATTTCGCTGACGGAGGCGTTGTGGCTCGCAGGCGCGCTCGCTCCGGGCGCAGTCGTGGGGGCGATGATCGGCGCCGCGCTTGTGCACAAACTTCCGCAGCGACAACTTGCGATTGCGTTCGCGCTGCTTTGTGCGTTCCTCTCCATTCGCATGATTGGTATCGGCGGATAGAGTTGCTCATGCCACACACCGAATTGATTCACGCTTGAGACTCACCCATGAATCCACAGACACCTGACATCGTGGATCCATTTCCCCACCGAGCGCGCTGGCGAAGGAAGGCTGTGTTCATCCTCGGCGCGCTGTGGATCACTATCCCGCCGCTGATGGGATTCTGGTTGATCGCAAGACTCGGTGTGGTTGGAGAGTGGTTGCGCGCACGACCCGACGAGGGATTCTTTGTGTTCATCGCCGTGTTTGCCTGCACTTCGGGCGTCGGACTGCTTCCCACTTACGCGCAAGCGATCCTTGGCGGGTGGGTCTTTGGCGTGGCGATGGGTTCGACTGGTGCGATGTTCGGATTGATGGGTGGTGCGGTCATTGGCTTCACCATCGCGAAGTTGCTCAGCGGTCATGCAATCATCGCACTCGTTGATCGCAATGCGCGTGGCGCAGTGATTCGCAAAGCACTCGTCGAGTCAAGTCAGTGGCGGACGTTTCTGCTGATTCTGCTCTTGCGCCTTCCACCAAACTCGCCATTCGCCATTGCAAATCTCGCGATGGGTGCGGCAGGCGTGCGGGCACTCCCGTTGCTTGCTGGGACTGCGATCGGCATGCTTCCGCGCACGATTGTCACATGTGCTGCGGCAGCAACGGCGGCCTCGACAGGCGCGAAGGACATTCAGCAACTCGTCGATGAGAAGGGTTGGATCGGAGTTGGGATCGGTTTCGCCATCCTCCTCGTCGTGATGATCATCATCTCTGCCGTCGCACGAAAAGCCCTCCGTCATGCGGGGTTGCTCGATGCGACGAAGTGATGTGGGGGCGCGCCGGGAACCGTCACAGCTTTTCGACGAGCATTCGCCCAGCATTCAGCCAGCATTACCGCCAGCCAGGACAATGCGACTGCGATGACCCGAGCACGAGTCGCGCCTACGGCGATTGCAGTTTCGAAGGCACTGATGCTGGCGACTTCACAGATGATCCGCCAACCGACCCACCAACCGACCCACCAGCCGACGGCCTTTGGCGTGAGGTCCGTGGGCCAGACTCTGTCGCGCTGGGCGATTCGAGTCCGTTTGAGTTCGCGTCTGCCGGAGGTAGCAGTGCCGTCGGCGCTGTCCCCGCACCATCACCGCCAGCATCACCCCGCGCACGCTGCGCGAGTCGCGCATCAATCTCACCAAAGAAGTGATCGCACTGCGACCAGAAGTTGGGACTGACGAGACCGCTGCGTGCGTGCATCGACACTTTTGGAACTCGATCATCGCTTTCAATGCGTACCGAAAATGTCCAGTTTTCGTGCTGTCGTTCAAGCGCAGCACCCGGCGGCGCGTGGTCGCGTTTCAATTCACGATAGATCTCAATCCTGCCCTGAGATTCATCGACGAAGACGCCATTCTCACAGACGAACCAATCGTTGTATTGAGGATGCCGTGCAGCATCGAGCGTCGCCTGCCAGAGTGCATCGTGCGAGACACCGGGGTAATCGCGCGAAGTCGTGGAGCATCCAGTTGTCACCATCGCACAGATGAGTGCGACAATGACCCCACACGTGCGTTCCATCACTGCGCTAGTCAAGAAACACCGCATTTGCATAGACCTTCTGGACATCGTCGTTCTCCTCCAAAGCTTCGATCAATCGTGTGACCTGTACGCCGCGCTCTGGGCTCACCTCCACTGTTGTGGACGGTACCCACATCACCTGAGTCTCCGATGGCGCTGCCTTCAATAACTCGAGTGCCTCGTTCACGGCAGCAATGTTTCCCGGAATACACGTGACATGCCACGCCCCGTCATCGTTGGTGACATCATCGGCGCCTGCACTCAGTACGGCGTCCATCAGGCGCTCCTCTTCGATGAGAGTTGCATCCACCGTGAGCACTCCCAGCAACTGGAATCCAAAGGCAACCGAACCTGGAACTCCAAGATTCCCGCCATTCTTGTCAAAGATCACGCGAATGTCACCGGCGGTGCGATTGAGATTGGAAGTCAGGCACTCCACGATCACCGCGACGCCTCCAGCTCCATATCCCTCGTATCGAATCGTGTGAAACGTCTCTCCGTCGAGACCGCCTGCACCCTTCTTGACCGCCTTCTCGATCGTGTCGCGTGGCATGTTCGCCGCCTTCGCTTCCTCGATGGCCAATCGCAGTGTGGAGTTGAATCGAACGTCACCACCACCAGCACGCGCTGCAACACTGATGGCCCGCCCAACCTTTGACCAGACCTTGCCACGCTTGGCATCCACCACGGCCTTGCGGCGCTTGATGTTCTTCCATGCACTATGTCCAGCCATGGGATGCTCAGGAGAACAACGAGTGGGTCAACGAGTGGCTCAATGTCCGCGCGCGGCGGTCTTGGCTTTTGGTTTCGCCTTCGCTGCCGAAGCGGCAGATGCAGCTGCAGCACCGCGTGGCAACTTGATTGCCTCACGAGTTTTTCGCGCAACGTCTGCCTTGCCTGACTTATGGAAGGCGTCAACTGCAGCGGAGAGGGCAAAGTGCATCTCGCGCGATCGATCGCTCTTGAACTTCTTCGCGAAGATTTCGGTCAGCGCACTCGGCTTGATCGGCTCCGTGAGGACTTCATAGTGCGTCAACAGGTCAATCGTTGCCCAATCGATTGGCACGAGCGCAACCTCAAATCCCAGCAGCATGCAGCGCGAGACGACAAAAGTCGGCATTCCCTCGAGATTCTCCAGATAGGTGCGCACATCGCGCTTCGGCTTGCCAACAAGTTGCTCGAGTCCCACTCTGTGATGTCGTCGAAAGAGATCAAAGAGCGTCATCCGTAATCTTCGCATCCGTTCAAATCCGTCTGGATACTTCGTGCCAATCGTCTCGACCATTTCCTCGACGAGGTTCACTCGGAACTCGTTGAAGTCAACATTGCGAGTACGAATCCGTTGCAACGCAGTATCTGCCATGTCGGTCGTTGCGTCGTAAAGCAGCGACGAATGCAGCATCAGTGCAAGCAGATCCGACGAATTCGGTTCCTCGGTACGCGCCCGAGCACTATATTTTTTCACCAGCGAATTCAAACGGTTGATATTGAATGCAGGCTTCTTTTCAGTCACGGGGATACCTCTTCGATGGGTGCTATGAGTTCAAAGGTGAGTTGCGGCACACGTCGCAGACTCGTTGTTTCGCGAAGCGACGAACGGAAAAATCCAACCGCACTCTTGAGCGCAGCGAGTGAGAGCGGCCCTCGATCTGCGGGCAGCACTGACACCTTCGCCGTTGCATGGAGCAGGTCTGGACTCATCCGCACTTCGATGACAGAGACCATGCCCTGGAGACGGGGATCTGAAAGACCTCGGACGATGCGATCTTGCAATGCGCGTTGCAGCACGCTGGCGACTTGCGCAGGTCTGGAACTTGGAATCGCACCCCGGACACTGCCATCCGCAGCAAAGGATGTTCCCTGTGCCAGCCCAGCGGGAAGTCGTGGTCCTTTGGAGCGTCGCTCACGCATTGCCGCCCCCGAGCGGTCGAATTGTGACGGTGCGATAACACTCGATCACATCGCCTTCGCGAATATCGTCGTAGCCGTTGATCTTCATGCCGCACTCATTGCCTGCGCGCACTTCCTTGGCATCATCCTTGAATCGCTTGAGTTGTTCGAGGCGACGATCTTTCTCCACCACGATTCCATCACGCGTCACGCGGATCTGCGCATTTCGTTCGACCACGCCATCGGTGACATAGCAGCCCGCAATCGCGCCGACCTTGGTGATCTTGAAGACCGCACGAACATCGGCATGCCCAAGCACTTGGAGACGGACCTCTGGTTCGAGGAGGCCGCGGACTGCCTTTTCCATGTCATCGGTGAGTTGATAGATGACGTCATACATGCGGAGGTCAATCTTGCGAACCTCTGCGAGTTGTCGTGACTTGGCACTGCTAGTGACATTGAAACCAACGATGACTGCGCCAGTCGTCGCCGCCAATTCAACATCGCTCTCGTTGATTCCGCCGACTGCAGCATGCTTGATGGAAATGCTGACATCTTCCGCTTTGATTCGACCGAGGACGACCTTGAGAGTTTCGACAGATCCTTGCACATCGCCCTTGACAATCAGTGGCAGTTCCTTCTTCTTGGACTGTGCCATGGTTTCAAAAATGTTGTCGAGCGTGACCTTCGGCGCGGACAATTCACGATTGCGTTCAAACGCGCGTCGTTCAATGGCAGCAAGTTCTGCGGCCGCAAGACTGTCGACCACATAAAACTTGTCGCCCGCGTCGGGAAGCATGTCGATGCCAGAAACGGCCACCGGGAAGGTGGGATCTGCACTGTTGATTCGCGCGTTGGAACCATTCACGATGTCGCGCACCCTGCCAAACGCCCGACCAACCACCACAAAGTCGCCGCGCTTCAAGACCCCCTCTTGCACCAGCAGTTGCGCGACAGAACCACGACCCTCTTCCATGCGTGCTTCGAGGACGGTGCCCTGCGCATTTCCCCCCCAGTCCGCCTTCAACTCCAAGACATCCGCCTGCAACGCGATGAGTTCGAGCAACTCTGGAACTCCGGTGCCTTTCAGTCCACTCACCAATGCGATTTCAACATCGCCTCCCCACGGAACGGGATTCAATTCTTGCCCGGCGAGTTCTCCATAGATTCGCTGCAAGTTCTTCTCGTCGAACTCGGGTCGATCGATCTTGTTGAGCGCCACAATCACCTTCACCTTGGCAGCCTTGATGTGGTTGATGCTCTCGATGGTTTGGGGCATGACGCCATCGACTGCATCGATCACCAACACGACGATGTCTGTGACCTTCGCGCCACGGGATCGCATGGCTGTGAAGGCCTCATGACCCGGTGTATCGATAAAGGTGATCGTCCTCGTGTGATCGCCGATCTCGACCGCCACCTGGAACGCGCGAGTGGACTGAGTGATGCCACCCGCTTCGCCTGCTGCAATCCTTGTGCTTCGGATTCGATCGAGCAGTGTTGTCTTGCCGTGATCGACATGTCCCAAGATCGTCACCACAGGGGGGCGCGCGCGCTCATCTGATCGAGTACGACTCGCGGCTCGTTCTTCGATCTCATCCGAGGCGGTCTTCGCGGCCTTGATCTCCACTTCAAGGTTGAATTCCATCATCAACTCGGCGGCTTGTTCACCATTGAGCGCCGTGTTGATCGTGATTGGATTGCCGGAGAGGAGTGACTTCTTCATCAATTCAGAAACCTTGACTCCAGTGAGCGCTGACAGTTCCTTGACCGAGACCGGGTCTGGAACTTGCACGGGACCTTGCGGCTTGGCGACAACTGTGCGCGCGTGCGAAGCATGCGAACGAGCATTCGTGACCGATCGGTGCTTTTTGAAGAACCCCGTCGCGCCTTCGATGCGACTTGCCCGATCAGCGAGATCTTTCGATCGGAATCCATCGGGTCCAGTCTGTCCAGCACGACCCGTTCGACCCGAATCTGTCGGCCGACGATTTGCTGCGCCAGAACCGCCCCGAGTGCTGCCGCCCGCAGGTCGAGGAAACTGGCGCGGACCACTTGGGGGGCGAGGAGCTGGCACGTTGTCTGCGGCATCCACTCGGATCACCTTCGGTCCCGCGAGGGGGGTCTTTCCGGGCTGTTGGAGCAACTCCGCCGTGGGACGCGCACGAACCGGACGCGTCGGCACATTCATCGGCGCTGGAATAATCGGTGCGGGAGGCTTCACAGGCGCGACTGGTTTCACAGGCGCGACCGGTTTCTGCGAAGCAGTTGGCGCAGCTGGCGCACTTGGCGCCGCCGCTTCCTTTCCGGGAGCGAACGCAGTCGGCGATTTCGTGGGCGCGACGAAAGGTGCGACAAAAGGTTCGACAGTTCGAATCCGCGTTGCTCCAGGCGATGCCGCAGTTGCGGGCTTCGGGGAAATGTTGGCGGATGTTGAAGTCGCAGGCGATGGCGTCGCAATCGGTTCAGTTGGAATCGGCGCCGAGATCGTGACCGAGCGAGTGATGGCGTCCTTCGCGGGTTCAGTGACGAGATCGGGTTTTGCCGTCTTCTTCTTGGGAGTTGCGGCCTGTCCGCGTTTCTTTGCTGCGGAAATGTCGACGCTCTGTGCTGTTTCAGTTGCGGTTGATGGACCGACGGCTCCGCCGAACCATTCCTTGATCGTCTCCGCCAATCCAGCTCCGATGGTTCCTTGTGGCGTGGTCACACCTTCGACACCTTCGAGGAGGCACTTCTCGATGATGTCCTTCGCGGTCACTCCGAGTTCTTTCGCGACCTGAGTGATGCGAATTTTCTTTACTGTGCTGGTCGCCACGAGTTGCTCCGATAGAAGGGTTGGGATGAGGAATGATTCATTAGAGAAGACGCTCGTATCAGCGAGAAGATGCCCACGCCAACAGTCACTTGCACGGATGCGGGCATCATGAGTTGGTGGGTCCCAATCCAAGAATGTTGTCCGCCGCCGACTCGCTCTGTTGATCCGTTGCCGCCGCTGGAATTGCTGGACCGCCACCGAGAAGTGCGTCCACGACCGCACCCTCTTGTGCCTGCAGCAGTTCGGCGGCGGTGCGATCGCGCTGCATTTCCTCTGCCACAATTTTCGCGCGGTCAGAACATGCGTCCACCACCTGCGTCGCCAGCTCGTCGGTCATGCCGCACTCGGCAACCAAACTGGCTTCACCGATCTCCTCAACATCAAAGACGCTAATCATGCCGAGCGCACCCATGCGATCGAGCATCTCATCTGTTGCGCCCTCCACGGATTTCACAGCAGCCTGCAGCGTCTGCAAACCCTTCTCAAATTCGGGTGGTGTGAGGATGTCGACATCCCATCCAGTCAAGCGGGCTGCGAGGCGAACATTCTGCCCGCGACGACCGATGGCAAGCGAAAGTTGATCTTCGCGAACAATGATGGTCGCACGGCCGAGTTCGAAACACAGACTGACTTCTTCGACTTCGGCGGGCTTGAGCGCATTCGAGATGAGCACCTGGCTGGACTCGTTCCATCGCACGATGTCAATCTTTTCGCCACCGAGTTCATCAACGATGTTGCGAATTCGCGAACCACGAACTCCCACGCAAGCGCCGACCGCGTCGACCTTGGAATCGACCGACGACACAGCGAGTTTGGTCCGAAACCCAGGCTCGCGCGACATCGCCTTGATCTCAATCGTCCGTTCTGCAACCTCTGGCACTTCAGACTCGAACAGTCGGCGAATGAAATCGGGGTGAGCGCGGCTCATGACGATCTTGACTTGGCTTCCAGCGTCCCGCACATCCAACAGGATGCATCGGACGCGGTCCCCTGCCTGAAACTGCTCGCCCGGAATCTGCTCGCTTTTTGGCATGAAACCCTCGGCGCGTTCAAGTTGGACGATGAGCGCATTGCCTTCGTACCGTTGGGCGACTCCGGTGACAAGCTCTCCTTGTCGCTTTGAAAACTCCTCGAGCAATGACACGCGTTCATTTTCGCGGAAGCGTTGAATCATGACCTGCTTCGCAGTTTGGGCTGGAATGCGACCGAGTTTCTCGAGTGGGATGACTTCGCGGGTTCCCTCGTCGGTATTGCGCCAGAGTGAAATCGAGCCACCCAATCGGTCGATTTCGCAGCCGAATTCATCGTCCAACTCGGAGTTGAAGTGCTTGCGGGCAGCGCTCACCATCGCGAGTTCGAGATCCTGAACGAGCAGTTCACGGTCGATGTTTCGATCGCGGGCCACTGAGTCAAGGAGACGGATAATTTCATTCATGGGATCAGTCCTTTCAAATTGTCACCGCGAATAAAAAAGGTCATGAGCGCCGCGGTAGCGATCATGACCCGTCCGACTGCGCTCGCAGAATCGGTCAACCCATATGGGTCTCCGACGATGCGATCGCCCTTGCCGATACCACCTGCGAATGGACGCAACAGCGCGTCATACGCAGGTACGAGAAGCCGAATTGACACGAGCCAAGAAAATCATCTGCATGGTCGCTCTCAAGAGTGCGGCGGACAAGGGACGGACGGGTTCCTGCGGAGTTCATCCCCACAGGAGGAACCATTGTAGTGCAAGAACCCCCATTTTTCAAGCCTTCCCCTCGATGACCTGCGAGTCGCTCGTACGATGGGTCAAATGGCGAGTCGAGTGTGGATCCTGCTGTGGATGATTTTCGGATGGACTTCGACGACGCACGCCCACGGTGCGATCCCCAACTCGATCCCCAACTCGATTCAAGATTCGATGCAAGACTCCGCGTCCGTGGTTCAGGTGCAGGTGATCGCACCGCAGGAATCCTTCGCCCCGGGTGCCGAACTCCCCATCGCCATTGTGCTCAATATCAAGGCGGGCTGGCACATCTGGACGAATGACCGAGAACGCCCAGACGACATTGCGCTCTTCGACGGAGCAGTGTTGACTTCGGTCAGCATGAGGGGTGGAGGCGGGGTTGTCAGACCGGCGCGCGCGGATGGTTCGGGGTGGATGACAGATGACCGAGACGATTCATTCGCCCCCATCTTGGCACAGTGGCCGCCGTTTCACGCGGTCAGCGCAGATGTGGGAGAGGGCGCACAGAAATACGCTGTATTCGATGGACAATCGGTGGTATTCGTCCCGCTCTCGATCGCGCGGGACGCACCAACCGGATCCAGAACCATCTCGTTTCGACTCGAATTGCAGGCCTGCACTGCAACGACCTGCGTTGCGCCGGCGATGATCGATGTCACGATTCCCATCAACATCGCCGTGGGAGGCGTCGACGGACCTCCAAATCCGCTCTTCAATTCGTTCGATTCGACGATTCTTGCCGAGATTCACGGCGGCGAACCGCTGCCGACCACGATTGCATTTGACTTCTTCGACTTTCACTTTTCCATCGACCCGCAGGGAAGCGGGTTTCTTGTACTCCTTGTCATCTCCGCACTCGGTGGCTTGCTGCTCAATTTCACACCGTGCGTGTTGCCGGTCATCCCACTGAAGATCATGGGACTCGCGAGGTCCGCAGGGAATCGACGCCGCTGCGTTGTGCTCGGCATCGCGCTCTCGTGTGGCGTGGTGGCCTTTTGGATCGCACTTGGAATTGCAGTGGCACTCGTCGCTGGCTTCACCAGTTCGAGCCAGCTCTTTCAGTACCCGCTCTTCACCATCGGTGTCGGCGCGATCATCGCAATCATGGCTGTTGGAATGTGCGGGTTCTTTTCTATCCCGCTCCCGCAGTCGATTGCGGGAATCGATTTCCGCCATGACACCATCGCAGGATCCACCGGATTTGGAGTCATGACCGCAGTGCTTTCGACTCCCTGCACTGCACCACTCATGGGCGCGGCTGCTGCATGGGCCGCAACGCAGTCGCCATGGATCGTGCTGGTCGTCTTCGGCACGATCGGTTTCGGAATGGCGCTCCCCTACTTGTTTCTAAGCGCATTCCCACAACTCGTCAGTCATGTTCCCAAGAGCGGTCCGGCGAGCGATCTCGTCAAGCAGACCATGGGACTCCTGTTGTTGGCTGCTGCGGCATACTTCGTTGGAGCTGGAGTGTCAGGATGGATGGTCGCACCGCCAGAGCCGCCATCAAACTCGTACTGGTGGGCGGTGTCGGTGCTGGGTATCGCTGCAGGATGCTGGCTCTTCTGGCGAACGCTTCGAATCACTCCGCGCCGAAGACTTCGCGCTGGATTCTGCTCGCTTGGAGTCGTGATCGCACTTGCCAGCGCAGGCGTCGGTATTCGCCTGACCGATCACGGGAAGACCGATTGGGTCTATTACACGCCAGATCGGCTCGCTGATGCTCTCGCAGGCGACGAACCGATCATGTTGGATTTCACGGCGGAATGGTGTCTCAATTGCAAGACGCTCGAGAAGGCAGTGCTTGAAAGTCACGCAGTGCTGGAGCGACTGGACGCGGGCGGAGTTCGAACCATCAAGGTGGACCTCACTGGGAACAACGAACCCGGTCGCGCTCTTCTGAAGGCGCATGGTCGTGTCACGATTCCGCTGCTAGTGATTCTTGCTCCAGATGGAACCCCGCAGGGTACGGAGATCTTCAAGAGCGACGCCTACACACCAGGCGAAGTTGTGGATGCGATCGACAGGGCTGCCCGCACGGCCACTCAAGGAGAATCGAAGTCGGTGCGGTGATCGAATGGGCGACTTCCGATACACGGTCACCGCAACATTTCCTACTCGCACCCTCGCGCTGGAGTGGTTGGAGTGGATGCAACTGGAGCATCTGCACGACGTCTTGCACGCGGGAGCGCGGGACGCAGAAATCGTGCGTGTTGACGGGGAGTCTCATCGACTCGAGGTGCGATACGTCTTTCAAGATCGCGCTGCATACGAACGATATGTGCACGATCACGCGCCGAGACTTCGCGCTGCCGGACTGACACGATTCGCGCCAGAATGTGGCATCACCTACGAGAGAACTTCGGGCGAATGTGTGCTCGCACTTCCCCAGTGATCCCGCCGACCGACGAGCGCAACTCGATCAACTGCAACCGAATGCGCTCGCATCGATCCCCTGAGAGTTGGCGAATTGGATCGGCGGCAAAAGACTCATTCACTTCCATCGCGGTCTGAAGTGCTTCCGATGCACCGAGTCGATCTCCCTGTTGCAGAAGCGCGCCTGCGAGTCGAATCCAACTTTCGGTATGCCGCGGGTTGATTGCGATGAGATCTCGCAACGACTGCTCCGCAGCCTCCCACGATCCGCTCCCATACTCCGCCTGGCGGATCGAAATGGTTGATCCGACCAGCCTCGCGGCAAAGGCATTCGAGTCAGTGAGCGGGACATGTGCCACCAACTCGCGACCCAATCGCAGCCATTGCACTGCATCATTTGGAAGAGGCTCTGCAGATGCCGCTGCTTGCCACTGTTCTGCGGCGCGAACGGCATACGCTGAGCGAGAGGGCCAAAGCAGAGATGCGTCTGCGAGCGCGCGCGCGGCCTTTGCGCGACCGTGCGCAAGTCCCTCAACGCTCTGCGCTTTGGCATCTTCATGCAACTGTTGCGCGGCATCGATCGCCATTTCATCTTGGCGTTGGAGCGCTGGAGCAACCACAAAGACCAATGCGATCGCCTTGACTCCCAACACCACAGTCAACGCTCCAACACTGATCGCTCCAAGCCATCTCGTGCGCGTCGCGCCCACTTCGCCAGTCGCATCGACATCGGACGGAACATTCCATGATGCAGCGACTCCAATGGCAATCCATGCCCACATCGCACTGCCAGGAATCCAGAAGACCATGTCGATTTGACCGTGGGTCAACACCACCGCGCCCATCGCCGCCATCGCGACGCCAACCGTTGTGCGGACATTCCTGGCACCCGCGTTCATCAATTCCGCAATCCCCCACGCCGTGATCGCGCCAACGACCATCCCGCCGAATCTCCACACGTATGAGGGAGAATCAAGAGATGGAGCCTCGATCGCAATCGACAGGATCGATGCGAAGACAACCGATGCCACCGCGATTTCAGCGACGCTCCTTGATGGCGACGAGTCGCCACCTTCGACAGCTTCGCCGATCAGCGACGGCGCGCGCGGCGCCGACCACCAGGCGATCGCCAGTTGAAGCATGACCAGTCCCAGCCCAGCGAAACCGAATGCGATGATCCAATCGGCGAACGCACCATGCGCACTGACAACTTCCTCGACCGAATCGGTGGGTCGAAACTGCATGAATGCCTGCTGAAATCCTGCAGGTCCAACACCCACCCATGGCGCATTTGTAAATGAGCCGAAGCCACCAACGAGGTAGTGCCAGCGAAAAAGCAGACTCTGTTCTCCCAACGGCCACGGAACAAGTCCGCGCACAACGATTGCGCCGATGGCGAGCAGTGGCAGCGCGACGAGAATCCATCGTCCCCACTCAACTCGTCGACGAAACGCCACCGAGAGAGCCAATCCAAGTGCCAACGCCGCGACACCGCCCTTGGATCCGCTCACGACAACGAGCGAAGCGCAAAGCAGTGCGCACATCCACACCCACGCGCGGACCACGGCGAGTCCTCGACCGATCGCAATGTTCGCGAGCATCACCGCAGAACCTGCCGACACTGTGGCGAAGACATTGGCGAATCCAAACCAACCCGATGCCTCGTTCTGCATCAAGCGCCGCTCGTAGGAAAGAGCCTGCGGTGAATTCGCAAGCCATCCCTGAGCCCGCAGAAAAGTGTCGCGTGTGGCGTTGTAGTAGGCAACGGTTGCCCCATGTTCTGCAGTCATTTGAGCGAGTCCGCGAACGGCGATCACAACCGCAATCCCCCCAAGCGCCGCAATTGCGGCCCGCCCAAGCAATCGCGTCCATCCCGCGGACCGATACAGCACGAGTGCGACCGCACTCGCCGCGCCAACGGTCCACGTCGACCCCCGCCAGAGTTGATCCGCATCGCCGATGCCATGCGAGACTGCCACAATCACCGCGGGCAGGCAGAAGAGTGCGATCATGGTTCTGCGCCAGTCGCGCACGCTGCCTGCGCTGAAAGACCGCACGAGCAACCAACATGCGCCAGCAAGTGCGAGTGCATCCATGAGCACACTTCGTGCTGGAGTCGCTCCGACGAAGGCCGAACCATCGATCGCAGGATCCAAGTCGAAAACTGGAACAGGAGAAAAGGCGATCATTGCGCGCGCACCGGCAGTGAGCAGGATCGCTGCGAGGGCAATTCGATCCACCAGTGGGACGGCATCAGATTTCATCGCGCGGCTATCGTAGAAGCGCATGACTGCTTCTGTGCCCCGACCATCCATCACCGTCTACTGCGCGAGCGCGACGGGAATCGATCCCGATTTCTTGGCTGCAGCGCGACTCTTCGGCGAAGCGATCGGCAGAAGTGGAATGAATCTTGTGTATGGCGGCGGTGGTATCGGCTTGATGGGAGAACTCGCCAGAAGTGCCCAGAAATCCGGGGCCCGTGTGACTGGAATCATCACCGAGCAGTTCCTCCACCTCGAACAGGGCTGGACGGGATGCGATGAGATGATCGTCGTCGATTCAATGCGCGAGCGCAAGCGGCAACTCGAAGAGCGCGGCGATGGATTTGCGATCTTGGCGGGTGGGCTGGGGACATGGGAAGAATTCTTCGAGACGTTCGTCGGCCGTGTCATTGGTCGACATGGGAAGCCCATCGGCCTGCTCAATACCAAGGGCTTTGCAGATCCCCTGTGGCAACTCGTCTCGCATGGTGTCGACCATGGCTTCGTCCGCACCGCCGCTCGGGATCTCTTGTGGATGGAGTCCGATCCGCATCTTCTTGCGCGACGATTGCATATCGCAGTGACGACACAGTCGGCGACACCACACGATCCAAAGGAGATGCTCCCCATGCACGGCGAGGGCGAGAAGTGACTCCAACGAGTGGCGAAGGCGCACAGATCGGCATGATCGCTGGGAGCGGGCGACTGCCAATCTTGGTCGCGGACGGAATTCGCGCGACTGGTCGCCGCGTCGTCTGCGTTGGGTTGCGAGATCAGTTCGACCCCGAATTGCCGGCGCATTGCGATGCATTTCGCCGCGCAGGGACCCTGCAGATCGGCAAGTGGATTCGGATTCTTCGACGGGCTGGGATCGATGAAACGGTCATGGTTGGCCGCGTCGGAAAAGCCCAAATGTACGAGCCTCTGAAGTTGTTGCGGCAACTTCCAGACTGGCGCGCCCTGCTCCTTTACTATCGACGCCTGCGATTCGATCGGCGAAGCCATGTGCTTCTAGCTGCTTTGGCCGATGAACTTGGAACCGCTGGAGTACGACTCATCGATTCGACCACCTACATCCCCTCACATCTCGCGACCTCTGGCGTGATGGGTCGCGTGCAACTGTCGACAGCGCAACGTCGAGATGTCGATTTCGCATGGCCGGTGTTGAGATCGATCGCGAACCTCGGTGTTGGTCAGGGGATTACTGTGCGCGACTGCGATGTGATTGCGGTGGAAGCGATGGAGGGAACGGATGCCATGATTGATCGAACAACACATCTCTGCAAGGCCGGCGGATGGACGCTCTTGAAGACCGCACATGATTCGCATGACATGCGCGCGGATGTGCCGACTGTCGGAGTCGCCACCATCGAACGCCTTGCGAAGTCTGGAGGACGCGTGCTCGCCCTCGGTGCGGGTCGGGTGATCATGCTTGAGAAACCATCAATGATCGAAGCCGCTGACCGGCTTGGAATCGTCCTCTTGGGTCTCTGAGCACACGCTTCCGCACGAGCCACAAGTGGAATTCGTCTCCCGAGCTGGACTGAAACTCGCCCATGCGCTCGATGTCTTCGCCGTGCAAGTGCAGGGACTCGAATGCGCCGATTTTGGCTGCAACGCTGGGGGATTTACAGATTGCCTGCTCAAGCGCGGCGCTGCCACCGTGATCGCGGTTGACACGGGTTACGGGATGCTCGACTGGAAACTCCGCAACGATCCCCGCGTCGAAGTCCGCGAGCGGACGAATGTCCTGCACTGCTCGCCACCACCGAGTGGCGTCGATCTTGTGGTCCTCGACATGGCATGGACTCGGCAGCGCCATGTCATCCCCGTGGCGCTCCGATGGCTCCGGCCAAGTGGTGCGATCGTTGCGTTGATCAAGCCACACTACGAATCCGAAGGTGCGGAACGCAAAGCGCTCGTGAAGGGAGTTCTGCCTGCGGATGTCGCACTGACGGTGGTACGCAGGGTGCTCGATGACATGCCAGACCTCGGCGTTCGCGTGATTGCAGAGACACCGAGCCCCCTCGAGGGTGGCGGCGGAAACAGGGAGCATTTAGTCCATCTTTGCAGCACAAATCGATAGACCACAGACGGCATAGATTGCCTGAAACTGATAGTATTTCAGCCTCGCTGTGACCACTGTTCCCCCCTCCCCTGACAACCCAAAATCGACACTCGGTCATGTGATCGACAAGACGATCGACCGCGAATTGCACGAGTCGTATCTCGTCTATGCGATGAGCACGATCATGGATCGCGCACTTCCAGATGTGCGCGACGGATTGAAGCCGTCGCAGCGCCGCATCTTGGTGGCGATGCATGATTTGAACCTCACGCCGGGTCGAAAGCAGATCAAGTGCGCAAAGATTTGTGGCGATACAAGCGGCAACTATCACCCCCATGGCGAGTCTGTGATCTACCCCACGCTTGTCAATCTCGGTCAGTCGTGGAAGACCCGCGCTCTGATGATCGACAAGCAAGGCAACTTCGGTTCCATTGAAGGTGACCCCCCCGCCGCGATGCGTTACACCGAGGCACGCATGACCGGCGTTGCGGTGGCCATGCTGGAGGACCTCGACAAGGAAACGGTTGATTTCAAGCCGAATTATGATGATCGATTGATGGAGCCCATGGTGCTCCCGGGCAAATTCCCAAACCTCCTGGTGAATGGAACGAGCGGTATTGCAGTCGGCATGGCAAGCAGAATGGCGCCGCACAATCTGGGCGAGATCGCACGCGCCATCGTGGCGACCATCGACAATCCCGATATCGGCTTGCAGGAACTTCTCGCGGTCGTTCCAGGCCCAGACTTCCCCACCGGCGGATCGATCATTGGACGAGGAGGAATCGCCCAGGCATACGCAACAGGACGGGGCAAGCTGATCGTCCGTGGGCGCGTTCGACACGAATCAAAGGATGGTCGCGACATGATCATCATCGAAGAGATCCCCTATCAGGTTGTGCAGAGCACGCTCATCGAAAAGATTGTTGAGGCGAAGAAGAAGGACAGCATCCCCGACATCGTCGATGTACGCAATCATTCGGGACGCAACGCACAGACGCGAATCTTGGTGGTGGTTCGCAAGGGTGCTGACCCAGCGGTGGTCGAGCGCCAGTTGTACGAATTCACGCCGCTGCAGTCGACCTATGACATTTGCAATATCGCGCTGGTCAATGGACAACCCCGCACACTTCCATTGGGCGCGCTGATTACGTGTTACATCGATCATCGGTGCTCGGTCATCCGACGACGCACCGAGTTCTTGTTGCGACACGCGCGACAACAGGCGCATCGCCTCGAAGGGTTGATGTACGCAGTGTGTGACATCGACGCGGTGATCGCCATCATTCGTGCCTCGCGCACTCGTGAAGAGGCCATCGAAACGCTCATGGCGCGTGCGTTCCGGATTGCCCCAAATCATCCCTCGATCCATCTCGTCCCAGAGCGAATTGCTGCGGCGAGTCGCATCGGCTCTGGAACGCTGTTGACTCGCGTGCAAGCGGAAGCCATCGGCGCCCTTCGGCTCATCCAGTTAGTCGGTCTCGAGATCGAAAGGCTCGCCAGCGAATTCTCGGCGCTCCTGCTCGAAATCGATGGATACGAGGCCATCCTTGCCGACGCGTCGTTGGTGCTGAAAGTGGTGCGAGCGGATGTCATCGACATGGCCGAGAAGTACAGCGATGCTCGACGCACCACAATTGAAGATGGCGAAGCTGGCGAGTTCGACCTTGCCGAACTCATCCAAGAGCATGATGTCGCTGTGACGGTCAGTCACGAAGGATTTGTGAAGCGACTTCCAGTCGATACTTTTCGCACGCAGGGGCGCGGAGGCGTTGGAGTCAAGGGCTCCGACGCCAAGGACGGCGACTACATCGAGCGCGTCTTCATCGCCAGCACGCATGACGATCTGCTGTGCTTCACAAACACTGGACGGGTTTACCGCACGAAGGTCTGGCAGATTCCAGAGATGTCGCGCACGGCGAAAGGTCGCGCGATCAACAATGTCGTCGAATTGAAAGAGGGCGAAGGGATGGTGACATACCTCCCAATCAAGGACTTCGAGCGCAGCGAGGACTACCTCTTCTTCGCCTCTGCAAGCGGACGGGTGAAACGCTCATCGTTGAAGGAGTTCCGCAATGTGAATCGCAGCGGAATCATCGCCGTCAAGTTGAATGACGGGGACAGATTGATCAATGTCGTCCAGACGCACGGTGATGACCATGTCCTGCTCGCAACGGCGCAAGGAATGTCGATCCGCTTCGATGAAAACGATGCGCGCGTCATGGGGCGCGATACGGCGGGAGTGGCGGGAATCGATCTCGCCGACGGAGATGCGGTCGTTGGGCTCGTCCGATGCGATGACGCCGCCGCCCTCTTCACCTGCACCGAGCATGGATTCGGTAAACGCACAGCCATGACCGAGTACCTCGTCCACCAAGAGGATGGGCAAATGCGTGCGCAGTCGCGTGGAGGCAAGGGGCGAATCGACATCAAGACCGACCACCGAAATGGGCAGGTCGTCGCCGTGCATTCGACGCTCGAGGATGACGATCTCATGTTCATCTCGCGCGGGGGGATGATCGTTCGGATCCACGCGAACGATGTGCGACTCGTTGGACGCAACACGCTCGGCGTACGGGTCGTGAAATTGCAAGGGGACGATGCACTCGTTGCAGCTGCCTGCTTCGAAGCTGGCGAGATTGCCGCCACAGACTCCGTCCCGGCAACAACCGAGTGATAGGATGACACAATGCCATTGAGTGACTGGTCTGAAAGTGTGATCATCGGCGAGATGGCGGATGAACCGGCACTGAACGAAGACCTGCGTGCGCTTCTCTTGCGCGTTTCGAAAAAGGACTGCAGTCTTCATGTTGTGCTCGACATGCGCGCCGTCAGCTATCTGAATTCATCCAACTTGGCGCAACTCATCCAACTTCGCAAGAGCCTCTCGGGCGGCGACGGGAGTCTGCATCTCTGCGGCGTTCGAGACTCCGTGTGGAGCGTGCTCCTCATGACTGGACTCGATCGCCTTTTCAAGTTCACGGATGATGTCCCGACTGCGATTACTGCCGCTCAGTTGGGGCTTTGAGTTGGCAGTGAACTGCCATGCGAATCCGACGAACCGTTCACGAACCGAGAATTGAACTGATTCCACTCATCGATGTGATGATGTTTTTGCTGTCCTTCTTCATCTACTCGCAAGCACTGGCGGTGCGCGTGAGTGTGATCCCGATGGAATTGCGAAAGTTTCAAAGCGGACAGAGCGCCAAGCCATCAACTGCCGCAACCATTTCCATCGCGCTTGATGGAAAGCTCTATTACAACCGAATCCCCTGTGAATTGAGCGATATTGCGGGACGTGTCGCCGAGTCGAAAAAAGAGGATGCGAAGACGATTGTCTACATCGCCGTGGCAGATGGTCAAGGAACAGTCGACCGCGCACCCGTCATGCAGAGCATCTGGGACAAACTGCGCGGGTGTGGATTGCAAGTCAACTTCGTCGGCAAGCCGCTCGAAACGGACGACCCGCCTCCACCATTGCCTACGATCACGCCGTGATCGAGTGCCGTCAACAGAACACGCCGCTCTACATCGGCGCACTCGTTGCGATGATGCTTCACATCCTCGTCGGTTTCCCGATGCTCACCGCATCATGGGGCGTCGGCGGGAAGAGTCCATTGGATTCTGCGCTTGATGGCAAGAGCGCGAGTGAACGACGACAACGCGAGCGACTGGAGATGGCGCTCAGGGAGCACGAGCTGAGCACACAGGATGACAAAGTCGTCCCGGGACTCGAGGATGGATCCGATCAAGGGATGACTTGGATTGGATACGACGAGTATCAAGAACACCTCGCGCAGCATGCGGAAGTTGATCAAGCTGCGTTCACCGAGAAAGATGCAGCTGGCGGAGGAGCACTCGCGGCGGGAGAATTGAATCCCACTCCAAAGCAACAGTCAACGCAAGCCCTTGCCCAGCCACCTGCCCAACCAACTGCCCCGCCACCTGCCCAACCAACTGCCCCGCCAACTGCCCAACCAACTGCCCAACCGCCGGCGCCGACACCAACCACCGAGCAGCCACCGCCCACTCCCGCGGTCGAAGCCGTGAGCGCTGCGAGCCCCGCTGCGACGACGACCCCCAGCGATTTCAAAGGAGTGAATTCACAGCCGACTCCAACGAGTGATCTTCCGACTGCGCCTGTCGCGCCCGATGGAGTCTTGCCCGTTGCGATTGATAGACCAGATGTTCAGCCAGATCCATCGAAGACACCTGCGCCGACCGCGGAGATCAAGCCTTCCGCAACTCCAAGTCCGGTAGCGCGGGATGCGATCCCGCCCGGTCCACAGTCATCACCGCCAACCGAAACGGCGGCCGCAGCGGGCGCGACCTCCCCAGTCGTCGCGCCTGTGCCTGGGCCACCAGGTGTTCCTGGTGCGAGTCAAGTTCAAGGAGAGAAATCCGACCGCGAGTCGGATGCGACGAGCATCGTGGATGTCCCTCCATCGATGTGGCGCAATGGAAAGCCGCTCGCGCGAAAAGGGCTTGAGATCAAGACGCGAAAGCCGGATCTGCCGATCCTGACGAGACTCACGACATCGCCTGGGAATCCCATCTGCGAGATTCTGTTTGGGCGCGACGGCGTTCCAGTGACATGCACCATCTTGGCATCGAGCGGATATCCGGACATCGATGGACCAGTCCTCGACGCGCTCTATCGTTGGCGCGCCAAGGGATCTCAGTTGGCAGCACTGCAGCCGGGGAAGACGCTCAAGTTTCGAGTGCGATTCATTCTGAACTGAGTGGACTGTGCTTCGCCGTCAACCCAAGCGATCAACCCACGCCGCAAGCGAAGCGTCATCAGTCAAGTCGTACCAAAGCGGTGTGATCGTGACATTTCCCTCAGAGAGCGCTTCGACATCGCTGCCTTGCGCGGTGTGAAAGAATTCCATGCCATTCCCACAGGGCCAGTAGTACGCGTGCCCCTCTGGTGATTCGCGACGTTCATGACGATCGATTCCAGCGGCGGTGTTCATCCGAACCACACGGATCGGCGGCATGGGCGCGTTGTCGGACAGCGTGCGTGGCACATTGATGGACATCACTCGGTGTGCGTCGAGTGGAAACGCGAGCACACGATCGATCGCAGCGCGTGCAATGTGTGCGGCGCGACTCCACGCAACGGGACCGCCGCCCATATGCAAACTCACTGCGATGGCTGGAACTCCCAGAAACGCAGCCTCGATCGCCGCTGCGATCGTGCCCGAGTAAATGACATTGATTCCCACATTCGCACCGCTGTTCATACCGCTGATCACCAGATCGGGACGAGACTGGGCACCGAAGCGCTCCGCCCAAATGGTGCGAAGCCCCAGCTTCACGCAATCCGCTGGCGTCCCTTCAACGGAGATCCCCCGCATTCGCTCGTTCACTTGCACATCGCGCGTCATGAGTGGCTTGTGAAAAGTGATTCCATGACTCATCGCAGACTGCACTCCTGCTGGTGCCACGACGACAATCTCGCCAAGCGACGCGATCGCGTCGTAGAGCGCGGCGATGCCAGGTGCGGTGATCCCATCGTCATTGGTCAGAAGTATTTTCATGTGCGCGAGAAGGTAGCGAGAATGTGGGGACCAGCGTCAGTTTCGGGAGGGCTGGAGCACATAGTTCCTTCCCCCCCAGCGCACTGGCTTGCCCGAACGAAGATCGTGAGCACCGCTCCACTGAATGCGTGCGATGACAAGCGCGGCATAGGGATAGGCGAGCGCTGCGATCTTCGGAACACCGATCAATTGAAAGATTCGTCTCAGCACCAGCTGCTGAATGATCAGCGCGCCGCAACCAGCGCACACGCCAACGATTCCCAGAGGCGGATCCCCGATCACCCAGCCGATCACTCCAAACATCGCACCAATCAATCCAAAGCAGGCGACGCCCGTCCCGACGAGCGCACACTCCCAACCGTAGCGCACGAGGCGTGCGGGATTGCGATGTGATGCCTCGATGAAGATGCGCTTCCAGCCCTCGCGAAACTGCCCGTAGGTTTCGTACATTCGCACGCGCAGCAAGTCATCGGCGATGAAGAGCCCAGCCTTTCGCTTCATCGTGTGGACCATCCGCCGAGCGAATGCGAGATCCTCCAGGAGCGCGTCCTTGACTGCGGTGTGGCCGCCGAGCGCCTCATACGACTCTCGCGTGAACATCATGAACTGACCATTCGCGAATGCGCGCGGCTCGATCGCATCGTTGACACTTGAGATCGGATACTGCTTCATCAACTGCAACGCTGCAGCGGGTTGCACGATCGCCTCAAACCCGTGGCGCACGCTCACGCTGCTCAGAGCCGAGAGGAGCGCGAGCGCATGGTCGGTGAGCAACTTGACCGATGCGCGAATCAGCGCGGGATCAAAGGTCGTGTCCGCATCTGTGAAGAGCAGGATCTCCCCCCGTGATCGCAGCGCCCCTTGATGCGCGGCGTTGCATTTTCCCGCCCAGTCGTCGGGGCAGGAATGATTGTCGATCAGTTGCACTGTGGGACCGCGCTGCTTCGATCGGTCATGCTCATCCAGGACTCGCATGAGCGCGGCGCGTGTGCCATCCGTGCAACGATCGAGCACAAAGATCACTTCGAGTTCGCCGGAGTAGTCCTGTTGCAAGAGCGTGCGCAGCAGGTCTGGCGCATGCGCCTCCTCATTGTGTGCAGGAATGATGACCGACACAGATGGCCATCGCTCCAGAGTTCCCGAAAGACCCTCGCGCAAACTCGGTCGGTTTCGTCCATCGCGGCGCACGCGCCATCCGACGACACACCAATAGACAGCTCCGACTCCAGAAAGTGCGCCACAGATCCACACGGCAACGATCACACCAGGCATCGCGCAAGACTAGCCCGCAGGGGTGGGTTCTGTTGGGATCGGCAGGCGGTGGAGCCCACTACGCTTCCACCCGTGACTCTTCGCTTCTCCAGGCTCCAAGCAATCGCGTACGACCGTGCCTGTTCCACGCACCACGGCATTCCATCGATCGCACTCATGACTCACGCAGCAGTCGAGTGCGCAGCAATCATCCGGCGCGAATTGGGCGAGCCTGCTCCGCGCATCATCGCCCTCTGCGGTGGAGGCAACAATGGTGGCGACGGATACGCGCTCATCCGCACGCTGCACAGCCACGACATTTCGGCGATCGCGATCGAATGTGCCGCGCCAGCGACCGGTTCCGATGCGAAGATCATGCATGACGCGGCTGAAAAGATGGGACTCGTACGACCGATGAACGAACTGCCATCGATCGCGCGGGATCTCCAGCCCCTGCTCATCATCGACGCCATCATTGGCACGGGGCTCTCGCACTCGCCATCTTCGCATGCGCTCGAGGCAATTCACTGGATCAATGCGCGCCGCGCGGCGGGGGCGCGTGTCGTCGCGATCGACCTTCCAAGCGGGATGGACTGCGATTCAGGTGAGCCCCTCGGAGGAGCGAACGATGTGGTGAGGGCAACCGACACAATCACGATGGTCTGCGAGAAGGCAGGGTTCGCACGCCCCGCTGCGAAGGCCTATCTCGGCGCACTCAAGATCGTCTCGATCGGCGGACCGCCCCCAACACAGGACTTCCAAATCGTGGAATAATGGGGCACTCCGTGTACGCCGCACTCCTTTCCAATCGATATCTCACTTCGCGGCTCATTCCATTCATCGCGATCGCTGCCGTCGCGCTTTGCGTTGCGCTCGTGGTCACGGTTGTTTCTGTCATGACCGGATTCCTCAACATGCTCAAGGATTCTGGCCGCCTCGTTGTGGGAGATGTCATCGTCTCATCTGGAATTGGAGGAATGCCATACAGCGACGAGTTCGTGGCGGACTTGAAGGGCTTGCCCTCCGTGCAAGGCGCGACGCCGTTGATCGACACAATCGGAATGCTCCGCATGCCCTACCCCAGCGGCAATCAGAAGGAGATCGTGCACGTCCAAGTGTGGGCAGTCGATCCGCTGAGTTTCGCGACGGTGACCGACTACGCACAAGACCTCTACTGGCGACCACCTGCCGACGCCGCCGCCGCCGCCACAATGTCACCGGATGATCCTCGACGTTCGCTGTCGCCGAGCATTCTGCAGGATGGTCTGACGCTAACTCAATCGCGCACGGGAACTCCTGGAATCACGCTGGGAATGCATGTTTCCGTTGGCAATGCGAGGCAACGAGATGGTTCGTACCTCCCTCGTTACAACTGGTTCATGCCCGGGATGGATGTGACGCTCACGGTGGTTCCAATCTCGGGCTCTGGCACGCTTTCCCAACCGCGCGAACACACATTTCCGATCGTCAATGAATTGCAAACGGGGATTTATGAAATTGACAAGAATCGAATCTACATCCCGCTGAAGGAAGGACAGCGACTGCTCCGAATGGACGACGCGCCCCTCTTCGATCTCAATGCAGAACCAGATGCTGAAGGAAACTATCCCATCATCGGGAAGGCGCCATCGCGCGTGACGAAGATTCTTGTGCGCGCACGAGCGGGCACCAACGCGAATGATCTTCGTGAGGCAGTCGATGCCAGATACGCAGACTTTTCGTCGCGTATCAAAGCGGACCCGACACGACGAGCAAAGATGCCCGAGTTCGTTTCGATCCTGACATGGGAGCAACAACTGCGCGATCTCATCACACCAGTCGAGAAGGAACGCGAAATGATGCGCGTCCTCTTCTCGCTGATCTATCTGGTGTGTGCCGGACTGATCCTGTCCATCTTCTGGGCGATCGTTGTTGAAAAGACCAGAGATATCGGGATTCTGCGCAGTATTGGCGCATCGCGCGGCGGAGTCTTGTGGATCTTCTTGCGATACGGACTCATCATTGGCGTGACCGGAAGTTGCCTCGGCGTGCTGTTGGCGTGGGGAGTGATACGAAACATCAACGCGATTCACGAAGCCATTGGAAGCGATGCCCCACCCGCAATCTGGATTGGCACATTTGTTTTCGCAGGAGGCTGCGCTGTTGGACTCGGGCGCGCCATCTGGATCGGCAGACTCCTTTCGATTCTTCTGTGGCTGCTGGGAACCAGTGTCCTGACCTTGATCGCCACAGCGCTGGCGCTCCATCACGGCACGCTCATCTGGGACCCAAGCGTCTACTACTTCACGATTGTTCCAGACCAAGTCGATTGGACGACTGCATGGACCACGGCACTCGGCGGAGTCCTCTTCAGCGTGATTGGTGCGGCCATTCCAGCAGCGAAGGCTGCGGACATCGATCCCGTGGAGGCGCTGCGATATGGCTGAACCCATCGATTGCGCAGTCTTGGCGGCGGTCGGCGTGCGCAAGACATACTCCTTTGGCGCAGTCCCAGTGGAAGTGCTCAGAGGCGCCGATCTTGCGGTGAAACCGGGCGAATGGGTCGCAGTGCTCGGATCATCGGGGTCTGGCAAGAGCACACTCCTGCACTTGATGGGTGGGCTTGATCGCCCAGATGTCAATGGTGGCGAAATTCGCTTTCGTGGATCGCCCATCGCCGTGACGCATGGCCATCGTCTCGACACCTACCGAAATCGCGACATCGGTTTCGTCTATCAGTTCTATCACTTGCTCCCCGAATTGAATGTGCTTGAGAATGCGATGCTGCCAGCGATGGTTGGCAATTGGCTTCCCCGCGCCTTCTCTGGGGCACGCGGTCTGCGCAGAGCAGAAGCTCGTCAATCGTCGATTGCGTTGCTTGAGTCATTTGGGCTTGGCCACCGCATGCATCACCGACCTGCGCAACTTTCCGGTGGAGAACGGCAGCGAGTCGCCATCGCGCGCGCACTTGCGAATGCACCGACCGTACTGCTCGCCGATGAACCGACTGGAAATCTTGATGTCAAGACTGGTGCTGGGATCCTCGATCTCCTGTCAGAGCGGCATGCTCGGGGCCTGACCATCGTCATGGTGACCCATGATCCCGCAGTTGCACAGCGAGCCGACCGGATGGTCAAGCTCACCGACGGGCGGGTTGAGGCCGAAGGAGTTGTTCGCTAAGTCGTTGGCATGGAGATGGCTACGAAAGGCGGCAAACAGCTCGGAATGCTGCCAGGGAGGGATCGAATCGCCAGAATTCTCACTCCGACGCGACGCGGATTGTGCATTCTGATCCAGTTTGCTTGAGTTGTGTGCGTTTGAATCCGATTCTGTCCCTAGTGGCATGCCGAATGCTCAGGGTTCGTGGCGGATTTCTCCCGCCGTTCGTAGGATTCGACATTCGTCCAAGAACTAGGAGGTCTTCATGTTTGAGCGTCTGACCGATCGTGCCAGAAAAGTGATGGCTCTTGCAAATCAGGAGGCTCAGCGCTTCAACCACGAGTACATCGGCACGGAACACATCTTGCTCGGACTGGTGAAGGAAGCATCTGGCGTCGGTGCCAATGTCTTGAAAAACCTCGGCATCGATCTTCGCAAGGTTCGGCTTGAAGTTGAAAAACTTGTGAAGAGTGGTCCAGAGATGGTCACCATGGGAAAGCTTCCGCAGACTCCGCGCGCCAAGAAGGTGCTTGAGTACGCGATCGAAGAGGCTCGCAATCTGAATCACAATTACGTTGGCACAGAGCATTTGCTCTTGGGACTCCTGCGCGAACAGGATGGCGTTGCAGCGCAAGTCCTTGTCAATCTCTCGCTGAAACTAGAAGAGGTACGCGAAGAGGTGTTGAACTTGCTCGGGGCTGGAGGAGAGCAAGAGGAAGATCAACCAACGCCCGCTCCCGAGGCAACGGGCGACACGCCTCCCGGTGAACGAGAGGGCGCGACGCGACGACCGACGAAGAGCAAAACTCCGGCCCTCGATTCATTTGGTCGTGACTTGACGGAACTTGCTCGCGCAGGCGAACTCGATCCGGTCATTGGACGACACAACGAAATCGAACGACTCATCCAGGTGCTCTGTCGTCGCACGAAAAACAATCCAGTGCTGCTCGGCGAGGCTGGCGTTGGCAAGACCGCCATCGCAGAAGGGCTTGCACAGTCCATCGTCAAACAAGAGGTTCCCGACATCTTGTACGACAAGCGACTCGTCGTGCTGGATCTTGCGGCGATGGTGGCGGGCACGAAGTATCGAGGTCAGTTCGAGGAGCGCATCAAGGCCGTGATGAATGAAGTCCGTCGGGCAAAGAATGTCATTCTCTTCATCGATGAGTTGCACACACTCGTTGGCGCAGGCGGTGCAGAGGGTGCGATCGACGCATCCAATGTGCTCAAGCCAGCGCTTTCGCGAGGAGAAATCCAGTGCATCGGCGCAACGACCTTCGACGAGTATCGCAAGTACATCGAAAAGGACGCGGCGCTCGAGCGTCGCTTCCAATCGATCGCCGTCGAACCTCCCAATGCGGCGCAAACCATTGAAATCCTCAGGGGACTGCGCGACAAGTATGCAGCACATCACCGAGTGAAGTACACCGATGATGCTCTGCGCAGCGCAGTGGAATTGTCGGGCCGCTACATCACAGGGCGAGTCCAGCCAGACAAGTCAATCGATGTGCTCGACGAAGCGGGCGCGAGACTTCGCCTCAAGAGCATGATGAAGCCGCCAGACCTGACCGAACTCGAGGAACGCGTCGAGCGACTCGCTATCGAGAAGGATGAAGCTGTGAAGGGTGCGGACTATGAGCGTGCTGCCGAACTGCGTGATCAAGCTGAAAAACTGCGCAAGGAGAAGGAGAAGCTGCAGACGAATTGGCGCGATCGACTGAACGAGACTGAGGCCATCGTCGACGAAGAAGTCATCCGCGAAGTCGTCGCCAAGATGACGGGCGTGCCATTGACGCGCATGGCGAAGGGCGAATCCGAACGACTCATGCAGTTGGAGTCGGAACTCCATCGCAAGGTCGTCAGTCAGGACGAGGCAGTCAAGGCTGTCTCGCGCGCAATCCGCAAGGCGCGTGCTGGGCTGAAGGATCCAAAGCGTCCGATGGGATCATTCCTCTTTGTCGGTCCATCGGGTGTCGGCAAGACGCTGCTCGCCAAGACCATTGCCGAATTCATGTTCGGCGATCCAGACGCAATGATCTATCTCGACATGAGCGAGTACATGGAGAAGCACACGGTCTCGCGTCTCGTCGGCGCCCCTCCTGGATACGTTGGATACGAAGAGGGTGGTCAACTCACGGAGAAGATTCGTCGACGCCCCTACTCGGTGGTGTTGCTCGATGAAGTTGAAAAGGCGCATCCCGATGTCTTCAACATGCTCCTGCAGATCATGGAAGAGGGTCGTCTCACCGATTCATTCGGTCGTCAAGTTGACTTCAAGAATGCAATCGTGATCATGACCAGCAACATCGGCGCGGATCTGATCAAGGGTGGCTCCTCGTTTGGCTTCACCAAGCGCGCCGAAGTGCAGGACCATGAGCGAATGAAGAAGTCCCTGCTCGCCGAAACCGAGAAGTTCTTCCGACCAGAGTTCATCAATCGACTTGATGAGATCATCGTCTTCCGTCCACTGATCAAGGAAGACTTGGTGCTCATCATCGACATCGAACTCGCCAAGGTTCGAGAGCGATTGGCAGAGCGCGGCATGACGCTCGAGCTCGACCAGCCCGCGAAGGATTTCCTGATCGACAAGGGTTACAACCCAGACTTTGGTGCTCGACCACTCCGTCGCGCAATTGGCTCGTTCATCGAGGACCCGCTGGCGGAAAATCTGCTCACCGGCGAATTCAAGGCCGGAGATGCGATCAAGGGATCGCGCCCCGAAGGCAAGGATTATTTGGCATTTGTGGTGGAGGCTTCAGCGCCGGCAGTCAAAGATGCAGCGCCGGCAGTCAAAGATGCAGCGCCAGACGCTCCCACACATCCAGCCTTGCCACCGACGACGGCATAGTTTCAGTTCGTGCAGTTCATGCAGTCCACCCACAACTCTCGGCATCGCCGGGAGTTTTTTTGAATGGCATAGTCTGTCGCCATGTTCACACGGACCCTCGTCTTGCGCTCGATGCTGGTCTGTCTCTTCATTGCTGCGGTGGTTGGTGTCATTTCGGTCTTCTTCCCCACGCAGTTCGGAGTAAAAATGCTCGGCACGAGCATCGTGATCGCCGTTGCGTCGGGGCTCTTCATTCCCGTGATGCCCCGTCGAGATGCACACACCATTCTCATGTCAGGCAAGGTATGGATGGTCGTGGTGGC
>SIAP01000011.1 GCA_009691725.1 Phycisphaerales bacterium
CGCCGTACGAGGCGGGATCTAGATCATGGCACTCATGCCGCAGCGTGACGCCTTTCGGCACGATGGTGCTGCGCGTGATCAAGCTGCTCGTCAGGGGATGTGGATTTTCGTCATTGTCGTCGTCGTGCTCTTCGCAGCGAGCATCCTGGGGTATCTGGTCGTTCGACTCAACCCACACATGACAGGCCCGTGGCGCACCGCCGATGAGGCTGGGTTGCCATGGACGCTTCTTCTGAGCACTGCGGCGCTTCTCGCGTCGAGTGCAACACTCCATCAGTCACTCGTTCGAGTGCGACGTGGCGACCAGCGAGGATGTGCGAGATTCGCAATTGCCACATACTGGCTCGGTGTTGCATTCGTGCTCTTGCAAGGCGAGGCGTGGTGGTCGATGTGGCGGCAGCAGGTCGTCAAGGAAGAAAACCTCTATGCGTGGACGTTTTATCTGCTCACCGCGCTTCACATGATCCACATCATTGGCGGACTCTTCGGTCTCGGTGTCGTTGCGCGCAGGGCTGGTGAATCGATGTACACCACGGCGAACCATAACGGGATCGTCGTTTGTGGCATCTACTGGCACACACTCGATGCGATTTGGATCGTGCTCTACGCGACACTGTGGTTGGGATCGTTGTGATTCACCGAGATTCAGAGCGTCGCGGCGCAATTGAGTCCCTTGGCGGCGGCACGAGGCAATGCCCTGCGATGATCCATTCCGTGACCGGGTCGCTCCTCTCCGTTGCATGCGCGCTGTCCGCGGCAGCATCGACCACCGCCGAATCGTCCGCGCTTGAACGACATCGGATGGGTCCGCCTGCGATGCTCGCCATCGTCGAGCGCGTCTGCCTGCACTGCCACAACGCGGGTGGGAATGTCCCCTTCGAGTTCCGAACCGGCGCACATCTGAAGCGCGCATCACAGACCGCTGCCGAAGCGTTGCGTGTGCGTGCGATGCCGCCGTGGTTGCCAACACAGGACCCATCGCACTTTCTTGGAGTGCCATCGATCACTGAAGTGGATCGCGCCGCGCTCATTCAATGGTTTGAGGGCGGGGCAGAGGGATCGGAAGCCTGGACCGCTCCGCCTCCCCCTGCATCACCCGTCGGCGTGACGATTCGATTTGGCGATGGATGGAGGACTTCGGCGGAGGCAGATCTGACCTACGCACGAACATTTCTGCGCCAGATCGGCAATGACTTCCCGCTGCGATTTCGCGGGTTTCGTTATCGCCTCGCGGAAACTGGCGCGCTTGAGATGGTCATGCTCAACGGAGATACCACAGGCATGGGTCGACAACTCGATGCCCGCGATGGAGATGTCGGCAGCGCATTTCACGCGGACATTGGGACCGTCCCCGCTGGAGCACTCGGCGCAGCAGGGGTGTGTTCATCCTTTCAACTGCCCGATGGATTCACTTTCGCGGTCGAACCGGATTGTGATCTGCTTGCAGAGGCACACGCTCGCGCACTTGGTCGAAGTGCATCTGGTGCCTTCTCTGTGATGATCGAACCATCGCGTCCAGAAGACACGCGCATCGTGGAATCGTTCGTCGTTGGCGGCGCAACCACCGGTGGTGCGGCGAAGCGCAGTGGACTCGTGATCGAGTACCTCTGCGACACACTCGATGCACCCATGGAGATTCTCAGTGTGCTTCCAAACACTGGAATCCGCTGCGTCACATACGACCTCAACATCATCCGCCGTGGTGGCGCGGTCGAGGGCGTCATCAACATCCCGGCGCACCGAGCGTGGGCTGATCGTGCGTATGTCTTCCGTACGCCACTCAAGGTCGAAGCAGGGGATCGATTCAGTCTGCGTGTGAGCCACGCAGATGGGTATGCCTTTCTGCATACTCATGCGAGCGCCGTGCTGCTGATCGCGCCACCGATTGCCAGTCCGGATGTGATAAACACGGCAGTGTCGCCCGCCGCGGCGGCTGTCGCACTCCCTCCGACACGCACGGATCCTGTGGAAATGGCGAGTGTCAAAGGGATGTTTCGGATCGCGCGCGACGAAACCAGCGTTGCCGAATGGTCGAAGGTGATGGATCGCGCCATCGTTGCGATTGACGCGCACGACACACGCGACACCCAACTCGATTCCGAGATGGTGGAGTTACCCACGCCAATCGATCCAACGATTCCCGTGGATCCGTTGCTGCCGTGTGTTGGTGTGAGTTACTACGACGCAGTTGAGTATTGCAACGCTCTCTCGAAGCAGGTTGGATTACCCCCGCACTACAGGCTCTCGAGTGTGATCACGCGCAAGGACGGTTCAATCTCATCGGCAGTCGTCGCGAGCGTTGGCGGTCCCGGCTACCGCTTGCCGACGGAAGCAGAGTGGGAACTCGCGGCCGCATCGATGGGTGATGCATGGTGCGTCAAAACCGGTCACTCCCCGCCGAACGCGCCGCGACACGCTGGCGCTGGTACTCCAAATGAGCTTGGCATTGTCAATCTCGCCGGCAATGTGTGGGAGTGGTGTGATGATGGATACGCCCCTCAGCGAAAACTCGATGGCAATTCCCTCGCCGCCAATGGTCCCACCAATCGCGGTCGAGTCGTCAAGGGTGGGTCATTTGCGGACTCACCCGCAGCATGCGTGGCCGCATTTCGATCAGGACTGCCGCCATCGACTCGAACGACCTTGCTGGGGTTCAGGATTGCCCGCGATTAGGGTGAATCTCTGAGGTTTGGTCGTCCCCAAGCCAATTCGTGTGCCAAACTCCTGGCGAAGATCGGCTCACGCCTGAACACCGTCAACGAGGATCGCACTATGAAAGACACTTCAATCCCCACTGCCGCAAGACTCGCCGCAACACTCACTGCAACAATTGCCCTCGCGATGGAACTCGCGGTGGGAGTCCAAGCGCAGGGGCAGTCGCTCGAGCCGGTCGTCACGGACTGGATCATCAACACGACGGGTCAAACGGGGTACGGCGGCATCCTTGCGAATGTGCAATCGGTCAAGTATGACGCTGGCTTCGTCTATGTGAAATCAACTGGTGTTCCGAGTTACACAGTTGGACCTTGGGTTGGCAACCCCAATCCAATGACGAATCAGAACTGGGGATTCAAACTTCCCCGCGTGGCAACTTTGGCAACCACCGCCACGACATCATCGATGGGACAGGTTGGCGTGATGGTCAACGGTGTGGTCTTCTACAACCCAACCGATGCAATGAGTTGGAACAACTTGAACATCTGGCATCAGAATGCATTCGTGAGTGTTGGAACTGGTCTCGATCCATGCGGCGGTCATCCGAGTCCTCCTGGGTCATATCACAATCATCCGCGACCCAAGTGCGTGTTCACTGAGACTCCGACGACGCACTCTCGCATCGTGGGTTACGGGTTTGACGGCATCGCTGTCTACGGACCCTACGGCTACAACAACACCGATGGAAGTGGTGGAATCGATCGCATTGCTTCGAGTTACCGCAAGCGAAACATGACGCAGCGCACGACGCTTCCCAACGGCACGCAACTGTCACCCAACCAATACGGACCCGCAGTCAGTGCGACCTATCCGCTTGGCTACTTCATCGAAGACTTCGAGTATGTCGCGGGATTGGGCGATCTCGATCAGTTCAACGGTCGCTTTGCGGTGACTCCGGATTATCCAGCGGGTGTCTACTCCTACTACTCAACGATGGATGCTGCAGGTGTGTCCGAGTATCCATACTTCTTTGGTCCACAGTATCGCGGCATCGTGACGTTGGGAAACACAGGCATGGGCGGACACATCACAGCGCCTGGGAGTGCGACAACTTTGTGTTGCACTCCCTGCGCCGCAGACATCAGTGGCGATCGCATGGTGGATGCTGCCGATCTCGCGACGATGCTCTCTGGTTGGGGCGCGATCGGTGGTGGCGGTGACCTCAACCGAGATGGTCAGGTCGATGGTTCTGACCTGACCGAACTCTTCTCGGTGTGGGGCGCGTGTGACTGAATCATCGCGCAGTTCATGGGACGGCCGGTTGCTGCGGATGAAAGGCCTGCCACGCGAACCATCGGCAGGGGACCATCACTGGCATTGGGTTGGTCATCGCTTCTGACTCTTGCACGAGCGCACCACGCCCAGGAACGATGCGCCACTGGATTTGAACTCCCAGCATCGATGAGTCCGCCGTGAAAGTTGTGGTATCGACAAACTTGATGAGTGTGACGAGTGGGATGACCTTCCATCCATGTTGATACTGCACAGCGAGGATCGGCGTCATGGTTGATAGACCACCATCGAGGAGCGGTGCGACCGCCGGCGCGATCTCTGAAAATGGAATTGTCCGGTGGGAGGCATCACGCGGAGCAATCGCACAGACGGGGAATGTCACCTTCTCCTCGCGCCAATAGCGTTCGTAATCCATCGCCTTCATGCGCCGCTTGTCGTTGTCCGCAGGCATGGCGATCGTGGTTTCCGGATGAAGCAGAAACCATGCGGCCCATGTGCAGATTTGCGTGCCCGGCCGAAGCGTCAAGGATGTGTTGGTCGTCGCAGCCGGTCCCGCAATTGCTCGGAACGCCAGTTGCGACCAGAGACTTGGCGTGTGCGCGGGGATGGGAATGGGGGCGACCGCGGAGTCGTCTGCCGCGAACTCCGCGTGGTCGTACATCACGAGATTGCTGTTCAGCAAGAGTCCGCTGACACCAAACCGCACGACGCGTCCATCGACCGTGCGATCAAAGATCACCGCACTGTCACAGAGCGGGCTGTAGGTCACGGCGATGTGGACTCCACCGAGGACATCGTTGCAAATCTCATGCACATTCATCAACTGGAGTGGGTACGCGCGCGACTCGCCGTTGATCGTGATGCCAATGACGCGATCTGCGGAGACTGCATACTTGATGCGCTCGGCTTCGTTGCGCGGTGCGATTTCAGCACCTGTGATCGTCGCTGGATTGTCGAGGGATCGCAGAAAATCACGGGGATTGCCAGACCCAGCGAGTGACTCGCGCGCCACCGAAAGATTGCTCAAGTCGAAGCCATATGTCGCAGGATCGCGCCCATCGCCGATGGGTTTCACGCCACTCATCGGACCGAGGAAGGCGAAGATCACGATCGCCACAACGATGATCGACGCGAGAAGGATCACCCATCCGCCAGCTGCGAAAGTCAGTCGTGTTTCGGTGCCAGAGGAGTCGCGGGTCGCTCTGGTCACGGGGCGGGAGTCTCAGTCGTTGGGTAGAACACGGGAGCACTCCGCAGCGCGGCCTCTGGCGAGACGGGTCCTCTGTCCAGCACGAGGACGAGCAAGAGGAGTGGCAAGTAAATGATGCTGGTCAGGAAAACCCGTCGAGCGCGTTGATCCGAGCGCTCTTGAAGAAAGAGGAGACTTGCGATGGAGATCCACAGACCAAGCACCAGCGATGCGCCAGCGAACCACCATCCCGCAATTCCGTAGACCGTGCCGAGGAGTGTCAATGGCACCAAGATGAGCGATGTCAGAACCATTGTCTGTGCGGTGATGCGACCCGTTGGATCGAGCTGTGGCAACATCATAAACCCTCCGCGCGTGTAGTCGTCGCGGTACATCCATGCAAGTGCCATGAAGTGGGGGAGTTGCCAGACAAAGAGAATGGCGGCGATCACCCACGCTCCAGGTGCGAGTTCTCCAGTGGCAGCGGTCCATCCAACCAGTGGCGGAATCGCGCCGCAGACTGCCCCCACCAGCGTGTTCATGGACGTGTATCGCTTCAGCGGCGTGTAGATCGCCGCATAGATGAGGATGTTTCCGGTTGCCAGCGCGGCAGGAATCCAACCAGACGTCCCCAGCAGAATCGCCCCTCCCGCATAGCCAAGGATGACCGCCATCACGAACACGACTGGCTTGCCGATCTGTCGTTGTGGCAGCGGACGCATCGCAGTCCGGATCATCAGTCCATCTCGACGACTCTCGATGAGTTGATTGAACATCGAAGCACTCGCCGCCGAGGCTCCTGTTCCCACCAGCGTCCACAGCAGCACGAGCCAATTGGTTGAGGTTGGAATCGCGACGACGAATCCCACTCCGGTCGTCACAAGCACGAGTGCGTTGAGGCGGATCTTTGCCAGAGCGCTCAGAGTGGGGATGATTCGCGGTGCGTGAGAGATCGGCTGCGCGTTTTCGATCGAACTAGTATAGGAAGCACGCATGAGTGACCAATCGATCGATCGTCGTGGACTGCATCTCGCACTCGCCTTCGCGACAACCGTCACGATGTGGGTCATCGGCTATCTCGCCATGATGCGCCCGGGAGTGGTCGCAGGCGAGATTCTCTTCGCAGCGATGTTTGTCGCATTGGGTCTCGGTGGATTCGTTGGTGCGCGACTCTGCGCATCGCCATCACGTGCAGCGCAAGTCCAGACGGGCGTCATCATCGGCGCGCTGAGCGCCACGGTGAACTTGCTCATCGTTGGAAGTCTCTTTGGGCGCGACACCGAGTCGTCAGTCTGGATGCAGCTTTTCGCATGGGTTGGCGGATTGTTTGTCGCAAGCACTGTCAGCTGTGCGATTGGCGCGGCGATTGGCGCGCGCGGTCGCCGTTGGACTCTTCGCGTTCCAGTGACGGCACTCTTTGCAGCCATCACGGCGGCGACGATCTTTCTACTGCTGATCACGGGCGGACTCGTGACTGGTCTCGAAGCAGGACTCGCCGTTCCAGACTGGCCCAATTCGTTTGGACACAACATGCTTCTCTATCCGCTGGCCGAGATGAAGGGTGGCATCTACTACGAACATGCGCACCGACTCTATGGAATGCTCGTTGGCGTGAGCGCGATCGCGCTGCTGGTGCAAATCGCTCGCTTCGAATCGGGGAGACTCGTGCGGACGCTGGCCGTCGTCGGATTCAGCTTCATCGTCGTGCAGGGACTCATGGGCGCGCTGCGGGTGACTGGAAACTTCACGCTCTCGCAGGAGAGCGCCGATCTCGCGCCGAGCACCGCGATCGGAGTGGTACACGGGATCTTTGGGCAAGTCGTCTTCGCGCTTTTTTGTTTGATCGCCGCGCTTTGTGGCGCACGGTGGAAGAGCCCTGCGACGCAGGTTGCGGGGGATACGGTGACAGGACGCCGCATGAGCGCGTTGCTCATCGCCGTCTTGTTCGTGCAACTCGCATCGGGTGCGATCTATCGCCACTATCAGGTGCCGGTGGCCGATGGACCAGCGACCTATCCAAAGTGGGCGATGCACTTGCATCTCTCATGGGCTGTTGTCACATTCATCATGACCCTGCTTGTTGGGCTGCGCGCCATGCGATTCCCGAAGTCTCTGAGACCCCTTCCGCAACTCGGTCACGGCATTCTGATGCTCGTCGGTGTGCAGTTCGTGCTGGGAATCGGCGCATTCGTCTTCGTGATCACGCGCAAGTCACTGACCATTCCAACGGGCGAGATCATCTTCACGACGATGCATCAAGCGACTGGTGCGCTCTTGCTTGCCACAAGCGTGCTGCTCTGCGCATGGTGGCGCCGAATCACGGTGCTCGCGTCGTCGGTTTGATCGCTTCTTCGAGCGCGAGCACGCAATACGTGGTGCAGAGGTCCGCGTCGCCCTCTTCCCATCGCGAAGCTGTATTGATCCATGAACCATCGGGCCGTTGTCGCGCAACGATTGCGGCCACCAGTTCATCGCGCCACGAGTGGATGACATCATGGTTGTCCATGATCTGATCCTGCCCGGATGCCAACAATGCGCGCGCCATCGCGTGTACAAAGTAGTAATAGCCCTGCTGTCCAAGTCCGGGGTTTTCTGCGAAAGTCCAGTGACGGCGAATCCAGACGAATGCCGCTTGCACGCGCGGATCATCCTTGGTGAGCCCGGCGTAGAGCAGACTCTTGAAACCCGCGTAGGTCATCGAACCATATGAACGAAGACTGCGCGGTGTTCCCGCAGGCATCTTCTCGCCATAGCGGCCCTCGCCCGCTGCATCGCTCGCGAAACTTTCCCCGCCGTTGGCTGGCGTGTAAACGAAACCGCCGTCCTGTGATCCAGACTCGACCCACGCCACAGGATTGGTCGCCGCAAGATTCTGGGTGCGTGTCAGGAAAACCAGCGCGCGTTGCACTCCAGGATCATCTGCGGAGACTTGCGCATCGTGGAGTGCATCGAGCATCATTTGTGTGTTGGAGAGGTCAGGGCGTCCCCACTTTCCGTAGCCGCTGCCGCCAAACCAATCCATGCGCGGCGACACGCCCTCGCTCTGATCCCACTGCGCACGCGTGAGCCACTCGACCGCCTCTTCAATGAGTGGACGATCACTGGGATCATCGACCGCCGCAAGTCCGCTCACCACAGCGCTCGCCACATAGTTTCCAAGTCCGCCACTGGGATCTGGAGAAAAGAAACCATCGCCACCGCGCACCCGCTGTCGAATGAGTGTGAGCGCCTTCTGTGCGGCGGGATCAGTTGCTGGCAGTGCGCCCGCTTGCGCGAATGCCTTGAGCGCGAGCGCGGTGACCGCCGTCGACGCCGCGCTCGATGGTTGGGGTTGGTCGGTGCCGGCCGCGGCCTTCGTGACCATCCATCCACCTGATGCATCTTGGGTTGCTCGCAGGCGCGTGAGTGCGAGGTCGATCGCGCCGCGCGCGGCGGTCCAAGTCGCTTCGCTGCAAGGAACTTCGGCTGCAGAAGTCGCAACGCGGTGGATGGCAGGCAGCGGTTGGATGATCGCTCCGAGAATCGTGGTGGGTTCCTGTTCGGTGACTTTCTCCTTGACGATGCGCGAATCGAGCGGTGCAGTAGGGGGCGCGAGAAGTTTCGCATCGTCGGACATACTCGGCGCGGCGGCGCACAGCGCTGCGATCATTGTTTCAAAGAGCATGAGATGAGTGTAGGGTGTGAGTGTGACACGACGCATTCCACAACAGGGATTCCCGGGCAATATCACCTTTAGCGAGTCCATCGGATTTCTCGCACGGCCCGGAAAGGGCGATGAGCTCGATGCGGTGTTCTTCGTCACGGCACACGAAGCGGGGCATCAGTGGTGGGGCAACATGCTGATGCCAGGCAAGGGTCTCGGAGGCAACATTCTCAGCGAAGGCATGGCGAACTTTAGTGCGTGGATGCTGACCCGAGAGTGTCGCGGCGATGAAGCCGCTCAACATGTGCTGCGCGAGTGGGAGAACACATACGCCAATGCCCGCAGCGCCGACAGCGAGCGACCACTCGTGCGGACCTCGGGTACTCGTCCCGGTGACACGAGCGTCACCTACGACAAGGGTGGATGGGTCTTTGTGATGTTGATGGATCACATGGGTCGCGATGCGATGCTCGCTGGGCTGCAAGACTTCATTGTGCAATATCGAGACGGTCCAGATTTCCCGTTGCTTCAAGATTTCGTTCGCGTCATGCGGACACACGCGACAGATCTCGCCGCCTTCGACGCATTCACGACGCAGTGGTTTGAGCGTGTGGTGCTTCCAGAGTTCAAGGTTCGCGACGGCGTGGTTACTGGTCCACGTGGTGAGCCTCCCATGTGGACGACGACCGCTCGAATCGAAAACGCGGGAAGTGGACAAGTCACCGTCGATGTCGCAGTCGAGGGAGAAAAAGTTGGCGATGATCCTGCCGACCGCGTTTTGACGAGCGTCACACTGGGTTCAGACGGCGATCCCTCCGCACATGCCACGATTGAGGTCCATACGCCTTTCGCGCCAGTGCGTACCGTGGTGGATCCAGACACTCGTTGCCTCCAACTTCGCCGAAAACTTGCAGAATGGAAACCATGATGCTTTCCACACTCGCTCTAACCATCGCCGCCACGCTCGCACAATCTCAAGTTCCGCCCGAACCACAACACGCGCCGCCGCTCCCGCCGGAGACTCCGTCGCTGGGAGTGCAGCCGGTGGGTGCGCTGGATTTCAATCTTGGAATGAGTCAAGCACGACAGAAAATGGCCGAGGCTGGATTCATCTTCAATCTGAATCTCACACTCGATGGTGGTTGGAATGTCACCGGTGGTGCGGAGACTGGTGGGTTCGTAGCGGGGCTCGTGACAGCAACGGCACAGTTTGACCTCGAGAAGATCGCGAGTGTGAAGGGCGGATCGTTCCTCGTCTCCTGGCAAGATTTCTTCACGACCAAACCCGGTGCATTCGACCTTGTCCCCGATTACTGGGGGTTCGAGTCGATCGACTCCGCCATCGGAGATCTCAATCAACTCTCGCAGTGCTACTACAGTCAGTCGCTCCTCGACGGCGGGCTCGTCGTGACCGCTGGCAAACAAGACGCTCTCAACACATTTCTCAATCCTCTGGGCGCGACGGGATACTTCATCAGCAACATGGACTGTTTTCCTGCCACGATGCTGCCCTACACGCCGACCTATCCCGATCAGGCGATGGGTGTCGTGGTTGTCGTCAAGCCCGTTGATTGGCTCGAAATCAAGAGTGGATGGTTCGATGGTTCCAACTCCTATCCAACTGGACGGATCCCCCCACATTCGACGGGAAGTCTGGGCCCAGGGACATTCTTCGACAATCCCGGATCGTGGTTCTTCATCGAAGAACTCGATTTCAATTGGACGTGTGATGGCGGTCTCGATGGATCTGCGGCGATTGGCGGTTGGTGGCAAACTGGTCAGTCGATCATGTATGTATTCAATGGTCCAGCCGATCCGCAGATCAGTGATGGCACTGGCGGTTGGTACGCACAACTCACACAGCGTGTTTACAACCCAGATGCAACTGCCACAACTCCCCGAGGAGTCCGATTCTTCACGCAGTTTGGTTGGGGGAGCCCGTCGAGCAATCCTTCGCACTGGTCCGTTGCAGGCGGCTTCGCATTCGATGGTCTGCTTCCCGGTCGCGAGGCGGACTCCTTTGGCATCGCTGCTGGTTACGCGGCGTTCTCCAACAATCCCGACATCTATCAGGCAGAGTCTGGTCTGTACAACCTCAATGTCGAGGCGTACTACTCGATCGCGATTACGAATTGGATGTTCCTGCAGCCTGATGTGCAAGTCGTCATTTCGCCAAATGGGAGTGCTGAAATGCCGACGGCAGTTATTGGAATGCTGCGCCTCTCGATCAACTTCTAGCGGATAGTCTGTCGGAATGATCTCCATAGTCGCGACTGTCGCCATCGCTGTGTTGTCGGGTCCTCCAATTCACACACTCAAACAGTCCGCAGTGCTCGACGCAAACGCGCCGACCGTGTCGCTGACATTCGGCATGGTCGTCGCGGTCTCTGGCGATCGAATCGCCGCCACCGGACCAGACCCATCGCGAACCGGCGGATCGGTCGGACAAATCGCGACATTTCAATTGCAACCGACCGGTGAGTGGACCTGCTTTCGCGAAATGCAATCCGTCGATCAAGTGCGAACCGGTGACATGATCCTTGGACGAATGGCAATGTCGGGAGAGGTGCTTCTCGTCTCGGATGAACGACGCGATGGTCGAAGCAGCACAGTCGTCGCCTTCGAGAGCGCGTCAACAAGTTCTGGATGGAAGCAGGTCGGTCGCCTCGATCCTCCACTAACTGTGACGGAGCCTGCGTTTGGTATGGCGGTCGCAACAGACGGAGTCATCGCAGCAGTTTCGACGGTGGATATGCGCGTGCTCGGAGAGAAACCGCGCACCGTGCAAGTTTCGCCAAAAGTGTTTCTCTTCAAGCGGGGGCCAGAGGGATGGTCGGGAATTGGATTCTTGCAACGCGATGAATCGCAGAAGCCAACCTTCTTTGGAGCGTCGCTCGCGATGACGCCGGGTCAGTTGGTGATCGGTTGTCCAAAGGCGGTTCCAGCAGCGCCTCATCAGCAACTTGTCGTTGGTGGTGAAGCGGTCGTTGTTGTGTATCGCCAGAACCAAGAGGGCATGTGGACGATTGACGGCGAGTTACGACCGCCTGCCGATCGTCTCGACCACATTGGGTTCGGCTCGACGATCGCTGCGGACGATTCAACGATCGCAGTTCGCATGTCTATGGTGACCGCGCCGACGGCACGCGTCTTGGTGTACCGACGCGGTGCCACAGGATGGGTGTATGACGGCGAGTTAACGCCGCTGATTGATGTGACACCCGGCGCTGGTTGGGGATACTCGCTGGCGGTCGCAGACGGGCGAGTGGTCGTTGGCGATTCAACTGCGCTCAATGGCGATCAGCCTCCTGGATATGTCGGAGTCTTCGCACGCGCAAGCAATGGATCGTGGGGTGAGTCCATGCGGTTGCAGCCATCTGTGAAGGTGATGGCTGCGCGATGGGGAGTCGCCCTCCGTGCGGACGGGCGCAGAGTTGTTGTCGCGCGACCGCAGAGTGAACGCGATGGCATCGTGCCCGGTGGAGCCTTGCTCTTCATGCTTCCGCCGGTCGATCAAGTTCCCGTACCGAGCGCAGCAGGATCGGCTCCGGCGACCTTGACTCCATTGACTGCGCCAGCGACAAAGTAAAAAAGTGCTCCCGTACCTACTCCCGTACCTACTCCCGTACCTACTCCCGTACTTACTCCCGTACCTACTCCCGTACCTACTCCCGTACCTACTCCCAGTTGCGAACAACGCACGCTGAGCACAGCACGCCACACACAATGTTGAATGGTCCAACGGCGTCAGGGGGGATCGCCACCGGCACGAGCACATTCAGTGCAACTGCCATGGCTGCGAGGATTGCTGCCCACGCCGGAAGTTTGAGCTTCACCAACCACACCGCGCTGATGAGTGATGCGATCGAGAGCGCCCAGGCGATGATGGAGTCGAGCGGAGGTGATTGGACTGCGCCAATCTTCGCAGCTCGTGCAAACAGAAGTGCTCCGATTCCGCCGACGATAAAGAGGAGGACTTTCACGCCGCAGAGAATACTCGTTGAGTTACTCTTGAGTCCATGACCCCAGCGCAACGCGACCTTGCGCAGCAACTCTTCGAAGAGGCGATTCGCGGCGGTACGCCAGACGCATCGGCATGGATTGCGACTCGAACGCTTGACGGCCAGGTCGCTGCTGAAGTCAAACGACTGCTCTCACAGCATGGCTCGCATGCGACACACGCGGAGTCGACTGCGCAGCCACCGGTCCGACTCGCGGACGCACTCATTGGTCAAATGCTCGGGGGCTATCGCATCGATCGAATGATCGGCGCGGGGGGAATGGGTCGCGTGTACCTCGGAGTCAGCGCGATGGATTCCAGCCACGAGGCTGCGATGAAAGTGCTCGGTCGATCTGTGTCTGGTCCGATTGCACTCTCGCGCTTTGAACGGGAACGAGAAGTGATGGCACGGCTCAAGCATCCCGGTATCGCTGCGTTCTATGACGGCGGCATGTACGACGATGGAGCGGGGGCTGTCCCATGGTTTGCGATGGAACTCATCGCCAACGCGACAGAGTTGGCTGACTGGTGCGAGAAACGGAACTTGGGTTTGCGAGCACGATTGAGTCTCGTCGCTGAAGTCAGCGATGCGATTGGGCACGCGCACCGCGCTGGAATCGTGCACCGCGATTTGAAGCCTGCGAACATTCTCGTCACCGAAACTGGGGAGCCAAAGGTGATTGATTTCGGAGTCGCCCGCTGCATGGGCACCGATTCCGGGAGCACTGCCGTGCAGACGCAGACTGGTCAGTTGGTGGGCACCATGCAGTACATGAGCCCAGAGCAATTCGCGGGCGATCCTCGCAAGATCGATGCGCGCGCAGATGTCTACGCGCTGGGAGTCATCCTGTATGAACTCATCGCCAACACCTATCCACACGATGTTCGTGCGCTCTCTGTCTCGGACGCAGCCCGAATCGTTTGCGAGGTGGATGCGCCGGACATTCGAAGCGTCGCGAGCGAGATCGATGACGCGCTCGCAGCACTCGTGGCAAAGTGCCTCGCACGCGCGCGGGCAGACCGATTCGACGATGCGGGAGCGGTGAGCCAATCACTTCGCAGATGGCTTCGAGGGGAAAGTTCGGTGGGTCTCGTGCCGATGATGGACTCTGCGTCGTTCGAGAGTGTTCCACCGGGGAAACGTGCGAGGGGCGCTGCACACCCACTTGAGCAAGTCAGCATTCAACGATCGAGCGGCTGGATGATTCCAGCCGTGTCGATGATCCTTGTTGCACTCGTCGTTCTTGTCGCCACGGGAATCGTCACGCCCAATTCCGTGGTGCGCTGGTGGCAGATGTTCTCGACCGATGTTGGCGCAGGCAGTCCTGATCCGACTTCCACCACCGCAGTCGAGCCCATTTCGATTGTGACCGACCCCGCCGGCGCACGTGTGACTATCGATGGGCTCGAAATCGGAGTGACGCCAACGAGTTCGACGATCTCGTGGACTGCGACCAGCACGAGCGCATCGATCCACATCTCGCTCGCGGGGTTCAAGCCTCAAACACATGTGATTGCGGCGGCGCCACGGGGCGGGCGCACGGCACCGTTGCAGATGCGCGTGCGCCTCGACCCCGTCGCGGAACCAACAGTTCCCTAGGCTCTGCCCTCGTGCGAACGCGAGGACTAGTCTCGAAGACCACGACGAGCCTTAAGAACGAATTGCTTTGCTCAATCCAAAGATCGGTAACAACATCGCCGCTGCGATGCCGCCGACCACAACACCCATACCAAGAATCATGATCGGTTCAATCAAACTGGTTGCCGTCTTGATGGCGGCATCGAGTTCTTCTTCCGCAAACTGTGCTGCGTGATCCAGTGTCTCGGAGAGGCGACCGCTTCGCTCGCCAGCATTGATCATCGCCGCGACTGGTCGCGGAACAAATGGCGACTCTAGAAATGCGGTGGACATGTCCTGCCCACGACTGACGCGTGCCTCCAAGTCGTCCCAGAGTTGTTTGTACAGCGTGTTGCCAGTGATCGTGCGGAGGATCCGGATGACCTCAAGCAAGCTCACGCCTGCCGCGAGCAATGTCCCCATGGTTCCCGCGAAACGCACCGTGTAGAGCTGCAAGAACATCTTCCTCACGATGGGAGTGTTCAGCCGAAGCCAATCCAACGCGTACTTCCCTGGCGTCGAGCGAGCCCACAGGACCGACGAGATGATGATCGCTGCGAGCGCGATGATCCACAACATCCAGTGGGTGTGCAGGTTGTCGGCGATCGCCATCAACGCCCGCGTGATCAGCGGCAGTCGATCGCCTTGCGCCGAGAAGAGCGGTCGAAACTTTGGAAGGACGAAGGTCATGATGATGGCGACCGCAGCAAATGCCACAAAAAGCATGATGCCCGGGTATGCCATCGCACCCTTGACTTGTCGGGTGAACTTGCGCTGCTTGGCGAGGTCTTTGGAGATTCGTGCCAGCATCTGATCGAGCATGCCAGTTGCTTCTGCGGCCTGGAGCAATGCGATCATGACCGTTGGAAAGATGCGCGGCCACTTCGCCATCGCGGCGGAGAGGTCTTCGCCCTCACAGACATCTTCTTTGATGCGATTGATGACGGCTGCGGCCTCTTTGCTTTCTGTTTGAGCTGCGTAGGTTTCGAGGCCCTCCACCAGCGACACTCCCGTTTTCATCATCACCGACAACTGCGTGCAGAGCGACAAGACTTCATCCTTGCTAAACCGCGAACTCAGTGAGCGATCGCCCGGAGTGGCTCGGGCCACTGGTTTCGCATCCAATTCGGCGAGTGCGATCGAGATGACGGCAAGTCCCTGTCGGTGCAACTCACGGACGACTCCCGCATGATTCGACGCTTCCATGATGCCGCGTTGTGGGGCACCATCGGCGCGGCGTGCGCGCCATTCGAAGCGGGGGATCAGGGATTGTTCAGCGACGGCAAGCGCCATGGACTTCCTCCAATGTTGTCAAACCGGCGAGCACCTTTTGCATGCCGTCGTCCCACAATGTTTCAAATCCCTGCTTGGACAGCAAATGACGAATCGAATTCAGGTCAACCTTTGTCGCAATTGCATCGAGAATCTCACTGTCCGGCACGAGGAGCTCGTAGAGACCGATGCGCCCAGCACAGCCGCGTTCCTTGCACTTTCGGCATCCCGTCCCCTTGACCAAACTGACGGCGCTTTCGCCGTACTTGCCCATGCTCGCACGTTCGTGCGAATCTGGGGTGTATGGCGCCTTGCAGTGCACGCAGCACTTGCGAACGAGACGCTGCGCCAGCACGCCGCGCAGACTTGCCGCAACGAGAAATGGTTCCACTCCAAGATTGGTCAGCCGCGTCACTGCGCTTGGCGCATCGTTGGTGTGGAGGGTCGACAGAACAAGATGGCCAGTGAGTGCCGCTTGCACCGCCGTTTGCGCAGTCTCGCCATCGCGAATCTCGCCAACCATGATGATGTCTGGATCCTGTCGCAGAAGTGATCGCAGTGCGCCAGAGAAGGTGAGCCCGGCCTTGACATTTATTTGCGTTTGGTGGACTCCAGGGAGATTGCTCTCAACGGGATCCTCCACGGTCGACACATTGAGGGACTCAGTATCGAATCCAGAGAGCACCGAGTACAGCGTGGTCGACTTTCCACTTCCGGTTGGACCGGTGACGAGTACGACGCCGTGTGGCTCATCCACGAGTTTTCGGAAAGTTGCTTCGGTTGTGGCGCGAAACCCCAGCTTTTCCAGCCCGATGCGCGCTCCGCCCACATCGATCACACGCATGACGACCTTCTCACCAAACTTTCCAGGCAGGGTCGACACACGCAAGTCGATTGGGCGCCCGCTGACGCGAACGCTGATCTCACCATCTTGGGGAATGCGTCGCTCGGAAATGTCCAGCCGAGCCATGATCTTGATGCGGCTGGCAATCGCCGAATGCATGCGGTAGGGGGGGCGTACACGAACATGCAGCACGCCATCGACGCGAAGCCGAACTCGCAACTGGCCATCGTCTGGTTCGATGTGAATGTCGGATGCCCCTTCGGCGACTGCGCACGCAATGATGTGATTCACCAATCGAACGACCGGACCGCTTGACGCTTCCTCTGCGCCAGCCGACATCTCTGCCGTTTGCGGTTCGGTGACCTCGCCCACAACGTCATCTAAATTGTCCAACAGTTCAGCGACGAGATCCTGCGATGCGTCGCCTGGGCGCTCGCTGGTGGATTCCGCTTCTGGAAGGTCCATGGTGAGTGCAGCCTCAATGGCCGATGGCGTGCTCACCGTGATGCGGATTCGGAATCCCGTCATGCGCGCCAAGTGCTCGGTCACCACAAAGTCATCAGGGTTTGAAGTACACACAACCAGTTCGCCATCCGCCAGAGCAAGCGGGATGACCAAATGCTCGTTGCGGATGGCCTCTGGAATGAGCGCACGCACGCCAGCATCGGCAAGTGCCGCTGGATTGTCGAGGAAGTCATGTCCGCGCGCCTGTGCGAGCGCGCGCAAGAGTTGTTCGTTCGTGACAAATCCACGTTCGACCAGAATCTCGCCCAACATCTTGCGGCGTGAGTCTGATGACTGTGCGAGCAATGCGTCCCGCAACTGCTCCGAAGTGAGCAGACCAGTATCCATCAGGACCTGGCCGAGCGAGATTGAGATTGGTCGCGCTGGATCAACCATCGAGTGACACCTCGAACATTCGAGAGCCACAACTGAATCGTGCGTTTCGTTCTCCCACTTCAATGAGGACGAAGGATTGTTTGGATTTTGGGTCGATCCATGATTGTCCGACGCGAAGGGCTCGACCGTTGACCACTGCGAGCGTGCGATCGAGCGTTGCCTGCAGCACCATCGTGGACTTCACGCCCTCTTCGGATCCTGCTGCTGGATCCGCCGTCAAATTCAATTCAGGTTGGAGATCGCTCGGTGACGCGAATGGACTTCGCGCTGGCAGGCTTGCGAGATTCCACTGCGGAGTCGCAAGGAGCAGGGTTTCTGGCAGGGTCGTCGCAGGTGCTGGTTCGACGGCTTTGGTCATCACGGCCGCTGCGACTGGTGCCGCAGTTGCGCTCTTGGGCGACATCACCAGCTTGGTTCCAAAGATACCGACCGCCGCCGCAGCGGATGCCAGAAGAATTGCGAACTGACGGGGCGAAGTTCCAAGTCGCGTCGCGAACCCCTCCCATTGGGTCTGAAGTGACATTAGCGCTTGCCCTCCGATGAACGGAAAAACTCGTCGATTCCCACGCTCGCCTGAACCTGCGATCCGTTGCGATGCATGTCAACCGTTCGAACACGCGTCATTCCTGCTTCGTCCTCTGCTGCTCGCAGCGTCGAGAACAAGGCGTCGAATGAACCGGTCATTTGCAAATCAATGACCCGCTTGTCCAACGAGAATCCCACCGTTTGGAAATTGAGTGATTCCCGATCGCCAATGCGAATGGATTGGTCGAGCACTTCGGTGCCGTCGATGGGACGTGTCAACGATGGCACCAGCCTGCTTTCATTGAGGTCGCTGCGCAGCGCATGCCCGCTTTCATCCCGTTGGCTCCGCAATCGATCGAGTTCGGTGCCAAGGCGCGCGAACTCGTTCCGTTGAACGAGGTATTGGTCAGCCGCCTTCGAGAGTGTGCGGCTGTCGGCGCGCATCACGGCAGCCTTGCGGTAGTTGGGAATCGCGACCGATCCGAGGATGGCGATGCTCGCGACTGCCGCAGTCAGGAGCCACATCCAGAATGGAGAGGGTTTCATCGTTGGACTCCTTCGGTCACGCTCGACGCGTGCGCAACGGATTGCGACCACGGTTTGACTTGCACAGTTGAATCATTCGCGGGAGCAGTTGGGTCGATCCGAGCGCGCATCACAAAGTGTTGTTCACTCCCGCCGCCAACCTTGGGAGCGGCACGCTGTTCCAGGATCGTCACCGCCGTGAATGGTGCGGAATTGCGCAAGTCACCCGCAAGATCCTGCACCGCCTGGGATGTTGGCGCGATTCCGTTCATCAAGATGACATACACCGGACGCCCAGCAACGGTGGTCTTCGTGAGTTTCTGCTCCTCCAGCGAGACCTTCATGGATTCCAACCAGCTGCCCTCTGGCAGGAGGTGGGAGATCGTGGCGATGATCGCGCTCGCGCGGACAGGCGAACGAAGCATTGCATCGATGGCAATCTCTCCGCGCAAGGTGCCGCGTTCGCCGACAGACTGCGCGACGAGTTCTTCAATCTTGCTTGCACGATCGCGAAGCTGCACGATCACTTCGTGCTCGGCACGAGCATTGCGAAGCGCGACATAGGAATTGATGGCAATTCCGGTCGTGATGCTCAAGGCGAGCACAGCGCTCAGCTTGACAAGTCGAAACGCGGCTCGCTGGCGGAAGATCTTGCGAGAGTCATCTGGCAGGAGATCGATAAAGAACTCGTTCATGCCACCCTCCGTGATGTGGTGGCGGGTTGGCACGCGGGGGGTGCAAGTGCCACAGATAGAAGACTCATCCACGATGAAAGCGATCCGCTCGGACGTGCGACCTTCGACCAGTCTGCGAGCGCTTCAATGTCCATCGATCGCGTGTCAGCTCCACAGACTGACCGGATCGCAGAAGCAATTCCAGGTTCCTCGGCCATCGCTCCGCTCAACAAGACGAATTGTGGCCACGCTCCACCAGCGCGTCGTTCCACATGACGCAAGCAGAGCAGGATTTCCTCGGCCATTTGGCGCCATCTCCATGCATGGGACTCGTCCTCCTCGCCGGCAACCGGAATCGAACTCGGATTCAAATCCGCACTCGACTCCCAGGCAAATGCACGGTGGAAAACGAGCCCAGAGTGATTCAGAACCGCCAGCGTTGCGCGATCAGCCTCCAAGTGCAGGAACGCAAATTGCGGAATGGGGGAGGTGACTTTGACTTGATTCCATGCCAATCTCATCGCCGCGAGCGCGCCGAGTTCGGCACGGACTGGTTCGAGACCGGCCTGTGTCATCAGCGTGGCGGCATGATTGACAAATGTGCGGCGCGCAGCGATCAGCAATACTTCAGAAGATGCGACGCCCAATGTTCCCGCGCGCAGCGGCAGATGACCGGAGACCACCTCGCTTCGATCCACTCCAAGGCGTTCGACTGCCGTCCAGGAAACGCTCTCCTTCATCTCATCGTTGGCGAGTGCAGGAATCTCAATGCATTCAGTCAGGATGGACTTGGCTGGAAGTACCAAGGCGCACGTGCGGCCGGAGAATCCGCCCCCGCGCAGTGCATCCTTGAGTCGGCGAACCGTCACTTCGTCGACGTTCTGTTGTGTTGATTGTGGCGCACAGACCTGCACCATCGCGATTGACTGCACCACCGGACTCGCTGCACTTCCCGAGAGCTGCAGCAGGCGCAGGGCTGTCGAGCCGCATTCGACGGCGATCAACTTGCGCTGGATGGGGGGGTTGAACACTGGATGGTTCCTCTGATAGTTCCGTCGAATTCGACCTTGGTCTGCATTGACCCACTCACTCAAGACTGCGCGCCGCGGACGGACTCGGTGTCCATCCGCGGCGCGCTGCTCTACGTGATCGGGTGCCCGCCGCAGGGCGCCCGAATGATGCTCAATCGTTTCGGCTTATGGCGTTGGGATGACCTTGCCGCTGGTGAAGGTCCAGTTTGCGGCGTGGTCAGACTCAAGCTGATTCTCGATGTCGGATGTCGTGCAGTACCCAGCCGCGATGAGCGCGTCGAATGAAGCGCTTGCGATCGCACCGTTTGCAGTGCTGATGGCGGTTCCGCCGCCTGGCAAGAACTGGTTGTAACGAGTGATCATCGTCAAGATCTGACTTCCACGAGCGTCGGCGGCTTCAGTCTGTGCGTCTGTGAGGGCGCTTGTCACTGAAGGAACGACGAGTGCGGCGAGAACGCCGAGAATGACGACGACGATCAGGATTTCGATGAGTGTGAATCCGCGTTTCATGTTGCGAGCAATCATTTGAACCTCCAAAGTTCAGTGACAGGAGGTGGTGAGCACCCGCTGTCGGTTTGTAGAGCAGGACGGCGACATCCGCTGTCCAACATCTCAACAATCGGATTCGTCGGAGGGCTGCACCAAGAAACTCAATGATTTTCTCAAGTAATTTGGCGCCGGTTGATCGCCTTCGCATCATTCATATGAGAATCCTGCGGTTTTTTTGGTTTGCGCTTGCAGCATCTGTGAACGAATTGGATTCTCTGGGTGTGAAAAGGTCATCAAAGGGAATGCAGGGGAAGGCGATCCAGCGTGCCATGACGCTCATTGAGTGTCTCGTTGCGATGTCGATACTGACGATCGCGGCGAGCATCTTGGTGATGGCCGTGCAGGGCGGCCTCGCTGCGCAGGAGGACGCGCTTTCCACAACGATCGCCGCAACCGCTGCGGAGTCGCGCGTCGCTGAATACCTCGCCCGCGATTACAACACGATCACAGCGCTCGACTCAACAGAGAGCGTCGGCACGATGTTGACGCCGATGGGCGATCCGTTCAGCAAGAGTTACGACTCGATGGGTCGACACACTGTGGTGGAACTCGGCACGCTGACAGTTCCAGACTTTCCTGGACTCTCAATTCTCGGTTACAGCATTGATGTCACTGTCTTCGACACCTTTGCCGGTGAAGTGCGAACATTGGTTGCGCTGCAACGATTTCGTCCGCGCACGATTGAAGAGAGTGCAGAGGTCGCACCATGATGCGTTCCCCACACAGCCTTCGTGCCTTCACGCTGATTGAAGTGATCATTTCGACGATAGTGACGACGCTTGTTGCTGGAACTGTCGTTGCAATCGTCGGAGCGTTTTCGTCAGCACTTGCCATCCAAGATCTCCGCAGCGAAGCGATCGTGCGTGGCGCAGGGGTGCAATCGCACATCGGGCTCCTGAGCCTGAAAACACGCATGACGCTGGCACTGAGTCCGCAGCGTGTGCTGCTTTGGCTTCCTGCCGAAACGCTCGAGGAATCTGGCAGTGGCAGCGATTCTGCCTTTGATCGAATCGACCTGGACGAAGATGAACTGCACTGGTTGGAGTTTTTTCAGGAAGCCGATGCATCCTGGACGCTGATCGAATGGACTGTGAAGCCAGAAACAGTCGTCGCAGGTGCGGCAGAGGTGTACTTCTCAGCCGACAGTCAATTCTGGGACACCCTCTTCGTGCAAATGCGTGATGCGGGGCAGTTGCGTCGTTCTCCAATCGCTGGCGGGCTCGCTGCGCCGCAGAGATCAGGAGTCGTTTTGGGCGCGCCCTGTTTCGTCTGGCAAACAGAAAGTTGTTGTGACAATCGTTCGGTGGGAGCTGAGTTCGCGTTCGTTGCAGTCGACGGTGAAGAAGAACTGCGCAGTGACATGCGACTCGAAAGTGCGTTGGCATTCTTTGATCGGCATCCCATTTGCACGGAGTCATGATCATGCATCACTCATCAACACCAGTCATCTCGAAACGAAAACCAGCATCAGCGCGAGTTCGCCGAGGTGCAGCTCTGCTCATGGCTCTGTTCGCCCTTGGCGTCGCAACCACGGCGGGAACTGCCTTCCTCAAGTCCCGCGATCGAAGCGTGACCATCGGGAGAAGCATGGATCATGCTGCGAGCGCGCGACTTGCTGCGGCCGAAGGTCTCGCCATTTCACGCGAAGTGCTCGCCGCAATCTTCTGTCAACCCGATGCCACCATCGCGGCGCAGTGGCGGGCACAGCTCTCGGATGGAACGCTCTTGACCAACTATCAGATCAACGGCGCGACGCTCAATGTCACCGTTGCAGATCTCACGACTGGCGCTCCGCCGACGATTACCACGACGGAGTTTCAGGCGAACATCACAGTCACCGTGGGCGAGACGAGTTACTCCATGAGCGCGCAGATGAGTCTGCAGAGCCTCATCAAGGGTCAGTACGCAGTGTTTGCCAACAAACTCTTCCGCATGGAGGATGACAACTTCGTCGGTCGATGGGAGAAGTCTCCAAAGAGCACTCTGGATTATCCGATCAATCTCGGAACGCAGGCGCTTCGCACATGGTTGGGAAACGAAGGCGCCTACTTCGACGCTGACGCGTACTTCGAGGACCAGGCATATCTGATTCCAAACAACCACATCAACCTCGCGGTTGCGATCCAAGCAGAGCCCACCAAGTTTTGTCGCGCATCGCGCGCGGGGTATGCGGGAGTTCGCATTGCGGGAGTGGACAGGGTCTACAAGTATCTCTCCGGCAATCCGCTCGTCGCGGCATCGTGGGAAATCTCTGCTGATTTCGCGACGAAACAAGCCTATCTGCACTTTCCCAATGATGCGGAGAGCGCGACCGTGACTGGCGGAAGTGCAGACGAAATTGAACTCGTGCGCATGACCGCTGGCGAATCCGTGCGCATGCCAACTCCGCCCAACGAACCATCCTTCGTTCCTGGGACAACCTTCGTTGGGAACAAGACATACAGCGGCGTGACCGCAACGCTCAATCCAATTCGAGTGAAATGCGTGGAGTTCTTCGGATTCCCCATTAGCGGCGGCGACTTGAAGATCAACAACAACTCAGTGATCACACTCAAGAGCGGCGTGTACCGAGTTGATGACAAGTTCACACTCAGCAACAGCAAGCTCATCATCGATGGCAATGTCAAGATTGTGATGAAGGCGCGGATGTGGCTGGACCTGGATGCCAAGAGCCTGGACTTCTCCGGTTCATCAATCGAATTGAAAGCCAACTCGCAGCTCCTGCTCTTCGTCGCGTACGACCTCGTCATGAACAACTCGTGGATCGGCAAGGAATACACCTGTCCGACCGAGCTCAATCCCGCATTGGCGGCCGGCGATCCGCATCGCAAGAAGTGGATGAACCAGTGGTCACCCAATGCGTGCGCGACATTCGCCCCTGAGGAACCGCAGTACATCGAGCCGTGGCGGATTCGTGTCTATCCCGACCCCGCATTTCTCTCGAGCATCTTCATCTGGGACTTCGCATCGACATGCGTCGTCGGATCCATCTACATGCCAACCAATCCTGTCATCTTGCGCGGAACCACCGAAATCTATGGGCGAATCGCGGCAAACCATGTGATCCTGCGCGACACCGCGAGCTTCTTCTACGACCACGCTCTCGACGACATCACGGGAATGACTGAAGGAGCCCCGCCACCACGCGGTGGAACACAGCAGATTCCAACGAGGATTCAAATTGACTTCTAAACAAACCAAGGAATGCATCATGCGACGCGCCTTCACACTCATTGAACTCATCATTGCGACGGTCATCATCTGCATCGTGGTGTCGATGGCGATACCGATGTTCTCGGACCAGAATGCAGATCGCATCACTGCGGCCAAGCATCGACTCTGGGCAGACATTCAATATGCGCAAGCCTGGACGATCGCCAATCCATCCAATCCGGCGACGATCAGTTTTCTCTCCGACGGTTACACCATCGAAGGACCGCCTGATGGCGGAACTGTCCGCTTCACGAGCGCTGGATTCTCTGAAGCCCGCGGAGTGAAACTGTCAGTGTCGGATGTCCCCGCGGCGGGAATCCCATTCAGTCACTCGGGTGCGCTAAATATCGGACTCGATGCTCCAGAACCACGAATCCATCTTTCAACCGACGGCGGTGTTGAGAGTGTTGATCTTGTTCTGCAGCCGACATCGGGTCAGATTCGTTCTGAAAAAGCGATTGGATTGCCCTAAAGGAGCCGAATGTCATTATTCACCACCACCGCATTGGTGCAGGCGGTTTCACGCGCGTTGATGTCAAAAAAAGAAATCCTCCCGAGTTGTCAACCCCAGCCCCAGCGCCATTCGTGGGTGAGGGGCGGTGTCTTCGGCATTGCTGTCGCCGCGACACTTCTCGCAGCAGGCGCGATCGCAGAGCAGAGTTCGCAATCCTCCGTTCCTCAGAGTGGGTCTGGGAATGTGCCACCAGGTGGAGTTGCTCCGGTTGCGCGTTCAACGACAGCGGGTTCTTCGGGGAAAGCACCGAGTCAGGGCGCAGATTCAAACGCACCTGCCACCGCACCTGCGACCACACCTGCGACCACATTGGGCACCGTTCCAGTCGAGGATGCGCCGCCGCAACCGACCGTCATCGGGTCACTTCCGGTCATTGAGATATCGCCCACAGGAACGATCACGCTCGCGGCACAAGATGTCGAGATCGACTCGCTCTTGGAACTTCTGGCAGTTCGTGGCAAGCAGAACATCGTGGCGAGTGACAAGGTGGCGGGAAAAGTGTCCGTCAATCTTTACGATGTCCCTTTCACGCAAGCACTCGAGGCAATCCTTTCTGTGAATGGTCTCGTTTCGATGCATGAGGGTGGTTTCATCTTTGTGTACACCAAGGCCGAATTCGACGAGGCGACCAAAGCTGCGCGCAAGATTGAGACCAGAGTTTTCACGCTGCAGTTCTTGAATTCGCTCGATGCAGAAGCATTCGTGAAACCGATTCTCTCGAAGGAGGGCCAAGTCGCTGCACGCGGCACGGTTGGGGCAGGATTTGAAATGGAAGTCACCAATGGCGGAGCGGATGATTATGCCTTCATGGCGCGCCTGGTGGTATCAGACTACGACTCGAACCTCGCAGAAATCGCCCGCGTGCTTGAGGAGATCGACACCGCCCCGCAGCAGGTGCGTGTCGAGTGCACGATCGTCTCGGCGAGCGTCGACGAAAACAATGCGTACGGTGTGGACTTTGCCGCGATCGGCAATCTCAATTTCAGCAATGTCACTGACGCAGTGACCAACACCCTTGTGCCGCCACTGGCGATTCCTGATGCTCTCAAGTCAGGAGTAGCGTCTCCCTACCCAACCACCAGTGCGCAAGCTGGCGCTGTCAGCAACATTGTGTCGCTCCCCGGCGCCCCGTCTGCGAATGTCAAGATGGGTCTCATCGCTGGCGACATGGCGGTCTTCCTCAACATTCTGGACGATGTAACGGACACAACCGTGCTTGCCCGCCCGGCGGTCACATGCCTGAATCGGCAGCGCGCTTCGTTGGAGGTTGGCGAGCGAGTTGCCTACGTGACACAGACAGTCAGCCAGACGAGCACGACCCAAACAGTCAATTACCTCGACACCGGGATTCGCCTCACTTTTCGTCCATTTATTGGGAATGACGGAATGATCCGAATGGAACTCATTCCGAGCATCTCGGATTACACGCTTCGAAATGTCGGTGCGAAGGGAACGACCTCTGAGACCACCGTGCCCGACGAGAACAAGCAGGAAATCAGGACAAATGTGCGCGTGAGGAGCGGGCAAACCGTGGTGCTCGGCGGGCTCTTCAGCGACAAGATTGTCACACAAAGAAAGCATGTTCCAGGTCTGAGCGAGATTCCGTTCATCGGTGGCTTGACTGGCGGACAGGGCGATCAAGTGGAGCGCCGCGAGATCATCTTCATGGTCACGCCGACTGTGATCGAAGATGAAAAACTCTACCAGGAGGGTCGAGACTCGCTCGAGATCTTCGACAATGTGCGAGTGGGCGCGCGTGCTGGTCTGTTGCCGTTCTCTCGCGATCAAGTCACTGCGAACTATCAGCAGGATGCCTTCAACGCCTACAACAATGGCGATCTCACAAAGGCGCTCTTCTACTCGAATTCGGCTCTGCGAATGAAGCCAATCTCTCCCGCGATGCAACAACTGCGAGAACGCGTGATGTCGATGCCGGGGTCTGACTATCAGGATGAGATCGATCAGACGCTCATCGAAAAGCGAACCTTCTCACCAAAAGAGCAGGAGATGCCATCACCTCCGCCCGCCCGCGCCGCGCCATCTGCGGAACCTGCGCCATCTGCGGAACCCGCGCCACCTGCGCCATCTGCGGAACCTGCGGAGAGTTCGCCATGACGCGCGCGAGCCGCCTCGCTCGGACGCTTTGCATCGCGACATCGCTAGGTCTTTCATGCGGAGTGGTTGCAGCGTGCAAGGGACCATCGAGTTCTGGCGTTGAAGCCCGCAAGGAGGCAAAGGCCAGATTCGATCGGGTGGGTGCCGGTGTTGCGATGGATCAAGCAGCGCAATCGCTTGAATCTGGGCAGTTCAGCGACGCGCTCAAGCACATCGACAAGGTCGTGGCAGTCCTTCCAGACGATCCGCGAGCGCGCCTCCTCCGTGGTCGAATCGTTCTGGAGATGGGCAGGCTTGAATCAGCAGCGGCCGACTTCCAGAGTGCGTCAGCGCTCAATCCGAGTTGTGACGAGTGCCTCTACTACCTAGGTGTGGTCTTCCAACGATGGGGTCGCGATGAAGAGGCGCTCGCCCACTACGCCGCAGCACTCGCCATCGAGCCGACCAATTCGCACTATCTCTTGAGCGAAGCAGAATCGTTTCTCGCACTGGGACGCGTCGAAGAGGCAAAGGTGTTGTTGGATGATGCTGCCTGTCACTTTGAATTCAGTTCGGCGCTTGCTCACCTCCGTGCGGAGATTGCCGCCGCAGAGGGTGACGACGCACAGGCGATGCACTTCATGGAACTCGCAGTGACACTCGCAGCAGATCCATCGCTCTATCAGGAAGATGTTGCAGTCTTTGCATTCAAGGCGCGAGAGTGGGACCGCTGTCTCAACGCACTGGCCACCTTGCCGCCATCGGTCGCGAGTCGCAATGACTTGCTTCGCATGCGTGCGCGGTGCCTGGTCCTCTCGGGACGGGCGAAGGAAGCGCGCGATCTGTTGGTGCAATACGAGATTGACAGCGCTTTGAGGCAGGAGGGCATCACAGTCGAACAGGATCTCACACTGGGCTACTGCGCCTGGATTGCCGGAGATGTGCTCCGCGCAGAAACCTGCGCGGCTCGGATGATCGCACGCAATCCAACAATGTGCGATGGATACCTCTTGAAAGGGCTCACTTTGGAGCATGCTGGGGATCTCCAAGGGGCGACGGTGGCACTCGCAAAGGCTTGCGAATTGGACCCGAGTCGAAAGCTCGCCCGCGACTTACTTATGCGCGCGCAGGCCGCCAAGATAGCAATTGATGGCATCGCGCTGACAACAAGCCGGTAGGGTCCTCAATGAGGCAGCGATGGACGCAGGCGGGGACGCAGGCGGGGACGCAGGCGGGGACGCAGGCGGGGACGCAGGCGGGGACGCAGGCGGGGACGCAGGCGGGGACGCAGGCGGGGACGCAGGCGGGGACGCAGGGCCGGGACTCGCAATTCGCTGGAGTTATTTTGCATTGATAGGGGGCTGGGTTATCTTGATGATCAAGGAGTCCCCCAATGTTCACCAAGATTTCTATCGTGGCAGCGTTCGCATTTGTTCCATCCGCATTGAGCCAAATCGTCGTGGATGGAGTGAATCTGCAGGAGTACGCAACTCCCATCAGCGTGCAGAACGCGACGACTGGGTTTGGCGACTCGACACTGGGAGCCGTCGACGCCGCCAACGGTTCCGAACTCGACAACTGCTTTGCGACGATCGACGGTGGCGTGCTCTACCTCTTCTTCGGCGGCAATCTGGAAAGCAACTTCAATAAGTTTGAACTCTTCATCGACAGCGGGGTCGGCGGACAGAATGCGTTGCGCGGCGACAATGCGAATGTGGACTTCAATGGTCTCAACCGCCTTGGCGAGAGTGCCGTCGGCGTCGGCGACGGCCTTCAGTTTGACGCCTGCTTTTCTGCGAATTTTTATCTCACGACAACATGCGGAGGCACCCCAACTGCCCTGTACGCAAACATTGCGCAGGTGCTGACTGAAGGCGGCGGAATCGGGGCGTACATCGGCAGCGGCGCGCCCGGAACGGTCGCGATCGACAATGCGAAGTACGGGGTCAAGGTCGCTCTAAACAACTCGAATGTCCTTGGGGTCGGCGCGAACGGCGGCAGCACAGAGGGCGCGAGCATTGTCGGAACAGGAATCGAAGTCGCTATTCCACTCTCGCTCATGGGATATGACGCTGCGACGCAGCAGAACATCAAGGTCTGTGCGATGATCAACGGTGGCGGTCACGATTGGCTATCGAATCAGTTCATTGGTGGACTCGGTGCGGGGAGCGCAAACCTTGCCGAACCGCGTCTGGTCAGCCTCGCGACGGTCGCCGAGAACCAATACGCGGTGATCGTGGTGGATGCAGCAGAGCCCGACTGTCCTGTCGTTCCGCCAGCCTGCCCAGCCGACCTCAATGGTGACGGCTTCGTTGATGCCTCAGATCTTGCAGCGGTCCTCGGCGGATGGGGCACGGAATCTGGCGACACCAACGGGGATCTCACCACGGATGCTGCGGATCTCGCGGCTGTGTTGAGCGCATGGGGTACATGCGTGTGATCCGCGCCTGACCGCATCATTCGATCAGTACGATTGCTCCAATCGAGTTAGACTTTCGCCATCGGCGCATCGGATGCGTCGTGTTGGCATCGTGTTGGCACCATGTTCCGTCTTTAGGAGGATTCTCATGTCTCGAACAGTCATCTCTACCTTCGTCCTCGTGCTCGCAATGTCACACATGGTCGTTGGCATCGGTTGCACGTCGCAAAGTGCCATCTTGGATCACATCACTGAGGGGGGCGACGCATTTCAAAGCGTGCAAACTTCCGGCGCTCCAATTCCTGCCGAGGAATTGAAGTCAGCCGTCGGCATTGCAATGCTGAAGTGTTTTCAGGCAGGTGTTGTCTTTGGCATGATGGGTGGCAATGGAGTTGTGGTCAAGAAACTCCCAGCGGGATGGTCGCCACCTGCAGCGGTGGGATTGGTGAAGGGTGACTTTGGGGCGTTGATTGGCGCGCAATCGCTCGACATCGTGATGGTCTTCTCGGACGCAGTCGCGTTCGATGACTTCGTCGCCAATGGGAGTTACTTCTACGCAGGCGCGCAAGGCACGGCGGCGACAGCCACAGGAGAGACAACTGCCGCAGGCGCACCAGTAAAAACATTCGTGCGGGCCGTCGGGCTCTACGGCGGAGCGTCCATCGGCGGAATGGGGATTGATTTCAAGGAGAAAACGAATGCAGATGCGTACGGGGCGGATGCGACCTTCGTTGACATCCTCAACGGAAAGTTCCCCCAGCCTCCCGGTGGAATGGAACTCGCCAAGAAACTGAACAGCGGGACCTGAAGACTTCGACTTCGATCAATTGCTCTCAAAAAGAGGCATTTCTCTTCGGTGGGAGTATTCTTCCTCGACATGAATCGGATGTGTCGATCCAACCTTGGGACTCTGTGTGCCGCCCTCATGTTGGTGGTGGCTTCAGCATCATTCGCTCAGGTGTCAACGCGACCGGGCATCGGTGCTATCCCATTTACATCAGCCACCGGAAATGGCACGACCTTTCGCACGTTCGCGCCATTCGCTGACAGCGTTGCGGTCGCGGGGACTTTCAACTTCTGGAGCACGACGAGCCGACCGCTCTTCAGCGAGGGAAATGGATATTGGTCCTTCGATGTTCCTCTCGCGCAAGCCGGCGCGCAGTACAAGTTTCATGTCCGGCGCGGAACGCAAGCGCTCTGGAGGAATGATCCCCGCGCGCGCGATCTGGTGAGTTCCGTTGGCAATTCGGTTGTCTACGACCCAAACACATTCGTCTGGCAAACGCAGAACTTTTCGATTCCATCGTGGGACAAGTTAGTGATGTACGAGATGCATGTTGGAACGTTCGGAACATCGACGAGTGGTGCGACGCCATCGACGCTCGACCAGTGCGTTGCGAAGTTGGATCACCTCGTTGAACTTGGAGTGAATGTCATCGCGCTGATGCCCACCTGCGAGTTCCCAACGGATCGTTCATGGGGATACAACGCCTCGTACCTCTTTTCGGTCGAGAGCGCGTACGGGAACCCAAATGACTTGAAGGAGTTTGTTGATGCGGCGCACTCGCGGGGGATCGCCGTCACCACCGATGTCGTCTTCAACCACATCGGTCCCAGCGACATGGACATGTGGCAATTTGACGGATGGTCACAAAACAACCTCGGTGGCATCTTCTTCTACAACGATTACCGTGCCTACACCCCATGGGGCGATACGCGACCGGACTTTGGTCGGGGGGAAGTGCGCACCTTTCTCCGCGACAACGCGCTGATGTGGCTGAACGAGTTTCGCATGGACGGTCTGCGGATTGACGGAACCAAGTACATCCGCCGTGTGGGGCAAGATGGTCCAGATATTCCCGATGGATGGTCGCTCCTGCAGTGGATCAACAATGACATTGATGCGATCTCGCCGCAGAAACTCATCGTCGCCGAGGACATGGATGTCAACCACTTCATGACCAAGACAACTGGGGCGGGCGGTGCGGGGTTCGACAGCCAATGGGATTCCAGTTTTTATCCGCCCATTCGAACTGCTGCAATCACGCCCAATGACGCCGATCGGAACATGTTCTCGGTGCGGGATGCGATCGCGTTTTCTTACAACGGTTCCATGCAGCAGCGCGTGATTTATTCAGAGAGCCATGACGAAGTTGCCAACGGCAAACAGCGTGTCCCAGAGGAAATCTCGCCAGGCAACGCTGGCTCGTGGTATGCGCGCAAACGGTCGACACTCGCCGCTGCTATCGTGATGAGTTCGCCCGGGATTCCATTGCTGTTCCAAGGGCAAGAGTTCCTCGAAGACGAGTGGTTCCGAGATGATGTCCCGCTCGATTGGTCGCGCAAGATCACCTACGCAGGCATTTTCAAGCTCTATCAGGATCTCATCGCGCTGCGCACGAACGCCACCGGCGTTTCGCGCGGGCTTTCTGGATTCAGCACGAATGTCTTTCATGTGAATAACACGGACAAGGTCATCGCCTTTCACCGCTGGCAGAATGGCGGCGAACTCGACGACACGATCATCATTGCGAATTTCTCCGCTACCCCCAAGTTGAATTACAGGATCGGTGTTCCCAGGGCGGGATTGTGGAAGTGCAGATTCAATAGTGACTGGACGGGGTATTCTTCGGACTACGCGAACACGCTTTGCGTGGCGACCTCGACCGATTCAGCACCGTGGGACGGCCTCGCCCAGAGTGCGTTGGTCTCGGTCGGTGCGTACTCGGTGATCATGTTTTCACAGGGGGATCCGCCGCCGACCTATTCCCCGCAAGATCTGAATCACGATGGCGTGGTCAACGCCGCAGACCTCACGGTGCTTCTTTCGGCATGGGGAACCGCTGGGAGTGCCGCGGACATTGACGGAGACGGAATCGTCGCAGGAAGCGATTTGGCGAGCATGCTCAGCGCTTGGACTGGCTGATCGCGTTGCCATCACTCGTGAAGAGATGCGCCGCGCTGGCATCCAATTGAAGTCCACACGAGTCACCCTCTCGAATCGAAGTCAATTGATCCATCCCACAGCGCGCTGTCACGAGCCGCTCACTCGGCAGGCGGACAACAACATCCGCCAATGAGCCAATGCGCTCAATGGCGACAACTTGCCCCGACAGATGGTGTTCGCTGCGACCCTCAACGACTGAGCCGCCGGCAACCAGTTTCAATCGATCTGGGCGAATTCCCAGCTTGACAGGAAGAGTGACGGCGAGCGTGTACGCGGGGCTCGCGAGCGGTCCGATGGCATCCGCATCCCATCGCGCAGGGGAGAGGGGCAGTGCAAAGTGGGAGCAGCGAAAACTCAGCGCCCCTCGACCATCTCGAATGAGTTCGCCATCGATCATGTTCATCGGAGGCGTTCCAATGAAACTCGCGACGAATCGATTGATGGGTCGGTCGTAAATCTCTGCGGGCGATCCGATCTGCTGCACGACACCACTGCGCATCACCACGATCCGATCCGCAAGGCTCATCGCCTCCTCCTGGTCGTGCGTGACGTAGACCATGGTTGCATTCAAGGTGCGATGCAAGATTCGAAGTTCAGTGCGCATCTGACCACGCAAACTCGCGTCGAGATTTGAAAGTGGTTCGTCGAAGAGAAAGACTGCGGGATTGCGCACGAGAGCGCGTCCCACGGCGACGCGCTGTCGCTGTCCACCCGAGAGTTCGCGCGGTTGGCGTTCGAGCAGCGTTTCAATTCCCAGTGTGACCGCTGCGGACTCCACGCGATCACGCAAGGACGCCGCCTCCCCGCGCCGCTGCGCTCGGTATGTACCGTTCCACAGGCTCTTCCAGCGACTCTTGTATGCACGCCTCTGCTGGAGACCGAATGCGAGGTTTTGGCGAACAGTCAAATGCGGGTAGAGCGCGTAGTTCTGAAAGACCATCGCAATGTCACGGTCCTTGGGAGGAACATCGTTCACCGCTCGATCACCGATCGAAATCGTTCCACCAGAAAGTTCTTCCAGTCCTGCGATCATGCGCAGCGTTGTGCTCTTGCCGCACCCAGATGGTCCAACGAGCACGACGAATTCACCATCCGCAATCGCGAGATCCACCGACTCCACCGCCCGCACCGTTCCTCCATACGACTTCGACACTGCGCGCAGTTGAACTGTTGCCATTCACGGGAGAGGCTACCGATCACAGTCAAACAGGTACAACAGGAGCATCATGTTCATAACACATCTGCTCATCACGGTCCTTTCGATCATCGGGCAATCTCCAGCTCAGCCAGCAGCACCAGCCCTCGTCCCTGTGCGCGGACCAGCGACTGCCGCGAGCCAGGAGACTGCGCCGGATGCTGGCCCCGTGGATGCAGTTCCACCCTCGTCGAAGTGTGCCAAGGATCGTCGGCTTGCGCGCACATTGCGCTACGCGGTTCTGCCTCTCAATGGTGCTGTTGGCGATTCGTCCGTCATCGACACCCTCAAGGAGTTTCTTCGGCGGAACTCCGCGAACACTCAGGTCAATGCGCTCGTCCTGCAATTCAATCTCACTGGCGGCGATCATGATGCGACCATCGCCTTGGCAGATCAAATTGTCGAGGTGCGCAAGCGTATGCCCGTGATTGGGGTTTTTGGTTCATGCGTTGGCGCGGGGGCGATTCTGCCGATGGTCTGCGACTATCTCATCGTTTTGAATCCCAGTACCGAGGGAATGATCTTGGAATGGTCGCCGGGCTGTGATGTTGCAGACAATGACATCTCCACTGAAGTTGGCAAGTGCTTCGATGTGATCGTTTCGCGATCCCCAGACCGTGCGTACATGCGCGCTGTCGCCAAAGCGTTGCTCGATCCAACGGTGGATCTCTTCCTGTGGCGGGGAAGCGATGGGTGTGCAGAAGCGGCGCAATCGGCGCCTGCTGGAACGACCGCGGTGCAACTCTCCAGCGGCAAGGATGCGTTGGCAGGAATGACGGGCGCGCAACTCGTTGCGTCGGGGCTTGCGCTGGGATGTTCTGGAACACTCGATGGCGTTGGCGTGGTGCTCGGAGTCGAAAAGTGGATCGCGCAACCGCAGGTGGTGGAGAAGATCCTCGCGCAAGTTCAGGAGCAGCACGCGAAGGAATACGCGCAGCACACGCTGGCACTCAAAACGGGTTTCACCGCAGTCAATCAGGCGCGTGCCTTGGTGGGTGGCCTCATCGAAGCCGAAGCGAATGCGCGTGCCGCCGATCCAAGGAAGCAGTCCTATCGCAGAACGTACTCGCGGAACTGGAGTTCGACCACGCAGAATACGACACAGGGGAGCAGTTGGCAGTTCACTCGTGTCACTTCCAACGCGTGGCAAACGAATTGCCGGTTCGCCATCACCGCGTGGGAGGGCGCGCTGCAGATGTATGAACAGGCGAGCGCCGCGACCACGCAGGCGAGAGCCATTGCGGCAACGCTCGACAGGAGCGCGCTGATGAAGAGCGACCCAGAGTTCAACGCAGAGGTGGTGGTACTGCAGAGTGAAGTCGATGCACTGATGGCGCAAGCTCCGGCGTTGACCGTCAAGGGTGACAACGCAAAACAGTCGCTGCTCTGGTTGCGCAACAACCGCATGAATCCAGCGATGTGAATTCGCCTCGTGCGCGCCGGCTTGCGTCGTGTCCGCGCCACGCAGGCGTGTCGAGGCTTCATCCCTTCACGGCGCCGCGGGCGAGTCCTTCAATGAAGTGTCGCTGTGCCGCAACGAACAACAGAATGCACGGCACCATCGTCACAAGGCTCGCAGCCATCAGCAGATGGACATCTTCGAGTCCTCCATACTGATTCCGAAAGGAGTTGAGCGCCACCGCGAGCGTCGCCTGCTCATCGCTGTGGAGATAGACGAGTGGTCCCATGAAGTCGTTCCAGACATAGATGAATGTAAAAACCGCGCAGATTGCCGTGACGGGCTTGCACAGCGGCAGAACGATTCGCCACCAGATGCCGAGCAGCGTGTACCCATCGACTCGAGCTGCCTCGATAAGGCTCTCGGGAATCTGCGCGATGAACTGGCGGTACATGAAAATGAAGAATGCATTACCGAAAAATGCGGGGACGATCAACGGCAACAGTGAGTCGATCCATCCAAGATTTCTGAAGAGGATGAAGAGCGGAATGAGCGTCACCTGACTGGGCAGCATCATCGTGCCGAGCATGGTGATGAAGAGTGCGCGACTTCCACGAAAGCGAATGCGCGCGAATGCAAATCCCACCACACTGCTCGAGAGCACCGTGCCGATGACCACAAGCGTGGTCGTCACGATGGAGTTCGCAAGCGCATTGAGGAATCCATGCCACGGCACGGATCCCATCTCACGGAGCGCGTCTGGGTAGTTCACCCACTGCGGCGAATGCGGCCACAGTGCGATCTCGCCCGCTCCGCTCACTGCGGCTCCCGCACGTTCTGGCGTTTCTAAACTCACCACCAACATCCACCAGAGCGGGAGCAACATGATCGTTGCACCACCAAGCAAGAGCGCGTACTGCATCGTTCGCCAGAGTGTGCGACTCATGTCGTGACCCCTTCGCTATGGACCCATCGATTGCTCACGCGCATCACCAAGATGGTGAGCGACAGCACGATCAGCAACAGAATCCACGCCATCGCGCTCGCATACCCCATTTCGTAATACTCGAACCCCTGGTTGTAGAGGTACAGCACAAAGAATCGAGTGAGATCGCCTGGCTCGCCGCCGGTCATCACAAACGCTTGTGTGAAAATCTGAAAGCTCGCGATGATCGACATGATCACATTGAAGAGGATGATCGGCGAGAGCATCGGCAGCGTGACTGACCAGAATTGACGACGGCGACTCGCGCCATCGATCGCTGCAGCCTCGTACAGTTCGATGGGAATCTGCTGTAGTCCCGCCAGGTAGACGATCATGGTTGCCCCCATGAACCAGAGGCTCATCAGCGCGAAGGCGGGGGCTCCCCACACTTCGGCATCCTTGCCAAACCACTCCGGCGCAGTCATCCCCACTTGCGAAAGCAGTGGCTGTATCGCAGAGTTCAGCAGTCCACCGTCGGCATCGAAGATCCATCTCCACAGGACCGCCACGCCGACGCCCGCAAGCACACTCGGCAGATACCACGCTGCGCGAAAGAGATGGATGCCGCGCACCTTCGCGTTCATCAGAAGTGCGGCGAGCAACGCGAGGACTTGCCCAGCGGGGACCGCGATGATGGCGTAGTAGGCGGTGACAGCAAGGCTTGATCGGAAGCGATGATCGAACGCGATCAACTGCTCGAAGTTTGCGGCGCCGGCGAAATCGGCAGAACTGAGGGGCGACACACCCTTCCAGCGTGCAAACGCCAACGCAAGACTCATGCCGACGGGGAAGATCATGAAGAGTGCGAAACCAATCATCCACGGCGACGCCAGACACAGACCAGCGCGTTCCTCTTGTCGCTGTCGACGGCTGATCGATCCGCCACGCAACGCAAGCACTGCAATTGCAAGGGCGCAGGAGCACAAGACCAGCGCGGTCCATGCGAGCGCCTCCCACGCCATTGGAGACATTGTCTGATCGTGGATAGGACTCTGCCGCTGCACCAGCCAGTCGCGCTCGAAGTTTGCAATCGCCTGTTGCAACGGCAGGTCTGCAGTTTTCAGTCCCTGGTCGAGACGCGATCCCAAGAGCCCCTCAAACTGCGGATCCGATGGCCAGTCCACCACGCGTGCATACTCGGCGGCATCGAGAAACCCCTGATCATTGTTTGGCAACTGCGTTGGATCCGAAAACGCTTCGCTCTCTGCGGCTTGGCGAATCGTTGGAATGGCGAGTCCCAGTTTCGCGAGCGCCCGTTGGTTTTGTTCACCAGCGAGAAATCGCACGAGTTCCCACGCTTCCTCAGGATGATTGCTCTGGCTCGAGATCGACCACGACACCGTCAGCACGATGTTGCTCTGCACGGAACCGCGCGGCAGTGGAGCGAAATCCCAGTCGAATCCACCCTCTGCGTGCGAAGGAATCTTGCGGTAACTCGGCACGACCCATCGCCCGAATGGTCCAGCCATCCCAATCTTTCCACTCAGAAAGACGCTCGATCCCGTGGCGATCTTGCTCTTGCCACTAGTCAACGCGCCAGTCTCGTCGTGACGCCAACTGCGAAGTCGGTCGAGCGCTGTGACAACATCGGCGTCAGATGTTCGCACAGAGTCAAAGGTCGAATCCGCCACATCAAGCCCCTCGCTCATCAGATAGGCGCGCACCATCGAAGGCCATGTGACGAACTCCGCACCTGTGCAGCCCGGCAACTTTCCAATCGCCCTCGCATCGGCGATGAACTCGTCCCATGTCCAGTCTGCGCTGGGCGGTGAAAGCCCTGCGCGCTTGAAGAGGTCCTTGTTCCAGTAAAACCCAACAGTCGTGAAGTCCTTGGGGATTCCATAGAGCGCACCAGATCCGCTGCGCGCTCCGTCGTACCGAAACGCAGCGACCGTTGCAGGATAAAAATCCGCAAGATCCAGCCGATTTGCTGCGTCCAACCGTGCGTCCTGGGAGAGTCGTTCATCGAGCGGCGCAAGCAAACCAAGAGAGACAAATGCTGGAATCCGTTCCGCTCCGACATAGAAGACATCAGGCGGGTCGCCGGATGCCATCATTGTCTGAAGTTTGGTGTAGAAACTTCCAGCGTCTCCGGGGTTGATGCGGCGTACGCGAAGCGACGGATGATCGCGCTCGAATGATCGCAAAGCATCTTCGACGATCTGATCTTCTTCTTGACCACCCTCGCCCGACCAGTGCATGACAACGAGTTCCGTGCGGGGGTCATTCCACCCCATTCTGCCTGCTTCGCGCACCGTCACCGTTGCAAATGCCCACAGCACGACAGCGCACATGAGCGCGATCGATGCCCTCGAAAGCCATGGGGTGACACTTCGCATCATGGGATGGCACGGAGGATAGTTTGGCAATCGAGAACCACGGCACAGTCCGACCTACCATCGCCAAGCCATGCGATTCTCGGCACCGCTGCCTGTTCTGTTGCTCGCGATTGCCAGCGTCCATCATTTTGCTGCGGGAATGCAAGATCCGCCGTGGCCGCCACGGGAATCAAAGATCGTCAGCACGATTTCTTCGGATCACGTTGCGGCGCCATCAAGCGTCGAAGTGCGCGCTCGTGGAGATGGCGCGTTCGATTGCCTCTTCAGTTTCCATCCCGCCTCTGCTGTGATCACCGTGCATCTTGCAGGGGACTTCAACGGATGGAGTCCTTCCGCGACGGGGATGAGCCGTGGGGACGATGGCGTGTGGCGCGTCTCAGTCCCGCTCGCCGCTGGTGAGCGGGCGTACAAGTTTGTCGTCGACGGCAAGCACTGGCTCAGCGATTCAAGAAATCCCCTCACCACCGACGACGGGCATGGCGGTGCAAACAGCATGCTGCGTCTCGGTGCTCAAGCAAATCTCGCTGGGGTTCGTGCGCGGAAGAACGATGGACAGATCGAAGGTGGGGGAGTCCTCCACGATCCATCGAACGCGACATGTGTGCAACTGCTGCCAGATGGGCGGGTGCTGCTGCGCGTGCGAACGCTTCGCGATGACATCGTTGCAGTCGAGTTCGCAGCACAGGGACGACCGCCCGTGCGGATGAAGGACTCGGGAGCTGACGAACACTTCTCGTGGTGGGAGGTGTCGGTGTCGCAACCAACGGGAGAACTTCCCTATACCTTCCTGTTCTCTGATGGAACGACACGATTGAGCGACGCGCGCATCTACTCACTGGTTCACTCGCACGACGCGCTGTTTTCAACACCAGCGTGGGCGAAGAATGCGATTTGGTATCAGATCATGCTCGAACGATTTCGAGATGGTGACCCTGCGAACAATCCAGATCCCTGTCGTCCCTGGACGAGCGGGTGGTACACGCCCAGTGCGTGGGAAACGCAATCTGGGCAAACTTTTTTCAACTGGTATGTCTTCTCGCGCCACTATGGCGGCGACCTTGCTGGACTGCGTGATCGCCTGCCATATCTCAAGGATCTCGGCGTCAATGCGATCTATCTGAATCCGATTTTTCAAGCCACCACACACCACAAGTACAACGCGACAAGTTTCATTCATGTCGACGAACATTTCGGCGTGCGCGGCGACTACGCCAAGGCGGAGGCCATCGAGGATGTGCGCGATCCGAAAACATGGACCTGGACTCCAACCGACCTGCTCTTCCTTGAGGTGATCAAAGAAGCGAAACAACTGGGAATCCGCATCATCTTGGATGGCGTGTTCAATCATGTTGGGACTGCCCACCCCGCGTTTCGTGATCTGCAGGCGCGTGGACAGGCGAGCCCCTATCGCGATTGGTTCAGCGTTCGCTCGTGGGATCCATTCGAGTACGACGGCTGGGCGGGCTTCACGGAACTTCCCGTCTTTCGCAAGAACGACCGAGGATTCTCCTGCGACGAGGTGAAGCAGCACATCTTCGATGTCACTCGGCGGTGGATGGATCCCAACGGTGACGGCGACCCGAGCGACGGGATTGATGGATGGCGACTCGATGTTCCGAATGAAGTGGCGATGCCATTCTGGTACGAGTGGCGATCACTCGTGAAGTCGATCAATCCAGAGGCGTACATCGTTGGTGAAATCTGGCGTCGGGCAGATCAATGGCTCGATGGTCGATCGTTCGATGCCGTCATGAACTACCCGTTCGCAGAAACTCTGTTGCAGTGGATCCGCGACAAGAACCGAAAAATCACTGCAAGCGAACTGGATCGCAGGCTCGCAGAGTTGCGGCATGCATATCCAGCGCAGGCGACCTATGTGTTGCAGAATCTCGTCGACAGCCATGACACTGATCGACTTGTCAGCAAGTTGCGCCATCCCGATTCTGAGTACGACAAGGGCAATCGTGAGCAAGAAAACCCCCAGTATCAAGGGGGAAAACCATCGCTGGCGGAGTATCAACGCGCGCGATTGATCGCCCTCATTCAGATGGTGTATGTCGGTGCACCGATGATCTACTACGGTGACGAAGTCGGCATGTGGGGCGCAGACGATCCGACGAATCGCAAACCAATGCTCTGGAAGGATCTCGAACCCTACGACGGACCAGACGACAACACCGTCGATGAGATGCACTACCAGTGGTACAAGCGCGTCATCGCATTGCGCAGGGTGCATCCTGCGCTCCGTGAGGGCACGTTCGAGACTCTGCTGTGCGACGATGATCAGGATGTATGGATCTTCCTGCGCACCCTCGGCAGCGACACACTGCTCGTGGCGATCAATGCGTCGGAGAAGGAAGCGCGGTTGGATCTGGTGCAGACGACCCTCGGCGCGCCCACAGGTCGTTGGCGCACCATCTTTGGAGGTGAAGGCGCAGCGGTCGCCGACGACGCCTTCCCGAGAATTTCCGTTGGCGCACTCTCGGGACGAGTCTGGATTCTCGAACGATGAAGGCACGGATCAACCCGTTGATCTCGCACCGCAGTGCGGGAGTGCTCTGTCACCTGTCGAGTCTGCGTGGTCCATGCGCCATTGGCGATCTCGGTCTCTGCGCACGCGAGTTCATCGATTGGTGTCGTACGAGCGGCGCGACATGGTGGCAGATGCTGCCTGTTGGTCCCATCGGGCCGGGGGACTCCCCGTATGCGAGCACATCGAGTTTTGCAGGCGAGCCGCTCTTCATTTCACTCGATGGACTGCGCGAGCAAGGGCTGCTTTCGGCGAGTGACGTGCGGCAATCGATGTTGGCTGCGAAGAAGTTCAGCCGTGGTCGGCTTGATCGGAAAGGATCACGTGCTCGGACCGACTACGACGCTGCGCGCCGTGCAAAGGAGCCTGCGTTTCTGCGCGCCTTTGAGTCGTTTCGGGCTGACGGTGGATTCGCAACCGCGGACTACGCCGCATTCGCTCGGCGCGAAAAGTTCTGGCTTTCAGGTTGGAGCGCATTCAATCGCGACTCAATTGGCTACCACGCATTTCTCCAGTTCACCTTCGACACGCAGTGGCGCGCTCTTCGATCGCACGCGAAGCGACAGGGGATCAAACTCCTCGGCGATCTTCCAATCTTCGTCACGCTGGACAGCGCGGATGTCGCCGAGCATCCAGAACTCTTTCGACTCGACAGCAGACTCCGTCCAGAAGTCCTCACTGGAGTTCCGCCCGACTGTTTCTCCCGCGATGGTCAACTCTGGGGGCATCCTCATTACCGTTGGTCCGCCCACCGCAGCGAAAAGTTTCGCTGGTGGACGGCTCGCATTGCCGCAGCGCTTCGCAGATTCGATGGTGTTCGCATCGATCATTTCGTGGGGTTTCAACACGCATACGAAATCCCAGCGGGTGCCACGAACGCACGCCGAGGGGTGTGGAAGCCCCAAGCCGGCCGTGAGGTGTTGGATGCAGCGCTCGCACTTCGGATGCTGCCGCTCCTTGCCGAGGATCTCGGAGCGGTGACGCCGAAACTCATTGCGCTTCGAAAGAGGTTCAATCTTCCTGGGATGCACCTGCTCCATCACTCATTCGGGAGCGCGGATGCGGTGAACTCGATCGTCACATGCAGCGCGGACACAGTCATCTATCCGGGCACGCACGACAACGACACATCGCGTGGATGGTTCTCGAAGCTCGACAGCGCGTCACGGCGGCGCTTCCTCGCACTCGCCGGCGACAGTGCCGCGCTTCATCCGCACGATGCGATGACTCGCATCGCCTATAGGTCGAACGCCCAACTCGCAGTGGTTGCAGTACAAGATCTCTTGGGACTCGATCGGTCTGCGCGCATGAACCTCCCGGGCACCGCAACGAACAACTGGCGATGGCGTCTGGGAAGCGATTGGCAGCGAATCCGTTTGAAACGAGCCAGACAATTGCACACTCTGGCCAAGATCACGGGTCGCAGCAGGCGCGCATGACGCGAAAGGGCATCGCGCACATTTGGTAGAAATGCTCGGCTCATGCCACACGCTCCACGATTTCCATCCATCGCCGTCGACGACCTCGTGAGCCATCTGCGCGACCTCGCGTCGAATGTGTGGTGGTCATGGAACGAAGAGGGATGGTCAGTCTTCCAAACGCTTGACCCCACGGAGTGGCGCGCGACAAATCACTCTCCCCTTGGAACACTTGAGCGCACGACGGCCGCGCGAATTGCTGCGCTTGCCTGCGATCCCATCTTCGTGAAGCGTGTGTATGACGGGCTCGCAGCACGCGCCGCATACCTTGGCGAGCGCGCATGGTTTCAACGAGGCGCTGGCGCACATCGCGCTGGGTTCCGAGTTGGATACTTCTGTAGCGAGTACGGCCTTCACGAATCCATCCAGCAGTACGCCGGAGGATTGGGCATTCTTGCGGGCGATCATCTCAAGAGCGCGTCCGATTTGGGGATTCCGCTCGTGGCCATGGGACTCGCCTACCGCCACGGTTACTACATCCAGCAACTTGCACGAGATGGTTCGACGCAAGTGCTCTATCCAGAATACGACTTCGCACGATTTGGCATCGAAGACACGCGCATCACCATCGGCTGCCCGATTGGCTCGCGCATCGTGACTGCGCGGGTGCTTCGCCTGTGGGTTGGTCGCGTTCCGCTCTACCTGCTCGACACCGATCTGAAAGCCAACGCACCCGATGATCGAAAACTCACCGAGGGGCTCTACAAGGGTGACCCGCTCCTTCGGCTGCGACAGCAGGTGCTGCTCGGTGTCGGCGGGATGATGGCATTGAAAGCACTTGGCGAGAAAGTCACAGTGTTGCATCTCAATGAGGGGCACGCGGCATTCGCTGCTCTCCAACGAGCGGTCGACTTGCATTCGACGGGGCGTCCAATCCAGGAATCGTTCGATGTCGTTCGCCGCGCAACAGTCTTCACAACGCATACGCCTGTTCCAGCTGGGCACGATCGGTACGACCCAAAGATGGTCTGCGAAGAACTCGCGACTCTCGCCGCACGCGCAGGACTTTCCCAAACCGAACTCGCAGATCTAGGACGAATCAACGCGGGCGATGAAGAGGAAACATTCTGCATGACCGTGCTCGCTCTGCGACTTTCACAGCGCGTCAATGGCGTTTCGCAATTGCACGGGGAAGTGAGCAGAGACATGTGGAAGAAGTTCTACAGGGTCGGTGCTGCGAAAGTTCCCATTGGTTCGATTACCAATGGCGTCCATGTGAAGACATGGATCGATCCAGACGCAGAGCGCTTCTGGCAAAACGAGATCGCACTGCGTCTGGGCAAGCAGGCTCCAAAGGCGACTGGATGGAGCCATGCGAAGGACGCAGATCCTGCGCGATTCTGGGAACTTCGAGAGCGGTTACGAAGCAGGTTGGTGCACTTTGTCCGTGATCGAATGACCATGCAATGCAAGCGGCGCGGCGAGGGGCAGTCTGCAGTCGCCTCCGCATACTCGTTGCTCGACGATGGCGTCCTCACGATTGGCTTCGCTCGGCGCTTCGCCACATACAAGCGTGCACCGCTGATCTTTCATGATCCAAAGCGGCTGGCCCAGATTCTGTCCAGCTCAACGCGACCCGTTCAAATCGTTTTCGCTGGCAAGGCGCATCCTCGCGACGAAGCTGGTCAGGCATTCGCGCAGCGTGTTTTCTCGATGACCCGCGATCCCATGTTTGCTGGTCGCGTGGCGTTCGTCGAGGAGTACGACATGCACGTCGGTCGGATGCTCACCTCTGGTGCAGATGTGTGGCTGAACACTCCAACGCGTCCGTACGAGGCGAGCGGCACCAGTGGAATGAAGCCGCCGCTTCACGGAGGGCTCAATCTCTCGATTCTCGATGGGTGGTGGCCCGAGGCAGCGGATGGCATCAACGGGTGGAGCATCGGTTCGACACAGACGCTTGCCGATGCGCCGTCACAGGACGCTTCGGATGTCGAGAGCCTCTATCGATTGCTTGAAGAATCGGTGGTTCCGCAGTTTTACGAACGCGACGCCAATGGTCTTCCACAGGGTTGGATCGCCCGCGCCCTCCACAGTGCTGCGACCGTCCCACCCGAATTCAACTCCCATCGGATGGTTGCGCAGTACACGCGCAAGGCCTATTTGCCAGCGCATTCCATTCGCGGCAGCTGAAGCATCGCGCTGTCAGGGCGCACGAGTGGCAGGCGCGGCGGGCGGCTTCAACTGCTGCATGCGTTCGTAGATCGCATCCGCTTCTTCGGGCATCGCCAACGCGAGTGCGCGTTCGAGCGAACGGAGTGCCAAATCGCTCTGCCCTGCTCGCGCTTGCACCTCTGCGAGAGCGCAGTAGGGGATCGCCTCCTTCTGCTTCGACAGACCAATTGCTTTCAATGCCGCGATGGTCGCCCGCGAAGTTTCAGCCTTCGCGAAGAGTGGAGACGCGAGCATCCTCGCAACCTCGGCTGCGACTTGCCAATCGTTCGTCGTCTGCACGAGCGTGTCGCAGAACTGAATCGCATCGACGGTACGCCCAGCCTGTTGCAGAACTCCAACCCGCATCAACTGTCCCTCCCGCGCAATCGATGTGCTGGGATCCTGTTCCATCTCGGTCAGGATTCCAAGCATTGCATCCCAATCGCGTCGATCGACCATGTTGTCCAACCGCTGTTCAAACTCGATTGCCCGCTTGATCGCGCGTGCATTCTCTTCAAATGCCTCGCGTCGTCCCTCGGGCGACCACTTCTCGGTTGTCACTAGCGCCAACACATCTGCGACATCGCGTGGATTGCCAATCCACACGATCTTTCCCGCCTGCGCAAGAAATGCGGTTGGGAGGGACACCTGCCACGACTGCGACATGAACTGGTGGTAAGTACTTCGATCGGGATCGCAACCGATAGGGAATCGCACGAGTTCCGTGAACTTCGGAGAATCGAGTAGATGTCTGATCGCGCCCGCTGGTTCGTCTGTGATGCCAACAACCACCAGCCCAGCATCGCGATACTGATCCGACAGTTTGGAGAGTCGACTCAACGACTCGCGCGCTGGGGTGATCGCAGACGACCAGAAGTTGAGCAAGTAGATCTTCGATGGATCTGCGAAATCTGGTGGCTCCCCTCGCGCCCACTCTGCGATGTCGGGTCGGGGCAAGGGCGAATCAAACGAGAGTGGCGGGCGCGCGACTGATTGCCGACTCGCATCGACGACCGGCGCAGCGAGCGCGCCAGCACCGTCGGCAGATTTCTGTGCGGGAGCCGTGTGGGTTGGTGAGGCATGCGCAGGTTGGGTCTGCGCTCCAGTCTGCGCTCCAGTCTGCGCTGCCGACTCTGTTCCGTGGTGGACTGCGAACAGCGTCAGCGATAGAAGCAAACGAACCGGCATCGTCAGAGAGCCTACCGCGATGGCGCTTGCACTACAGTTCGTCGATGATCGCTCCTGCGAAACGCGTCCTCGCGAATCATCCGTGGTTGTGGGATCTGCCGATTGCTGCCGGAATCGGCTTTGGACTGGTCGTCCTGTTTTGTGGCAAGTGGGTCGGATTGCACTCTGAAGCCGATGAGCTCGCTGCTGGCGGTCCCGCATTCGCGAAGGCTGCCCCACGCTTTCTGCTGCCACTGATCTTCATGACGATTCTCTACTGCGGGTTTCGCGCATCCGCCCACGCAGAGGAGATCGCACACCGCCTTCGTGAACCTTTCGGCGTGCTGATCTTGACGCTCTCTGCGGTGACGATTGAGGTCGCGCTCGTCATCGGCGTCATGCTGACTGGAAGCACCGAAGATGATGTTGCCCGTAACACGATGTTCGCAGTGCTCATGATGATCATGAACGGGTTGGTGGGCATTGCTCTGCTGATGGGTGGCCTGCGCAAGCGGGAACAGGCATTCAATGCGCAATCCACCAGTGCGTTCTTGGCGCTGATCACGGCGCTCACATTCATTGGCTTGGTCATGCCACGCCTTACCGTCAGCAGGCCAGGCGGATACATGACGCCGCAGATGGAGATCTTTGTCGCGGGTGCATCGCTCGGTGTGTACCTCGCATTCTTGGCGTTGCAGTCCTCTTCGCATCGCCACTTCTTCACCTTTCTTGATGGTCGCGCGGAGGAGCATCATGTGGCACCAGAATCAGCACCAGCCGTCACACGCCCCGCGCTCTGGATCTCCGTCCTCCTCCTCGTCGCCGCGTTGGTTGGTGTGGTCCTGCTCGCAGAGTCACTTGGTCACCTGCTCGTCTCGATTCTCGCGCGCAACTTCTTTCCCCAGGCGATTCAAGGAGTGGTGATCGCCTTCCTCATTCTGCTACCCGAAGGAATCGCGGCAACTCGGGCGGCGCTGCGCTCGGATGTTCAGCGAACGATCAACATCTTGCATGGTTCTGCACTCAGCACGATCGGATTGACGATTCCAGCAGTGCTCATCGTGTCGTTGGTCTTGCAACGACCGATTGAGTTGGGACTCAACGCTCCCGAAATCGGTCTGCTCGCCGCAACCATCATCGTGACGATGCTGAATGTCTCACTCGGCAAGGCCAACCTGATGCAGGGAATCATCCACTTGATGTTCTTTGCGGTGTGGATCGCACTGATCTTGGGTTGAGCGCGCGATCACCGTGGCGCGGGAACGCTGGTGGCCGGTGCTTGAGGCACTCCACCGAAAGCAGCTTGACGCGGGGGCATTCCGTCTGGAACGCGCGCCCTTCCCGTGGCAATTGCATCCATGACGAACCGATCAACCATGGCGTCGGCTTCTGACGCACCGCGCGCGGCACGAACTGCGAAATTGCACTTTGTAATCGCCCACGCAGACGAATTCCACCCAGTGCGGTGTGTCGTCGAGCGCATTGCATCAACGAAGAGTTCCGCGTTTTCGTGATAGGTGGTGAGATCCATGTTGATGACACCTTTGTCGTCGTATCTCCCCTGAAAACAGAACCACGCGCAACTTCCCTCGCCGCCGCCGACTGGAGTTCGGATTACACGACCCGCGACCGCAATCACAAAGGTTGTCTGTGCCGGTCGGTAGGCGTATGCGAGTCCATCGATGTGCTCTTCGATCTGAACCAACGATTCGGCCGAGTCCATCTCCTGTCCAGTCCGACTGAATGTCTTGACGGAACGCAGGGTGATCTGCTCACCATTGGAGGTGTCAGGGAGTGAGCCCTGATGCTTACGCGCGTACTTCAAGATAGCGTTACGCGCAACGGGGACTTGTGTCGCGGCGATGGTCGGAATGTTGAATTCGACTGGGACAGCAGGGGGAGTTGAGCATCCCGTCGCGACAGCGAGAACAGAACACAGGATCAGGCGACTCGAAATGTGCATGGCACTACTGTAGTGCGACGCAGAGTGGTTGGGGGTCGATTCCAAACTCATACTGAAGCGTGCGCCGTCGCACTTCGCACAGTATGGGGAGCGATCCCAACCGCATTACACCGCGGCACGCACTCCGCTGGCAGTCGCAGATGCAACGAGGGTGCTGAGTTCTGGAAGCGAATCGACATCGATGCGCACGACTTCTCCTCTGCGCGGCGGACCCAGTGCAGGGAACTTGTTCGAAATCATGGCAGATCGAACACGGTTGAGAGGGATGTAGACGACTGCGGAAAACTCTGCGAACTCCACCATCAATCCCTCGACAGTCAGTCCGATGAGCGTCCCAGAATTGATTTGGTCGTTCTGATGATCGTCATGCGCAGTCACTTGGATTGCCATGTGCAACGCGCGATGCAGCAGATGGTGGATCGATTCGGGTGGTCGCTGGGCCTGCCGCTGCTCTGCGCGGGCGTGTTCAACTTCCTTGGTCTCTGTGTCGACTGGTCTCTCGACAACGGCGGCGGGGATGAGGCCGGGGATCGAGCCAGCGCTCACCCAATCGTCTCGTCCCGCCTGCTGAACCTGTGAGTCAGGCAAGAGCGTCTTTGCCCTTGCTGCATCTCGCAGTCCGTCTGCGACAAGCCATCCAGAGATGAAATCACCACTCTTGAAACGGAATTTGACTCCCACGAATGCCTCCTCCGCGCACACGGCGCGATCGGTGAACCGCGGATCCAGGGCGATCGGCGACCGCCAACTTTGAAAATGCTACCGTCCAAGAGGTGCGTCGCAGAGAATTTTCGCCGGCGACTGGAAGAATTGAGGTCTGTTTCGCTCTATCTTTGCCGCCATTGTGCATACAAGATTGCAGAGTTAAAGTCCCGGTAGCTCAGTTGGATAGAGCAGCAGATTTCTAATCTGCAGGTCGGTGGTTCGAGCCCACCCCGGGACGCTTCCCATGGAATCACTTCGAAAACATTTTCAATCCCCGACGACCATTTTCTGGGTGACGACGCTCACGATGTACTTCGGCTGGTCGCTCGTGACTGCATGCCTGCCTGGCAATCTCCCATTCGACCACATCGAGATGCTCGTTTGGGGGAAGGCTTGGCAGTTGAGTTACTGGAAGCATCCGCCGTTGCCTGCGTGGGTGACGGAAGCCGTTTTCGTCGCCACGAATCGCGCAATCTGGCCGCAGTTCTTCATTGGTCCAGCAACAACTGCGACGGCTGCGTGGGTTGTGTGGCGCGCTGCGCGCGATGTGGCCGGTCCGTGGCGGGCGCTCATTGCCGCGCTCTCCTTGCAAGGCTGCATTTACTACAGCCACGAATGCGATGTCATCAACCACAATTCGATCCAACTGCCCTTTGTGGCGGCACTCATTTGGGCCGGGTGGCGTGGTTTGCGCGGCTCATCACTCGCGTGGATCTGTTTTGGCGCATGCTCCGCGCTTGCGATCTATGGGAAGCACTCCGCCGCATTCGCGCCTGTTGGGGTTCTTGTATTCACGCTCATCAACAAGGATGCGCGCAGACTCTGGCGCACGGCGGGGCCGTATCTGGGGCTCATCACCGGAACGATTGTCATGGTGCCGCACTTGATCGGACTCTGGCAGGTCGACTTCCTTCCGTTTCAAACGGCATTCATGTATCGCACAGAACCTCCTCCGTGGTGGGGTCGCATTGCCTATCCAGCTGAATTTGTTTCCGTCCAACTCGTGATGACGTTTGGGGTTTGGATCATGATGTTTTTGCTCTTCGCGGTCCCAGGTCAGCCCACGATCGAACCAGAATCACCTGCACTCGAAACTCGCAAGGCGGCGCTCTACTTTCTCTGGTGCACGGCGTTCCCGCTGGCGCTCGCGGCGAGCGTCTCGTGTGTGCTCAATCTGCATCTGCACAGTCTCTGGGCGATGGCATGGTTGCCATACACGGGACTCGTTGTTCTGCTCTGGGTGCGTCGTCCTATTGGCTGGAGCGGCCTTCGAACCATGGGGATCGCGTGGTGTGCGCTGGCATTTGGGACACTGGGATTCGTCGGGATTCGACTGGTGGCCAGGCCTCACCTCACTGGGAGTACAGCGAATGTGTACTTCAATGGCGAGGACCTCGCAGAACATGTTGGCGCTCGGTGGAAGGAGGCAACTGATGGCGCACCACTGGGAATCGTGATTGGGTCGTACTGGATTGGTGGAAATGTCTGTGTCTATCACCCAGAGCATCCAGACATTGTGATTGATGCGATCCCACTTCGATCCTCGTGGGTTGACCTTTCCCGCATTTCCGTGGAGGGTGCCATCCTTGTTTGGGAGGGGCAGGGCGTTCCAGAGTGGATCGACAATTTTGGAGCCCACACCGAGGTCGAGCGCTTTGAGATCACCCCTCGAACCACGGCGGCCGTCTCAAAGAAACAACTCGGGATGGCGATCATCCTGCCCGCTGGCAAGTGATTCCCTTACGAAACATCCAATTCGCGCAGGTACGCACCAAGGGCATCCTGTTGTGCCTTGAGTGTCGTGCGCAATTCTCCATCCTCCACGCGGATTGCCTCGAGTCGCGACTCTTGTTCGTCGAACTTCGCGAGATAGCGTCGATAGATATCCGTGTCGTGACTGATTGAATTCATGTTCTGTCGAATCCGATTCTGATCTCCGTCGATGGCTTGCCGTTCCTGTTCGAGCCGCGATACATCCATCGCAGTCTCGTTGATGGTCGCCTGCATCTGTGATGCCTTCTTGACCGCGTCGACGACCGCTTGCGATGCCTTGCCGTTGCTCGCGTAGGCGAGCAGCGTGGGAAGGTCGAATCCGACCACCGCGATGTGCTGGTACGCAGTGCGTTCCTGCGTCACCGCAAGCGTGCCCCCCTCGCCAGCGAGCAGAGTGACTTCGAATCGATACAAGTCCTCCGTCTCTTGTGCCGCCTTCTTTGGAGCAGTCAGAGTCCAATCGTGCTGCTTGGCGACCTCAACCAGTAGGGTGCGCTCGCGAGTCTCGTCCTTGTTCACAAGCGCGAATGAGATGGTCTGGGACTGCTTGCGCGTCTGCACGACGAGCCCATCGACGATCTTGACGGACGCCACCGTGTCGGTGCTGTCACCGTCGATTGCCACAGAAACAGCCAAATCCACGGCGTAGGCGAGGAGCCGCGTATCGCCGAGGGTCAGGAATCCGATCTCCGCATCACCGGCATAGGTCGCGCCATCGAACACGGCGATGGGTCCTGGGATCAATTGAAGCCCCGAGGAGTTTGTGATCTCGACACCGCGCATCGGATGATCGATCCCATCAGATTCGTTGAAGATGCTGACGCGCCGTCCCTCAATGGGTGAAGTCAAAATCGGCAGCATGGCAGACTGTTGTCGTGCAATCGAAATCGGGTTTTCGAGTGTGTACTGGAAAGTCTCCCCGACTTCGCCACCCTGCGCCGCGGAGAATCCATACAGTGATCCACCCATCGACATGCCTGCTCGGTCCAGCGATTCAGGGTTGCCGACTCCACCGCCTCCACCAGCAGATCCAAACAGACTCCCGCTCGCCGCGTCACTCATCGACGCACCAGCCACCTTTCGCAGCACCCCACTCGCAGCGGGTGGCGGTGAGCCTGGTGCGGCCATCGTCTTAAGATCCTTCGCAGCCCTGTAGGCATCGCCATCCTGATAGATCCGCGGCGCAGCACCCGCGACCATCGGCACTTCGAGCATGGGGCGAGAGATGTGCAGCGACTCGGAGAGATCCATCTGAAAACTGACAGGTTGGCTTGCAACGAGCGCAAGCTTGACCTCAGTCCAATCATCATCTGTGGTGTTCTCGACGATCGCCCATCCTTGGATCAGTGGCTTTTCCTTGGTGTTGACGGCATCCGGAAGCACGAGTCGGTAACTCGTCTTCCAAATCGGCATCTCGTTGACATAGGCAACCCGAACTTCGCGCGTACCCGACCCTCCAAAGGCAAGATCAACAGTCTTGAATCGATCGGTGCTATGCGATGCAAGTGCCGCGAGTGCCTTGTTGAGTTCGGAGTTGAGCGTTGGATTCTCCAACTGAACCGAAACGAGAGTGCCGAGATTGACCGACCGTACACCACCATCCGTGACGACATTCAGATATGGAGTGTTGATCGTCTTCTGCGCATTGCCTTGTGCGAGTTCGCGATTCTCCACACCGAGGATGACCCCAGAGATCGGACCATCGTTCGTGACCACCCTCACCTTGGTGCCGCGAAGTCTGCCGAGCATCACGCCAAGCGTTGGATTGTCTGCAAGGTCCACGCCGAAACTTGCCAACTGCCGTGCAAGCGGCTCCTTGGAGTCATAGGTCACCGATTCGAGTGCCTTCTGTGGATCCAAGATCACCATCGATTTCAGCATGTCATTGATCTGATCATTTGCAAAGCGCAGCTGCACGGTGTCGCCGCTGGTGATCGAACCATTCCGTTGGAAGTATCCGACTCCCGATCGGTAGAGGGTGATCGAAGTGAGCGGAAGTTGCCCTTGGACTGCGGCATCGCGCCCGAGCGCCGCCGACACGATCGCAAGTGTTGCCCCCGTGCACAAGAATGGATAGATCATTGAGCGCTTCATGCCGGATTCTCCTTGACCAGAATGCTACCCGTGGTGCGATCGTCGCCGAATTGCGGCGACCTATCGCACTGGAGACATTCCAGTGGTTGTCTACAGCATGCCGAAGACGTGCCAAGTACATCGACTCGATGCTTGACACCACATACGCCCGCCACTTCTGGTCGTCTGCCGAACTCAGCGCAATGCGAGCGAAGTGGCTCCGACTCGGCTGACTTAGGGCGTCGGATTCCAATTGCCCAACAGGATCGCCATGTCAGCGCCATTGACAAGACCGTCGCCATTGAGGTCGCCAATGGCCGCTTCGCAGAGATCGCCGATGCCATCACCATCGCAATCAGCCTGATTTGGATTTGGCGCAGCAGGACAGTTGTCCATGAAGGCAGCAACGCCGTCGCTCGCGCTGAAAATCGCACTGAGCGCAATCGCTCGTGAAGAATGTCTGTCGATGCCACGGGTCAACATGGGATAAGTATGCCACACCCAATCCAATACGCCAACAATGAACTCGACATTCGGCGAATCGATACTCTTCGGGATTCGTGCCGCGCAGAACAAATCCACAGATTCGAAGACTGCACAGCGATATGCGCCTCCTCCAGGCGGATGGCGCGGCGGTGGCACTCACCATCGGATTGGCAGAGGCATACTTTGTGGCATTCGCCCTCGCAGCGGGACTCTCGCAGGTGGAGTCGAGCCTCATCGCAACTGTGCCTGTGCTGATCGGCGCACTGATTCACGGGGTGACTCCATGGGGGGTGCGCTTCACGCGCAGTCTTCGTCGGTGGGTGTGGATCTGCGCAGCACTACAGGCGACGGCATTGCTCGCATTGTCCGTCTGCTCTTTGGACGGAACAGCATCAGCCCCAATGGTCTATCTGCTCGTCAGTCTTTACTGGGCGGCCGGTTTTTGTACCGGACCACCCTGGCAAACCTGGGTACCGACGCTCATTCCAAAGCTGATCGCGACACACTTCTGGACGAAGCGCAGCAGAACCGTCCAAGCACTCCTCGGCATCGGTTTGTTGAGTGGGCTCATTTTGGAATGGGGGCGACGCAGCGGGCAAGTGCTCGATGCCTTCGCGATCGTGTTCTTCTGCGGGTTCATCGCACGCGGCGCATCTGCATTCTTCCTCGCGCGACACAGCGAGCCACAGCCAAAGCTTGCGACGGAGAATCCTCTTCCATCGCTGCAGCTCATTCGTCAAGATCTGCTTGGCGATCAATCTGTTCGAGCGTTGCTCGTGTACATGTTGGCGGTCGTGCTGGCGACCAATGTCTCGGCCGCATTCATTACTCCCTACATGCTCACCGAGTTGCATTTCAACTACACACAATTGATGTGCGCCTTCGCAGTGACCTTTGCAGCGAAGGTGATCGCGCTTCCCGGAGTGGGCAGGCTCGCCAAACGCTATGGACCAGGAGTCCCGCTCTGGCTCGGAGGCATCGGCATCATTCCAACCGCGACGCTCTATCTCCTGTCCGACAGTTTCTGGTGGATCCTGTCTCTCCAATTCTGTGTCGGGTTGGCGTGGGCCTGCTGGGAAACCGCAACTTTCCTGCTGGTGTTCGATGTGATTCCAAGCGCACGGCGCACGAGCGTGATGACCGTCTACAACATTGTGCAGAGTGTTGCCGTCGTCAGTGGATCGCTCATCGGCGCTGCAATTCTTGCCGGGATGGAGATGGGGCGCACCGGTTTCGCCGCAGTCTTCATTGCCACTGGTGCGATGCGATTGATGACGCTCTTTCTGCTCGCAGGAATCGAGCCGCGCCGATTCAAACTCCGACAGACCTTCGATCTCTACTTACAGACGCTCGGGATCAGTCTCGGTGATGGCTCGATGGACATTCCGCAATTCACGGAGCGGTCGGAGCCATCGGGCGCGCGTCTCAAACAAGACGAACCGCGTTGAGAATGCGGGACCGAGTGGGAACACAGTCGCCACGAAAGCGGCGGGCGGTGTCGATGGGAAGTTGCCAAGCCGATAGAGTCTCATCCATGAAGGATCCCAGTAGCGCACTTCGCATTGACCAAGAAGCGCGCGCACTCGCGGGTGCAAAGTCGGCGATGCAGAATCGGCAACCCCGCGAGGCGTGGCGTTTGCTTGCGCCGTGGATTGATCGTCCGACTGCACGTGCGGATGTCTTGGTGGTTGCGGCGCACGCCCAACTCGTGAGTGGTGCGCGCACCGTCGCGGCGACGACCATCGAGCGCGCACTCAAGGCTGGCGCAGGAACGGATGCACTGCTCATCAAGGGTCTGTGTCTCTCAGGGGCTGGACAGACGGACGCCGCGTGCGAAGTCCTTCGGCGATGCTTGGGAGATGCGCGCGTCGCGACGGATGCAGCGTGCGCGCTCGCCACCGCGCTCGAAGTCGTCGGACGGATTGATGAGGCCGAGTCGATTCTTGCGCCGATCATCGCCTCCAACAAGCGCCATCTTCCCGATGTCACGCAGGCATGGGCGCGCGTGTTGTTGCAGCGCAAGCGATTTGATGAGTTGCAATCCTGTGTGGCAGACACCCTTGCCGATCTGGGAACGACGCTGCCAGAGGCTCGGCGTGCCCTGTGGTATCTGCGGGCGAAGGCCTATGACCGCAGCGGGCAATTCGATGCGGCGATGGATGCTGCGGTGCGCGCGAATCAGATCGGCGAGATGGACTTTGATCCAGCGATCTTCAAACGCCAGAGTCTCGCACTCGCAGAGCAGTGGACTCGCCAACGAATGTCGCGATTTCCGCAGAGCCGATGCACCAGCGAGATCCCAGTCTTTGTCGCCGGGATGCCGCGCAGTGGAACGAGTCTCATCGATCAGGTCATCGACGCGCACCCGCTCGCTGCTGGGGTTGGAGAATTGAACACCATCGAGAAATTCGCACGCCAATTGGAAGCAACGGTTCTGCCTGGTGTCGAACCACCAGCGTGTTTCGGCGCAATTCAAGCGGATGAATGGACTCGCAAGGCCAACGAGTATGTCACGCTCATCACTGCGCAGTCGCCACACGCGCAGCGGATCGTCAACAAAGCGCTCGGCAACAACCGATTGCTCGGCATGATTGCCAGCCTCTTCCCAAAGACGCGCATCATCCATGCGCTGCGCGACCCTCGTGACACCGCCATCTCATGCCTCATGGGCGGGTTCAACAATCGTCTCTTCCCTTGGACGACCCGACTCGAATGGGTCGCGTGTGCGTGGCAGGAGTCCAGACGCATCATGGATCACTGGAAGCATTCTCTCGATGTGCCAATTCTGGATGTCTCCTACGAACGACTCGTGCAGTATCCACAAAGTGAGTTTCCTCGAATCATCGAGTTCCTCGGATTGGAATGGGACGAGGCGTGCACGCGTTTCCACGAATCCAAGCGCACCGTCCGCACGCTCAGTTACGACCAAGTGAACCGTCCGCTCTATACGTCGAGCGTCGCGCGGCACACCAACTATGCCGCGGCGCTGCATGGGATCGACTGGCCGCCCTACGAGGCAAACGACATTCGCTAGCCGCTCGGCGGGCAGATCCAGCCCACTTTTGGGCTTATCTGCCCGCAGAGCAGGGGGACACGCTGCGACCCCACTACGATCAGCCCCATGTCAGACTTGAGCCATCTATTTGCCAGCAACCGACTCTGGGCGGCGAGGGTTGAACGCGATCATCCAGGATTCTTCACCAGTCTCACTGCACAACAGAATCCCAAGTATCTCTGGATCGGCTGCTCGGACAGTCGCGTCCCAGCGAACGAGATCATCGGTCTCATGCCCGGCGAGGTCTTCGTCCATCGCAATGTCGCCAACCTGGTCATTCACAGCGATCTGAATTGCCTTTCAGTGATCGACTTCGCGGTCAATGAACTCAAGATTCAAGACATCATTGTGTGCGGTCATTATGGATGCGGCGGCGTCACGGCAGCGCTGGCACCAAGCGAAGGGCGAATCTTCGATCACTGGATTCGCCATGTCCGCGACATTGCCAAGTTCTATCGCGACGAGATCGAAAGCGAGTCAACAGCGGGGGGGCAGTCGCGCAAGCTTTGCGAGTTGAATGTCGCCGTCCAAGTCGTGCATGTCCGCGAATCACCGATCTTGCACTCGCAGAGCGCACGCGGCGTCAAGGTGCACGGCTGGATCTACGACCTCGCGGATGGACTCTTGCGCGACCTCACACCGATGGTCGACTCCGTGCGAGCACTCGAGCCCAACGCCAGCGTGCGATAGGCGCAAGCCCGCACCCCATCCGATCACCGGTGTTTCTTCTGCCGCGCAAAGGGCTCCCACAATTGGCGTAGCAGTCCCTTCGGCATGGGATGGTCGATTCCAAAGTTTTCGGGCCAGCGATTGCGCGGCATGAAGTAAGTCCGAAAGATGATGTCCCACACGGGCAGCAATCCCGCAAAGTTCTTCTCCCGTGCTTTGGGCTCGCGCGAGTGATGCCAGCGATGAAAGACGGGTGTCGCAATCACGCTGCGCAGGGGTCC
>SIAP01000012.1 GCA_009691725.1 Phycisphaerales bacterium
CAGGTCGACTGGATCGAACCAGGAAATTTGCGCATCACCACGAGGTCGGTGTCGCCGTCCTGATCGAAGTCGGCCATGGCAAAGTCCTTCTCGATATTGTCCTGCCCAGTCAGCGCCGTCGCTGCTGCGAGTCGGGTTGACGACTGGTTATTGAATGTCACCCACTGCCCAAATGCGGCAGTGCACGAAATCGAGGTCAAGGTCACAACGATGATGGAAGTGTTAATGCGCATAGTGATTCCAAAGGATAGTAGTCGTTAGCGGCACGCGCCCCACGCCGCGAGAATGGTGGCAAGGTCGATGCCGTTCACGACGCCGCTTTGATCCGTGTCTCCAGCACCCGAGCCTCCCCAGTTTGCCAGAACGATGGAGAGGTCAATTCCGTTGACAAGTGCGTCTCCGTTGAGGTCGGCTCGGCATGCCACGCACTCGTCAGGGACTCCATCCTCATTGGAGTCTTGACTCGTGCCCAGCGCGATGTCTCGCAGGTCTGCAACGCCATTGTCGTTGCAATCGAGGACCTCGCCGTCCCACGCCGCAACAAACATGTCGACATCGATCGCATTCACCACGCCATTCTGATCGATGTCTGCGATGGCACAATCATCATCGGGGTTCGTGGTTCCCTGCGCGAGGCATGTTCGCAGTGCGAAGAAATCGAGGATGTCGATGATGTTGTCCGCATCGAAATCAAACTCTGCACGACCCAATGAGTCGAGGAACTTGATGACACGGGTCTTGTCGATTCCAGAGAGCGCGTTGAATGCTGCGGCGGACGCGGCACCCTCTCCAAACGGGCCATGCTTGGCAATTGCCAGCGTCACGCGCGGTGTAAAAGATCCGCCAGCGGCGCTTCCATCGTGCAACATCGGATCTCTTCGGCGCAGACCCCAGAGTGTCGGCGTCCGCATCTCCGCTTCGGAGGCATTCCCATCGCTGATTCCATCTGCAAGCAGTCCGACGTCGTGCAAGAGGAAGTCGCTGTATGGGCGAATGACTTTGGAACGAATGGAATCTTCAAGAGCCACATCGCTCGATGTCGTGAATTGCCCACTATGGCACTTCACGCAGCCAATCTGATTGAACAGCGCCTCGCCAGTCATTCCAGATCGAGGAGTCTGCGGCGGCGCTGCGAGGAAGCGTTGGAAGTCCGTCACCTTGTCGACGAATCCAAATCCTTGAGCATCGAGCGTGTCTTCGGGATCTGCAACGTCGTCGCACACCGTCAGTCGTGCGAAGTCGCCGTTGGGAGGATTCTCCACAGGGGAAAAGCGATTGGTGAACCCCATTTCGTTGCGTGACGCATCGGAGGAGAATGTGAGAACGGTTGCAACTTGCGCCTTCCATCCAAAGCGCCCTGCGCGCAAGGGACTTCCAGGAGGAGCTTCCAGTGGCATCACCCAGTGAACACGTCCGCTCACACCATCGCCGTCGATGTCGAACTCATCTGCGTGGGCGGCGAGTTGCGAATCTGGGATGGCCTCCACCAATCCAAACGCCATGGAACTGTTCGTGAGTCGCGTCTTCACGACGGTCGCATCAGCGGGAACAATCTCCGCGCAGAATGAACTATTTGCAAGCGATTGTGCGAGCGACTGCACTTCACCTGGGTAGAGGGAAAAGACGCCTTTCTTCTCCATCCCAAAGCGAACCACCGAGATTGCGCCCCATCCACCAACGGGGTTCGAATGACAGGACCCACAATTGCTCTTGTTGAGGATCGGTCCCAGTCCATCCTCGATGGGAATGGGCATGCTGTAGAGAACCTTGCCGATCTGGAATCTTGCAACTTGGGCTGCACTCAATCCCGTCAATGGTTCACCAATCACGGGTTGTAACGCGAGGTCTCCAGCGGTTGCCGCGCTCGAGACAAGTATTCCAGTCAGCATCGATCTCAAATGAGTGCGCATAGATTCAGTCCAAAGGATTTCGAGCACGCCATCAACCGTCTGTTATCGACACCTCTGCAACGTGCAGAGAGTCACCGCCATTTGCTGTCGTAAATGTAGCCCTGAAAACGCTCGTTTCCACTCTCATTCGACGATTAGTATGAAACTGATGCGTATTCATGACCCGATTCCACAATTCTGTTCCATCGGTATCTGCGCAGCAGTGATTCAAGTCACGATTGGCTGCTCGAAGCCTTTGGCGACGGCGGAAGAGACGCAGCCAGCTCTGACTGCAACGGTGTCAGTCGTTGCGTCAATCCCTCCATCGCAGAGCCATCTTTCCCAGCCAGTTATTCACCAGAACCTGCCAATTGCAGCCAAGCTGGTGCGATCAGGTCAGTTTCTCGATGCCGAGATCATTCTCCGATCGATGCTCCGTGAATCTCCCGATTGCGCTCGCTGTGAGTTTCTCCTCGGTGTCGCAGTCATGAAAACCAAGCGATATGGCCAGGCACGCCCATTGCTCGAATCGAGCGTGGCACGAAACCAACAGTTTCCAGAGCGCATCCAAGTAGATCACTTTCTGGGATGGACGTGCTACTACCTCGGCGACCTCGAATCATCCAAACGGCATTTTCAGAGCCACATTGCGGCGGTGCCAACGGCTGATGATTCGTACTTCGGACTGGGAGTCATCGCGATTGATGAAGATCGAACCGCCGATGCCCAGTTAGCGCTCGAGCGGGCTATCGAATTGATCGGCATGCACCCTGTGCGCGCGCGAGATCGAGCGAAGTGCCTTGCCCGTCTTGGTGACATCGAGTTGCGGAGAGATCGTCGTGAAGACGCGCTGTCGCTCTATGAAGAGTCTGCAAGACTCTGTCCAGACCACGGCGAGGTGTGGGGGAAGTTGGCGCGGGTCTACGACTCTCTCAATCGACCTGCAGAGGCGGAGGCGGCGCGAGCGAAACAGTCGTCTTTCGACTCCGCTGGTCGTGCTGCGGGAACGGATCTGACTCCGTGACCTTCGCAGCCGCACTCCAAGTCTTGTTGGCGATGTCTGCGAGCGTCGTTGCACAGGAATCGCCTCCAAGCGCATCCACCATTCAGATGCGCGATGTGACTGCGACATCTGGCATCGACTTCACCACCACCTCTGGTTCCTCTCCCAGCACCCAGATTCTCGAAGTCAAAGGTGGTGGAATCGCGCTTATCGATATCGAAAATGACGGGGATTTCGACTTGTTTTTCCCAAACGGGGCAACGCTCACATCACCGACAGTCGGACCCGGGGCAAGGCTTTACGAAAATCTTGGTGGACTGCATTTTCGAGATGTCACTCTCTCGAGCGGCATCGGCTTTCACCGCTGGGGGTTTGGATGCGCGGTGGGAGATACCAACGGCGATGGACTCGATGACATCTACATCGCATGCGCAGGTTCTGATCGTCTTCTTCGCAATCTTGGTGGCGGGCGGTTCATGGATGCAACCGACGAAGCAGGGCTCGGAGGCGAAACTGCGTGGGGCACCTCTGCAGCATTTGCAGATCTCGATGGCGACCACGATCTGGATCTCTATGTCACGAACTATGTCGAGTGTGATCCCGCCACGCCCCATCCACCTGCGCACTTCCGAGGATTAGAAGTGATCAATGGACCTCGTGGACTTGTTGCTCAGCCAGACCTGCTCTACGAGAACACAGGCAATGGAGTCTTTGTTGATCGCAGCGACGCATCAGGGATTCGTTCCCCACAAGCGAGTTACGGCCTGAATGTCGCGATCCTCGATCTCACACAGGATGGTCGCCCAGACATTTTCGTGGGCAACGACTCGAAGAGCAACTTCCTGCTTGAAAACCTTGGCGGGATGCGCTTTCGCGAAGTCGGCGTTCGCACGGGAACCGCGACGAACATCGATGGGGCGGAGCAGGCAACGATGGGGATTGCCGTCGGTGATGTCAATCAGGATGGTCTGGCAGACCTGCTGACCACCAATTTCAGTGACGACACCAATACGCTGCATGTCGCTGGGAAACAGGGTTTTTTTGATGACCGCACGGCGCAGTATGGAGTGGGGGCTCCCTCGCGACCCCTGTGCGGATGGGGCGCTGCCCTGGTCGATCTGGATCATGACGCAGACGAAGATCTCTTCATCGTCAACGGCCATGTCTATCCACAAGCAACCCGCGCAACGATGAACAGCGAGTATTGCCAGCCGCCCCTCGTCATGCAACGCGATGGTGCGCGCTTCGTCGCAGTCAAAGATCCCACGCAGTCATGGCTGCACACGCCAACATGCGATCGCTCACTCGTCGTCGCAGACCTCGACGGCGACGGTGATCAGGATGCGGTCGTGAGTGGACTCAATCAACCCATTCGAGTCATCGAGAACCTGCATCCAGCGGTGCATGACTGGGTGATCGTCGCCCTCGATGACAACACCCATCCAATGAACCGCGATGGAATCGGCTCGCGCATTTCACTCACCTCCAATGGAAAGACGCAGACCCGCTGGCTGATCGGAGGTGGACCGTTTCAATCAAACGCAGCGCCGCGTGCTCACTTTGGGCTCGGCGGTGTTGGAAGTGGCGAAGGCGTGCCACCCGATCGGCGTGTTGCAATCACCGTCACATGGCCCGATGGCGAAGTATCAGAGACACAGGTGGCTGTGGGGACCATGTCGACGATCACTCGACGTTCAAAGTAGAGGCGAGATCAGCGCCGCCGCATTCTGCGCAAGTCGATGGAGCATTGGTTGCTCCTCCCACTGGGAGAGTGAGACCTCATCACTCGCGTCGATGTACCCCTGTTGAATGGCCCTCAATTCTGCGGTGAATCGGTTGTCGTACACCAATCCAGTCGCTTCAAAGTTCAGGTCGAAACTTCGACGATCCAGATTGCTCGATGTGACGATGGCGAACTTCCCGTCGGTCGTGACGGTCTTCGCATGAAGGAGTCCATTTCTGAATTCATGGATGTGGACTCCAGACTTCAGAAGATTCGCGTACCCCGCGCGGCTTGCAAGAGCAACGAGCCGACTGTTGTTGCGCTTCGGCACGACGAGCCGGACCGTTGCGCCGCGCTGCGCAGCAACACACAGCGCCGAATAAATCGTCTGGTCTGGAACGAAGTAGGGAGTCGTGAGGACAATCTCATGATCCGCAACTTGGATGGAGGCGATCAGCAAACTTCGAATCGCCTCGTTGAAGTAGTTGGGACCCGACGCCACAATCTGCGCGGTCAATCCATCCGCGTGCGCGGGAGGACAACGAAGCAAAAGATCTTCGATGGATTCGTTCGTGTCGAGATACCAATCTTCCGCAAAGATGAGTTGTAGTTCGCGTGCAGTCGGACCCTCAAGCCGCATCATGCAATCGACCCATGGCGCGAAGCGTGGTTCGATCGCAAACTCGGGAGCGGCGATGTTCATGCTGCCAATCCACGCGGTGTGTCCATCAATCACCAGCATTTTGCGGTGATTTCGGATGTCGATGCGACTGAAGAGCATGCGGAGTGGATGGACGGGGAGTGCGCCGACGACGCGAATTCCCTCACCACGAAGTCGCTTCGCCGTGGCGCCCTTCAGAAACGAACGGGATCCTTGTGCATCAACCAAGACTCGGCAGGTCACCCCGCGGAGCGAGGCAGCCACAAGTGCTTCTCCTACAGCTGCTCCAATGCGATCGTCGAGCCAAATGTAAGTGGTCAGGTGGACCGTCGAAGTCGCCTGTGCGATGTCAGCGAGGATGGTGGCGATGGTGGCGTCCGAGTCGCCAAAGAGTGAGGCGCGATTGCCGTTGAGCGGTGGTGATCCCGCCGCAGACTGAGCAATCCGTGAGACTTGTGTATCCGAGGAATCCATCACGATCTCGTGCGTCTTTGGATCGTCGTGCAGATGGAACTCGGGCCGCTCGAATCGGTCGAGCACCCGTTTGTGTACCCGTCGCCGCCGTGCGCCGAGCCTCGACTCGCCAATCAGCAAGTAGGCGGGAATCCCCACGATTGGCAGCACTGCGATCAATGTGACCCACGATCCTGCGACGGCTGGTTGCGATCCCTTGCGAAGGATGACGACGCATGCCGCAGTGATACGCAGCGCGATGTCGACTCCGACACCGATGCCCCACCAGTATTCAAAGAGTCCATCGAACAAGCCAATCGCAAGGAGCGTGTGCGCGTCGATCAACATGCTTCCAGACCCCAGTGACTCACCCGTCTCTGTCGATTGGTTGAGTCGAGCACGCGGAGTTCTTGCTCAACCCTCACACAAGAATTTCCACGACCGTGAGCCGTCGCTCGCCGCGCGGCAGCGTCACTCGCACAGACTCTCCAACACGAAGTTTCATCAGCGATTGCCCGATGGGGCTCGTGCTGGTCACTTCGCGATATTCAGTGGATGGTTCATCCGCGAGGCTGCCGACAATCTTGTACACCTCGAGGTTTCCTGTGCCTTCGTCTTTAATGCGAACTCGTGCGCCGAGGTAGACCATGTCGCTGGGCATCTCTTCGTGACTAATCACCTGCAGCGATTCAAGCCGAATACCCAATTCTCGAATGCGCAAATTGTTCATCGACTTCTCTTCGCGCGCCGCGTGGTAGTCGCCGTTTTCGCGAAGGTCGCCATGACCTCGAGCCTCCGCGATGCGCTCTGTGAGCACCTTGTCGAGTGCGTGGTATTCCACCAAGAGCCGCTCAAGTTTCTGCTTATCTGCCTGTGTGACAAGTTCCATGTGAAGTGGCTCGTACGCTAGCGCAGTCGCCGTCCACTCGCAAACCGGGTCCCGGTCGGAAGGTCGAACTTGCCTGCGATGAGTGCTCCGGAAAATCCGATGAGACCCACCATGCCGTTGATCAATGCGCCATTGGCCAACTCGCGCCACTGAGCCTGCTGGGGAACTGTTGAAGTCGCCTCAAGCATGGCGATGAGAGTCGTCAGTGCGCCTGGGAAAATGCCGTTGAGCATCGCACTGGATTCTCCAATCAACGCGAGTGGCAACGGCGCACCGATGGCGATCAGCAGTGCGAAGATGATGGCGGCTGATCGCGCGACTGGGTGCTGCAACGCGGTGGCTGCCGCAATGATCCCCGCAACGGATGCGAGACAGGAGATCATCCACAGGTCGATCGCCACGACCGATTCAACAGACCATGTCGTCGCGAGCCGAACTGGCCAGAGCAGCAGTTGCCAGAGACAGATCAAGGTCACCGCGTCCAAGAGGCTCCGCGCAGCAGCGCGTTCTTGCCAGGGCTGGCTGAGTCGGTAGAGCGGCCACGCGACGAGCAATCCTGCGCAGCATGTGATGAGCATCAGGCGAACCGCCGGCGTGACATTCGATGGAGTCAGTTGAACCGGGAATCGAGTTCCAATAGTCAGGAATCCAGCACCCACGATCCAGATTCCGGATGCGACCACCAACCCACGCGGAGGGCTAATGGCTTGCGACATAGTCCACCGAAAGATCGATGGTCTGCTCGCTCGCGCCATCGACGCGACCATACTGATTTGCCAAGAGATCGAGATACCGCAATTTCTGCGCTGCGGGAACCTCCGCCGCAGCCTCGCTCCCCGGATTGCGTCCCCAATTGATGCGGCATCCCTTGGTTGTCACCAGTCCAAGAGTCTGCCGAGTCTTGAACTCACTCACGTCGACCGCTGAAATCTGCGCGCGCCACCGCTGCGTGCCAATCAGAATTGCCATTCCATTTCCTGCGAGAAGGTCCGCGCCGCCCCACGCTTGCCCTGGCCGACTGGGTCGCGGAAGTGACGCTCCAAGAATTCGAGTCAGTGGGGGGGAGGTACCAGGCGCATAGGTGCGTGGCATGAGTCGTCCACGGCTGTCGAGGAGATGCTCCCCATCGCGATCGACCACCAACGCAGTCGGCTCTGCAAATGTCGCATCGACTTCCAGCACCGCGCCGTGGAGTCGACGAACTTGCCGAACCTCATCAAACCAACCAGTATTCAGCAGAGCTTCTTGAACTCGTGCAAGCCCATCGCGGTCGTACACCATGGTCCCTGCTTCGCAGGCCACGAGATCTTGCAGCGGTTCGAGATCGGCTGGTGTCATCCACGCAGGTGCATCGAGGAATGTCACTTCGATGCGCCCCTGAGTGGCTCCACGAATGTTCTCAAGGGGGGTCGCCTGCGCAGTTCGTCGCAGCGCGGGGATGGACCATCCAAAAGTGATCACAACGAGCGCGATCGCGACAACGCCTGCTGCGATCCACAGTGCGTTCGACGCCGATTTCGCCATCACCTTCTCAGCCATTCGATGAATCCTCTTCAGGTGCGATTGCGGTCGTGATTGCAGTCTGATCAACCTGGTCACAGGCGACTGCCACATCGCTGTGGCAATTCGACTCCTGTGGCGAAGCCCCATCATCCTGTGCACTCTCTGCCGCCGCTGTCGTGGTGGCTGCTGGTCGGGCAGTTCTGTGGCTCCCCATCATCCGAGCACGCGAGCGCTGAACAAGGCGAGAGCAGAGTTGCGCAAACGACACGCCCGCATGTGCAGCAGCCTTTGGAACGAGCGAGTGATCTGTCATGCCCGGCATCGAATTGATTTCGATGAACCAGGCTCCGTCTTCGTTCACCATGAAGTCGATGCGTGCGAGATCGCGGCACCCAATCCGCTCGTAGATCGCCTTTGACATTGCCGCGATATCCATCTTGACATTCTCTGGCAACTCCGGATCGAGCACATACGTGGTGTCCGCGCGTTCGTACTTTGCGTCGTAGTTGTAGAAGTCTTGCGTTGTGATGATTTCAATCGTCGGGAGCAGGTCGCGCTCGAGAATGCCGACGGTGATTTCCCGACCCGTGATGAGTTGTTCGGCCATCAGGAGTTGATGGGATCCTTCCAATTCAGCGCGTGCTGCTGCGAATTGTGCGGCATCGAAGCATCGCCGAACACCCACGCTCGATCCATTGTCGATGGGTTTCACGATGAGTGGGAGTGGGAGATCGCAGGGCTCGCCCGCAACCAGTACGCGCGCTGGCGGTGTTCGAATCCCAGCAGTTCGAGCGAAGAGTTTCGATGCCATCTTGTCCATCGCCAACCGCGCAGCACGCGGGCGACTTCCGACATAGGGTCGTCCATCCGCTTCCATGATGTCTTGCAGTGGTCCGCCCTCTCCGAAGGGTCCATGCAAGACTGGGAAGATCACCTCGCCGGGGAGTTCGCGCAGTTGTGCGCTCGTGAGGCGATCAATGACCTGTTCATGGACGATGAATCCGCCTGCTTCGCGCAGCGCCGATGCCACCATCGCTCCGGAACGGAGACTGATCTCGCGTTCTGCATCAGGTCCACCCATCAACACAAGCACACTGACTTCGCTCATAACACCTCACCTCGTTGGGACCACACGACGACTTCGCGTTCTAGGCGAATGCCAAAGCGGTCAAGAACCCGCAGTTGTACAGCATGTGCGAGGGCGAGCACATCATTGGTGCTTCCGCCAGCATGCAATCCGATGAAATTCCCATGCCGCTCGCTGACAAACGCGCTTCCCAGCGCGGTTCCCTTGAGTCCCGCGAGGTCAATCAGTTGTCCGGCACTCTGCCGCTGCGCCGTCGTGGGACCCGCCTTCGGATCGATGGGATTTTTGAACATACAGCCAGCGGAACGGTCTGCCATCGGCTGCGTTCTGGACTTGTAGGCGAAGACTTCCTTGATGTGATCTCGAATCTGGTCTGGATCACCTGGGGAAAGTGCAAAGTCTCCAGCCAGGACGATTCCAGGGGGAAGGACGGTCTTTCGATATCCACACTCAAGATCCGCCTTTGGAATGGTTCGCGTGATCCCATCCGGCGTGAGCAGTTGAATCGAATGCAAGGACTGGGCGGTGTCGCCGTAGGTTCCGCCAGCGTTCATCACGATGGCACCACCAACCGTCGCTGGAATCCCGGCGAGTTGCGAGAGTCCCGCGAGCCCGCGCCGCGCTGATTCCTGAATCAATCCCATGAGATCTGCGCCAGCATGCAGTCGCGTCAACGAATGATGCGACGCAACACTCCACTGCGCCTGCTGAAAGACTGGATGGTCGAGCAGGATGACCACGCCATCGACGCCATCTTCAGCGACGAGGAGGTTCGCTCCTGAGCCAAGCACGCGCACCGGAATGGCCTGTTCATAGCAGCGCATCGTGAGCGTTTGCAGTGCAATGAGGGAGCGCGGTGCAGCGAGCAGTTCTGCTCGTCCACCCGCTCCATACCAGGTGCGCGGACCGAGCGGCGCGTCTGGGGTCGCTTCGACATCCAGATCGCGCCAGAGAATCTCGGCAACCAATCGCGATGCAGCCTGTGGCTGCAGATTCGGGGTGATGCTCATCGCGCGCTCACTCACCGGGGCTCGCCGCAGCGCGGGGAGGCATCGACGCTGCGGCTGCCGTCACGGAGTTGCCCGCTTGTTTCACAAAGTCGTGACCGATCTGCCACACGGGTCCTGCGCCCATCACCACGATGAGGTCACCCTCCTGCGAAGTCTGATGGAGAAACTCGCTGATGGCATCGAAGTCATCCATCGCGCGGGCATGAACTCCACGCGCATTGAGCCGCTCGACGAGATCGTTCGATGACACGAGGGTCCTTTCGATTTCGCTGTCTCGCACAAAGTAGATCGGCGGGACGATCACCATGTCGGCATGCGAGAAACTCTGCGCAAACTGCTCCAAGAGGAAGCGAGTTCGACTGTGCTGGTGAGGCTGGAAAACACAGATGATTCGCCGTGGGTTTTCCGCCAGTCGCAGTGCCGTGAGGGTTTTCTCACATTCGGTCGGGTGATGACCGTAATCGTCGAAGACTCGAACGCGTGCGCCGGTGCGGGTTGAGCACGCGCCGAGAAACTGCATTCGTCGATCGACTCCCGCAAAGTTTTCGAGTGCGCGCGTGATCGACTTGCTATCCGCTCCGAGCCATGTTGCCAGGATCGCCGCTGCTGCTGCGTTGAGTGCATTGTGTTCTCCAGCGAGGGTGCCAAGCCATGCGACGAGGCACTCATCGCGATGCCACACCTGCGTCGCGTTGGTGGCGGGGTCGTACTCCACTCGGTAGTCCGCGGTTGGAGACCACCCAAATGTGCTGACGGCACAACGCAGTCCGCTTGCGACAGCTCGGCGGTGAGCTCCCTCATGTGCGATGAGCAGGCGGCCGCCCACCTGACCCTCACCAACGGTCTCCGTTGGCAACTTGCCTGCGAACTCTCGGAATGCCTTCACGATTTCATCGAGCGACCCATACACATCGAGATGATCCTCCTCCACATTGTTGATGAGCGCAATCATCGGTTGATGGGAGTGAAACGAACGGTTGAACTCACATGCCTCGGCGACAAAGATCCCGGGGCTTCCTGCGAGCGGTCCCTTGGGAATCGTCTCTGCGCCAGTGCGCGTGCCTCCGTTGAGTTGCGGGCAGGTCGCGCCAACAATGACCGATGGATCCAAACCAGATTCGATCAGCAGGTGTGCCAAGAGGGCGGTGGTTGTGCTCTTCCCATGCGTTCCAGCGATTGCAACTGCGGTCCGTCCCGCTTGCGCTGCGCCGAGCGCGTGTGCGTACGTGACCGTCTCGATTGAGAGTGACCGAGCGTGCACCAATTCCGGATGATCATTCGAGATCGCAGCCGAGTACACCACTGAATCAACGGCCTCGGTGATCGACTGCAGGGATGTGCCGATGATGACTTCGATACCACCCGCGATGAGTGTGCGAGTGGTCTCGCTTGCCGAGGCATCGCTGCCTGTGACACGCGCCCCACGAGCCTGCATCATCAAGGCCAGCCCACTCATCCCGCACCCGCCGATGCCAACGAAGTGGATGCAGCGTCCAACAAATATTGCCGCGTCCATGCGTGCGTTCATAAGTACGAGATTATCGGCAGAAAACAGTCAGCGCCTTGGAAATCCATGTGATGACATTGAACCGTACACTCCCAAAATATGGCAGACGCCAAGGAAGTCGTCCGCGCGCAGGTACTCATCGTTGATGACGAGAGGGATCACGCCGAAACCATGGCCGAGGCTCTCCACAAGCCAGGTCACATTTGCACCATTGTGAATGGGAAAGCGGCGGCGGAGGAGGAGTTGCGCCACGGGAAGTTTGATGTCGTCGTGACTGACCTTGTCATGGAAAGCCCACGATCTGGGATGGAAGTGCTCGATCTCGTTCGGCAACTTCACCCGACGGCAGCGGCCATCATGGTGACCGCACATGGCGACATCCCAACTGCGAAAGAAGCGCTCAGGGGGGGCGCATACGATTTCATCGTCAAGCCGCTCGATCTCGTGGTCTTCCGCAACCTCGTGCAGCGCGCAGCGGAGTCGGTGCTCCTGCGCCATCAGGTGGAGGGACTGCAGGGACAGCTTGATGCCGCCTACGGATTTGAAGGAATCATTGGAGATTCTGCGGCTATTCGGCAGGTCATCACTGCAGTGCGACAGGTCGCGCCGAGCAACATTCCTGTGCTCATTTCGGGGGAGAGCGGCACGGGGAAGGAGCTCGTGGCGCATGCGATCCACCTTCATTCCAAGCGCAAGGAACGGCGGTTCGTCCCCTTCAATGCCGCGGGCCAGGCGGAGAGCCTCCTTGAAGATCAACTTTTTGGGCATGTGCGCGGCGCGTACACGGGAGCGGACAAAGATCGGGAGGGGGTTTTCGAGTATGGGGATCGAGGCAGTGTCTTTCTCGACGAGATCGGGGACACACCGCTCTCAATGCAGCCAAAGTTGTTGCGCGTGCTGGAACAAGGGGAGATCGTGCGTCTGGGATCGAACGACGCCCGCAAGGTCGATGTTCGTTTCATTAGCGCTACGAACCGAGATCTTCGATCGATGATCAAGACGGGTCAGTTCCGCGAAGACCTCTTCTATCGCCTGCGCGGGGTCGAGATCGTGATCCCGCCACTGAGGGATCGGCGTGAAGACATTCCACTCTTGGTGCGTCATGCGGTGGGTCGATTCGCCCGTGAGATTGACCGTCCCAGTCCAACAGTCAGCGAGGCAGCCATGATGCGTCTCATCGCTTACCACTGGCCCGGGAATGTCCGCGAACTCATGAATGTCATCCATCAAATGATGGTCGCGGTCCCCCGGCAATCACTTCAGGCGCAGGATGTGCCTGCCGAGATTCGTTCGATGGACGAGGATGAAACTTCTGTTGGTGTTGGAAGTCTGGCTGGGTTGGGGCTCCAGCGGCTGGAAAAGGAGGCGATTCGTCAGACTCTCGCGCTTTCGGAGGGGAATCGTGAGCGCGCCGCACAGTTGCTCGGCATTGGCGAGCGAACGCTCTATCGCAAACTCAGGGAATACGGACTGCGCTAGGGAGGATCCGCACCGATGCCTTGGATTCTCTTTCGACACTTCTTCGCTGAACTCACCAAGGTGCTGCTGCTGACGACCGCCGTAATCGTGGTCGTCGTGGCGTTCGGCGCAGTCATCAAACCCTTGACTGGCAACCTGCTCGGCCCTGGCGGGATCCTGAAGTACATCGCGCTCGCGATGGTTCCCATGTTGCAGTTTGCATTGCCGTTCTCTGCCGGATTCGCGGCGACCATCGTCAGTCATCGATTCGCCAGTGATAACGAGTTCCAAGCGATGGCAGTCAGCGGAATCTCCTATCGCATGATCCTCGTTCCGCCAGCGGCTCTGGGAGTGGTCCTCACGGTGTTCATGTTCTTTCTGGTGCAGACCGCAATCCCTCGATTCTGGGGGTTCATGAGTGATGTGATCACCCAAGATGCAGCGCAGGTCTTTGTGAGCACCATCCGCTCTGGCGAGGCATTTCGTGCTGGGAACTTTCTCATTTACGCGGATCGAATCGATGCATCCGAACCCGTTGACGGTGGGGGCATGCAGCGCATTCGGCTTGAGGGGGTAGCCGCGATCGAGATCGATCGTCACGGAAAACTCGAAACGGAGTTTGTGGCACGCAGCGGATCGGCGGATCTCTATTCGTCTGGGAGTGACTTGATTGTGAAGGTGGCGTTTCGCGACGCGACCGTCTTGCGCCCCGGTGAGTCGACGGTTGCTTTCATGCCACGCGCAGAGCCGACTCCCACCTTGATCGATCGCGGTTGGGAGCGGAGTCCAAAGTATCTCCCGTGGGGGGAGTTGATCGAGGTGATTCGTGATCCGTCGCAAGGCGCCGCCGCCGTGGAGGCGCGTGAGAGATTGGCCTTGGCGATCGCGCCAGCCCGCCTGATCGATCGGCTCCACGCACAGATTTCGCAGACAGGAGGGTGCGTCCTGATGAGTGACGAGGCGCAGCGCGCATACGAAGTTCGCGATGCCATCGTCGGGGGAAGTGGGTTCATACCGCGCCCGCCAGCCAAGCGCATCACCGTCATCGAGCTGGAAGCAGGCACCCCAATGCGTGAGGCGTCGGCCGCATCGGCAATGCTGACAGGAACGTCGGGATCTCCGGGATCAGCGGGAAGCGAACGATTGGATTTATCGTTGGTCGATCCAAAGTCTCGCGCACTTGGGGGAAGCGAGACGAGGTCTGTGCGATGGCCGACGCGAATTGTTGGGTTGGCGGTTGCGAATCCATCTGCTGGTGTCGATCCGAATGAAAGCCTCTTGAGTGACTCGCGCCGAATTGCGGCGCAGGTTGCTCCGCCATGGAGTCAGTACGCATCCACCGCGACATCGCTGCTCGCTGGGGTTGATCGCGCCACAGCCGATACGCTCGACGAGGCGCTCTCCCATGTTTGGATGCGATTTGCACAGCCCGTCAGCGTGGCGCTGGTCTTGCTCCTCGGGGCGGTGTTGGCGATCTGGCGCAAGCACAGCCTTCCGCTGACGATCTATCTCCTGGCATTTGTTCCAGCGATCGCCAATGTGTTGCTTATCGCAACTGGTCAATCAATGATTCGCGGTCACCAACTCATCATCGGAGTGATCGTGATGTGGTTGGGAAACCTGTTGCTCGGAGGATTGATCTGTTCGGTTGGTTGGAGGATGGCGCGTCACTAGCGCCCAACCACTTTCGTTCGACTCGTCAGTCATGTCACGCTTATCAGGCATTTCATGGGAATCTTGAACCGCTCCATCCTCTTTCGCTTCCTTGGGAACTTCTTCCTCTTGTTTGGACTCTTGTTTGTGTTTGCGATCTCGATAGATGTCATCATTCAATGGGAGAAGTTTGTTCGAGTTTCTGCGGCAGCTGCTGGCAATGTGACGGGCACCACCGAGGGAGCGACGACCGTGGGGTTGTTCAGGGCGATCCTTGGCTTTCACGGACCCCGAGTCTTTCAGTTCTATCAGTACATGATGCCGTTGGTGGCTCTGGGCGCGATGGGTTTCACTGCCGCTTCGATGCACCGCAATCGAGAATTCACGGCGATCTTGGCTGCGGGCGTGTCAATACGACGCGCCGTCTTCCCGATGATTGTGGGAATGTGTGGGCTCTGCATGCTGCAAATCGCCAATCAAGAACTGATGCTGCCTCGGCTGGCGCAGCGACTCTTGCTCGAGCATGGGGACATGATTCGTGGCGTCGTGCCAACATGGGGAATTGGATTGGTCGCGGACTCGCAGGGGAGACTCATCCATGCGAGCAGCTTTGATCCAGCGACGAAGACGCTGTCTGGTCTGTACATCGTTGAGCGCACGAAGCAAGGAGGGGTTGTGCGGAGAATCGAAGCACGCCGTGCGACGTGGTCAGATGATGAGCGTGCGTGGATTTTGGAGCAGGGGCGAATGGGTGTTCCCGCAGGACCTTCCGATGCTCCACGCGGTGAGCGAACGCCAGTCTTCCTTGACGAACCCATCCGCTCGTTTGCCACCGACCTTGACCCAGAAACGCTTTCACTTCGGCAACATCGTTTGTATGCGCACATGCTGTCCTTGGCGGACATCGCAGAACTTGCGCGCAGTTCTGCCGTCGATCCAACTGCGCTTCGGCGTTTCGCTGTGTCGAGATTCGCTGCACTCCTCGTGGGGCTGTTGGTGTTGGCGATCTCCATTCCCTTTTTCGCGCTGCGCGAACCGACGCCACTTCTTCGACAGGCGGTGCAGTGTTCCGCGGTGAGTCTGCCGATCCTGCTGATCTCGATGGTCATTATCACGCTGCCACTTCCGTCCATCACTCCAACTTTGGGAGTCGTGATCCCGGTGGTCCTCCTCATTCCCGTCGCTGCGTGGCGCATCGCAATGATGAAGACCTAGCCACCCGTGTGCGGGCTCAAGATTCCAAAGATGTGGCACGCTCGTCCCGCGCCAAGCCGGGGGTGCGCCTATTTTTGCCCGCGCCCACGCTGCTGCCACGACTCGGAGAGTGACTCGTCGAACACGGTTGGTTTCGCCCCCCCCAGGAGCGTGCGCGCGATGCGATCCATCTCGACTCGTTCTTGGACGCGGCGTGCCGTGCGTTCATCTTCGGCTCGCGATGTTGCCGGATCTCGGCCATCTCCAGCGATCTCGTCGCGCAGTTGAATGATGGCGTATCCGTCCTCAAGCAGCACCGCCTGCGACACTTCACCAGGAGCGAGCGAGAACAGCACCTCTCGAAATGCTGGCGGGTATGAGGGATCCAGTCGTGCAATCGGTGCAAGCAACCCGCCGCGCGCAGCGCTTGAATCAATCGACATCTGCGCGGCGACCTCCGCAAAGGACTCCGATGCTCCAAGTCGAACTCGTACCCGCTGCGCGTGGGCGATGTCTGCAACGACGATGAGTCGTGCGATGCGTCTTGGCCCGTGCGATGCATCAAAGGCTTGGCGAATGCTTTCTTCGGTGAGCGTGACTTCTCGCGCAGCGAGTGCGCGCAAAGCGGCGTTTCGCCAGAGCAGGGCGGCAAAGCGAATCTGTCCGAGCCCCTGTTCGCTTCGAAGTGCAGTCAGCAACTGCGCAGCCCGCGCTGGATCACTCGAGAGAGCGTCACGCGCGGCGCGTTCCTCCATCGCGACCGCATCGTCGTCAATGGCAATCGCCGCCTGTTGAACTTCTCGCAGGAGCAGTCGCTCGAGCAACACCTCTTCCAAGATGGATGCGCCAGAGAGTTCGAGGAGCCGAGGGCGCAGCTCGCTCCACTCGACAGATTGTCCGTTGAAAATCGCTGGGGGTCGATCCGTGAGAGTTGCTGATTGGGGCGATCGTGAGGCGACACCAGGAGTTCCCACGGGCGCCAAGGAATGGGTCGAGAGTCCCTGGTCCACAGATTCGCACGAGCAGAGCGATCCAAAGAGGGCGAAGGGGATGGTCAGTCGCACGATGATGCGCTCACAAGTCATGCGGTGCATCGTGAGATCAACGGAGGATTTCGTCAATGTCCCAGCTCATACACGACGATTCCGTCAACTCCGCCAATAGGCTTCAAATGAGCTGCAAATCGAGTGATCCAGTCGGGGGTCAGCCTCGAATCGATCCATCCAGATCGCATCCAGATTCCGAGCATCGTTCCATTGATGACAAGATGCGTGTACCCAGCCCCTCGCAGCGATTCGCGCGCGCGTGCTGGATCGCCCTGCGCGTTGATGAGCGCGTCTGCAACGGGGTTACTGTTCCACACGGTCGAATAGCGGGGGATCATTTTCCACCAGAACACATCGGCTGATCCCAGCGTGACCACACGCGCGCCAGATGGAAGCTGGTGCAACACCGCGGGGACGCCATCTCCTCCAGCTTCACCAGTGAACAGAGGCGCCATTCCGATCCCTGTCGCGGGCGAGTGTTCACTTTCAAACTGCGGTCCGTCGGTCATGTACGCAAAGAATGGCTGTGAACACCAGAGGCAGAGGATTGCTGCGAGCGTCACCCGACCAAAGATCCCCGCGCGCGGAAGATTCGCCAGAGCGATTCCAACAAGCACCGCGCATGGCACCGCTGTGGGAATGAGAAAACGGCTCTTGGCATGAGTGAAGAGCAACCAGCATGCGACCTGAACAACGATGACCCCAAGAAGCGTGATGGCAATCATTCGAGTGCGCGGCGCCACGAGCAAGAGAATTGCACAGCCGATGGCTGCGAAGGGGAGAATTGACCAGAAGGGTCTCCACGGTTCACCCGGCGGACCAACCGATGTGAGCCCCTCAAAAAACCACTGGTTTTGGAGGGCATTCCACCATGTGCTCGGTGCGGTCATCCCGTGCGCGTCATGGAAGACCCGTGCCTGTTCTGCGGAGAGTCCGCCGTTTCCCAAGATCGGAAAGATGGGCGATCCTGCGTCAATTGCGTTGCGCACATACCACGGCGAAAGCATGACCAGCGCAACACAGAGTGCGATCGCGAGACCCTTCACAGCGTCGGCCACGCCAAAACTTCCTCGCCTCATCCCTTGCATCAGTCGCAAGACGGCGAATCCTCCAATTGGAATAGTCACAAACAGTGCGCCAGTCAGCTTCGCGCCCATAGCCCCCGCACACAGGATCGCAAGGGCGATTCCGACTCGGGTGGGTCTTCCGCTGTCGGGCGCGGCTGCTTCGTGAGCACCACTTTCGTCCTTACCCATCAGCAGCGTGAGTGCGGCTGCGAGGGCGATCACCAGAGGCATCTCGTTGTATGCCATCGATCCCACGACGATGATCCATGGCACTCCCAACAGGATTCCCGCAGAGCACCATCCCGCGATGGTCGCAGTGGATTCACGACGACCAGCCTCGACGACGGCAGGGGCACAACGATCGTGGCACGCAGCGGCCAACGCAGCGACGCTTGTCGCTGCGAGCAGCGTCAGGATCGCATGCAGGAATTGCGCATCCACCGCAGAACCATGCGGTGATGCGCGCATCACCATCAGGTGCAGATACGCAGACTCCATGAACGACGGCAGCAGCGAATAGACATTGTGTTGGAGCGCATCAATGCGACCAATTGCCATCCATTCGCGCGGGAGTTGCAAGTGGTACGAGAGCGCGTCATACCCGCCGAATTCAGTTGACCACAGCCATCCTGGAGCGCTCGATGCCGCGAGAAGCAGCACGGCAATCGCAGGCGCAATCATCCACGCCAGCCATGCGCCGCTGGATTGCCCAGTGGGTTTGGATGATCGTTGCTGGGCAGCGGACCGAGACGCTCGCAAAGATTCGATGACTGCAAGCGCGATGCCGGGAACAAGCAGGAGATATCCGCCAACGGTTCCCATGATCCCAAAGAAACCAATCGTCCCCATCACGGCATCGATGAAGAGCATCGTGCATACGCCCAGAGCCAGAGTCACCTGCCATCGTTGCCACGCCCCAAGCCCGTCGCCACATCCCTCACGGAGACCCTCCCCAAGCGAGAGTCTTCGCGTCACGAACGCGCCCCAGCCAACCGCACTGACGAACCAGAGCAGTGGCCCTGGGCCATGGATAACCGCTCGCGAGAGTGCGGGAAGCGCACGTCCGACGCCATCCACTGTCAGCCCGCCGCCGATCCACATGACTGCCAGCAGCACGAATGCCGCAGCGATCGATGCGCGGCGCACGAAGGCGGAGGGGGCAAAAGAAAACCCCCCGCAAGTCGCATTGGGATCACGAGTGATCACCGACGCGTCAACGGGGGAGGGTGGCTTGTGTGGCTCGTCGCTCATGCCGCCACAGCGGCCTTGCGGGCGCCGGGAACATGAGCAACAAGCGTGTCGAATGTCACGGGATCATGAATCGCAATTTCGCTGAGCATCTTGCGATTCAGCAGGATCCCTGCAGTGCTGAGCGCTGCGATGAACTGGCTGTACCGAACGCCGCGCATTCGGCATGCTGCGGTGATGCGGGTGATCCACAAACTTCTGAAATCTCGACGTCGAAGGCGACGATGAATCCACGCATTGCGCCCAGCGCGCATGAGCGCGACTTTGGCTTGTTGTTTGTGACGGCTCTTGGTGCCGAAAAACCCACGCGCTTCGCGTAACAGTTTTCGACGGGCTTGGGTGCGGGCTGCACCCTTTCGTGCTCGAGACATGGCGAAACTCCTTCTACGACTTCTCGTAGTCCTCGAGTGTGCAGTCCTCGATGGGGGTGCTCGACGGGGCCGTCCACTTGGACGAACTTTCGAACCCGGCGGGCGATGCGAAACTCAATCGCTCTTGGCGACCTTGCTCTCTTTGACTTCCTTCGCCGTCTCGTGCTGTTGTTCCGACAACAGTGATCGGTTGAGAAGCTTTCCGTACATCTTCATATCGCCCGTTCGCGCAAAGCGCGCCTTGCGATAGGTCTGCACGGTTGTTCCACGTTTGTTGCTCTTGAGATGGCGGCTGTTTGGTGAATAAAAGCGAACCTTTCCGCTCTTGGTCACTTTGACGCGCTTGGCCAGTCCTTTATGTGTCTTTTGCTTTGGCATGTTGAACCCTTGGTCGGGTCGAAGAGGCTACAGGGTTGGTCGCACTTCCGCAAGACAGGACCGCACAATTCGCCTCATGTCGCCTGATGTTGCCTCATGTCGACTGATGTTGCCTCGTGCGCGTCCCGATTGCGTGAGGCGTCGTCAGTTGGAGAGAAAAATCTCCCGTGCGGTCGCCGCACGAACTCGTGGAACCGTCGATTCTCGCCCATCGATCCCTCGGATCACCCAAATGTTGTCCGGCACTCCACTGGGTCCAGCCTGCAGTATTGGCGAGACCATCCAGGGCGCCGATCCATCGGAATAGAGCACATTCTGACCGCGTTGCCCGTGGTTGTCCGATGCAATTTTGCACGTGAGGGGGATGATTCCGCGCAGGACGAGCGACTGCACTGGATTTGCGTCGGCGGCAATCGGGCTTCGTGCCATGGTCGCCATATTGATTTGTGACACATGGAGCGGCACCCGATAGGAAAGGTTTCGGGCACCGTTGCAACGGGTGCATTTGTGATCGCAATAGCCCTTGGTCGAGAGCAAATCAAGGTGTTTTGCGTTTTCTAAAACGCTCGAGTCGCTCGTCTGCGCTGGCTGGTCAGCGAGAAAAGAGCCAAGCCCCGCAGTCATCGGCATGATCCCGTTGTTGTCAGCCGCGTATGCCGAGATGCCTGACCCCAGACCGCGGAGTCCCGATGCACACATCAATTGCCCTTGGCTCTGTCGCACCTGGTGCGACAGTGGAATCGCCACCCCAGCGGCAACGACGAGCATCGCCGCGATCGCCACAAAATTTGGGATACCCATTCGCACTCGTAGTGAGGGGCGCTCTTGGTTGATGCTCATGCGAGTCTCTGTGGACCGCTGCGACTGGGCAATCCGCGCGAGCGTTGCGTGGACGAGCACATCACTCGGCATCGGACTGGGATAGGCGTGGATGGTCTGCAAATCCCCGAGCAATCGTTGCGCACTCGCGCGCAGGTGCTCTGGCATCCTCCCAATCGAATCCGGATCGAATTGCGCCGCAATCAGGAAGTCGAGTGCCTCCGAATCGTCCATTGTTGTGTCTCGTGTTTCAGGCTCACTCATGCATCTTCTCCAGCGCCCAGGTTTTTTTTCGTGTCAATCCCCCGTGTCTTTTCGAGTTGATTCTTGCGTGCTCTCTGCCAATGGTTCGAGAAAAGCGCGACCGCAGCGTGCAGTCGGCTCTTCACCGTTCCCAGCGGAATCGTCAGCGCATCCGCGACTTGCTGATAGCTCATGCGTTGAAAATATCCGAGCAGAATGATCTCTCGGTGATGTTCAGGCAATCCATCAAGAACGCGTTTCACGAGGGCGTGTTCATCTGCGACCTCGCTTGCCACGGTGGGTGATTGCTGATCTGACTCGATCATGTCGATGAGTGTTGCGCCATCCCGTTGCGCTCCAATCGGCGTCTGCAGACTCGCCATCGAACGGCGCTTTCGTTTGCGGTGAAAATCACGAGCCTTGTTTGCAGCGATCGTGAAGAGCCACGGCTTGAAGACCCGAGTTTGATCAAAGGTCTTGGCAGAAATGTGCACCTGCAAGAATGCGTCTTGAAAGACATCATCTGCCGCAGTCGAGGAGCCGAGGAATCGCGCTAGAAAACCATGCAACTCGTTGCGGTAGCGGCGCACGAGTTCTGGAAATGCGCGATCGTCACCCTCCAAGTGCAACCGAAGCAGTGATTCATCAGAGCGAACATCCTCTTCGCGAGCAGACACCATGATTGGAAAGGTACCCGAGCGATGACGGTGGAGTCCCCGCGCCCGCCGCTGCCCCTTCGATCGCGGCGGTCCATCCGCACCGAGCTGCTGTTCCCCGAGCGCAGACGGCAACAGGCTCGCGATCACAACCCTCGCAACGAGGTCGAGTGGACTTTCGCGAGAGGTGTCTTGAACGATCGGCGTGGCTCCACAACGGGGCATCTCGTTGCTACGATCACCCATTCGAATCTGTTCGGAGTTTTCCACTCAAATGCCAGTACCAATCAGTCAGATGTGGACGGTCGCGAGTTATGTCCTTGGACAGAAACTTCGAGGTCGTCATCGCTACCCGCTCGTGCTGATGCTCGAGCCATTGTTGCGATGCAATCTCGCGTGCGCGGGGTGCGGGAAGATCCAGTATCCGGCGCACATCCTCAAGCGCGATCTCTCAGTGGACGACTGCATGCGTGCGGTCGACGAGTGCGGCGCACCGATGGTGTCGATCCCGGGCGGCGAACCCCTCCTGCATCCAGAGATGGCTGAAATCGTGCGCCAACTCGTCAAACGCAAGAAGTACATTTACCTCTGCACCAATGCGCTCTTGTTGAAGGAAAAACTGGAAGCTGGGTGGTTTGAGCCGAGCAAGTACCTCACTTTCAGTGTTCATATGGATGGCACCGAGGAGAATCACGACTTCGCCGTCTGCCGCGAGGGGACATTTCAGAGGGCAGTCGAGGGGATCCGCTTGGCCGTTTCGCGTGGATTTCGAGTCACCACCAATACGACGCTGTTCGATGGCGCAGACCCCAACGCGGTGCGCGAGTTTTTCGACCAGATGATGGATCTCGGCGTCGAAGGCATGATGGTGAGTCCCGGCTACGCATACGACAAAGCGCCAGACCAAAAAAGTTTCCTCAAACGCCAAAACACGCATGAGCTCTTTGAAATGGTGCTCTCGAATAGAAAAGATGGCCGCACGAAGTGGCGATTCAATCAGTCTGCGTTGTTCTTGGAATTCTTGATGGGGAAGCGATCGTTTGAATGCACTCCGTGGGGGAATCCAACTTTCAACCTCTTTGGATGGCAGAAGCCCTGCTATCTGCTGAACGAGGGATACGTGGACTCATTTGCAGAGTTGATGGACGACACCAACTGGTCTGAGTACGGGCGCGCATCGGGCAATGCGAAGTGCCAGAACTGTATGGTGCACTGTGGACACGAGCCGACCGCAGTGGACTACACATTCTCTGGGCTCCCGGGGATGTGGTCGACGATCAAGGCGATGGTCTTCAGCACATACGCCAATCCCAAGGCGAAACAAGGATTGGCGAAGGAGCGTCAGAAGATGCACGGTCCCCACGCGCATCTTGTCCAGTTGGGACTGGCGCTGGATGTCAAGGGGCAGGGTGCGGGGGAATCCACTCTGGAAGTTGCCTCGCAGTCCAGCGCCGCATGATCGCATGATGTGGGGGCGACGTGGAGAACCCACGCACTCAGCTCAGCACCACAGAAGCACTCGGGGAGCGACCCTCAATCACAGCAATCACATCTTTGACAACCCAACTCATGTTGGTCATCGCCGTCGTGGTGCGACTTGCGAGATGTGGCGCGAGGAAAGCATTTGGAAGGTGCAAGAGGGGCGAGTGTTCGGTGAAGGGTTCTGGATCGTGGACATCGAGGATGGCGCGCGCGGATGCATTCGCGGCAAGAAAGAGCGCCAGTGCATCGCTCTGCAGAACCATCCCGCGACTGGTGTTGATGAGCACTCCGTCGTCGCGCATCGCTCCGATCAAACCACCAGCGACAAAGTGTCGATTCGATGGTCGTCCATCAATGTGAATTGAAATGACATTCGACTCGCGAAAGAGGTGCTGCGCATCCACGGGTGTTGCCCCCGCACGCTCACTGTGTGGAATCTCAACGAGATCGTTGTAGATCACTCGAAATCCAATCGCGCGTGCAACATCTGCAATTCGACGACCGATTCTGCCAAGTCCCATGATCCCCAGCGTCAACTCGCTCATCTGCCGTGGCGCAGCGGTCGCGCTGCGAACCTGCTCCCACGCTTCGAGGGTGAGTGCTCGGTCCAGAAAAACGCGCGGTCGAAGCGCGTCTCCGATGAGGCAGGTGACATACTCGACGACCGCTTGTGTGTTGGCATCTGGAGTGTTGACAACGATGACTCCACGCTTCGCACATGCCTTGAGATCAATGTTGTCGACGCCGACGCCGGCGCGTCCGACCACCTTGAGCAGCGGGAGCCGTGCAAGAAGAGTCTCATCAACGGTGGTGTAGGTCCGCACGACAATCCCGCTGGCAAGGTGTGCGGCGGCGTCGAAGCCTGGACTGCCCGGTTGAGACTCAATAACTCGGCACTGCGATTGAAGCCATGCAAGAGGTTCCATCGCCAACGCCTCAGTGACCAAAACACAGGTATTTTGATTGATCATTTTTGCCTTTTGACCAATGGATGCTACGGTAGGGTAGTGACGATTCGGTCGATCCAGTCAAATGCAGAGTCGCTCTCGCGGTTGTGTGCGGGAGCGTGTGTTGTTTTCGCCATGGTCGCAACCGTCCGCGCCGACGAAATCGGGTACGACGCGCTGGTTGCACGGCTGAGCGGACAGACAATCCCAAACGGCGCTGGTGTCGGCGTCAGCCAGGTTGAAGCGCCCGGGGCAACCGCATTGGTCTACGGTCCGGATCAGACGCTGGCGGAATTCGCTGGCAAAACATTTGTTGCGCAGAGTGGTGTTCCAGTCGTGAGCGGTCATGCGACGACTGTTGCACAGAGTTTCTACTCAAACACCAACAGCATTGCGTCGGGTGTCGCGCTCATCTACCTCTGGGAGGTGAACAGTTTCATTTCTTCCAGTTTGCGATACGGCGCGGGTTCTGCCGTTCCCCCCATCGCACCGCTCACGACTGCGATGAAGGTCTACAACCACAGTTGGATCGGCGGGTTTTCGGGGACTGTTCCAACGGCGGGGGACAACGAGGTCTTGCGGCGAGCCGACTTTGCGATGAACCGAGATGACACGCTTGCGGTCGTTGGAATGAACAATGGAGCAACCTCCACGACCTATCCGATGATGGCGATGGGGTATCACTCGCTCTCTGTTGGGATCATGGATGGCGGTCACTCGCACGGAACGCTTCCAACGGGTGCGGATGGTGCTGGACGAATGAAGCCAGAAATCGTTGCTCCTGGCGCGTTCACAAGTTTCTCGACTCCTGTTGTTGGATCTGTCGCCGCGATTCTCTTCCAGACCGCGGCGACTCACCCAAGTCTCTCCACGAACACGAATGCAGATGAGCCGGTGGTGATTCGTGCCGCACTCTTGGCAGGCGCGCGTCATCGCACCGGGTGGACAAACAATCCGGCATCGAGTGGAGCATTGCGCGGGGTGACGACTTCGCCGCTGGATCGCACCTATGGCGCCGATGTTGTGAATGTCGATCGAAGCCATCGGATTCTCACGGGAGCGGAGCGCAATGGAACTGCGACATCCGCTGCGGCGGTGATTTCGCCCCCCGCGGCATGGGACTTTGAAGTGTTGCCTTCCGCAGCGACGCGTTATTGGCGAATCAGATCGTCCGCCACGATTCCAGAACTCTCCATCGTCGCGACATGGAATCGTTCGCAAACAACGGCCATTGCGACGCCGACGGTTGCCGACATCAACCTCACTCTCTATCGAGTCAACGCCAGTGGTGGTCTCGATGTGCTCGAAGGTGACGCTGGTGCAGCATTTTACGCAAGCGGAAATGTGGCGAGCCGATCCACGGTCGACAACATCGAACACATCTATCTCACGGGTCTCGCCAGCGGCGAGTATGTCATCGAAGCGAAGCGGATCGGGACTGCGACCACAGGGGCTGCATTCTCCATCGGATGGATCATGCCAGCGCTGCCTGGCGACTTGAACTTGGATGGAGTCGTGGACGGCATCGATCTCGCGCAAGTCTTGAGCGGTTGGGGAGGATCGACTGGCGGAGATGCCAACGGCGATGGAGTTGTTGATGGTGTCGACTTGGCATTCGTGTTGTCGAACTGGGGATAGGCGGGCAAGGGGGCGTGCGATGAGGCGAGGGGGTGTTACTCTTGCGCCCCGTGCGCACGCGTCGGATCGATCTTCTCGTCTTCGCTGCGCTGCTGGGATTCCTGACCTGCTTCCTCTTGGTGCCTATCTGGTATTCGGTTCGCGGTGCACTCCATGACTCTGGTGGATGGACGCTGTTCCATGTCGTTGATGTCTTTCGAGATAGCCAACTTCGACAGGGGCTCTGGAACGCGCTGCTGATCGGCGCATGTTCAACCATCGTTGCGTCGGCGGTGGCGATTCCGATGGCTGTTGTCAGCGCGCGATTCTCCTTCAAGGGCAAGGGGCTGCTCAATGGATTCCTCTTGGCTCCGCTGATATTGCCGCCATTCGTGGGGGCGATTGGCCTCGAGGCGATCATTGGAAGAACCGGCACGCTCAATGTGCTCTTCGCAAATCTCGGATTGATTGCGGAGCCCATCGACTTTCTCCTCGATGGCGGATTCATCTGCATCGTCGCTCTGACGGGACTGCATCTCTATCCGATTCTCTACCTCAATCTCGTTGCAGCACTCGCCAACATTGATCCTGGGCTCGAAGAGGCAGCACGCAATGTGGGGGCGGGTCCGTGGAGCAGATTCCTGCACATCACGCTGCCGATGTTGCGCGGCGGATTCTTCGCAGGTGCGACCATCGTTTTCGTGTGGAGCTTCACTGAACTCGGCACGCCGCTCATGTTTGGATTCCGCACAGTCACCAGTGTGCAAATCTTTGATGGACTCAAGGAGATCGAGACGTCTCGCGAACCCTACGCACTGACCGTTGTGATGTTCGTGGTGGCGACTGGCATTTACCTTCTTGGCAGATCGACTTTGGGTCGAACGCGCGGGACGACCTCGACAAAAGCATCGGTCCGGCGCACCGAGACTCCACTGGGATGGAAAGGGACTGTTGGAGCGTGGGCATTGCTTGGAGGGATCTCGTTGATCGCATGCGCGCCGCATCTCGGCGTTGTGCTCTCGGCATTCAGTGCGCCGGGAAGTTGGTATCTCTCGATTCTGCCACAGGCGTGGACCACCGCGAACTTCGAAAACGCACTTCAACATCCACTGGCAGCAGGCGCCATTCGGAACTCGCTCTTTTTGGCTGGATGTGCGGTTGTTCTGGATCTCGTGCTCGGCGTCGCTGCCGCGCGGATACTCATCCGGACCAAACTCCCCGGCCGGTGGCTGCTCGACCTGTTGGTGATGTTGCCCATCGCAGTCCCAGGCCTCGTGATGGCATTTGGTTTTGTCTCGATGAGCCTCGAGTGGCCATTCGCGTCGGTCGCACCATCATGGCTCGGCTGGCTTCAATCCATTCTTCCCGCGGGATGGTGGGAGTGGTTTTCCCATGCGCCGCTGGCATCGTGGGGCAACATTGTCGGAGCGCAACCGAACCCATTTCCGTTTCTCATCATCGCCTACGCAGTCCGCCGATTGCCGTATGTGGTGCGGGCGACTGCGGCCGGGCTCGAACAAACTCCAGTGGATCTCGAAGAGGCTGCCGCAAGCGTTGGAGCAAAGCCGAATCTCATCCTTCGCAAGATCGTCGTTCCACTGGTCGCAGCAAACCTGATCGCCGGAGCACTCTTGGCGTTCAGTCTTTCGATGCTGGAGGTGTCCGACTCACTCTTGCTCGCGCAGCGCGAGGGGGACTTCCCAGTCACCAAGGCGATCTACACACTCTTTGATCGACTCGGCGATGGTCCTGCGATCGCGAGTGCGATGGGAACGTGGGCGATGCTGCTGCTCGCTGCGACGCTTCTGGCGGCGAGTTCGGTTTTGGGGAAGCGACTTGGCGCCGTTTTTCGCGGCTAGTCCTATACTCGTTGAGCTATGCCGTTCACCCTGCAACCCGATGAGGGATATGGGCTCGATATCGAGTCCACTGAGTACCTCAAGGATCATTTTCAATCGCCAGACCGCTGGATTCTGAACTTCGGTCCGCAGCATCCCGCAACGCACACCACCCTTCGTCTGGTCTTGGAACTCGATGGCGAACGCATTGCCCGCGCGACTCCACACATCGGTTACCTGCATTCGGGATTCGAGAAACTTGGTGAGCATCACGACTACAACCAGTACGTCTGCACCATCAGTCGAATGGACTATGCGTCGCCGATTTGCAACGATGTGGCGTGGCATGGGGCCGTCGAAAAGCTCTTCGCCATTGAACTCACTCCACGATGCAAAGTCATCCGAACCATCATGGCGGAACTCGGGCGTATCCAAAATCACTTGCTCTGTGCGGGAGCGGCAGCGCTCGATTTGGGGGCATTTACGGGATTCCTCTACGGGTTCAATGAACGAGAGTTCATCTACGACATCTTGGATTATGTGACGGGGCAACGCTTTCATCCAGACTGGACGCGTGTTGGCGGTGCGTGGCGCGATCTTCCAGATGACGACGTCTTTATCCGCATGGTGACGGAGTTCACCGATGTGCGTATGGCCAAGGCGCTCGCCGATGTTGAGTCGTTGTTGAATCGCAATCGCATTTTCGTGGACCGGCTCGAGGGTGTTGGAACGCTGACGGCTGCTGAAGCCAATGCGTGGGGGGCGACAGGTCCCATCGCGCGAGCTTCAGGCGTGCGCCGCGATGTGCGCAAGGACGATCCGTATCTGTGTTTCGCACAGAATTGGGATGGTCAAGGTGCGGACCCTGTGAAGTTCAATGTGCCAATCGCTTCGACTGGAGATTGCCTTGCGAGGTTCCATGTCCGCGTCGAAGAGATGAAGCAGTCGATCGCCATCATTCGACAGCTCATCCACTCGATTCCCAAGGGTTCCATCGATGCAACTGCCAACAACAAGGCACGACTGCCAGACAAGGGCGAGGTCTATGGTTCGATCGAAGGAACGATTCAACAGTTTGAATTGCTGATGCATAATCGTGGTTGGCAGACTCCCGTGGGTGAGTCGTATGGATCAATCGAAGGACCCAACGGCGAACTGGGCTACCTCCTCGTGGCCGATGGCACCCGTTGCCCCTGGCGTGTGCGCGTGCGCCCACCCATCTTTTACAATTTTCAGTTGTTCCCAAAGTTGATTGAGGGACACCAACTCGCCGATGCTGTTGCGGTGCTTGGTTCACTCAATGTCATTGCTGCGGAGCTCGACCGCTAGCGCACTCGCCTGGAGATCACCGATGTCGTGGAAGACAAAACTATCGAGCTCAATATCCGTGACGCGCCCGAGCTCACCCTACTGCACCCCCGCGATGATCAAGGGGTGGGAGGAGAAGATCCTGCCTCGATACGCCACGCGCCATGGTGCGTTGATGCCGATCTTGCATGATGTCCAGCACGCATACCGTCACATTCCATACGCCGCGATGCTTGAGATCGCTGCATTCCTGAAGATCGCGCCATCGGATGTGCTCGATACGGTGTCGTTCTACGAGGAGTACACAACGCAACCGCTCGGGAGATGCGTGATCGGCATCTGCCACACTTTCGCCTGTGAAATCTGCGGTCACAAGGCGATCTTGGATCATGTCCGCAAGCGTCTTGGGATCGAGCCACATGAGACCTCACAGGATGGAGCCTTCACATTGCTCACCATGGAGTGTTTGGGATCATGCGATACCGCGCCTGTGGCATTGTTCAACGATGTGTTGCATGAGCGACTGACGATCGAGAAGGTTGATCTGCTCATCGACGAAGTGATGTCGAAACGCGCTGGACAGGCGGCGCACTCATGACGAGTCGCGCCACATCACCCGGGTCCCATTCGCTTGCTCGACAGATGGGAGAGTGTCTTGGTCACATTCTGAAGGCAGTCCGGACTCCCGTCGCGATCAAGGATCGTGGGACGCCACCGCTCGCTCGCGGCGAGATCACCAGCGCCATGATGCGCGAAGAGCAATTCGGTTCACACCTTCACCGTCGCATCATCATCGATCAGATTCTTCCCCTCGATGCGTCGTCGACCGTGGCAGCGAGGACAACCAGATGAAACTCATTGAACCAATCCTGACGCGGCGCATTCCCTCCTTCCCGCATGGCGATCCAAAGGACCGACACATCGTTGGTTATGACGAGTTCATCAAGACTTCGGGATACACAGCACTCGAAAAGGCACTCGCGATGGAACCCGCGCAGGTCGTTGCGCAGGTCAAGGACGCGGTGTTGCGCGGTCGCGGCGGTGCTGGTTTTCCCGCAGGATTGAAGTGGTCCTTCTTGGCGCCCGAAGATGGCAAGGGGTTGCGTTACCTCTGCATCAATTGCGACGAGGCCGAGCCTGGAACTTTCAAGGACCGATTGCTGGTGGACTTCGATCCTCACTTGGTGCTGGAAGGGATCGCCATCGCCTGCTGGGCTTGCAAGTTGGATATCGCTTACTTCTTCATTCGCGGCGAGTATCACCACCAGGCGCGTGTGATGGAGCGCGCGATTCAAGAGGCATACGCCGCAGGGATATTCGGCAAGCAGGGGATGATGCGCGGGAAGGTCAAGCACCCCGTGGAATGCTTTGTGCATCGAAGCGCGGGGGCATACATCTGTGGCGAAGAGACAGGATTGCTTGAAGCGATCGAGGGCAAGCGCGGCTGGCCTCGAGTGAAGCCGCCGTTTCCAGCGGTGAAGGGTCTCTTTGGTCGACCGACCATCGTGAACAATGTCGAGACACTCGCCGCGATTCCGGACATCATCGCGCGCGGAGTTCCCTGGTGGAAGTCCATCGGTGTCGAAAGTTCGGTCGGTGGCATGCCCTCGTATGGCACAAAGTTGATGGGAGTCTCTGGGCATGTCACTCGCCCTGGATGCTTCGAAGCGCCGCTTGGAATCCCACTGAGTTCATTGGTCAATGACTATTGCGGCGGGATGCGCAACGGCAAGAAGTTCAAGGGTGCCATCGCCGGTGGTGTCTCGATGGGAGTGCTCGGCACAGATCAATTCGATGCCGCGATGGACTTTGACATTGGCCGCACCTGTGATGTGCTGGGACTGGGGACTGCCTGCCCCACCATCTTCGATGAAGACACCGACATGGTGGCTGTCGCCCGAAATTGTGCACGATTCTTCATGAATGAGTCGTGTGGTCAATGCACACCATGCCGTGAGGGATCGGGATGGATCTACAAGCTGCTCACCCGCATTGATCGCGGAGATGCGACCACCGCTGACCTCGATCTTCTCGTGGAAATCGCTGGCTCGATGGGTCTGAACGAAGGCACCACCATCTGCGGTCTTGCCGACGGGAACAATTGGTTGGTTCGGACCATCGTCAGGAAGTTTCGAGGCGAGTTTGAGAGGCGAGTCAAACCAAAATTCGTTCCGCTCCACATGACCGCCCGTTGAGCAACTCCGATCCCATGATCGAATTGGTGTCGTCCGTCGAAATCGACGGAAAGGCCCTGACGAATCTCGTGCGGCGGATGATCCCGTTGCTCCCGCAACCCAAACTGACACAGGTCGGGTCGACATCGATGGGTCATCCATTCCATCGAGTGTCAATCCGAATCGTTGACGACACGGAGATGCGACGCTTGCACCGCGAGTTTTCCAACGATGACACAACAACCGATGTCTTGACGTTCGTTCAAACCGATGGGCAGAGTGGCATCGAGGTCGATCTCGCGCTGTGCTCAGATGAGGCATCGCGAAGGAGCATGGAGTATGGGCACTCGTTGGCGAACGAACTGGCGCTCTACCTCGTCCACGGCTTGCTGCACTCGGTTGGATTTACCGACCAGTTCGAAGATGATGCGCGGGTGATGCACGAGCACGAGGATCGAATCCTGACAGAACTTGGCATCGGTGCGGTGTACACACCACGGAAGGGCGCGCCATGAACATCGAATTGTCCATCGCGTTGATCGCCGTTCTGGCGGTGACCACCTTCCTCTCCGCGCTCAACCTCGCCTTATCCACCGTCAGCCCGACTGCCATCGAGAGGCGTTGCGCTGCAACGAACCGAGTGTCGGCGGGGTCGTGGATCAATGCGCATTCAACCGCACTCGAGCATGCGGTCGCACTCTTTCGGACTTTCGGTCGGCTTTCCTCTGTGCTCGTCGTGCTGCTCATCGTGCATCCCAATGAGGGGGTTGCTGCGCTGCAATGGCAACCGATCCTGATCGCGTTGACCACATCGAGTCTGCTGGTGTGGGCGACGACCAGCGTTACGGCGGATGCCATCGCACGCCATGGAGGTGTCGGTCTGATTGTGGGAACCTACCCGGTGCTGCGACTCTGCTATTGGCTGACCAGACCAATCCTGTGGATCGCCGCGCTGACGGACGAAGCAGTTCGGCGATTGCTTGGCGCAGTCCCGACGCACAAGACGGTCGAACAAGAACTGTTGCACACGATCAGTGACACGGCGCGCGCCGGCGGGCTTGACGCGATCTCGGCCAGAATCATCCGTAACGCAGTCGAGTTTCGATCAACGGCTGCATCCGAGGTGATGACGCCGCGCACCCAGATTGAAGGGATCGAATACACCGACGACCTCGCTGTGATTCGTTCCTTCATCGAGACCGCCGGCCATTCTCGAATCCCTGTTTTCCGAGAGAACATGGATCAGGTGGTCGGCATCCTGTATGTCAAGGATTTGGTTCGCTTTCTGGGAACGAGTTCCGGCGGATTTCAATTGTCAACGGTTCTCCGTCAGCCCGCGCGTGTGCCAGAGACGAAGCCGGTCTGCGACTTGCTCATGGAGTTTCAACGAAGCGAGATTCACCTCGCATTGGTGGTCGATGAGTTTGGCGGAACGGCTGGGCTGATCACCATTGAAGATGTCCTCGAGGAAATCGTCGGAGAGATCTACGACGAACATGAACCCATGACTGATATTCCTCCACAAGTCACTGGCACACCGAGCACTGGTTGGGAGGTTGATGGTCGCGTCCCGCTGATGGATGTGGTCGCAGCAACATCGCTCGCGCTTCCAACGGAGGGCGACTTTGACACGGTCGCAGGACTCGTGCTGCTGAACTTTGGGCGAATCCCGCTGGTGGGCGAGTCATTTTCGAGTTACGGGGCGCGGTTTACGGTGGTGAGTTCAACACCGGTGCGCGTTGTCAAGATCCGCATCGACATGATCACGCTCAGCACAGAGACCGCACGAGATGGCGCAAATGAAGCGTCTCCCTCGGCGCGAGCGCATTAGCCGAACTCATCACCTCGAAAGGTCCCTGCAAGGTATGCCTCTCGGACCAATGGGTCGTTGATGATCGACTTTGGATCACCCTCCCGCAAGTTCTTCCCCTCGTGGATGATGTAGGCGCGCGTGCAGATACGCAGAGTCTGTTGCACATTGTGATCGGTCAGCAAGATGGCGATGCCGCGATCCGCGAGCCGACGCACTTCGGCTTGCAGTTCCTCGACCGTGTGAGGATCGACTGCGGCAAAGGGTTCGTCGAGCAGAATCAGCCGAGGGCGTGTGATGAGCGATCTGGCAATCTCAAGTCGTCTGCGTTCGCCGCCAGAACAGGTACGCGCCTGCTCGGTTCGCTTATGCTCGAGTCCAAACTGAGCAAGCAATTCGTTGCAGGTTGTGCGTTGTTCAGCTCGTCGCATCGGACGCGTTTGCAAGATCGCCATCAGGTTGTCTTCGACAGAGAGTCTCTGGAAAACGCTCGGTTCTTGTGAGAGATATCCCATCCCCGCGCGGGCATGCTGATACATCGGCTCGCTGGTCACATCCTTGCCATCAAAGAGCACGCGCCCATTCTCTGGCCTAATCATCCCGATCGCCATCCGAAAACTGGTCGTCTTTCCAGCACCGTTTCTGCCGAGAAGTCCGACGATGTCGCCCGCCTCGACGGAGAATGACACCTGGTCAACGACCCGTCTGCCGTTGTAACTCTTGACCAGCCCATGTGCTTCAAGCAGTGCCACGAGGAGAGTGTAGAGAGATTGATAGACTCGCCGCCCATGGGCATTGCCAGAAGGATCTCGACAGTCGCGACTGGAATCGTGGTGGGGGTATCGATGGCGAGTTCGACTGGATGTGTTCGCAGAACCATCGCGATTACTTCCACTCCATCGCAAGCACTCGTCTTTGTGAACGACCGAGAAATCGGACGCACACCATGCCAAGTTGATTTCCTGTTCTACGGGGAGTACGACGTTCGCCTCAAACTTGACGGCTACGAATCGGTGGTTGGACAGGGGACCGCATCGGCACCAATGTGGGATTTCATCGGCGCCGACCTGCTGGTCGAGGTCGCCCCGGTCACAGTGGAGAGCACAGTTGACTGGCACTTCGATCTCATTCCTGCCAACGACGATCACGTAGCACTCCTTGCGCGCGCTCGGCAACTGCGTGAATCTGTCCTCACGGCCCCACCGCTGGATGTCCCGGTGGGGGTCGATGGCTCGCTGAATCCTGCGACTCCAACCTCCGCTCCGGTTCAAGAGCAGGGGGCGCTTCCACCGAAGGGTCCGTCCGCAGTTCCAGTTCCGCCGACTGAACTCCCAAAGGACACTCCCGGCGGCTCCAAGAGTGCTTCCGGCGATGTTTCTGGCGATGCGCCTGGCAATGCGCCTGGCAATGCGCCTGGCAATGCTTCTGGCAATGCTTCTGGCAATGCTTCTGGCGACGCTTCGGGCGACGCTTCGGGCGGTGCTTCGGGCGTGCCGCCAACCTCTCCATGAGGCCACAGAATCGCTCGCTCGACGGGCTTTGCATGCGATGGATGAGTTGCCGGATCGTCCGATAGCGGTCGATTCTTGCTCCTATAAGTCATGCGTCAACAGTCGATTACGACACGCAAAAAAAGGTTCGTTGAAGCCATTGACCATCACGCGTTGCAGCAGATACTGTGTGGATCTCCCCTGCCTTCTTTGCGGCTTCCGTTGGAAGTCGTGATCAACGCCGTTCGGTCGTGTCGGAGCGACCGAGCGGCTTTTTTTGTTCCCTCTACGCTTTGGTGGATGTCACCAAGCACCCGTATGCAGTTGTCGTTGGTCGCATTCGCAATTGCGGGCACATTGGATGCCCTCGCACACGCAGACGCTGTCCACATCGATTTTCAGTCCGTCGACGCGGGGATGAATCTCGCCGCACCAGCAGAGCCGGCAGCGCTTCCAATTGATGGAGCAGTGAGTTCCGCACAGCACTTCGGTGACGAGGGATCGCTGCGATGGCAGTTGCTCGTTGGTTACGCGGATGACTTCGACAGCGCGTCGCAGGAACAGTTTGGAGTAAGTCTCAGTTGGTTCTTCATTGACAATCTTTCGATCGACCTTCAACTTGATGCAAACTACATTTCGCAGCCGGGCGCGAGTGCATGGGGGCTCGGAGGCTCGCTGATGTTTCGGTGGCACTTCATCAGCGAAGAGAGTTGGTCGCTCTATGTGGACGCTGGGAGTGGACTGCTGGGAACGACTCAGCCAACGCCGTCGGGAGGAACCGACTTCAACTTCACGCCACAGGCCGGCGGCGGCGTGTCGTTTGAGCTCTGCGAGGACATACGCCTGATGATTGGACTGCGGTGGTATCACATCTCAAACGCCAACACGGGTGATACGAACCCCGGGCGCAATAGCCTGATGGGGTATGCCATGATTAGTGTTCCATTCTGACTGCGTCGTATCCGTGGGGGTGAGTTGAGAGCCACTTCCACGTATGTGAAATGGATTCTTCAAGTGACTGCACTTTGGGTGACCAGTGTAAAACCCGCTTGATTTCAGTCGAATCTGCGATCAAGAGCGGGGGATCTCCGATGCGGCGTGGACCTCGAAGAGTTGCAACGCCATGCCCGCACACCCGTTCGCAAGCGCGCACAACCTCGAGAATCGAATGGCCGTGACCGCGTCCCACGTTGAAGCACAACGCTGCGCGGGGAGTCAGTGCATCGAGTGCAGCAATGTGGGCGTCGCACAGATCGTTGACATCGAGATAGTCGCGGATGCACGTGCCGTCGGGAGTTGGGTAGTCGTCCCCCAGAATCGTGACTGGCCCGCGACGACCAAGGATGGACAAGAGGCATGAGGGCACGAGGTGCGACTCGGGTCTGTGGTCTTCGCCGATACGAGCGTGTGGGTCGTTTCCAATCACGTTGAAGCAGCGCATGATCGTGTAGGAAAAATCCACTCCACCCTCGGTCGCTGCGATGTGGTGATTGCGAATTGCCAACTCAGCTGCCGCCTTCGATTTGCCGTAGGGGCTGATTGGTACCTGCTCGCAGGACTCACGAATTGGAATGTCTGTCGGTGAAGGCGACCCGTATGTGGCGCACGAAGATGAGAAGATCAACCGCCCGACCTTTGCTGCCTCCATCGCCCGCAACAGAGATGTGGTGCCATCGACATTCGTTGCCCAATACTCCAGGGGGCGCTCAACGGATTCCGCAACATAGGCGAGTGCCGCCATGTGGAAGACCGCATCGATCCGCTGCTCTTTCATGATCGTCGCAAGACGCTCGGTCTCATGCAGCGACGCATGGACGAAGTGAATCACACTGCTCGCAACAGCCACGCGAATCGACTCGATCGCAGCGACGTGTCCGCGTTCACAATTGTCGACAACCGTCGCTTCCAAGCCCATTTCGGCTAGTTTCAGCACCAGGTGAGATCCGAGGTATCCCGCGCCTCCGGTCACCAAAACGCGATTGCTGCGCACGAACGCCATCCGATCAGCCTAGTTGAGGTCCGTCGCTTGCGTCGACGATCGAGCCGTGCGACAATGGCACAATGACAGAAGTGCGAAGTGTTTCTCCCGCGGTTCGGATGACTTCGAGTTCCTTTCATGAGGCGGCGACGCGCAACAAGATGAGCGTGCCAGCCTGTGAATCCCCAGAGCGCATCGCTGCGTCCACTGCAGTCTCACTGCTCGCCTGCGCCCGCAGGACCGAGGCGAGTTTGCGAGCGCTCTCGGTTGAAGTGGCGACCCAGATCTCGGTGCAGGGAAAGACCGATGCGATCGAGTCGGTGATGGGATCGAACAGCCTCGCTCGCGCGGCGGTCGAGGTTCGTGCGATGATCCAGCAATTGGAGTCCGCCGCTGCAGCTGGCGACTCGAATTCGAGCAATGAAGGTCAGCAATGACGGCTCCCAAACAGGGCGCACGGGTCACCGCAGCAGATGCGGGGCTCTTGCATGCGGCGCTTGATGAAGCCTTCGGCTACCGAGGCGATGTGACGATTTGCACCACGGACGGTCGGCGAATCGATGGGTATGTCTTTGATCGGCGCTCAGGACAGACGCTCGACGATTCGATCGTGCGCATTCTGACTGCAACCAGCGAGACACGGGTCGTCGTGAAATACAGTGAAATCGACGCGCTCGAGTTCACTGGTCGTGATACCGCCGCTGGGAAAAGTTGGGAGAATTGGATTCGAAAGTATGCGCAGAAAAAAGCGGCTGGAGAATCTGCCGAGATTCCCTGCGACACGCTCGACTGAAGCAGCAGGGTCACTTTGGGTCAACTAGCTGCGTTCGATCAGCATCGTGACAGCATTCCCGCCGCCGAGACAAAGACTGCAGATTCCGCGCCGTCCATTGGTCCGAATGAGATGGTGCACCAGCGAGACCAGCACACGTGCTCCGCTGGCTCCGATGGGGTGACCGAGCGCGATTCCGCCGCCGCCGACATTCAGCCGCTCCTCGCTGAGTTTCAGATGCTTTGTATTGCAAAGGACCTGCGCTGCAAATGCTTCGTTGATCTCGAAGAGGTCGATGTCATCGACTGTGAGCCCCTGATCGCGCAGCAGTTTCTCGATCCCCAAGGCTGGGGCGAAGAAGAGTTCCTTCGGCTCAACACCCACGGTGTTCGATGCAATGATTCGCGCCATTGGTGTCGCACCTAGGCGCGTTGCGGCGTCTGCCGATGAAATGATGAGCGCGGCGGCGCCATCAGAAATCTGACTCGCATTCGCCGCGGTCACCGTGCCGTCTTGTTTGAATGCAGGCTTTAGTTTCGTCAATGACTCGATGGTGCAATCGGCGCGGAACCCTTCGTCTGCATCAAGACCCACTTTTTGCTTGATTTGCTCGGCGCTCAGGGCCACGATCTCCTTGCGAAACCATCCCTCGCGCGTGGCATGGGCGGTTCGAGCATGGCTCTGCGCGCTGAAGCGATCCTGTTCCGCACGGGTGATCCCGTGTGAAGAGGCGATGTGCTCCGCTGCCAATCCCATCCCCCAGTTTTCAAATGCGCAGCGCAGTCCGTCGTACTCCATGTGATCTTGGGATTCGAACTTTCCGTATCGAACGCCAGTGCGAATCGAACTCAAGTGTGGAGCGAGGTCCATGTTCTCCATGCCGCCCGCCACAACGACGGAGTTGTCTCCGGCTCGGATCGACTGCGCGGCCATCATGACGGCGTGGAGCCCAGACCCACACACCTTGTTGACCGTGACTGCGCTGAGGCTGTGTGGAAGTCCTCCACGAAGACCCGCTTGACGGGCGGGGTTCTGTCCAAGCCCAGCCTGCAGGACGCACCCCATCACACACTCGTCGATCACCGTTGATGCGCCGGGTACATCTGCAAGCACCGCGGCAATCGCATACGAGCCGAGTTGGGTTGCCGGCATGCGCGCGAGTGATCCTTGGAACTTTCCGATGGGTGTGCGCCGCGCTGCAAGAATGACCGGTTGGGATTGATGTGACATTCGTCCAAGCGTACAGAAATCAAACCGCACCACGGCGCAATCATGTGCGGCGACATCATTATGATTGCGACTCGATCAAGGAGAACACTGCAATGCCCCATGGCCCATCGAGCGTCCACAACCTGTACTCACTCCAGAGCCATATTTTGGCGGAGGAGGCACTGCATCCTGGCGCGAGCGGAGACTTCTCGTGGATCGTCAGCGCAATTTCGTTGGCGGGCAAAGCGATCGCCCACCGCGTTCGACGGGCGCGACTTGAAAATGCGCTCGGCGATGAGGGATCGACAAATGTGCAGGGAGAGGCGCAGCAACGCATGGATGTGATCGCCAACGACATCTTGATGCGCTGTCTCGGTTCGCGCGCATCGATCGCAGTGCTGGCGAGCGAAGAGGACGAGGAACCAACGATCATGCGCCGGGGCAAAGACGGAGGGAAGTATTGCGTGCTCTTCGATCCGCTCGACGGGTCGAGCACGCTTGACTCAAACGGCGCCGTCGGCACGATCTTCACCATTCTGAGGAATGATCCACTGATCGAATCCGCTGAAAGAACGGTGTGCCAACAAGGGAGCAAGCAGATTGCGTCGGGATACATCCTCTACGGACCATCAACCGCATTCGTCATCACAACAGGCACTGGCGTTGCTCTCTTTGAACTCGATCCATTCATCGGTTCATTCATCCTCGTCAAGAACAACATCCGGATTCCCTCATCGAAGCGGATCTACTCCGTCAACGAGGCGTACAGCGAGTCCTTCCCACACGGCTATCAGGAGTACTTGCGATGGGCACATGCCAACAACTACTCGTCGCGGTACATCGGAAGCCTCTGCGCAGATGTGCATCGAATCTTGCTGAATGGCGGCGTGTTTCTCTATCCGCCGACGATCTCGCATCCCGACGGGAAACTGCGACTCCTCTACGAAGCGAACCCGATGGCGATGATTATGGAGCAAGCCGGTGGGTTGAGTTACTGCGGCAACACCGCGACACTTGATGTCCAGCCGATGAAACTGCACCAACGCGTTCCGCTCGTGCTGGGCAGTCGTGACGAAGTTCGGATTGTGCTTGGACACGCAGCGGGATTGTGAGTTCGCAACTCTGGTTCGATCGCGTGCGACCGATCCACGCCAGCGGATCAACCGCAAAAGTCAAAGATGCGCATCGTCCGAAACTTTGGCTTCCATGCCGCGACAAGCGCCGCATGCTGTGGGTGAATGAGATACCGCTGATAGGCATCCTTGGATTCAAAGACAACGCAAATGGCAAGGTCGTAATCGCCATCGACTGCAGCGCGCCCCATTTCGAGGTGCTGTCCAGCCGCATATGAGATGACTTCTGGGATATCCAGGAGTCTCGCAGCGCAGTCCCGTTGAAGCGCTGGGAGTTCTGCAACATCGGTGAGCGAAATGAACACCATGTGATGGATCTGCCCCTGCTTCGAGATCGGCGGTGTGACTGCGGCGCCCGATGAAGTGCATCCAGTCGAGAAAAGTGTTGTTGCCACCAGAGCGAAGATCGCAACGCGGAAGAAGGGGAGAGTTGGCATCGTCCAAGGATATTGCTCCACCCCATCCGAGCCCAGTGCCTTCGTGCTCCCAACAAAAAACCCAACAAAAAACCCAACAAAAAACCCAACAAAAAACCCGTCGCGGCGCACCTTGCGCCACGACGGGGCGAGTCCGAAACGGAATCCGTCCTGGATTCCAAAAAACTTTCCGGACCGTAACAAAAATCGCAGTGGTCAGGTCGTTGAGACGGTCACCCTGCTTTAGCTGGGTTCTCCCCTGCCTGCAGGGGGTTGGAATTCACCCGTTCCGTGCGTATCCAACCAGCGCAAGAAAGCTCCGTTCACTCGCCGACCGTTGGTAATACTCAAGACCTGAACCACTACGAATGTTGAGAGAGCCGGGCATCGTCGGAGTGATGCGATGCCCGACTCTCGTTGAGTCATGTCGATCCTGTCAAAATCTCGAATGTGCTGATTCAACTGCATCCCATGCTGTGGCCACAGTTCCAACATCGATAACAGGTGCCATTGCGCACCGTGATCGATCCGCAGACATCGCATGCAGGAGCATCGCCCATCAACTGTGCGTTCGCGTGATCTGCAGCGCTCCCCATCGGGAGCCCCTGCATTCGGAACTCACCGTTCTCCGCGATGATCGGCGATGCCGCGATGGGTGTGGCGTCGCCATACTCGTCGGTCCGTCCGGTCGATCCCGTTCGATGCGGTGGATCGTGTGGCTGCTCGCCATCCGCAGTTCGAATCGTCGTCTCGACGGTTGTCATGAACCGAGTTCCCGTCCATGTTGAACCGCTTGGTCCACTCGAAGCGGCAGAAATCGTCGACCCATCTCGAGACGCAACAGGAGCCGGAGTGCCGGTGCGCGCGGTGTCATCCAGTGCAGTGAATTGTTCAGTTGTGGGAGCGACGCGCTTGGGAGCGTTGGCATCTCGATACCCATCCAAGAACTGCATGCCAAACCAACGGAAAATGTAGTCAACCAAACTCTTTGCCATCGGAATGTCACGATTCGTGGTCATGCCCATCGGCTCGAATCGTTGGTGCGCAAACTTGTTGACGAGGCTCTCAACGGGAACGCCATACTGCAGCGCGACGCTGATGGCCGTGCCGAGGGAGTCCATCAGTCCGCCGATGGTGGAACCTTCCTTCGCCATCGTGATGAACAATTCGCCGGGGCGTCCATCTTCATAGAGCCCGACGATGAGATACCCCTCATGTCCGCCGACATTGAACTTGTGTGTGATCGACTGGCGCGTGTCCTGCAATCGTCGACGCATCGGCCGCTCGATGACGCGTTCCACCACTCGCTCCACAATGCGTTCCACCTCAATAATGCGCGGTTCGAAGACCACCGCTGCGATTTCTGCTGCGCCCCCCTTGGAAGCCCGCTTGGAAACCCCCTTGGAAACCAGCTCAGCCTCTTCGAGTCCAGCAAGATCCTCTTCTTCCGCGTCGTAGGACGCTTCTGATTTCGTGGAGAGCGGTTGGCTCAACTTGCACCCATCGCGATAGAGCGCGTTTGCCTTGAGTCCCAATTCCCACGAGAGCTGATAGCAGTCGCCCATCTCTTCGATGGTGGCCTCGTTGGGGAGATTCACCGTCTTCGAAATCGCACCCGAGATAAATGGCTGCGCGGCGGCCATCATGTGAATGTGACCCTTTGGCTCAATGAAGCGAGTGCCGAGTGCTCCGCAGCGATTCGCGCAGTCGAAGACAGCGAGGTGTTCTTCCAAGAGGTGCGGGGCTCCCTCAACGGTCTGGGTTCCGCAAATCGTGCAATTCAGTGCTTCAATCTGCCGCGCCGTGAGTCCCATCGCGCGCAGACCGCTGAATGTGCTATCGCTGCGAGCGGCGTCCGGATCGACTCCAATGGCATGGAATGTTTGAATCGGCAGCGACCATGCCGTGAAGGCGAATGACAATTCAAAAACGGTGGGCAGTCCGTTTTCGACCTGGACGAGTTCCTCGTTTGTGAATCCCTTGGTGAGCAAGAATGCTCTGAACGTCCGCGCCGCCGGATTCACAGCCCCATCTGGAGTTGGCAAGGGAGTGTTCAAACTGAGAGATCCCATCACATATTCGACGATTGCATCGGTCTCTTTCGACTGGTATCCCAACGCGCAGAGCGCTGGTCGCAGCGACTGATTCGCGATCTTGAAGTGACCGCCTCCGGCGAGTTTCTTGAACTTGGTGAGCGCGAAGTCCGGCTCGACTCCAGTCGTATCACAGTCCATCAAGAGTCCAATCGTTCCGGTGGGAGCGATGACGGTGACCTGCGCGTTGCGGAATCCGAACTCCTCTCCCAGCAGCAGCGCATCGTCCCACGCGGCTGTGGCGCCCAGCAGCATTTCGTCTGCGTTGGCGATGTTGATGCGGTTTGTTGCGAAGAGTGCGTGATTGATCGGGACTGGCCTGGCACGAAGCGATTCGTACGCGTCGCTGTCTCGTGCAACTCCCTGCGCCGCCCGACGATGATTGCGGATGACTCTGAGCATGTGTTCGCGGTTGTCGTCAAATCCGTCAAACGCACCCAGTTCAGAGGCGAGCATCGCGCTTGTCGCGTAGGAACGTCCAGTGAGAATGGCGCTCAAGACGCCGCACATCGTCCTGCCCTCGGCGCTGTCGTAGGGTGTTCCTGCTTGCATCAACATCGCGCCGAGATTCGCGTATCCCAATCCGAGCGTTCGGTACTTCCACGAGAGTTCTGCGATTTCCTTCGAAGGGAAAGATGCCATCATCACCGAGATTTCAAGCGCAATCGTCCACACATTGATGGCGTGCTCGTAGCCCGCGAGATCAAAGTGTCGCGTCCGTGAGTCGTAGAACTTCAGCAAGTTGATCGACGCGAGGTTGCACGCCGTGTTGTCCAAGAACATGTACTCGCTGCACGGGTTGCTGGCATTGATGCGTCCGCCTGCTGGGCAGGTGTGCCATGCGTTGATCGTCGAGTCAAACTGAACGCCAGGATCGGCGCAGTGCCACGCTGCCTCGGTGACCTGTGCCCACAGATCGCGGGCATTGAGTGTCTTCGCTGGGAGCCCATCGGTGCGACGCAGGAGTTCCCACGTTCCATCGGTGTTGACCGCGTCCATGAACGCATCACTGAGTCGCACCGAGTTGTTCGAGTTCTGTCCGCTCACCGTGTAGTAGGACTCGCCATTGAAGTCGTAATCCAACTTCAACCCCAAGCGATCGGCGACGGCTCGCTGTGTCGCGGTCAGACTCTTCATCCCCTCGACAAGCGCGGCAACCTTGATCTCCTCTCGCACTTTCCAGTTGACGAAGGCTTCGACGTCGGGATGGTCAATATTGAGGCAGCACATCTTCGCAGCACGACGCGTGGTCCCGCCAGACTTGATTGCGCCTGCAGCACGATCGCCGATGCGCAAGAAACTCATCAGCCCAGAACTCTTGCCTCCGCCGGAGAGTGTCTCATCGGCTCCGCGCAGATTGGAAAAGTTGGTTCCCGTTCCAGATCCATACTTGAAGAGGCGTGCCTCACGCACCCAGAGATCCATGATCCCGCCTTCGTTCACCAAGTCATCACTGATCGATTGAATGAAGCAGGCGTGTGGTTGGGGATAGGTGTATGAATCTGGCGCCAACGAGACGGCGCCCGTGTTGTGATCGGCGATCCAATGTCCCTGCGCTGGACCGTTGATTCCGTATGCCCATGCGAGCCCGGTGTTGAACCACTGTGGGCTGTTTGGCGCTGCCATTTGATGGAGCAGCATGTACGCGATCTCATCGTAAAAACACTGCGCATCTGCGGGAGAATCGAAGTATCCGTTCGACTCGCCCCAGTGGCGCCAGCACCCTGCAAGTCGATGAATCACCTGTCGAACGGATCGTTCTGGACCCGTCCCCGGCGTGCCATCGGCGCAGATGTGTGGCACTCCCGCTTTGCGAAAGTATTTGCTGACGACAATGTCAGTGGCGAGTTGACTCCACTCTTTCGGCACTTGCGCATCGTCCATTGCGAAGACCACCGAACCATCCGGGTTCTTGATCCTGCTTGAGCGAGTCGCCCATTCGGTTGTTGTGTAGACGTCCTTGTCTTGAGTGGTGAAGCGTCGAGAAATCTTCATGGAGAGCGTCCTGCGGAAGGGGTTCTGGAGTAGGGGGCCGTGGTCAAGTCGTCAAAGCGCCGCGCATCGGCGCGGAGTGTCAATCATTGAGTTTCGAGGGAGCCGTCGACTCGCGGGAGAGTCAGTCCGGTTTGGTTCTGATACTTGCCACCCTTGTCCGCGTAGCTGGTTGCACAGACGCGATCTGCTTTCAAAAAGAGCATCTGCGCGATGCCTTCATTGGAGTAGATCTTTGCGGGGAGGGGAGTGGTGTTGGAAATTTCGATCGTGACCTTGCCTCGCCACTCGGGTTCGAGCGGAGTCACATTCACGATGATGCCACATCGTGCATATGTGGACTTGCCCACGCAGATGGCAAGCACATCGCGAGGCACCGAAAACACTTCGACAGTTTCGGCGAGTGCGAAGGAGTTTGGCGGGATGACGATGTGGTCGCGGTGGGTCAGATTGGTATCGATGGAAATGAACAGGTCGCTCGAAAAGTTCTTGGGATCCACGACTGCAACTCCGCCAGATGTTGCGTTTGTGAAGATCTTGAACTTTGTTCCAACCCGAACGTCGTATCCATAGCTTGAGACGCCATAGGAAATCACTCCCTGACGCTTGCGGCTCTCTTCAAATGGCTCAATCCCGACCAGTTCACGGATTTGGGTGTCACACAAGATTCCCATTGCGAATACTCCTCACTGGATCACCAACCCACTTCGAGCATCGACAACAGGACGATGCGGGACTCACTCTACCCCAACCTCTTGTGGTCGCAAGACCCACGAGTCCACAATATCCTGAATTTATTGGACGCTGTCTCAATTCTCTTAAACGGTTGCAATCACAAGCACTTGGCGAGATCTGGAGTTTGACCATGGGGAAATGCGCTTGTTCACGATCTGTCAACTGATGTCGGGAAGGGCTTTAGACTCGATCCGTGGACGATCGACATGGAGTGCAATTGGTGGGGGATTTGACGGCATCGCAGCGTTGTGCAGTGCTGCATCACGGCGGTCCACTGTTGGTCTTGGCTGGTCCCGGTTCTGGAAAGACGCGCGTGATCACACGTCGCATCGCGCATCGGATTTTCTGCGGTGTTCCTGCGTGGCAGATCGTGGCGTTGACATTCACAAACAAGGCAGCGGCAGAAATGAAGTCGCGCGTGGACGCACTCGTTCCCGCGCACATTCCAGGGCGTCGCGGTCTCGTCATTGGAACATTTCACTCGTTCTGCGCTGGGTTGTTGCGCCGCTACGGCGCGTCCTCTGCTTCGGCGGGAATCGGTGGGGCCCCACTTGCGGAGAACTTCTCAATATTCGATTCGGATGACGCTCGTAGTGTGATCAAGAAGGCCATCGCCAGCGCGGGACTCGAGAGCGCGCAGTGGCCAGTCGCCGCAGTCGCAACCGAGATTTCTTGCGCCAAAAACAAGTTGCAAACGGCAGCTCAGTACTCGGCCTCTGCGATGGACTTTCGGCAGCGGACTATGGCGCGACTCTACGATCTCTACGAACGGGCGATGGTGCGTGAAAATGCCCTTGATTTCGATGACTTGCTGTTGCGGACGGCGTGCATGCTGCAGCACGATGCAGCGGTCTCTCAAGAGTTGCGGGAGCGATTTTCGGAGGTCTTGGTCGACGAGTACCAAGACACAAATCATGCACAGTTCACAGTGGCACATGCGATCGCACGAGAGCATCGCAACATTTGTGTGGTGGGTGATCCGGATCAATCGATCTATGCGTGGCGCGGCGCAGACATCTCGAACATCCAGGATTTCGAGCAGCACTATCCCGGTGCAACCGTCATTGCGCTGGGAGAGAACTTTCGCTCCACCGGACACATCGTCTCACTTGCGGACAAACTGATTCGCAACAACGAGTCACGCCGCCACAAAGATCTCTTTACCCAACTTGGACTAGGTGATCGACCGCGTGTGGTTCGGCTCATGGATGAAGTGTCGGAAGCCCAGTTCGTGGCAGATGCATTGCAGGCCGCGCATCGATCCGGCAGTGAGTGGCGTGACATGGCCGTTCTCTATCGCATGAATGCGCTGAGTCGGTCGATGGAAGACGCACTTCGCCGGCGCGGCATTCCCTATCTCATTGCGCGCGGGACAGCCTTCTATGACCGCAAAGAGGTCCGTGACACGATGGGGTATCTGCGTGCGCTCGTGAATCCGGTCGATGACACATCACTGCGACGGATCGTGAATGTGCCAGCGCGTGGCATCGGTGCGACCACCATCGGCAAACTCGAGCAGGTTGCGGCGCAGCGGAGGTGCTCGCTCGCTGGTGCGATGGCCTGCGCACGTCAATGCGGGGTCAGTGAACGCACGGCGAAGAGCATCGATGGATTCTTGACGCTGCTGGTGCGATACCGGAGTGAACTCGACGCAAAGAGTGCGCACAACCTTGGACCCTTCGTTGCGCGTCTGATTACCGAGGCGGGACTCGAACGTGCTGCGATCGAATTGGCGGACGACGATCAAGATGCCATGGAGCGCAAAGCAAATGTGCAAGAGGTCGCAAACGCAGCCGGAGCGTTTGAACTCCCAGAGTCGCAACCTGGCATACCGGACCCGACACTGGGCGATGCGCTGCGCGGCTTCCTGCAATCCGTCGCGCTTGCTTCGGACTCAGATGCGATCGATCCACAGAAGGGCGTCGTGACATTGATGTCACTCCACGCCGCAAAAGGGCTTGAATTTCAGACTGTCGCGATCATTGGCATCGAAGAGGGTCTCTTGCCGCACTCGAGATCTCTGGCATCACCCAAGGAAGTCGAAGAGGAGCGCCGTCTCTTTTTCGTTGGAATCACTCGCTGCAAGCGCACACTGTTGCTCACATCGGTGGCCATGCGGTCGACGCGCGGAATGCGGATGTCCACCATTGAGAGTGGGTTCCTCCGCGAGCTGCCGCAGGAAAGCCTCGTTTACTCTGATCACACTGGTGGGCGGTCTGCGACTGCAGGAGGGCGTCACTGGACGAATCAGCAGCGCACCGATGATGCAGAGTCAACCGACGAGCAGGGTGATGGCGACGTCCAGTACGAGGTTGGAGGAAGTCGTACGCAACCAGCATGCGGCATGAGCGTTGGCACCACCGTGCGGCATCTACAGTTTGGAATTGGGCGCATCGAGGCGATCTTGCCGCGCGGATCCATGACGAGCGTGCGCGTGCACTTCCGAACTGCGGGCGTGCGAGTGCTCGTGCTGGAGTATGCGAAACTCGAAATCATCGCGGGGTAGGGACAGCGTTGCATCCCGCGAAGTGTTCCGGCAATGTCACTCCTTGCAGATGCCCGTCTGCCACATCAGGAAGGACCAAATGTCCGCCTGCTCAGCGATCCGATTTGCCAGGGGCTTGCCCTGTCCATGCCCTGCGTCTCGATCGACCCACAGGAGAATGGGATCGACGGCGTCATCATTGGCTGCGCGCGCCTGCATTCGGGCGGCCATCTTGCGGGCGTGCAGAGGATGAACTCGCGAATCGTTCTCGCCAGCGGTGAAGAGGACGGCTGGATACTTCACTCCCGCAGTGATGTTGTGGTAGGGGCTGTACATGCGGAGCCAACTGAATTGCGTCGCATCATCGCTCGATCCATACTCCGGGACCCAGAACTTTGCCATCAGAAACTGGTGAAAGCGAATCATGTCCAGCAGAGGCACGGCTGTGATCGCTGCGCAAAACAACTCAGGTCGTTGGGTGACCGCAACGCCCGTCAGCAGTCCGCCGTTGGATCCGCCCTGGATCGCCAAGTGTGCAGGATCCGTGTACTTCTGAGCGATGAGCCACTCGGCGCAGGCGTAAAAGTCGTCGAAGACATTCTGCTTTGAACCGAGCATCCCAGCCTGATGCCACTCTTCGCCGTATTCGCCGCCGCCGCGCAAGTTCGCGATCGCGTAGACGCCGCCCGCGTCGTACCACGGAAAATTCGTCGCGCTGAAGTAGGGTTCGAGACTCACATTGAATCCACCGTAGCCATACAAGATGGTCGGCGTGTTTGCAGTGAGTGCGAGTCCTTTCTTGTGCACGATGAACATGGGGACCTTCGTTCCATCCTTGCTCGCAACGAACACCTGTGTCACCGTCACGCTTGAGGGGTCAACTGGAACTTCCGGGCGAGCCCACAGCGACATCGCGCCAGTGCGAAAGTCGATGGTGTAGATGGAACGAGGTTCATTGAAGCTCGTGTAGTTCACAAAGCCATCTGTTCGAGTTTCGTCGCAGCCAACGGTCGCACTTCCAACACCAGGGAGTGAGATCGCACCGAGACTCTTGCCGTCGATGGAGAAGCGTTCGACGAGACTCACCACATCCTTCGAGTAACTCGCCACCAGCAACCCCCCTGCATACTCGACGGAGTCCAGAACCGCGTCATCGCGCATGGGAATGATGGACTTCCACGACTCGCGAGCAGGTGCGGTCAGGTCGACTGCAAGTAATGAGCCCTTGGGAGACTCGAATGAAGTCAGCATGTACATCGTGTCACCAACGACCGCAGCGGGGCGGAAATTGCCCTCCAGTCCATCTGCAATCGTGATGAGTTTCAGTGCGCCATCCACCATGCCGCCGCGTTGCCACAACGCAAGATCTGCCACGAAAAGATCGCTCGCCTGCCATCCTCGTGATTGGTTGATCAGCAGCCAGCGTCCATCACGCGAGAGTCCGCCGCCAGGCACTTTGCTCGGTTCTGTTTGCCTGTACAGCAGCGGATCATGGCGTGCGCTGCGACCGATGACGTGCCAGCGAATCTCTCGCGAGTATGGATCAGCGGGGTTGGCCAGTCGCGAGTAGAGGAATGCGTCATTGGACGGAGCCCATCCGCCGAAGTCGACCTTGCCGACAATTTCGTCGCTCAGCCACTGCCGCGTCGCGATGTCCATGATTTGCAAGACACTCATTTCACTTCCCGATTTCGAAGTGCCGAAGGCTAGGAGTTTGCCGTTTGGAGATGCCTTCCACCAATCCAGACTGGTCAGACCCTTCCCATCGAGAGCGTTCACATTCAGCAGTTCCACCCTCGCAGAGCGCATAGGACCGGTGAGCACGCTCCCGGAGGTTGCAGCGACCGCAGGATCCGCCGCGAAGTAGAGGATCGGCTGATTCTGCCCTCCTTCGCGCTCAGTCCAGAACGCAAAGCCTCCTTCGCGGACAGGCATCCCGACCGATCCAATGGACATCAATGGGGCGAGTTGTTGTTCGAGGAGCGAGTGGCAGGGGAGTCCATTGAGTATGTTCTGAGTGCGGTCATTCTGCACCGTGGTCCACTCCGCCACCTCCTTGGAATCCTTCTCCAGTGCCTCCAGCCATCGGTACTCGTCAACGATCGTCTCGCCATGCACCACATCGGAGACTGGACGGGCTTCGGTGACGGGTGGACCACCACACGCGGCGTATGAACCAACGAGTTGAGTGGAAAGGATCGCTGCAGTCGCAAGAAGGACCAGATGTTTCATCCGTGCATCCTAGGCATCGAGTGCTCGCGTTGGCGATGCTCGATCAGCGTGTCGATGTCGGCGCGATTCCCGCTGTCGTGCGCAATCGAATCGTCTCTGGCATCGCAGCAATTCCATCGAGCAATGTGTGGTCGGTGAACTCCTCGACATCAAGAATCACATAGCTCGTTCGCGGATTGGACTGCAGGTACTCCGCGTTGATGTTGATGCGAGATCGTGCAAGCAGGGTGTGCATCGTGCCAAGAACTCCTGGGACATTGCGATGGACATGCAGGATCCGTAGTTGCCCATCGCGCAGGACCGGTAGATCGACCTCTGGCAGATTGACCGCATTTTGCGTCGAACCATGCAGCCAGAAACGCGCCAGTTTCTCGGCAACTTCAATGGCGATGAGTTCCTGCGCTTCCTCGGTGGACCCGCCGATGTGCGGAGTGAGGATCGCACTGGCGCACGCTCGCAGCGGGGATGAAAATGGATCGCCCGATGCCGAGGGTTCGTCGGGGAAGACATCGACGGCCGCGCCACCGAGGTGCCCATCACGCAATGCGCGCGCCAGCGCGTCGACATCCACAATCGATCCCCGTGCGTTATTGATGAGCATTGCGCCGCGCTTCATCATCGCGATCTGTCTCTCGCCGATCAGTCCAGCGGTCGAGGCATTCTCTGGCACGTGCACCGTGACGCAGTCCGCCTCGCGCAGCAGCGCATCGAGTGTTGGTCGCGACTGCGCATTCCCAAGGGGAAGCCTTCGCACAACATCATGAAAAACAACCCTCATCCCAAGCGATTCTGCAAGGACGCTGACCTGCGACCCGATATGCCCATATCCCACGATGCCAAGCGTTCGTCCCCTCGTCTCGTGCGAATTGGCGGCAGATTTGTCCCACAATCCCCCATGGAGCAGCGTGGACTTCTCGAAGAGCCGACGGAACAGACAGACCGCTTCGGCCACAGTCATCTCGGCGACGCTGCGCGTGTTGGAGAATGGCGAATTGAACACCGCGCACCCTCGTGCTTCTGCCGCACTCAAGTCCACCTGATTCGTTCCAATGCAAAAGCAACCAACCGCGATCAGATGCGGGTGCCGTGCAAAGTGTGCCGATGTGAGTTCGGTCTTCGACCGGATCCCAACCACGGTCGCGCGCTCGAGCGCCTGGTCGAGTTGCTCGCCCGCGAGCGCGCCAAAGGCACGCTCGACGGTGAAGCCTGCCTCGCAGAGGACTCCGTCGGCGCATTCGTGAATCGATTCCAGCAAGAGTGCGTGCGGTGCGCGCGTCATCACGGAATGCTATCCCACAAAATCAGGGAGGTTGAAAAGTGATTGAGTGAGATTGACCGGTCCCGACTCGGTGATCAGGACATCCGCTTCGAAGTGCACACTGCGCGATCCATCTCCAGTAAAAATTGGCCAGGCAGTTCCATGCGAGACAATCTCAGTCGTGCTGACTGCGATCATCGGTTCGACGGCGATCAACATCCCGGGTCGAAACACTTTCCACGCGTCGCTCCACTCACCTGGATAGGTCGGCACAACATTGGACACAAATGGCTCAGCGTGCAAGGTTCGTCCGTAGCCATGTCCTCCCAATCCGCGAACCAGTCCAAAGCCGCAGGTGGTTTCGACATGCCCTTGCACGACGCGCGCCCAATCGATGAGCGGTCGTCCAGGCTGCATCGCATCCACTCCCAATCGAAGACTCTCACGACCGCACTGCAGCAGCGACATGGAAACAGGATCACCAGACTTCACGAGATATGTCCACGCAGCATCGCCGATCCATCCTTGGTGTCGAACGCCGATATCGATCGACACAAGATCACCTTCGACGATCGGTGCCGAATTCATGTCGTGCGTGCCGTGCACGACGCATTCATTGATCGAGAGGCATGCGTGACTGGGAAAGGGCGGATGCCCGCGCGCCTTGTATCCAAGAAAGCACGATTTACAGTCGAGCTTCGCGAGCGTCGCCGCCACAAAGGTGTCGATCTGCGCCAGCGTCTGCCCGTGTCGCAGAAACGCCGCAAGTGCTTCGTGTGTCTTGCAGACGCATTCTGCTGCGGCAGTTGCGCACGCGATGTCCTTGGCCGAGGGCATGATGCGAGACTAACTCACCCACGAATGGCGGGGAAGGACGAGCGCACCTCGTGCCATCACCATCAGCGGGAGTGCTCCTGAAAGTTCGTACCCCAGTGCGCGTTCATCATCAACTGGCCACCACACGAGATCTGCGCTCTTGCCAATCTCGATCGACCCGCAGATGTGTGAGAGCCCAAGCGCACACGCCGCATTCCAGGTGACCGTGGTCAGTGCCTCCGCAGGAGTGAGGTTCATTTCGCGCACTGCGAAGGAGACGACGATTGGCATGCCTCGAACCGGCGCGCTGCCGGGATTGGCGTTGGTCGCGAGCGCCAAGGCGCCGCCACCATCGATGAACCGCCGCGCGCGGATGGTCGGGGTACCGAGGCAAAATGCGGTGGCTGGCAATCCCACCGCGATGGTGGAACTTCGCGCAACAGCGTCGAGGTCATCGTCCGTTGCAGCTTCGAGATGATCGACTGTCATCGCACCGAGCGACAGCGCAGCCGGGAGCATCCCCAACGAGTTGAATTGATCTGTGTGCACGCGCACGCCCGCACCGAGTGCAGCGCCTTTGGTGAAGTAGCGAACGCACTCCTCCACGGACCACGATCCCTTCTCGCAATAGGCGTCAATGGTGATTCTCGGATGCCGCAGCATCACCGCTGGGAGCGTTGTGTCGATCGTTCGCTCAACGAAATCTGCGATCGATGGATCGATGGCGTGCGCACCCAGATAGGTCTTCACGATTCGCAGGTGAGATCGACTCGCAGCAAGATCGATCGCGTCAAGCATCCGCAGTTCGGTTTCGCAGTCCATGCCATAGCCCGACTTGACCTCGACGGTTGTCGTGCCGTACGCCGCCATCTGTCGTGTTCGCACCTCGATTCCCTGCGCCAGATCGTTGGTGGACGCAGCGCGAACGGCGCGCACGGTTGCATGGATTCCACCACCCGCTGCCAGAATTTCAAGGTAGGCGCTCCCCGCCAATTTCATTTCCCATTCGTCCCATCGATCTCCGGCCCAGCATGCGTGCGTGTGGCAGTCGACAAACCCGGGAGTCACCACGCCACCCGCTGCGTCGATCGGTTGCAGGTCGCGCATTTCCGCAGAGGGCGTCCCCGCCTCGACGCGCTCGATTCGATCGCCCCGAACGACGATGTAGCCGAGCGGAATGACCCCTAACTCTCGCATTGCGGTACGCCGACGGGGAAGTGCACTCGCAGCATCGTCCGATCGAAGCGTCACGATGCGCGCATTGTGAATGAGGAATCCCTGCACTGGTGCGGATACCCTACCGCGCATGTTGATCTTTGTTGTGAGACATGCCAAAGCAGAGGAGCGACTTTCAACGAGATGGCCAGATGATTCGCTGCGTCCACTGACCAGCTCGGGTGCGAAGAAGTTTGCGCGTCTCGCGTCCCGCGTCGAGCGACTGTTCGATCCTCCGGCGTTGCTCCTTTCGAGTGGCTATGTCCGCGCATGGGAAACGGCGCGCATCTTGACGGATGAGGGCGGATGGCCTGACGCAGTCCGCTGCCCTCAACTGGAGTGCGACTCGCCCGACGATGTCAGGGGAATCTGCGAGATCATCGCGCAGTGCACCGAGCCATCACTGGGGCTCGTCGGTCACGAACCGATGCTCAGTGATTTGGTGAACGAATTGATCGGCAGCGAGGGTCCAGGCGTGGTGATGGCGAAGGGCGCAATTGCGATCTTGGAACTCCCCGCTGTGGGCGAAGGGTGCGTGGGAGTGAAGAGCGCGAGCTCCCGTGCGTCGCTCGTCGCCCTTCTCGATCCGAAGTGGATCGGCGGAAAGCGCACGAATCGTTAGACTTCAAGATTCGAGAACAAACCATGAGTGCTGAATCCCAACCCACCGTTAAGAAAACTGCGCAGGTCGAAATGACATGGGATGGATCCGTGTTGATTGTTCGCCCACACGGTCCAAACATCGGTCAACGCGAAGCGCCCATCATGAGCGGCGACATCGATCCACATATGAAAGCACTCGGTCGGGCTGTGAAGTTCATGGTGCTGGACCTCTCTGCGGTGCAGTTCATGAGCAGCATGGGTATCGGCACCTGTATCAATTGCCGCAATGGCGCCGCTGCACTTGGTGCCAAGGCGATTCTGTATGGTGCCAACAAGGATCTCCGAGCGCTTCTGGCGATGATGAGAATCGAAAAACTCTTCGCAGTCGCAGACTCTCGCGAGGCACTCAACAAACTCGTCGGTCGCTGACTCGCGCGGCGCGCCTTTCCAATTCACTTATTTGCAGCGGACGTGGTGTGAATCACGATGTCCGCACCCTTGACCGCAGTTAACTCGACGCAATCCGAGTCGCTCGGTTGAAGGCTGATGACGAGGATCTTGGCATCGGCGCAGAGTCGTGCGAACTGCGTCACCGTGCCGAGTCGTTCTTCGAGGTGGAACCCGCCAGCGATGTGGATCACTGCTCGCGTGCGACCAAATGCGACCGCTGCGCTTGTTCCCATGGTGCGATCCCACACGCGTTGCGCGCGGTGAATCTCGTCAACATCTTCGTCGGTGGGTTGCTCTGCGATCGATCCGTCGGCGCGCGCATGATCTGCATACATCGTCGCCATGAGTTTCTTGAGACGATCCCAGTCGCCGTCGCGGGTGATTGCGGGGTCAATCTCAAACAACGCTCGCTCTTCGCCACTGAGCGCCAACAACGGTTCGTATCCATCGAGTCGCGCTTGCGAGACATACTTGCGTGGGGCGTTCGCGGCGCAGACCGATCCGCCTGAGAGTCTGGCCGAATCGATCATCGGTTGGTACCAGGGGATCCACGAGCCCTCGCCAGCCCAATTGCGTGATCCAGTTTCATCGAGAAACACATCCAGAGTGATCTCGCCCCTCAAATAGCCATCGACTTTCGCCTGCTCATTTCGCTCGAGCATTTCCAGACTGACTGTGCCCGTTGGATGTGCTAGAAGAAAGGCATTGACGAGCTCCTGCTCGACACGATGCCCACTCGCATCATCGTGCGTTTCTCCGACGAAGACTGCGTTGGATTGCGCGACCCGAAGCATGACCGCAAACCACGAGAGTCGCTCGCCAGTCGCGCCGTCAAAGGCGTGCAGCGATGCTGGAGAGGGGGCATCTGCGATTTGTTGGGCTGGCGAGAGTTTGGGAGTGGTGCAACTGCAGGCAATCCCGCACCAGAGTCCTGCGAGAACTCCAAGAACCGAGCGAAAACCTGCAGGAAGTGTGGCATCATGGCGCATCAGAGTTACGCTAGTTGAAAATGACCTCACTCCTGCTGACCATTGCCATCGCATCGCTGCGCGCCACGGCGAACTACACGAGCGATCCCACTGGCAGAACGACCTGCGCGTTGATCGTCGAGAGTGACGGCACTGCACCGAGTGAATATCGATTGCGGTGGCACTCGGGCGAGGGTGATTACCGCGAAGTTGATTACGATCATCTGGAATTGAAGCGTGGCGTGTGTCGATGGGAACTGCGGCGAATGAAGTGAGACTCGCGGCGCACTGGTGATCATCGTGCGTTTCACCGACAAAGACGGCATCCTCATTCGCAACACGCAGTTGCACCTCAAACCACGTGATTGGTGTGCGGGATCCGATCAGCACGAGAATTGAGCGAATCGGAGAACACGGGGTGGAATCCATCGTCATCTGGGCTACGCTCATTGAAATGATCCCGTTTCTGTTAGCGATTGCCGCTGCTTCGTCTGCCACCCTCCCGCTTGCTTTTCCTCAGGCGACTGTCTCCTACGCAGGCGAGAGCGTGATCCGAGTGAATCTGAATTCGATCCGCGACCTCCGGATGATCGAGGCGCTCTCGGTCGATATGTGGTCGCATGGAATCTACGGTGGACAGGCTGAGTTTCAGGTGACGAGCGATCAGCGGCGTGCCATCGACGGGACACACCTGGAGTACTGCGTCATGATCGACGACCTCGAGGGAGCGATTGCAGACGAACGCAAGCGCATCGACGCACCCGCGCAGGAGGGTGGGATTGCAGACCTCGCGTGGTTCGCGCAGGCCAAGGATCTTGCGGCGATCAATGCACGCCTCGATGCGTTGGTGGCGGCGCGCCCAGACTTGGCTTCCATCGTGGTCGCGGGGCAATCGCTTGAGGGTCGCCCGATTCGCGGACTTCGGATCAGTGCGCTCGCGGTGGGAACACCTGCGCCGGCGGTGCTCTTCGATGCCACACA
>SIAP01000013.1 GCA_009691725.1 Phycisphaerales bacterium
CACTCTTCAACATCAAATCCCTCGCTTCGTAGTGCAGCAGTAATGATCTCGGTGTCCATGCCGCGGCGGGCAAGCGCGGCCGCGACGGCGAAGACGCTCTTCTTTCTGCGCTTCGCAATGGCCGTGCGTGCGATGGCGAGTGCGGCGCGTCGAGCCTGCGCACTTCCAGCAACGCGTTTCGATTCGCGCGACGCGCGCGGTGCGTCAACCCCTTCCGCTTCGAGTAACCCCGCGACTGATTCTTGCGAAAGCCCTCGGCGTTGGCGGGTCAGACTCTCAGCGCGCAGCGCCGCATGCGTGTCGTCGTTGAGCCATCCATCAGCCTTCAGTTCGACGATGGTCCTGGCGACGACGCTGCTCTCGAATCCCTTGCGAGTCATGCGCGCTGTAATCGTTGCCGCGTTCTGAGTGCTGCGCGCGAGCAATCCCATGGCAAACTCGCGCGCATCGCGGTGAATCACAAAGAGGTTTACTCGCTTGGCGAGTGTTGCCGTCCACGAAGCACCCTCTGTGATGCGAAGTTCGGTCAGTGATTCGCGTGGCAACCTGGCAATCGCCCGCGTGACCCCTTCAAGAAAGACCTTTGCCCAGCGCGGATCTTTCGCATCACTCTCAATGCGGTCGATCGTCTTGACTGCACCCACTGCAGACGCTGCAACGCGCTTTGAAACTGTGCGGGCGGGTGTTGTGGGCCGGCTCACGTCAACTCATCCAAGAAAGAGTTGATTTCGTTCATGGCATGCGAATCACCAGCAGAGCGCGCCCGGTCAAGTCCAGCACGGAGACACTCGCACGCCTCATCAACTCGATTCGCTTGCTGCAACGCACGTGCCTTGTGGTAGTAGGCGTAGCAGTAATCGATATCGACTTCGATGGTCTTGTCGAACCATGCGATCGCTGCGGTTGTGTCGCCGGCTTTCAGATACTCCTGCGCCATCCCGTACCTGCAGAAGGCATCGAGCGGATCTTCTGCCAGCATTTTCTGAAGGAGTTCGATCCGTCCTTGGCTCACGGCGAAAGCCTACCACTCTGCGCTACCCTCTCGCACATGAATTGGGTCCTGCATCGCGTGGCATCGCTTGGATTTCTCGCCGCACTCGGCGCGCTGGGTGGATGTCTCTCCGATTATGTTCCTGTCGATCGCAGTGATGTCCGACCTCAAGAAATGCAGGTGACCCATTCGGTTGGCGGCACACACTGGAGAACATTCGTTGAAGGCGGAGTGTGGTATCAGGGATTCGGGAGCACGCTTTACGCGCTGAACCCAAAAAACGGAGCCAACCTCGACAACCTTGCTTGCATGCCCATGGGGAAATCGGGTGCGCTCGTCGATCTCGTGGTCTTTCAACACGACCTGATTGGTGTGCTCGATCGAACCGCGGTCATCCGAGTGGATCGAACGAATCCAGGAGCAATGATGGTCGTTGAGATCATCGGGGAGCGAGCACTTGGGGTTCGACCAGAGCAACTCTCAGTCGCCGACGGCGGTCTGTATGTCAGCGGGCTTGGTGGCGTTATTCGTCTTGACACAGGGGAGCGATTCCTCGGCGGAAGTGTGGTTTGCGGCCGCGTCGTTGCAACTCGCAAGGGACTCGCGACCACCCGCCAAGGAGAAATTGTGCTGCTCGCGGATGGCTCAGTCGAGGGTCGTGCAACGGACCTGCAGGTGGTGCCCTCCGCCGCGAACGGACGCGAGGTCATCGCATTTGTGGATCAACGAAGGGACGGCGCACGGGTCGGGTTGCTCGACGGAGATTTTCATGAGCTTGCCAGCGTTGACATCGATGGCGAGGTCAGCCGATTGCGTGCTCTAGACGGTCGTCTGTGGGCGGTCACTCCCAAAGGGATCACCAGCTGGAAAGTGACCGAGTCTGGCTTGAGCGATTCGCGAAACATTCGAGTTCAGGGGGCACTCGACATCGACGCGTGTGCGCCGAACACATTTGCAATCGCGGGGACTTTCGGACGCGCGCTCTACCGCCTCGATACCGACAACAACGGTCCAGGAGATGCGTTCTTCGCGGTCACGCGCGAGCCAGGACGACTGGAACGAGTGCTTTCAGACAGCAGACGAATTGTGGCTGGAAGTGGCGAGGGGAATTGGCTGTACCTGACTGGCGGATCTTGCGAACCAAGTTCCAATCCAATTCAGACCCTCAATCCGCCAAACGCCAGGGTTCGTGCGCAGTGGGGGACCGCCACCATCCGTGGTGCGGACGACGATGCAATGACGATCGAGAGTGCGCCGAGTGTTGTGGTGGACGGGGCCGGTCTGCATCAGACGCTTCAAATGCCGCAAGGGGCGCATGCGCGAACGCTCGCACTTGTTGGTGGCGATCTCTGGATTGGTCACGACGATGGAATCGATGTCTGGCGTTGGGGTGGGGCAACGATGAGTCGCGTTGGGCGGCTTCGACTTCAAGGACCAGTCACCAACCTTTATCCGCGTCGAACAGATGATGGTGCAAGTTGGGTGAGTCTTTTCGGCGGGATGGGTGTCGCGATGTGGCGGCCAATCGATGCGCCCGTTCAAACCCAAGATGCCATCGCACCAGCAGCGGATCGATCAGCGGGGGGGTGACTTCGCGTTCTTGCAGAAAGCTCGACAGATTGCGTCGTCGGCGCATTTCGCGCCCCGCGCCTTGCAGACCATGCGACCATGTGCGATCAACAAGTGGGAGAGTCTGCACCAGTTCCGTTTCGGGAAGAGCACCATCAAATCGAGTTCGATGGATTCAGGGTCGCCGTGTCGCGAGAGCGCCAGGCGTTGAGCGAGACGCATCACATGGGTGTCCACAACAACGCCTTCATTGATGTCAAATGCATTTCCAAGCAGGACATTTGCTGTCTTTCGGGCGACGCCGCGCAGCTGAACAAGACCGTCCATCGTGGTGGGCAGGGTGCCGCCGAATGTGCACTGCACTTTCAGCATCGACTCATGGACTGCGCGCGCCTTGTTCCTCCAAAAGTTGAGTGTCTTGACGAATGGTTCGATGGCCTTCGGAGAACTTGCTGCAAATGCCTCAATGGTTGGGAATGCACTAAAGAGTGCCGGTGTCGCCTTGTTGACGCCGACATCGGTGGACTGCGCTGAGAGGATGGTCGCGATGAGCAATTCATGCGGCTTCGTCCAATGGAGAGCGCAGTGGGCATCTGGATAGCGTCGCACGAGTGCATTCCAGATGCGCTGTGCTCGCGCACGCTGCGCCGGAGACTTCTTTGGAGTGGTCATCGAGTGCAAGACGATAACCTCACCTCGTGATTCAACAGATCGCCACGCAACTTCCGCCACTCGCCGCGACGATTGCGCCACTTGCCGGCGAGGTGATCGAGGCATTGCGATCGATCGCGCAGATGGGATTTCGCGCAGCGCAACTCTCCACAACTCATGTCGGCACACGACCACGCGATCTCGATGGGAGCGGACGCAGAGACCTGATCGTGCAGTTGCGTCGACTGGAACTTTCATGTGGAGGGCTCGATCTGTGGATTCCATCGGCGCACTTCGTTGATCCCACCTTCGTAGACCGGGCGGTCGACGCGGTGGTGCAATCGGTTTCGCTCGCCGCTGCGCTTGGGCGTTGCCCAGTCAGCATCGCGCTCCCCCAACAGACACCCGAGAACGCCATCCGCCTTCAAGAGGTCCGTGACGCGATCGATGCCGCGGCGCAGCGCGAAGGGGTGTGGATCGCCGATCACTCGCTCGATGCATCGATCGGCACGAGGACTCCCTCCGCGATGGGTGCGATCGGCATAGGCATCGACCCCGCAGCCCTCATTGGCGCAGGTCATGATGTTCACGCAGTCATCTCGAGTTGCCGCGCGGACATTGTGAGCGCGCGAATCGTCGACTTGATGCGCTCTGGCATGCGCGGACCGCCAGGCGAGCCGAGTGAGGAGCGCTTGGATCTCCTGATGTATGCAGCGGATCTCGCCACGATTCCGCTGCGATTCTCGCCAGTCGCCGATGCGCGTCAGTGGACGGATCCGCGTGCAGGGTTGCGAACAACGCTCGCACGATGGCGCGGAGAGGACCCGACATGACTGTGCGCGCACACGGAGTCGACCTGGTGGATGTTGCGCGCATCGAACAGATGCACGCCGAACACGGTGATCGGTTTGTGCACCGAGTGTTTACCGCACATGAAGCGGGCTATGCGCAGTCGGGCGGTGCGCTCTGCGCACAAAGGCTCGCCGCTCGGTTCGCGGCGAAAGAAGCGACCTTCAAGGCGATTGGTACGGGGTTGCGTGACGGAATGTGCTGGACTGATGTCGAGGTGCGGGTGCTTCCATCTGGAGCGCCGACACTCGAACTCACAGGGCGCGTCGCAGAAATTGCCAGAGAGCAGGGGATCACGAAGTGGCTGGTCTCGCTCTCGCACGCTGGCGGCTTTGCGTACGCCAGCGTCATTGGGATTTCGGAGTCAGCAGTTGGGGTGATAGGCTTCTCGTGATGGCAAGGAGCCCGATGACTTTGTACGAAGCACGCCGCATGAAGACGGGCGCTGCGAGTTCACCCATCGGGGCGAACCCGCGCGCACTTCGGCTTCCGATTGGATTTGTCGTGATTGTCGCGGCGATCGTTCTCGCGCTGGCGGTCGCGGTGTACCTCGTCGGCTATCGAGTTGGATACTCAGCTGCGGAGCGCATTGCCATCGAAGCTGGGCAAGGGCCATCGCGAACCAATGATCCGCTGCTCTCGCAGGCCCACCAAGCAAACGCAGAATCGATGGGTGCTTCTGGCGATGGTCGCTTTCCGGCCAGATCCGCTACTCCCAGCGCCACGAATCCCGGCGGGTTCAACAGTTCAGAGTCGCTGGGCGCACCTCCATCGAATGATCCAAGGGTTGTGGGATTGAATTACTTCACCATCGCCAGCGAAATCCAGCCCGATCGGGCTCACGAAATGGTGGCATTTTGTCGGGGGATTGGGCTTGATGCGATCGCAATTTCGGGTAGTAATGCGCGACTTCAAGTAATCGTCCTACCGGGCTTCGGCGGGAGTGATCTCGGTGGAGCACCAGCGAAGGCACTGGAGGCAAAAATTCGAGCGGTCGGCGCAAAGTGGAAGGCGCTTGGCCGTGGTAATGGTGACTTCCACGATTGTTATCAGAAACTCTTCAAAGGTTCGTCATGAGCATTCATCCAAGTCTGAAATCAAAGTCTGGCGGTCTGAATCAACATCGCAACGTCCTCACGCGCACTGAGCGCATTGCCAAGTTGACCGAACTCGCACTCTTCAGCGCGTCGAAGAACACTGCGCTCTGCTTGCCAAAGGTGCGATCGATCAAGGCTGCCGTGGCAAAGAAGCCAAAGAAGGAAGCAGTGGCGGGTGCAGCTGATGCCACCGCTGGAGCAGCGGGAGGCGCGGCGAAACCAGCAGCTGGTGCCAAGCCTGCGGCGAAGTCAGCGGGCGGCGACAAGAAGAAGTGACATGATCCCGTCGCAGCACGCGGGGGAGCTTGATTTCGATCGACTCTTCACCGACCGCGTGAAATCCATCGACGCGTCGGGGATTCGGCGCGCGTTCGACCGCGGAGCGTCGATTGTTGATCCGATCAATCTGTCGATTGGACAGCCCGACTTTCATGTCGCCGATCGTGTGAAGCACGCTGCGATCCGAGCGATCGAACAGAATCGCAACGGGTATTCACTGACGCAGGGTGTGCCGGAGTTGAGAACTGCAATCTGGGCGCATCTTCAGAAGGATCTTGGCTGGACACCGAGCGACGATCTGGATCTGATCATCACGTCTGGGACGACTGGGGCGCTTGTGCTCGCGGCGATGGCGTTGATTGAGTCAGGCGATGAAGTGATCATGCCAGATCCATACTTTGTTGCGTACCCGCAATTCGCAAAGGTCACCGGCGGATGCGCAGTGCTCTGCGATACCTATCCAGATTTCCGAATGACTGCGAAACGGATCGCACCGCTCATCACTGCGCGCACCAAGATGGTGATCATTGATAGCCCGAGCAATCCATGTGGAGTGGTGCTCACATCAGCGGAACTCGCTGAAATCGTGGAGCTCTGCCGAGAGCGTGGAATTCTCTTGGTGTCGGACGAGATCTACGACGCATTCACATTCCCAGAGGCATTGGAGGGAGGTCGATGCCCAAGTCCAGCACGAAACTCCTCATCACTCTTGCTTGTGCGCGGATTCGGCAAGAGTTACGGGTGTACAGGTTGGCGCCTGGGCTACGCAGCTGGGCCAAAGCCGCTCATTCAGCAGATGGCAAAGTTGCAGCAGTATCTCTTCGTGTGTGCGCCGACTCCATTGCAATACGCAGCGGCAGAGTGTTTTTCCGTCGACCTCTCGCCGATTGTCGATTCCTATGTCATCCGGCGAAACATGGTGGTTGATGCGCTCGCTGGAGTGACGAACGTCACGCGGTCACAGGGGGCGTTCTATGCCTTCATCGAGATTCCCAAACGCCTGGGAATGACCGGCACACAATTCGCTGAACAGGTCATTGCCCACAAGCTCATTGTGGTCCCCGGTGGAGTGTTTAGTTCGCGCGACACACACATTCGGATCAGTTTCGCAGCGCCCGAAAGAAAACTCGCTGAAGGACTTGAAGTCATTCGGCGAATGATGGCTTGATCTCGGCGCAATCTCTGGCCGCAATCTCTGGCCGCAATCTCTGGCCGCAATCTCGGCCAGTGCCCCGAAGGACTGATCCGCTGGCAGTCCCGCTGGCAGTCCCGCTGGCAGAAGCGCGGCGAACGACCGCGTTTTACTTCTTCTTGGGTGTCTTGGGAGCGGCACCAGGGGCGTCAGTCGTCGAGGAGACTCCAATAGTGGTGTTGTTGTCATCGGCGAGCGGCGCCGCGAGAGCCGGCTTTGCGTCCTTGGCGCGCGAATCGGAAGTCGACGAGGATCCTCCGTCGCAGCCGACAAGCAGCAACGCAACGGAACAGAGTGCGAGAGTTGAAAGTGTCTTCATGATGATGACTCTAGATCCCGCTCTCGCTGAAGTCAAGATTTACAACGCGACTGTTCGCAGTCGAATTTGGCGGTCAACGTCGTGCGATCGACCTATGGAAAACCCCGCCGACATGTGAAACACGGCCGGCGGGGCGGAGGGGAGAAAGATGCTTGTCGCTCAAGTGACTCGCACGCCACATGAGCAGAATCTCTTTCGGAAATTCGCTCGAGCCTTCAACAGAAAATCGAGGGGGTCAACGCGAAGTTTTTCGAGCGTGCTGCGTCTGCTCACAGTTGCCAGATGCACGCACCGCTCAACGGTTCAGCGAGATGATTCGGATCGACATGCAAGTGGCTGGAGCCACTGGAGTTGGGAGTGCGGGATCCGCGATGGTAGCCGTGTTGTCAGATCGATGTAGACCCATCGGCTTGTCGCGCGACAGGTCGCGATTCCTGAATGTCGATTCCAGATGAGTGTCTCGCGCTGAATCGTGGTGCGCCCTGCCAGTGAAATCCATGTCGAGCAACCCAGCTGATCGCCCTCAAACGACTCCGCAAGATAGTCCACGATGTGCCGAGAGACGAACCACATTCGCCCCTGCGCCAGCAGCGCGGCGCGAGAACTTCCATTCACGTCACCGTGCAGTTCCCCAATTCGGTCGAGCCACCGTACATATTCCACATTGCTCACATGAGCGATCGTCGCACCGAGACTGCTCTTTCCCACCGACAACGCAAGTGTGAATTGACCGCGCACGGGCACCTGAAGTGCCATTGGAATCTGCAGTGTTTCGATTGCGAACCCATCATCCGTCCGCTGCGATTGCTGTTCATGTGTCTGCAGTGGCGAACTCACTGAGAGTCACTTCCTGTGCGGGGCGCATCGGACGTGCTGGGTTGCGGTGCAATCTCGCGCAGATATTTCCATGAATACAAACCGGTGTCGTGCCCATCATTGAAACGAATCCGCAGCGCATAATTTCCGACGAGTTCCGCAGTCAGTGCCTCGAGTGGGGCATGGCCCGATGATGTGGGGATCACAGTCAGTGGATTCGCTGCGAGCGCTTCACGAATGGCGCGTGCATCCGCAGAGGGGGACATTCGGCGGAGAAACGTCAGTGGAAAGAATGAAGTCTCTCCACCACGCCATCGAATGACGAGCCCCTCGCGCTTGCGCAGTTCAAGATGCTCTGGCGGCTCGTCCAACATCACCTCGCTCGGTCGTGCTCGGCGTGCGCCGAATCGATCACATGCTGATACTGCCGCTCAAAGAATGCGTTGAATTGTCGACGCAGCATCGTGGTGGGTTGCTCGCGACCCTGCCAGAGGTTTTCGCCAGCGAATTGTCCCTTGAGCCAGCCGTTGCGCACCGCCGAGAGTGCAGCTGGGTCACCCATGTCGAGTGATGTGCCACCTGGACCCGCAACCATGGGCAGCGCATCAAACGCGGTCAGCCAATCCTTGAGAACGGGGTCGGTGACATCTTCAGCACTCACGACTGCTCCACCCTTTGGGTAACTGGGGTGGGTGATGATCGCATGCCAGGCCTCTCTCAGGAGATCCGTGTGCGTCATGGCAAGCGGCACGAACAGAGGTGCAACAAAGGAGCGAAAGTTTCGATCGCTGACCAACGGCGCTTGGTCCTCGAAGGGGTTGATCTGATCCATAAAGCATTCCTTGCAGCAGTCATATGCGGCGCGTCGTGCTGGCATGCGACGGAGTGAATACTGACGGGGTCGCGGGTACCCGCAGAGATCTCCCTCGCCATGCGGCAATTGCCACAGCATCTGCCCCTCCATCGAGAGGCAGAACTGCACGAATCGTTTGGCGAGTTCAGGGTTGGGCGCCCCTCGAAGTATCGCCACAGGGTCTGCGTCCACCACGCTCTCTCCCTTGGGAGTGCAAAAGGACAGCCGATCAATCGTTGCGATGCCAGTTCGAACTGCTTCATCTGAAAGCGATTGCACTTCATAACGCCCATAGAAGTCGATGGCAATCCCAGTCCACGATTCGCCATCCGCGACGGTGGTGGGAGTGACTGAACTCGACGCGGTGATCTGATTCGAATTCGCTGCGGCTCTTCGGAGAACCTGCCATCCCCGTTTCCAACCGAGCCGCTGCAGGATGGTCTCGAATGCGGTGGCAACAGAACCGCTTTGTGCAGGGTTCACCAATGCGACGGCCTCGAAGAATCGAGGATCGGCAAGGTCCGCCCATCGATCTGGCACTTCCACCGAGTGTTCCGCACACTGCTGAGTATTGGAGACGATGCCGAACGAACTCAATGCGACGCCAAACCAGTGCAACTTTGCGTCATAGATCGGGCGACCGTCGACTGCATTGTGTCCGTAGATTTCATCGAGTGCCTGCGGCGTCAGCCAGTCGCAGGGTTGGAGAATCGTCGTCTGATGTTCACTCCCGTCGACGACCACCTTCAGCGGACGCGACAGGGTTTCGTACTCGTACGAGCCTCCTCCAAACAGAATGTCGGCGTCGCCTCCCACGGGTTGGTTGTGTCGCATAGCAGATTCATACTGTGCGATCAGCATCCGACGAATCTCCGTGGTTCCGCCTGGGGTGTTCCATGCAACGCTCACCGCTTCGCCATACTCCCGTTCATGCCAGCGAATGAATCCAGACGAAAACTCCTCTCGAATCTGTTCGTTGTGTGGGGTCACGATGACCAGCGTTCGTTCGGTCGATCGTCGCGGCGTTCCCCGATATGCAAGCACTGGAGTCATCGTGAGCACCACGACGGACGCGACCGAGCAGTAGAGCGCAGTGCGACTCATGCGCGGCTTTGCGAGGCAGTCGTCGCGGGAGCGATACCAACGCGAATCTCATGCGCAAACGCCTCCGCAGCGTGTTTGATCGGAGAGATCCAGTCCGTGGCACTTGCGCCGGCTGCGAAGATGACACTGCGGCTTGCAGTCACGATCGCTCCGCGTCCATCCTGATTGAAGCAGGGGATCACATCGCCAACCCTCCCACCCTGGGCACCGAATCCCGGGACGAGAAACATTTGCTCTGGCATGCGCATTCGAAGCGCTGCAGCTTCCCGCGCTTTCGTTGCCCCCACAACCGCACCGAGCGCGCTGTACCCCGATGAACCGATGCTGGACTTCCCCGCGTTGGCGACGAGATCTGCGACCGTTTCGGCAATCGAAATGCCAGCACTCGTTTGGAGTGATTGCAGTGCATCGGATCCGGGATTGGATGTTCGAACGAGGGCGAAGGCTCCACCGTGTGCAAGAAAGGGCGCGACTCCATCCACTCCCAAGTAAGCATTCACCGTCGCCCAGTCGGCGCCGAATGTATGGAACATCGCATGGGCGTAGTGTTCAGCAGAGATGCCGATGTCGCCGCGCTTTCCGTCCAGAATGGTGATCACGCCCTCAGCTTTCGCAGCAGCCAGCGTGTCTGCAAGAACGCGCATGCCATCGGCACCATACCGCTCGTAACAGGCGGATTGGATCTTGACGCAGGGAACGATGTGGCGAATCGCGCGAATGATTCCGATGCCAAAGGTCGCGAGCGCACTGACTGGTGTCATCGATTGAAGTGCGTCTGGCAGGAGGGAGGCGACTGGGTCGAGGCCCACACACACGGGAGATCCCAGATCCGCGATGGCGTTGAGCAGTCGATCTGCTGGGTGGCCGGTCGGATTGCATTTTGTGTCTAGCACAGTGGAATAGTATCGCGCAGGCGTACGCTGATCACATATGTCGATTCGAGCGGCCGTCCTTTCGATTGGTGATGAATTGACCCTTGGTCAGGTCGCCGAGTCCAACGCGCGCTGGATATCGCAGGAATGTCTGGCGCTTGGAGTCCGAGTCGTGCAGCATCGCACGGTGGACGATGATCGTGACGAGATTGCGCGGGGGATCGTCCAACTTGCAGCGATCGCAGAAGTCCTTGTCGTCACTGGGGGACTTGGGCCAACCGACGATGACCTGACCCGCGAGGCACTCGCACAGGCGATGGGCTCCAAGGCGTTGATCGAAGATGATCGCGCACTTGAGATGCTCCGCGCGCGCTTTGAATCCCGTGGCCGTGAGATGCCGCAGATGAATGCGAGGCAGGCGCTGCGACCAACGGGTGCGCAGTGCATCGACAATCCAAATGGAACTGCGCCCGGGTTGATGGCGCGCATCGATCAGTCGACGGTGTACTGCTTGCCGGGGCCGCCCAACGAAATGCGTCCCATGTTTCACGCCGTGATTTCCCCTGCGTTGCAGGCTCGTGTTGATGCGGCAGAGCGGCAATCACTGCGGACCTGTGCGATTCACTCATGTGGGCTTGCCGAGAGCGTCGCTGCAGAGCGCATCCGAGCATTCATGCAGCGCGATGCGAATCCACTTGTTGGAACGACCGCGAGTGGTGCTGTCGTCACCGCCCGCATCCGCGCCTCTGGAACTGCGGCGCACGACGGACGATTTGAGCAGGTGTGTGATGAGATCGAGCGCGCGTGGTCTCCCTATTGCTTTGGTCGCGACCTGACAACGCTTGCAGAGTCGCTCGGTCAAGTCCTGCGAGATCGTGGAGAGCACGTGGTGACTGCGGAGAGTTGCACGGCAGGGGGCATCGCCCAATTCATAACCACTGCCGCAGGTTCGAGTGGGTGGTTTCGTGGTGGGTGGATCACCTACTCCAACGGACTCAAGCATGCGATGCTGGGAGTACCGCGTGAGATGCTTCACGAGCATGGTGCGGTGAGTCCGCAAGTTGCATGTTCGATGGCGGTTGGCGCAGCAGAACGCGCGGGCGTTCGATTCGCTGTAAGTGCGACGGGAATTGCTGGGCCAGATGGCGGCACCGTGGGGAAGCCCGTCGGAACTGTCTGGATCGCTGTGGCGGATTTGAAGGAGCGGGATGCCGCGCATCGAGCACGAGCCCGGTGCTTTCGACTCTCTGGCGATCGCGAGACAGTGCGCGAGCGCTCTGTGCGGATTGCGGCGCAATTGGTGAGGTTTTCTGCGATGGGGAACCCCGACATCCCTGTGTTGTGGGAAGTTCCCTTCGCCATCGCAGGTCCGACATGAGTGAGCGAGTCTTCATTGCGCTTGGATCGAATGTTGGGGATCGTGCGAACTGGATTGATCGCGCGATCGAGAAGCTCAGCTGGCAGCACAGTGGGCACGACAGTGGGCACGACAGTGGGCACGACAGTGGGCACGACAGTGGGCACGACAGTGGGCACGACTGGGGCAATCGTTCCAGTCGGGGTGAATGCAGGGTGATCCAATACAGTTCGCTCTGGGAAACAGATCCGGTTGGACCACCGCAACCGAGATATCTCAATGCGGCTGCGGAACTATCGACCACACTTTCGCCCCTTGCGCTGTTGCAATCCATGCTCGAAATTGAAGAGTCGCTTGGACGCGTGCGGTCGACCGCAGAACGCAACGCTCCCCGCACAATCGATCTTGATCTCTTGATGTATGGCACCACGATGTCCGTTGAACCACATCTGGAACTGCCTCACCCACGGCTTACGATGCGCCCCTTCGTCCTCATCCCGCTGTTGGAGTTGGATGCATCGCTGCGCCATCCTGGGACAGGCGACCTGCTAGTATCGTTTCTCCCCGTAAATCGAGAGAACGATGGTGTAGTCATGTGGCGCGCCCGTTCAAGATCTCTCGGATGCGCGGAAGTATTAGGTACACCATGAGCACACTTCGGAATCCAAGCCCATTCGCATTCGCATCGCTGATCCTGTTGACGACATCCTGCGCAATTGCGCAGAACACGGAACCTGCACCACAACCTCCGGCCGCTCCTTCCGCGACCACCCCGGAAGCGGCCACATCGGAAGCGGCCGAACCCATCGATATCGAAGGTGCGCCGATCGATGAAGCGCAGATGGCCGCGATGTTTCCAAAGGTCGCCCTCAACGGAGAGTCCTTCGACGATGCGTCGAAGTCACCAGAGGCCATCGCCAAGGGAACGACATTGCTCGGCCAAGTTGCCGGTGCCTATCGCACTGCACACGCCATGACAGACACTGTCAATTGGAGCGTCAAGACTCTAGGATCGGAACAAACGGAGTCCATATCCGTCGCGTTTGGATCTGGGCAGGACATGCAGATCAAGATTGCGACAGCCAAAATTGTCGCAGTCGGTGGAAATCTTTACTTTTCCGACGAATCGATCGCCGACAAGTTTGTGCAGGTACCCCTCGATGGCAGCGTTCTCAACACGCTCAAGACGAAGTTCAACGGCATTGAGTTCCCATGTCCGCACCCTGCGCTCCGCGCAAGTTCAACGGAGCATGCGGCGAGCGAAGCACTCGCAGCTTTCAACTTCGGCGGATCTTCGTTCGACAGAGTTGCTGGATTCCAACAGAAGGATGGCGTCGATCAACTTCTGCTCGCCGGCGGCGAGAGTGATTTGCTCATTGCGGTGAACCCAACGACCAAACTCATTTCGTCGATGTCGCTCATCTTGACGCCACCGGGCGCTCCTCCTGGAATCCGATTTGCGGTGAACTTCACATTGGATCCAAAGACGATGGATAGTCTCGCAACTCCCATTGCCTTCGACGCAGCAGGTCGAACCGCAGTGGATTCACTCGAGAAGATGCAACCCGATGATCCACAACGCGCCGTCCCGATTGCAGTGGGCGCAGATGCTCCACCATTCTCCCTGCAGGATTTCGACGGCACGACGGTCACGCTGGCCGATCTCAAAGGACAGATTGTCGTGATCGACTTCTGGGCAACCTGGTGCGGTCCATGTCGCAAAGGACTTCCGTCAATCGACGCGCTTGCGAAGTGGGTGGTCGAAACCAAACAACCAGTCAAGGTCTTCGGCATCAACGTGTGGGAGCGTGGCGAGGACGCAAAGGCCGCATCGCAGGTATTCTGGAAGAAGCAGGGTTTCTCCTTCCCATCGTTGCTCGACCTGGAAGGCAAGGTCGTGACTCAATACGGCTTTGATGGCATTCCCGCAACCGTCATCATCGGCAGCGACGGCAAGGTCGTCACGGTTCACCAAGGGTTTGATCCCAAGGGCGATCTCACCGGCGAGTTGAAAGCCGAAATCCTCAAGGCACTCGGTACGAAGGGTTAAACACACTTCCTCGAAAAAGTTCTGCGCGTGACCGCTGACAAAGACATGATCTATGTTGTCGACGGACACGCGCAGTTTTTTCGCGCCTACTACGCCATTCGCGGCGGGATGACGAGTCCCACCACGAACGAGGCGACGCAGATGGTGTATGGCTATGTCGGGATGCTCTTGCGTCTCATCCGCGAGCACGCTCCGAAGTATCTGGTCTTGGTGATTGATGCCGCGGGAGATCAGCAGACCTTTCGTTCGCAGATGTATCCCCAGTACAAGGCGCATCGGGCACCTCCACCCATCGATTTTCACGGTCAAGTCCAGCGTTGTTTGGAATTCACGCGGTTGCTGGGGATTCCGATTTTCGCCATCGAAGCTGTCGAAGCAGACGATGTGATCGCCACAATCGCCCGCAAGGTGCAACGGGAACGACCCGACCTTTCGATGCGCATCGTTTCACGCGACAAGGATCTGGCGCAACTGGTCGATGCGCAGACATCACTCTTCGACCCTCAGACTGGGGTCGACCTCGGTCCAGAGCAACTCTTTGAAACCAAGGGAGTGCAGCCACATCAGGTCGCCGACATGCTTGCGCTCATGGGGGACACCTCTGACAACATTCCTGGCGTCCAAGGAATTGGGCCCAAGACGGCTGCACAACTCATCACAACCTATGGATCGCTTGATGGCTTGCTCGCCAATCTCGCAGACCTGACTCCTAAGCGACGCGACGCGATCATCGCTGGGCGAGGGGCACTCGCCATCGCACGCCAACTCGTCGCGCTGAAAGAGGACTGTGACATCGTGTGGTCCTACTCGGATGCGCAGGTCGATCTTGGACGATCGAATGTGCCTGCCATTCTCGAACTCTTGCGAACACTTGGATTTGGGCGGCTGCTCACCGAAGTCCAGATTCTGCTGACGGGCGGGATGGCAACAGCGCAGGTTGCGGGGTCGATTGGGCGCGCTGTGAGCGAAACCATCGCCAAGCCTGCGGGGCAGCGCAACCAGAATGCGCCTCGCAGTGCGGAGGCAGACGCAGCGAGCGCACCGCTTTTTGCGGATGTCATTCATGCCTCGCAGCATGATGGTTCCGCCGATTTTCACACCGCTGCGATTCCTTCGGCCCATCCAGTGCGAAGTGCGAACTACAAAACACTTCGCACGGCGGAAGCGATCATCGCGGCCCTGCGTGCAGCTCGTGGCGCTGCGGCGGGGGGTGCGAGGATTGCCTTTGACACAGAAACCGACTCCCTCAACACCGTCGTCGCACGACTCTGCGGTATCAGTCTCTCGTGGGAGCGGGAGCAGGGGGTGTACATACCCACGCGATCACCAGATCCGACAGAGCATTGCACGACCGAAGAGGTGCTTGCGCTCCTGCGTCCATTTTTCGCGGATTCCGCCCTCCCAAAGGTTGCGCACAATGCCAAGTTCGATCTGCAAATCCTCCGCAGGCACGGGGTCGAGGTACGCGGACTTGTCGGCGACTCGATGGTGGCTTCGTATGTCATCGATGCGACGCGGGTCAGTCACGGATTGAATTCGCTCGCCGAGGTCTGTCTGAACTACAAGTGCATTCCGATCACAGCGCTGATCGGAACGGGCGAGTTTCAGCGGACTTTCGATCAGGTGTCGCTCGTCGTGGCAGCCCCCTACGCAGCAGAAGATGCGGACATCGCGCTGCGGCTCGACCGCCTGCTCAGTGATCGCATCGAGGAGATGGGGTTGGCATCGCTCTACAAGGAGATTGAACTTCCTCTCGTCGAAGTCTTGGCAGAGTTAGAGTTCAATGGGATTCTGGTTGATGCGGCGGAGTTGGATCGGCAATGCTTGAAGCTCACTGCGCAGACCGAGGAGTTCCGGCAGTCAATCACGGCGAACGCGCCACACCCATTCAATCCAGACAGTCCCAAGCAACTTGCCCATGTGCTCTTCAATCGCATTGACGACGATCCGCCAGGACTCGGGTTGAAGTCGATTCGCAAACTTGCCAGTGGACCGAGTACCGATGTCGAAGTGCTTGAACGATTGGCTGCGGACCCAGATGTCGCCACCGACCTCCCGGCCAAGATGATTGAGTATCGCACACTCAAGAAGTTGGTCAGCACCTATCTCGTTGCCCTGCGCACTGCGATCCAACCCACGACGGGACGGATTCACTCATCGTTCAATCAGACTGGAACCGCAACGGGTCGCCTCTCCTCAAGTGACCCAAACATGCAGAACATTCCCATCCGAAGCGAAATGGGCCGGGAGATTCGCCGCGCATTTGTCGCTCCGCCTGGGTGCACGCTGCTCGCCTGCGATTACTCGCAAATCGAACTCCGGGTCCTCGCGCATCTCGCCAATGACCCAGCGATGATCGCAGCATTCTCGAGTGACATCGATATCCATACGGCAGTCGCAGCGGAAGTTCACGGGATTGATCCCGCAGAGGTGACTCCTGATCAGCGCAGCGGCGCCAAGATGGTGAACTTTGGCATCATCTATGGCATCACACCATTTGGGTTGGCACGAAGGCTCGGGAGTGGCACAACGACGGCGCGCGCGCGAGAGATCATCGAGGGGTATCGGCGACAATTCTCATGCATCGACGCATTCCTTGCGACATGTGTCAGCGAAGCGCGATCGCAGGGATTCGTCACCACGCTCTTGGGTCGCCGCCGACTCGTGCCCCAAGTGCGATCGTCAAATGGCTCCGAACGCGCCCTCGGCGAACGCATCGCCATCAACACGGTTGTCCAGGGGACCGCCGCGGACATCATCAAGATTGCGATGGTGAACATCCATCGCGACCTCACCACAACGTTTCCTGGGGCACGCATGCTCTTGCAGATTCACGACGAATTGGTTTTCGAGGTGCCGTCGAATCTCATTTCCGTTGTTGAACCGTGGGTCGTTTCTCGAATGGAGTCTGCGCTCTCGCTGCGTGTGGCACTGCGCGTCGAGTCGTCCCACGGCGAAAACTGGTTTGTCACGGGGTAGCGTTGTTCAGCGACGATGACCCACTCGACTGGCTCGGTTGACGAACGACCACCCTTCGCTACCATTCAAGGCTCGGAATTGATGTTGGAGTTCCGCGAATCGGTTGTTGGGGCGGTAGCTCAATTGGTTAGAGTACCGGCTTGTCACGCCGGTGGTTGCGGGTTCGATTCCCGTCCGCCTCGTTCAAAGCCCTTGCGTCTGCGAGGGTTTTTTTACGGATCCCCATCTCAGTTTCTCGCTCGCAAACGAGTCCAGCAGGAGTCATCGAGCGGGATGCGCGCGCCAATGGTCGTCAGTGTGCTGGCGTCGTGTGCCACTTGACATTGCACCCCATCGATGGGCGTTGATCGCTCAGCGGTGGCTCTCCAGCGAGGAGTGCATCGACTGCATGTCGGAGGTCCCTTCCAGTGGCGTGTGAACCCGAGTGTGGTCGACTCTCGTCCAGTTGCCCCCGATAGACCAATCTGTGGGACGCATCGAAGAGGAAAAAGTCGGGGGTGCACGCCGCGTGAAAGGCGTGTGCCACCGATTGAGTTGCATCATGGAGGTAGGGAAAGTTCCAACCATGTGCGCGAGCCATCGCGACCATCTTGTCCGGGGCATCTTCCGGGTACGCGCGCGCATCATTCGAGCAGACTCCAAGAACGCAGACGCCGCGCGTTGGGAAGTCATCCCCAACTCTGGCGAGCTCCTCTTGAATGTGGATGACGAATGGGCAGTGGTTGCAAATGAACATCACGAGCAGTGGCTTTCCGAGAAAGTCTGCGGTACGAACCATTGCGTTCGTCGTGACATCGGTCAATGAAAAAGATGGGCAAATCGTGCCCAGCGGAATCATTGTGGAGGGTGTCAATGCCATGCGGAGATCCTGTGGGCCTGAGTGCGACTTGCGAATGCTGAACCAGAATGCCATAGTAGACGACGCGATGGAGACAATCAGTGACGATGGCCACGACGACGATCCAACCGACGAGGATCAGGCACGGTTTTCAAAGCCGATGGACGCTCGTTGTCCAGAGTGCGGCGCGGCCGTTGTTGATGAGGTCGAAATCTGTCCAAAGTGCCACAGTTTCCTGTGGGACGAGCTCTGGGATGCTCCCCAGAAAACTCCGACACGACCCACTCCCTCGTGGCGTGGGCTCTCGATCGCGCTGATGATCATTGCCGCGCTTGCACTCACCGGACTGCTCGCGGTCCTCTTTCGTTGAACGCCCGGCGAAGCAATCAATGCCTCCTGAAGGACTCGAACCTTCGACCCGCTGATTAAGAGTCAGCTGCTCTACCAACTGAGCTAAGAAGGCGCGTTGAGGGGGGGCAGTATAGCGGTCTCGTCGGAGTCAGTCACTTCTTTCCGCAACACTGCTTGTACTTTTTCCCAGATCCGCATGGGCAGGGTTCGTTGCGTCCGACTGCGCTGGGAGCATCCGGTGCAACGACAACCCGTGGACGTGTCATGTTCGTCGTGGTCCCTGCAAGCGCAGCGGCAGATCTGGCTGGAGGCGTTCCGGCGCGATCCGCGATGGCGATGTCGCGCTCCTGCGCTTGCGTCGGAACGACCGCTGCGATTGGAGCACCAGCGGGAAGTTCGCTGCCTGTTCCGACCGGTGCTGCGGATGTCGCATCGGTTGCAGAGTTCGCTGATTGTGTCGCCGACGGTGCACCAGTCGATGCACCAATTTGAGCGACCGCCGGAGTCGGCGGCCGCATCTGCTGTGGAGAGAGTTTCCCCTTGAATACAAGGTCTGTGACACGCTCGCGGATGCTCGCGAGCATCTCTCCAAAGTGCCGTGACGACTCCTTCTTGAACTCAATCCGAGGATCCTTCTGGCTGAAAGATCGGAACGAAATCGAATCGCGCGTCTGATCCATCGCGTGCAAATGATCCTTCCACGCTTGATCGAGAATCTGCAGCAGCACGAATCGCTCAAACTGTTCGAGTTCTTCGCGCAGGAGGCGAGCGAATCGTTGGTTGAGAAATGCCACAGGATCTGCGCTGACTTCCGCTCGCTCGCTTGGTGTAAGTCTCACAAACAGTGTCTGCTGTACCCAATGCTCGATGGCAGCCGTGCGCTGCTCTGGATCGGCCACCGGCGATCCATCCGCATTGGTCAGGCTAGCGAGAACGCGGGTCACACGATCACTGATCCGCTGCGCATCCCATGTGCGTGCTTCGGCGAGGAGCAACTTCTTGAGTTCGGCTGGATCCGTTGATGGAAGCGAGCGTGGATTCCAATCAAGTTCGTATCGACCGCGCGCCCATCCGCAGAATTGCGTCAGCGCGGGTTCAGGAAATGCCTGAATATTGAGATTGACAAACTCGATGGCGAAGTCGATGGGGTACTCAAGCTCGCGCCTTCCGTACGCGTCGTGAATCGCAGTTCGCAATCGGGCTGTTGCCTCGTGCGGTTCGCGGATGCCCTCCAGAAGTGCCTCATCCAGCGGAGTTCCCAGCATTCTCTGCGCCCAGTGCAAGAGGTCACGGGCTCCATAGCCCGGCTGCAAGAATGGTTCGAGTGGGCTGAGGTCAATCTTTGCGTACCGCTCTTGCACGGCCGCCTCGAGGCGCTGCACAACTCCTTGTCGCCCTTCTGCGTCAATGACTTCATCGGTGATCACCGCACCGTAGGACTTCATAGCCCATTCGATCACGCCCGCGCGATCCCATTCGGCGGGATCCGAGTCATCTGGAATGTATTCACCAATGGTGACTGTGATCTGCCCAGACGCTTCTTCGAGTGTGTCAACCGTGACAGTCTTGAGCACCTGCTCTCGGTCCTTGCCCTTGAACCGTTCGGCATCGATCATCACACCAAACGCTTCCCACACCCACTGCGAAATCGTGCCAGGGACGTGCAGCGGCGAGAGATAGATTGCCACAGCATCTGCGACGGCCTCGTCAATAAAGGCAAAGACTGCCTGTTTGATGCCACGACCCTCCAAGATGGGCTGTCGCCGTCCATAGAAGTCTCTCCGCTGCACTTCCATTGGTTCGTCGTAGTCCAGGATCGTCTTGCGTATCTGGAAGTTGCGTTCTTCGACCTTGCGCTGTGCGCTCTCGACTGCGCGGCTGAGCATCGGTGCTTCGATCGAATCGCCCTCCTTCATGCCGAAACGGCTCAGCACATTGAGCGTGGTCTTGCCAGCAAACATCTTCATCAGCTCATCATCGAGCGCGAGGAAGAATCGGGACTGTCCCTGATCTCCCTGACGACCAGACCGGCCACGAAGTTGGTTGTCGATCCGTCGACTCTCGTGTCGCTCTGTTCCAACAATGTGGAGCCCGCCCAGCTCGTTGACGGACGTGAAGAAGCGCAATCGATGCATGCTCCATCCCGCCGCGTCGAGTTCTCGTTCGAGCAACGAGTCGGAGAGTGATTCGATCTTCTTCGCAGTCAAGTCCCGCTGTTCGGCGACCCAGTAGCGAAGCAGTGCGGTGCGAATGGTCGCGTCATCCATCGCCTCGAGTTCTTTCTTTCCGATCTCCAGAAATCGCCCTGCCAAGTGACGATGGATCAACGCAATGCACGCCACTTCACCCAGGTTCGCATCCGCCTCTCTCGGTGCGATGTTGCGACGCTTCCAGTGCTCCACGAGCGCGACCGTGTCGATCTGCCCGAGTTTGATGTCCGTTCCACGGCCTGCCATGTTGGTGGCAATCATCACCGCACCAAGTTGACCGGCACTCTGGATGATGTCTGCTTCGCGTTCATGTTGCTTTGCGTTGAGGACTTCATGCCGAATCCCATGTTTTTCGGTGAGCATGCGGCTGAGGACTTCGCTCTTGGCAACGCTGGTCGTTCCAACGAGGACGGGCGCGCCTGTGTCGTGGATTCGCTCGATGACATCGACGATTCGCTCCCACTTGTCCTTCTGCGAGATGAAGACGAGGTCCTGTCGGTCAACTCGGACCGCAGCAACATTGGTCGGGATGGACACCACCGAAAGTCTGTAGATCTCGTGAAACTCAGTGGCTTCGGTATCCGCGGTGCCCGTCATCCCAGAGAGTCGTTCGTAGAGTTTGAAATAGTTCTGGATGGTGATGGTGGCCATCGTCTGAGTCTCCTCCTTGATACGCACTCCTTCCTTTGCTTCGACCGCTTGATGCAAACCATCTGACCACTGCCTGCCAACCATCTTGCGTCCCGTGTTCTGGTCGACAATGACAACACCCAACTGCCCATCCTCATCTGGGGCGACGACATAATCACGATCGCCCTGATAGACCGTATGTGCGCGAACGGATTGTTCCAACAGATGGGGCATGTCCATGTTTTCGCCGACATAGAACGACCCGATCTTTGCATCGCGCTGCGCCTCCTCAACCCCTTCGTGGGTGAGCGTGGCGCGCTTCTTATCCATCTCAAGTTCGTAGTACTGTGTGAATCGATCGCGCTCGCGCTCGTTCACAGGCAATTGCTTGCGAGCGTCATCGAGTCGCTTCTTGATCGCAGGCACGGATGACTTGTCGCGTGCGTTGCGAATGTCTCCCTCAGCTCCCGCAATCTGCGCCTGACAGTGTTTGACTCGTTCATCTGCGCTCTGCCACTCGCCCTGCTTGGTCACAAGGTGCAACGCCAGTCGATTGGCGAGGTCGTAGCGGGGCTGCTGATTGAAGGCCTGTCCCGAAATGATGAGTGGAGTCCGAGCTTCATCGATCAGCGTGGAATCAACCTCGTCCACGATCGCAAACTGTCTGTGTTTTTGCACTTGATCCGATGCGCGAACCTTCATATTGTCGCGCAGATAATCGAATCCAAACTCGCTCGTCGTTCCATAGAGCACATCGCAGGAGTAGGCGACGACTTTGTCACCATGCCGCTGCATGTGCATGGGATGGATCGCACCAACCGTCAATCCCACCGCCCGATAGAAGGGGAATGTCCAATCGCGGTCGCGCTGCACGAGGTAATCATTGACCGTCACGACATGGACCTGTTTCTCTTCGCAGGCTGCGAGGTAGCACGCGAGTGGTCCAACGATTGTCTTTCCCTCACCGGTCTTCATTTCGGCGATGCGCCCTTCGCTGAGCACAATGCCGCCAATGATTTGCACATCGAATGGGCGAGCTCGAAAGGGGGGACGACTCTCTGGAAGGAGTTCTCGGATCGCCTGATAGACAACGAGCGGGATGTCGAGCAGTTGCCATCCCGCAATGTCGCCCTGACAACCACGAAGATCTCCACTTGGCTCACGCGGCGCCATCGCATCCATCGCGGCGCGGGTCTCCATGAACGCCTGACGCGCTGGTTCGGGCAATCGTGTTGGATCGAAGCCGAGCGCCGGATTGAAAATGTTCCGAATGCCGACCGCTCGATCCATCGCTTCTCGCGCGCACGCGAATATCTCTGGGATCATGTCGTAGGGGCGTTCTCCCTTGGTGACGCGCGCTCGGAAGAGCGGTGTCATCTCGCGCAGCTGCGTGTCAGTCATCGCTGCGAATGTGGGTTCGAGAGCGTTGACCTTGTCAACGATGCGCAGATAGCGGCGAACCATCCGCTGGTTCTGGGTTCCAAAGGTCTTCCGAATGACATAATCAAGGACTGGAATGGGCATGGTGTGGTTGCTCTTGAATCGTGCGGGATGAACCGCGCGATGGGTGAAATGGATTGAAGTACAAAAATGCCAACGCGATCAACACACTGCAGAGCAGGGTGGAGGCGCAGCGCAGAGGCACATGGTTGGGGCGCGCCCAATCCAGGTCACCATCGGTGAAGCATGTCGATGTCCATCGATCAGATCGGTCGAAGCCACATGCGAAGTCGCGGCTTGAGTCGATCGCTTTAGAACCGCGACTCCGATGTACGTCGATGAGGTCGTTGACACCGCACGCGATCCAGCAAAGGCATAACTCCCTGCGGAACAGGCGAGTGGTGCACCGAGCGCTGCGAGCGTCAGGAGCAGGGTGAAGAGGGTCGGGTGGATGATCGAAGTCACGTCGTTGCTATTGTGGCACTGATTCGACCTATCGGCAAGTGGAAGTCTGTACTCTTGCGTTTGCGGCGCACTCGTGGAGCCCGCATGGGGTGGTAGCTCAGCGGTCCAGAGCCCCTGACTCATAATCGGTGAGACCCGGGTTCGAATCCCGGCCGCCCCATTGTTTCGCTCGCCGATCCCCCGCTGAACGCCCTCCACGGTCGGCACCATCCAACTCGCGACGCCGCTACTCTTCGTCTCGTGTCCCATCGCATCGACGCCATCTTTGCGCAACTGAGACGGAAGAAGCGAGCAGCGTTGATGCCCTTCATCACGGGGGGATATCCATCTCTTGAAGTCACGACTGCAGCGATTCCAGCACTCGCCGCTGCGGGAGCATCGATTCTTGAGATCGGCTTTCCATTCAGTGATCCGATCGCGGACGGTCCTGTGATTTCTGCAAGCATGACTGATGCGCTTGCGAGCGGCGCGACCATCGGGGGACTCTTTGATGCGGTTCGCTTGGCTCGACGCGTCTGTGATGTCGGACTCGTTGCCATGGCAAGTGTTTCAATCATCACGAAGATCGGTCCCGACGTCTTTGCCGCGCGCGCGGTGGATGCTGGATTTGATGGGCTCATCGTGCCCGACTTAGATCTGGCAGTCGCGCCAGAATGGGCGGAAGTGTGCGCGGATCGAGGGATCGCCCTCGCGCTCCTCGTGGCGCCGACATCATCGTTGGTTCGAATTGCAACCATCACGCAACTCTCCCGTGGATTCGTCTATCTCTTGGCTCGCACTGGAGTGACTGGAGAGCGAGACTCGAATCCAGATATTGCAAAATCCGTGGCCACAATTCGAGCTGCAACCGCGCTCCCCATCGCTGCTGGCTTTGGGGTGTCGACTCCCGAGCATGTGGCAGCCGTCACAGCGCACGCGGACGCAGCCATTGTCGGGAGCGCCATCGTGCGACGAATGGCAGGTGACGATCCGGTGCATGGAGCCTCCGGATTCACCAGACGCCTTGCGAGTGGACTGCGCGTTGGCGAACTTTCCTCGTGAGCGACCCAGCGCCGCTCTCTGATGCGAGTCGCGGGATGACGGAGGAGGTCGTTCTCGCCGTGCGGTCAGTGACTGTGGAGTACCCCGGTGTGCGTGCGTTGGATTCCGTCTCGATTGCCTTTCGATCGCATGAAATCCATGCAATCGTCGGCGAAAACGGTGCGGGGAAGAGCACGCTGATGAGGGTGCTTGCGGGTGCCGTCGAACCATCGCACGGGTCGCTCGAACTCTGCGGTCGATCCGTGAAGTTTGCGCAGCCATCCGATGCGATCCGCGGGGGGATCGCCATGGTGCATCAGGAACTGAATCTGGTTCCAACGCTGACTGTTGCCGAGAACATTTCGCTCGGGCGCGAACCGATGCGACGCGGTGGAGTCAGTGTGAATCGCCCGCTCCAAGTGGCTCGTGCGATTGAACTGCTCGCAGTGGTCGGTGCGCAGATTGATCCACAACGCCTCGCATCGTCGCTGTCGATTGCACAGGCGCAGTTTGTTGAAATCGCCAAGTGCCTCGCAAGCGAAGCACGAGTGCTCATCTTTGACGAACCGACCGCAGTGCTTGGCGCAAACGAAGCGGTTCGGCTCCACAAAGTGCTTGAGCAACTTCGCACCGCTGGACGCACGATCATTTTCATTTCTCATCATCTCGACGAGGTTGCGTCTCTTGCGGACTGTGTGAGCGTCCTGCGGGATGGTGCTCTCGTTGCCGCGTTCCGCCGTCATGGAAAGGGTCCACTCCAGGATGCTGCAGGTGACAGCGTCGATGCAGCGCGTCTTGCCTGCGCGATGGTTGGTCGTTCGGTTGGATCGATCTATCCTCCCAAAGGAAACGCATTTGTTGGGGAGAACGCAATCGAATTGCGCCACTTTGGCGCACAGGGTCGATCGCAGGGAATCAATCTCGCCGTTGCGCGCGGGGAGATCGTTGGGCTTGCCGGGCTCGTCGGGAGTGGTCGCACCGAGACTGCGGAGGCCATCGTTGGACTACGCGCTGCCGTTGGCACTCTGTTGATACGCGGCCGTGCGATGCGCCCATCAAGTCCACGCACCGCGATGCGTGCAGGCATTGGATATGTCAGCGAGGATCGCAAGGGGAGTGGGCTTCAACTCTCGCTGTCGTGCATCGAGAACACGACGCTCCCATCGCTCGATGCGGTTTCGAAGTATTGTGGGTTGGTTGTGGATCGAAAGGCGCAGCGCGCCGTGACTGCAAAGTGGATCGCTGCCTTGGGAGTGCGATGTGCTCGGCCAGCGTTGCCGGTCTCCACGCTCTCGGGTGGGAATCAGCAGAAGATTGCACTCGCCCGCTGGCTCGAAACGAAACCACATGTTCTCATCATCGATGAACCGACACGGGGTGTGGATGTTGGAGCCAAGGGTGAGATCTACGACATCATTGCGCGGCTCGCACGCGGTGGTCTTGCGTGCATCATCATCAGTTCGGAGCTTCCAGAGTTGATCGGACTTGCGCATCGGGTGGTCGTGATCCATGCAGGACGGGTGGCAGGGGAGATCGATCGCGCTGGACTCATGCAACGCGATTGTGAGTCGCAGATCATGCGTCTTGCATCAGGGATACCAATCGAACTCGAAGGGGCTGCATGATCGGCCGTGCTGGCATCGACTGGCGTCACTTTCAGGTCATCCTTGAACGATGGGGAGTGCTTGTGGCATTCGCACTTCTCCTAGGGATAAGCACATACAAGCAAGGATTCGACTTCCTCAATCCAGAGAATGTGCGCGCTCTCCTGAACTCGAATGCGCCAGTGGGGATTCTCGCGGTTGGCATGACTCTGGTCATCGCCTGCGGCGGAATTGATCTTTCGGTGGGAAGCATTGTGGTCCTCGCCGCAGCACTTGGAACCACCGCGATGAATCGTTGTATTGAGAGCGGTGCCTCGGAGTTGAATGCGGTGCTGCTCGGCGGCGCGGTCACGATTGGATCTGGAATCCTCGCAGGGTGTGTGAATGGAGCGCTCGTCGTCTTCGGTCGAATTGCACCATTCATCGCAACGCTTGGGGGGCTCGCCGCATTTCGCTCGATGTCACTCGCCATCGCCGATGCAGGGGAGATTCGATCGCAGAGTGCGGCACTCTTCAGTGCGCTCGGTCGCGGCGGGATACCGATTCCAGGGCTCGAGAATGCTGGTGGAAAACCGCTCACTCTCTCGTACAGCACGGTCATCTTCTTTGTCGTCGCGGCGATCGCGCAGTGGTTTCTCTCCCGCGCGCGATTCGGACGGCATCTCATTGCAGTCGGCGCGAATGAGACCGCGGCTCGGTACTCGGGGGTGTCGGTTGCATGGATTCGATTTCGCGTCTACGCGGTGATGGGGTTGCTCGCAGGAGTCGCCGCACTCGTGCAGAGTTCACGAATGAATTCTGTGTCGACCTCGCAACTTGGACTCGGCAGCGAACTTGATGCGATCGCAGCGGTTGTCATCGGCGGCACGAGTTTGCGCGGCGGATTTGGTCGAGTCTGGGGAACCGTGGTTGGAGTTCTGATTCTTGGAATGATCACCAACGTGCTCACGATTTCGGGCGTGAGTCCCTACTGGCAGGGGGCAATCAAGGGGGCAGTCATCGTGCTTGCAGTGCTTGTCCAACGTCCAGCTCGTGCGTAGGCCGCAGGGCATTCGAGGGATCGCGCGGATCAGGCGGTTTGCAGCGAGCGGAATTGAATTGCGGTAGTGTCCATTCCATGTTGCACCGCGCATTCACCGTGACATCAACCCTGTTCGCCGCCGCCGCATTGGTCCTCGTTGCAGCGGACTCGCGCTCTCCTGTCGTTGCTGCTGAAACTGTGGCGATGGCGACGCAGCCGGCGAAACTGAGAGTCGGTGTTTCCATCCCAGCGGCGGATCATGGATGGACTGCCGGCGTGGTGTGGTGGGCAAAGGAGTGCGCCGCGCTCCATCCAGAGATCGAGTGGACCATCGCGACGGCTGAGACGCCGGAGAAACAGATCGCAGATATCGAAGCGCTGATGGCAAAGAAGGTTGATGCACTGGTGATTCTCGCGACCGAGTCTGCCCCCATCACCCCGATTGCTGAAGAAGCGCACAGTCGGGGAATCTTGATTGTGAATGTGGATCGCGGATTCTTGAAGCCCGTTGCGGATATTTTTATCGAGGGCGACAACGCCGCCTTCGGGCGCAAGAGTGCAGAGTTCATGGTGCAGAGACTCGGAGGCAAGGGCAAGGCGCAGGGCAACATCATTGTGCTCGAGGGAATCCCATGCACTGTGAACACCGCTCGGGTCAGTGCGGCACTCGAAGTCTTTCGTGCAGAACCAGGTATCACGATCGTCGGTCAGCAAGCTGCCAACTGGAACCGACAGAAAGCGCTTGAAGTCACAGAGACGCTGCTCTCAAAGTCGCCCAATGTCTCAGCAATCTGGGCATCCGACGACGACATGGCACTCGGCGCAGAGCAGGCCTTGTTGGAGAAGGGGCTCTCTGGTGTGTGGATTCTTGGCGGCGCAGGGATGAAAGACATCGTCAAGCGCGTGATGGATCGCGATCCGATGTTTCCAGCAGACATCACGTATCCGCCGTCCATGATCGCCACGGGGATGGAACTCGCCTCGACGGTGTTGGTGGGTGGTAAGCGCGCGGAGAAGTTGCGGTTCATTCCGCAACACTTGGTAATTGATGTGGATCTCGTCACTCCTGAGAATGCCAAGAAGTATTACTTCCCATCGAGTGTGTACTGATCGGTCGGCGCAATGCTGCGCAACCAGCGCGGACTGCTCGTACCGCCGCATCACCCACGGACTGCTAATACCGCCGCATTACGCCAATCACGACTCCTTGGATCGTGCAGTCTGGTACCAGAATCGGCTTGAATTCTGGATTCGCTGGCTGGAGTCGGATCATTCCACTCTTCTCCCTGAAAAATGTCTTGAGCGTCGTTTCGCCATCTGGCATCAATGCAACAACTCGCTCGCCATTGCGTGCAGTTGAACGCCGCTCAACGATCACATAGTCGCCTTCGAGAATCCCTTCATCTCGCATGGATTCACCTTCGACCTGCAGCGCAAACATCTCGCCCCGTCGTGCAGTCGTTCGCCCGAAAATTGCGTCCAGTTGCAGCCGCTCATCTTGTGCGCACCGTTCGATCGGCATTCCGGCGGCGATCCGCCCCAGCAGCGGGATCGACATTCCTTGGACTTCGTCGCGAGGGATCGCGCTCTCAACTTCCGACAAAGAGCGAGCCTTGTTCGGATTCCGTCGAAGCGCGCCCTTCTCGACGAGTGCTTCGACATGTTCGAACACGGTGACCTTGCTGACTTGCAGGTCGTCCGCGATCTCCTGCAGTGTCGGGGAGTATCCGTGGAGGATGCGAAACTGACGAACGAATTTGAAAATCCGCAACTGCTTGGGGGTGAGATTCATCGTGGTCATGGGTGGCGTGCGCTTGGGGTGATGGGTGAACGGTCGGGGTGAGAAGTCCTGAGAAATCGGTCGGGATGACTCTGCGGTAGGCGTAGGCGATGGCGAGTGCGCGCCCTGCGGTCGTCGTGGGTCGTCGAGGAGTCGTTGCGGTGGTTGCATGGTCCGCATCAAAGGGCTCCTGAATTGTGTGTGCGACGAGGCGGGCGGTGATTCCGAGCCATCGTTCGAGCCAATCCAGGGGCTGCGGAACGAACTGTTGGAACTGACTGCGCGCATCATGTGCGAGCGTGCACCGAGACTGTTGCGACACAACCACAAATGATCCAGTTTCATCACTCACAATCTGTTGGACAAAATCGCCACCAGGACCAACGGAAACAAGCGGCTCACTCAATGTCTCTGGCGGAGGTGGGCGCAGCGTTGGGGTGCGAGCAAAGTCGCCGCTCAAATTGTTGACCAAATTTCCGAACAAATTGCTGACCAAGGTCTTGGTGATGGGAAGTGTCCGAGTGATGGGGCCGGTCTTGGGCAAGTTCGTGGGCAATCTCTTGGTCGGTTTCATGGTCATCAGATCATCGGTCATCACGGAGGAGCAGGTGCATTTTTCGTACGGTATATGTTAGGCGTCCATATGGACGGGTTCGTGCCATTTTTCTGAAGTTATTTAGACTTCCCATGCCTTATGTCGCCGAAAGTCATACCTCCGCCCACCGCACCTCCCTCTGCGTGCCTTCAGACCGTCCAGGGAGCTTTCAGGCTCGCGCAAGGCAGCGTGTTCCTCAATCATGGCTCATTTGGAGCCGTTCCCGCACCGGTCTCTCAGGCGGCGGAGGATTGGCGCATGCGGCTCGAATCGAGACCAATCGAAATGATCGGCCGGCGTATGAATGAATTCCTCGCCGTCGTCAAGGAAGCCGTTGGTACGGAGTTTGGAGCAGATCCATCTCGAGTTGGTCTGGTCACGAATGCGACGAGTGGGGTTGGCGCAGTCTTGCGGAGCATCAAATGGTCGGCGGGAGATGAGATTGTGATCTCCAACCAGGGATACAACGCGGTGCGCCAAGCGGTCCATTCCTGTTGCGAGCGATTTGGCTGCAAGGCTGTTGTCGTTGACTTGCCTCTGCCAGTTCAGAATCCCACAACGATCATCGATCGATTCATGCGCGGCATCACCGCTCGCACTCGCCTCGTGATTGTCGATCACATCACGAGCCCAACCGCGTTGATTTTGCCGGTGACGGAGATTGCTAGGGGATGCAGAGACGCTGGAGTGTTGTGTTTGATTGACGGAGCTCACGCACCAGGGATGATTCCGCTGCAAGTCGATGCGATTGGCGCGGATTGGTATACGGGCAATTTGCACAAGTGGGTCTGTGCGCCAAAGGGCTGCGCATTTCTGGTCGCCAGTGCAGAGGTCGCACCATGGACGCATCCAGAAACAACCAGCCACTTCCATGGGCATGGATTCGCTGCGGAGTTTGATTGGCAGGGGACGCGCGACTTTGCGAACTGGCTTGCGATCCCCGCCGCGATCGACTTCGTTCGCAACGCCTATCCCGGCGGGCTCATGGTCCACAATCAACAACTTGCCCAGTGGGCGCAGCGAAGACTCTGCCACTCATGGGGAACATCACCAATCTGTGGCGAGCACGAGGCGATGGTGGGATCCATCGCAGCGATTCCACTTCCTCCCGAGGTTGCGACGCGGTTCGCATCTGCAGTTGTGTTTCAGGCGCACCTCTATGAACGACACAACATCGAAGTTCCGATCGTGGACTGGGGTGGGGGGTGGTACGCGCGTATCTCCGCGCAGGCATACAACAGGGAGTCTGATTATCTGGCGCTGGATTTCGCGGTTGGGTTGGCCGGCGGGTTGGCAGTCCCCGCAGATCGCTCTGGTCGAGTCGGTTGAGGCGGTCCCAGCGGTGGCGTCGACTGGGCAGGCGGCGTGGGCGGAGTGGGCGGATCCTGTGCAGCAGCCTGCGCCTGCTTGAACGGAACATACTCCGTGTTGAACCAGACCCACCAATGCTTCATGTCCCATCCATGATCGGCAGTTGATTGCCCAAAGTCGCGTGTGGTCATCGCCACCAGCGATTGGTGTACATCGGTGCGATAGGTGTAGACCATCGCGTCCTGCACCCGCATCAGCACTCCCGTTTGAAGTGTGCCGAGCACAGGTTGAAATGCTCCCGCACGATCACCAACCACGGGAACGACATTGGCGATGTAGTTCGTTGTCGTTCCAATGGCGATCCACGCGAGGTCGCCCTTGGTTTTGTTTTCATCAGCCGACACCTGAGCGAAAATCAGCGATGGAATGACCGCGAAGGCATCGACCTTTCCGGCGAGCAATCCGGCGTAATTCACCACAAGATGTCGATCATCACGAAGCCCCAATTCGATCATCGCCACCACTTCGTCGCAGGCGGGCCGCGTGATTCGCCTCGATGCCTCATGGCGCATCGCCAATTCATCTGCGCGAATGGCGATCCACGCAAGACTCGCTTCTCCCAGCGGACCTTGATTCGCCAGATGATCCATCCACGCAAGGCGTACATCATCCTTCTGACCCTTGAGCGCAGTCCACAGCGACTGCCATGACTCCGCATCTCTCCACTGGCTGAACAATTGGAGTGTCTGCGATTTCGCTGCGCCCCGTCGCAATTCGATCTTGGTGCGCACGAAGTCCTCTGCACTGCGCTGATATGACTGCGCAGAAGTTCCCGTTGGATTCGCTGGTGCGAGGATCGCGGGATCGACTGCAAACGGAATCCCTCCAGTGGATGGAATCGTCCGTAGCAGGGATGGAGCAATGGCGCGCGGTGGCGCTGTGTTTGCAGTTGCTGAAAAATACAAGACCCCAACGATCGCAATTCGAATCAGGGTCGGCGCTTTCATGTTCCATACGATAGCCACGCACATGGAGAAATCAATTGATTGAGGACCCAAACAGAGAGCCAGATCCGCAAGAGATATTCGCACGCCTTGGAGCGAATGCCTTTTGGACCATCGCACGAGCGTTCTACGGGAGGATCGATCGAAACACGCATTTGCGACCCATGTTTCCAGCCGACCTTGAGGGACCCATTCGCAACCAAGCTGAATTCTTGATTCAGTACTTCGGTGGTCCATCTGACTACAGCGCGCGGAAGGGACATCCACGTTTGCGAATGCGCCACCATGGTTTCGCAATCGGGCTTGCAGAGCGCAATGCGTGGGTTGAAGCGATGGATGGCGCACTGTGTGACGCAGAGATCCCAGAACCAGATCGGACGGTCATGCGCAAGTATTTCTCGACCACTGCGACATTTCTGATGAACACGGACGAGTGACTCTGGGATGGCGGTCGGCGCCTTCACTTTGGATCGATTGCACCAACCATCAGGTCGCGGCGCGCCACGTTCGCCAACACTTGTTCTGCAGCGACGCGCGTCGGCCACACGCCAATGCGTACTGCGTAGAGATCCTCACCCTTGGCGGTGTGAATGAGGTCAATGCGTGCCTCTGGCGCCTTGGCCCGCTGGAGATCTCTCGTCAAATCCTTCGCGCGTTTTTTAGCCGCTTCGTGTGAGCTGTAGCTTCCCGCTCGAATCGTGTACGAGCGACTCGCGATTGGACCCTTGGGTGTTGTCGACTGGGTCGCAGGGGGATGTGATGTCGCACTCTGCGCCGTCGCCTGTGCAGTCGCCTGTGCAGTCGCCTGTGCAGTCGCCTGTGCAGTCGCCTGTGCAGTCGCCTGTGCAGTCGCCTGCGCCGTTGGAGGTGATGGCGGCGCTCGCTGTTCCCGTTCGGGCGTCACTTCTCTTTGGGACTCTGCTGCGGCCTTGGCACGCGCCCATTCAGGGGCCTTAACGATTTCAACTGCGCTCGACGTTGTGTGTTCATCGTCAGCAGTTGTGGACTGCGCCGTGGGTGCCGCCACCAGCGCGTGGGCACGCTGCGCATACTCGCGCGCGCGTCCGGCATCTTTGGGAGGAAGTGTGCTTGCAGCCTTCGTGTAGAAGTTCGCCGCATCTTCTGCGCGGTGCTGCGCCAGTCGAATGTCGCCAAGCAGAACCAATGCGCTGCCAGCAATCGACTGGTCCGCTGCAGAACTCGCTTGCAACGCCATGCGTTCGGCTTGATCGATCTCACCGAGTTTGTATGCACTCATTCCGCCGATGAGTGCGCCTTGCACTTGCGTTGTTCGATCGCCGCTCTGCATGAGTGTCTGGCTCTCACTGAGTGCAAGGGAGTAACGACCCTCTTCGTATCGGGACACAGCTGCAGCGAGATTGGTCGCCTTGGGTGGACTATCACAACCACAGAGCGCAGCGAACAGCAGGCCAGCGATCACGAAAGTAGGGGCGCGTTGACGGCGCGTGTTGCATCCTTGCACTGCGGTATCGTAGGGCGCACTCATTCGCAGGTGCAAGTCGATGGCTCTCCTTCGCTCCATTCAACGTCAGATCTTTCTGCGTCCAACTCGTGTGGCGGTGGTCGATGATCAGCGCACCTGGCGCGCATACGAGCTCCAGGTGGTGGCGTGGCACCTCGCCAAGGCGGTCCGTCATCAGTCTCAGAACCATCGCATCGGGATCATGCTGCCGACATCTGGGCTCTTTCCGGCAGCTGTCATGGCTGGCTGGATGCTCGGCAGAACCATCGTCCCGATCAACTATCTCCTCTCAAAGCCGGATTTGGAGTATGTCTGCGCCGACGCAGGGCTTGATGCGTGCATCACCATCGGACCGATGATTGACCTCATCGGCGGTCTTCCGGATGGGGTCGAGGCCATCCGCATGGACCAGATGAATTTCGGCGGATTCCCGCCGATTCGATGGAGCAAGCACATGACGCACGACGAGGTCGCGGTGCTCCTTTACACGTCCGGCACCAGCGGCCATCCCAAGGGTGTCATGCTGACAGAGGGCAACTTGCAGTCAAACATCGAGCAGATAGTGGATCGAGCGAAGTTCAATCGTTCCGACACGATGCTTGGAGTGCTCCCCCAATTCCACACATTTGGGCTCACCGTTCTGACGCTTCTGCCGCTTGCCATCGGTTGCAAAGCCATTTACACGGCGCGTTTCGTGCCCCGCAAACTGGTGGCACTCGCGCGCAGCCATCGTCCGACGGTGTTGATCGCGATTCCCTCGATGTACGGGGCACTGCGGCTCGTGAAGGATGCACAGAGGGAGGATCTCGCAAGCCTTCGCTATGTCGTCAGCGGCGGCGAGCCATTGCCACAGGCTGTTTCCGACGGCTTCTTCGAGCGCTTTGGGATCCGCATCGCCGAGGGCTACGGGTTGACTGAAACATCGCCCGTCTCGAACTGGTGTCTCCCATCGCAGTGGAAGTGGCGAAGCGTCGGACCGCCACTCAAGGGGACTGTCGAGCGAATCGTCGATGCGCAAGGGCGCGATGTGGACCCGGGGAGCGAGGGCGAGGTTCGGATCAAGGGACCAAATGTGATGGCTGGCTACTGGAATCTGCCTGCCGAATCCAAAGCGGTCTTTGATGAACGGGGATTCTTTTGTACTGGGGATATCGGTCGCATCGATGAAGATGGGCATCTCTTCATCACTGGGCGGATCAAGGAGATGCTCATCATTTCGGGAGAGAATGTCTTCCCGCGCGAGATCGAAGAGGTGATCGATCGGCACCCGTCAGTGAAGGCGAGCGCGGTCGTGGGACTCGCGGACGATTCTCGTGGCGAACTCCCGATCGCATTTGTTGAATTGAAGGATGGCGAGTCGTTCGATGAACTGGCGATTCGTTCGTGGTGCCGAGAGCATCTTCCACAGTTCAAAGTGCCGCGAGAGATCCGACTTCTCGACGCGCTTCCACGCAATCCCACCGGCAAGATTCTTCGGAGGGCGCTTGCTGCGACGCTCTTGCCGTCAACGACGCCCTCGTAACCAGCGCGTCGATTGGCTGAGCAGGCTGCTCATGGCGTGACGATCCGAAAACACTCTGATTGTCAGTGAGCGAATGCTCAGCGTCCTGCTATGGGCAGGGACCCCAGCCTGAAAGGATGGTGGTGAGATCGACCCCATCAACGATGCCATCTCCATTGACATCCCCCGAACCGGCGCCTCCCCACCCGGAAAGCACAGTTGCCAGATCGATCCCATTTACGACATTGTCATCGTTGACATCTCCTGCACAGAGCGGGCATGGCGGCGCATTCGAGGTCACGGTCAATGAGCCAGAGCCGGGGACTCCGTCAACGCTCAGCACGCGCACGAGATACTGCGCGTTGCAGAGAGCTGGAAACGAAAGCTGCGCGCTCTCGACATTCACCGAACACAGGGGATTGTTGTCGCTGCATGCGATGGCTTGGGAACTCCCGTCGCATGGACTGGAATAAACCATGAGTGCCGAATTGAAAGACCCCACGCCACACGAGCTGATGCTGACAGTGCCCCGCAGGTCGCTCAATTGGAACCAGACATCGGGGAGCAGGGATGCGGGGGCAGTCAGGCACCCCGTCGGGATGAGTTCGTTGCCTGCACTCGCAGCGACGAGTGTGTAGGGCGTGCTCCCGAGCGCCAACGGCGTGGCGCTTGCGCAGGTGTCGTTTGTCGGAGGTGCTGGGTTGCAGATGCTGATTGCTTCGCTCACGCAGAGTTCATCCCACGCCTTTTCGCAGCACAGCGGATCGATCTGACAGACTGCTGCACAACATCCTACATCGGAGCATCCAGCGGTCTTATGGGAAACAAAGCACTCTCCAGAGACCCCGCAGGGGAAGGAGCACTGGTCGTCCCATGTCACCTTCAAGTTGTAACTTTGCACTTCTTGGCAGGCCATCGGGAAGACAGCGGGCGCGGGGAAGTCGCCACGAGCGACCACCAGAAACCATGTGCCTGCGGGAATGCACTGAATGCTCTCCGCCTGCGCGCAACTTGTTGTCTGCGTCACGATGGCGGCATCCGCGAGATTGTCGCAACGACTCGGAATGAGTGCAGCAAATGTCGGGACAGTTCCGCTCGCTTGCGTGTTGAACTCAGATTGCAGCGCGATTCCAATGCGTCCGAATCCATCGCCGTTGGCATCAGGGAGCTCCAAGCGATACGCGTCGAGGTCTGGAAGTCCAGCGACTCCGCCCTGCACATACTTCAACGACCCACAGATCCATTTCGCATTCTCGATGGTGAGGAGCATCTCGTTGGGCACTCCATCGATACAAGGCGTGTTCGCGTCGCCTTGGATGTCACACGGCTCTGATTCATCCATCGACTGCGGCGGACAGAGCGGAGTGCAATTGATGGCGCAATTCGAGGCTGCTGTGACGCATGTTTGATCCCACGAAGTCGAGCAGCAGAGAGGAAAAATCGCGCAGACCACCTCGCAGCATGCAGCGTCGGAACAGGATGGCGTGGCATGGACCTGATTACATGGACCAGCCAACGGCGATCCGCAAGGCACGGGCGGGGGGGCACTGCAGACGAATGACGCGATGAAGACGCAGTTCCCGTCCCATGCGGTCATGCAGCAAAATGCGTCTATCGCACAGACCTGGGAGCAGCAGAGCGGGTCGATGCACCCTGGCGTGGTGTGCGGGACTGTGCACAATCCCGCCGCATCGATGGGGCAGGTCTGTGCCGCTGCGATGCGGGTGTCGGCGACGAAGCCAGCAACGAGCGCAACCCAAAGCACGCAGATTTTCAGAAGTGATCGCAACTTAATGAACATACGAGTGAGCAGGGCATTGTCGTGAAACTATCCAAAAAATCAAGCAAAAAAAGAAAACCCCCTCGGTCCGTTGACCGAGGGGGTGTGAATCACTGAACAAAAGTCAGAGTCAGCGAAGCATCCAACTTATGGGCATGCTCCCCAGCCGCTGAGCAGCGTGGTGAGATCTGCGCCATTGGTGAGACCGTCGCCGTTGACATCGCCACCTGGAGTTCCCCAGTTGGAGAGCATCGTGGTGAGATCGGCACCGTCACGGTCGCCGTCGCCATCGAAGTCACCTGGGCAAGGCGTTCCACACGAAACTGGGCTTGTCACAGTGACGCTGAGCGTTCCTGTACCAAGTGGTGTCGTTGCGGAATATCCACCCAACGCGATGCTGTACTCGATGCCGCACTCCAACTGCACATCCATGATGGACGTGTAAGTGCTGCATCCAACACCGTCATCATTGCAACCAACCACCGTCGTCACATCACCACAAGTGGTGGTTGCCGACAAGCGCGTGTCATGGGTCGCAAGATTGCAGGTCGAGAATCGGTACAGACCCGCTTCCGCTGGTGTGAACTTGTAGAAGATGCAGTTGTAATTGAACTCCGTTCCGAATGGACCCATGTCGCAGTATCCGGTGAAATTCAAGTCCACAGTTGCTCCCGCACGATCGAACGGAGTGGCGCCCATTGCGAGCACCACCGCTTCCGCACAGGAAAGTCCAGCGCCACCGCCACCGCCGCCGCCGCCTGCGGAGATGACCATGGAGCCTGTACCAAAGTTGCCAGCTCCATATCCACCGATGCGGATCGTGTAGGTGGTGCCAGCAGTCGCCGCGAGTGTGACCTCGGAAGCAAGAGTTCCGCAGGCATCATCATTACAGACAACAAGTGCGCCGCCGCAACCGCTGTAGATATCGATACGTGTATCCCATGTCGCCGAACAGAGCGAAACGAGGTAACTCGCAGTCGTCGGCGCAGCGAATGTGAACCAGACATCGTTGTAGAAACCTCCGCCGAAGGCACCGCAACTGGCGTCTGTTGGATTTGGACCGTCGGTGGTCGCACCATTCGTGTCGAATGGGTTCGATCCAACGATTGCCACATCAGCGCTGGCGCAATCATCATTAGGTGGACCCACGGGGGCACCCTGCGTGATGTTGAGTTCCGTTGCTCCAGTGGCACCATTCCAACCACCCACGCGGATGACGTAGGTCACGCCTGCGATGAGGTCAGCCCCAACGAAGGACGAGAAGTTGGGGCAACCAGGACCGTCGTCGTTGCAGAACAACATGGATCCACCAGCGTCTGGGCAAGAATCCCAAACCTCGATGCCCGTGTCGAACGGAGTCGAAGAGTCACAGGTCTGCAGTGTGTAGCCATCAGTCGCAGGAGCCACGAATGTGAAGAACACATCCTTGGTGAATGGTGCACCGCCGAATCCGCAGGTCGCAGTTCCGTAACTGGTGCCGGCGTTGCTGTTGCTAAACGGATTCGAACCGAGATTCGCAACAACTGCTTCAGCACAGTTATCACCTGGTGGTGGGACGAAGTCGCACGTGACCGATGAGATCTGAAGCGTGTACTCGCCACTGATCGCTCCACCGCATGGGAATTCTGCGAACGCGCTTGGGAGCGCAACGATGTAGTAGTCGCCAGGACCGATGCATGTGCCCACCATCACAGCTGGGCAGGATCCAGAACTGACGGCGCCAATGATCGTGCAACCAGCCACATCCACGATCGCACAGAACGATGGGATGTTGCTGTAGAGGTTTGCACTCACGATTGTGCCTTGGGTCACCGTGAAGCCGTACCAGTCGGTATCGCGCATCGCGGCGCTGGACCAGAATGTTCCACCGATAGAGTTGTTCAGCGTGGTTGGCTCCATAGCGCCGCCGCCATTGCAACCTCCGTTGTAGTCCTCTCCGCAGAGTTCGACTTCGGCTTGAGCACCAGGTGGGATCACGCAACTACCCGCACCGCAAGCAGTGCACATCGCGACCGCTTCGCTTGCGCAGATTTGATCCCATTCGGTTGCACAGCAATAGGCGTCCGCCGCACACACCGTGTTGCAGCAGTCCGTGTCATTGCATCCCATCGTTCCTGGGTTTGCAACGCAGCAGTCGCCGCCCGTGCCGCACACGCCGCCACCGCCACCGCAGGCTGGGCACATTGTCGCGGCCTGGTTTGCGCAGATCTGATCCCATTCAGTCGCGCAGCAGTATGGATCTGCAGCGCAAACCGTATCGCAGCATGTTTGGTCAGAGCAGCAGACGGTGCCTGGGTTAGAAACGCAGCAATCGCCGCCGCCACCACCTCCACCACCGCCGCCTGCCGAGATATTCATCGTTCCAGGACCACCGACGGTTGTCGCGCTGTACACGCCCACGGCGATGTAGTAGGTGACGCCAGCAGTCGCGGGAAAGGTCATGATGCTTGAATAGTTGGCGCAGCCCGCGCCATCATCGTTGCAGCCAACGACAGACGCAGCACTGCAGGCTGTCTGTGCTGAGAAGCGCGTATCAACGGCGTTTGCCATATTGCAGTTTGACACCGTGTAGGTGTCGGTTGTTGCTGCAGTCCAAGTGAACCACACGGTGTTGTAATTGAAGTCAGTTCCGAAAGGTCCCATGTCGCACAACCCGGTGTAATCCATGTCGACGGTCGCACCAAGGTTGTTGTAGGCGTTATCGCCATCGAACGCCGCGGCAGCAGATGCACAAGTCAGTCCGCCCTGGGCTGATGCCCCCACGGTCATACACAGCGACGTACATGCGGCAATGAAGCCGCTAGCGGTACAAAGAAACTTCTCATTACGCATCATGTTCTCCAGTTGTTGCTCTGAATCTACTGAACCAAGGCCCTGGGAATGTCCGTGTTCATCGGTCGCCTTCGCGTCTTGCGTAAGCAAACCATGACACCGCCACAACCCGCGGACCTACAAACGCTGTAGGTCCACAGATGGAACATAACCCTTGTGTCAAAAAATCCAAAAAGAAGATGGCGGATTCAGATAAAAAACGATGGCGCGCCCTCGGCCGGTGGTTCAGGAATGGTCGGACTCTGGGAGGACCAGTTGCCGTCCAGCCATGCTCAGCGTAATCTGTGATCGATGACAATCAAAAACGGAGACCCTTGTCCTCGGTTCACGCTTCCATCCAAAGTTGGGAATCCGGTGGATATTTCCACGGTTATCGGTACTGGACCGATCGTGCTTCTCTTCATGCCACTGGCGTTCAGTTCGGTGTGCACAACAGAATGCAGCACGATTCGTGATCATTGGCAGAGGTGGCAAACCCTTGGTGCGAAGGTCTTTGGGATTACGGTTGATAGCCCTATCGTGACGGACAAATTTCGGGAATTGGAAAGACTTCCGTTCCTCGTCCTTTCGGACTTCAACAAGTCGGTGATCGAAATGTTTGGCGTCGTCCACGACGAACTCATCGGGCTCCGCGGCGTCGCTAAGCGTTCCGTTTTCGTGGTCGATCGCGCGGGAGTGGTCACATACGCCTGGGTCAGCGACAACCCTGGAACCCAGGTGGATTTCGCAGCGATTGAATCGGCTGTCGCAGAAGCCCGTTAGTCGGTTCGACCGCCCTTGGCAATCACGGTGCAGGTTCCAACGAGCGTCTTTCCAACTCGGATACCGACAATTTCAATGTCGGTTGGGACCACGAAAACGAGTTTTAGCGTTTGCTCGCCGGACGACGGCTGCGGCGGGAGATCAGCAAGTCGTTGGAACGGCTTGGATGGTTCAAACCTGATTTCGACATCGCCCTGACGCTCCCACACATAGCCGGTCGGCTTGTAGCCCTTGCCCTTGCTATCCACCAGTTCGAGCGCGAGATCTCGGCCGAGTGCCTTTACGGAGGGCGAACCGTCGCCCCAGATATCAATGCCATCTTCCCTCCGCGATGCATCAACCATGATGACTTCAGTGCCTTCTGCGTGGTTGAAGCCGCGAATTCGCTGTGTGCGTGAGATGCTCAACTTGGAACCTTTGCCATACACGCCCTTGCCGCCGCTGAGGAAATTCCCAGCGTCACTGGTTGCCACGGTCATCGTGTCGGCAAGATTGATGTTGAGTTCTGCAGGCCGAATTGAATTTCGAGGTGCGATGAATTTTGTGACATCGGGGACGAACCCGCCATCGGCGTTCGTGTCGTCCTGAATGACAACGGCGTCTCCATCTCCAGCAAGGCGCGTTGCGAGGTCGGTATCTGCAGTGGGTAAGGCAAGGGGATATCGAAGTCCCTTGAATGTGAACAGATTCGGCGGTGATTTTCCGACAAACTCTGTCGCTGGAAAGAGGAGGACGATGGTGACATCCTGTTCGCCAGGGATGCTCGTGGCGTAGTTTCCGATGTCGTCGAAGGTGAAAGTGTGGGTTCCCCCACCGAGCGCAGGTTGATTAAATTTGGTGGGATATGCAACGCGCGGCCGCAGGTCACTATTGGCAAGCCTCGCCTGTGCGCACGAAAGGACAAACTGTTCGCCATCGAATCCACCAGTGGAGATGATGACCTCAACGGCATACGCACCATCGGTAGAACCATCCGTGGCAACGAAGTGAGGGTCAAACATGAGTTCCCTCACCACGACATCCTGTGGCGCAATCGAAGTTCGAGCGTCTCCATTATTGAATGTGTCACGGTGAAGACTCAAGGCCGTGTCGGCGAGTCGCGGCGCGTGAGTGGCAAGGGATCCCGTCTTGATGGGCGAAAGCGCTCCCAGTGATAGTTGGCGGTAGAAGGTTTCCGTCAGGTTCGCCACTGGCAACCATGGTGCGTTGAACGTCATCGGTGCGCCTCGCGAGTCCGCTCCTCGAGCAACGCCGATGAACCCGATGAGTTCTGTCGGACCTTGAACAAACCCACAGGCGATCGATGTCACTCCAATCGTGATGACCCCAGCCACGAAGCCGAATATGCCACCTCCAATGGTGTTTGGAACCTGCGGAAGTGGGACATCAAATGGGATGAGCGAGTCTGAAATCAGTCGCAGCACAAAGAGGCTGATCACGAAGATCCCTCCCAGCGCCATCCCCCATGCGTAGTTGTCAAACGCTCCACCCTTCAGCAGAAACCCGAGCACCACTGGCTCCCAGAACGCCAGCGCAATCGCACCCGCGACGATGACGCACAGGCAGTGCAGCAATGCGCTAAAGAGACCCTGATTTGCCCACCAATAGGCGATGAGTAGCACGAACGAGAGAACGATCACATTGAACAAAACGATCATCGTGGTTGTTTCTCCGGCGAGGTCGATTGCGTTGGAGGCGGTGGTGGAGCAGTTGCACCAGCCGCCGCGTTTGCAGCGGGCGCAGCTTTGGGAGCGAAGACTCGAGCGATCTCTTCCAAACTGCTGTCGCCGACGCGCACTTTCAAGAGTGCGCACTCTTGCGCAAGCGGAGAGCGGAATGCCCGGCGCATTTGTTGATAGGCGCCGGCAACATCGCTTGCGATCATCAACTCGCGTGCACGATCGTCTGGACGAATGACTTCGAGGACGCCGCAGAGTCCAGAAAAACCAACGCCTTGGCAGGTGGGGCACTCCACAACCTCGTTTTTCATTTGGACTTGTCCGCTCGCGCGGTGAAGTTGCAGCGTTGTGCCAGCAGCTCCGCCGAGTCGCTTCGCTTGATCTGCAGATGCTTGGAATGGTTGGCGGCACTCGACGCAGAGTTTTCTCACAAGCCGCTGGCTGACGACAGCTCGAAGGGCTCCGACAGCTGCCTTGGCATCGCCAACCGCTTTGATATATGCGGAGATCGCAACAATGGGCGAGTCAGTCGGAAGCAAGACGTAGAACAAGGTGTTCTTGCTGTTCGTGTTCACCAGGATCGGTCCGGTTCCGGGATCGGTGAGGTCAGAGACGAGCATGACATCTGGACCTCGACGAACAATCGACTGAAGAGTAGTGGCGTAGTCGTTGGCTGCTTCACCTGGAACCCACGCAGCTTGAGTGACTCCTTCGAGGCGCCGTTCGACCGTGCGCTCAATCGTCTTGATGTCAGTGGTGTAGGGGTTGTGTCGCCCAAGGATCGAGTATCCGAGAGTTGTGAGCCCGTGTCCCGCAGGAGCGAGCAGTAGCACGACTCCACCTGTGGCGCCCTCGAGCGCTTCGGTCAAGGTCTGCGTCTGAATCGGAAGAATCCCGGTCTTGTCAAACTCCATCGTCAACTGTTTCTCGCGATCGAATTCCAGTCGAATCGACTGGCCAGCAGTTGCACCCCAGGTTGTCAACGCGAACTTGAGAGTGCTCTCGCCGACCTTCATGTGGAGCGCTGCAGTCTGCCGCTTCCGTCTTTCCTTGACATCGAGCCCCGCTGCCACCTTGAAAAAGTCGACCAATCGCACCGCTGCCTCCCGTGCATATGTCTCGCGGCGACTCTTCACCGTGTCCACCGTTTGCACGGTGGTGACAGTATCGCCCATGGGGACGAGTTCGACTCTGCTCGCGTTCGCGGGAAGGGAGGGCACGAGCATGCGCTCTGCATTCAGGTGTGTTTCAAAGTCGGGAGCATCCTTTGTTGGAGGCGTTTGGAATCTTCCTTTCGAGTCGCCAAATGCCGCGGTGACTTCCTCGAATGCGCGCTTGGTGCGCCGTTTCGCCTGAAACCTTGCCAGCCTCTCACTGAACAGATTGAATCGTTCGCTTTCCTCGACGCGGGCATCGCGGAATTTCCAATAGGCATATGGCACTGCGAGGTACATCGCGAACTGCAGCGGCCAGCCGAGCCAGAACCAGGGTGTCAAGAGCACCGTGGCGATGCCGAGCGCCATCGCACCGAGTCCGATTGCACTCCACAGATCCGGCTTCAAACGGCGTTTGCGACAGTCTTGTTCGATGACCGTCGAAATGACCCACGCATAGGGCAGCACAGTCAAGAACACAAGAAACGGCTTGTAGGTTGAGAGAAGATTGATCGCAATCGGATCGACCGCCAGCACGAGTGACGAGAAAAAAGTGTTCGCTTCGGCGTTCATTGTGCGTTTCGATTCATGGACGCCAGGATCAGGTGATGCCCTTCAAACGCATCTTGAGTTCCTCTGGTCGTGGGGTTGCCTCGATAGCGACTTTCTGATGCACCATTTCAGATTCCACAAGCTCCACCAGCGCAGAGGTGAAGTCGATCATGCCTTCGTCTTTGCCGCCCTTGAGGATTTCCAACAAGTCACCCTCGCGGCCATCCAAAATGTACTTTTGGACAGCAGGAGTATTGAGCAAGATCTCCAGCGCAGGCGCACGCGCAATCTCTGGCTTCAGAGTTGGGAGCAACTTTTGATAGATGATCGCACGCAGGTTGTAGGCGAGCAACTTTCGAATCTGATCTCGTTCGTTCTCTGGGAAGAGATCGTAAATGCGACCAAAGGTCTGCCAAGCGCTCGACGCATGGATGGTTCCGAAGACCAAGTGACCCGTTTCTGCGGCGCGCACCGCAGCCTCGAAGGTTTCGTAGTCGCGCATTTCGCCGACGAGGCAGATGTCTGGATTTTCTCGGACAAGAGCGCGCAGAGCATCGTTGAAATTCGTGCAATCAATGCCAATTTCGCGTTGATTAATGGTCGCCTTCACATCGGTGAAGATGTACTCAATTGGGTCTTCGATCGTGACGATGTGCACTTTCTTGCGTTCGTTCACATACTGGATCATCGCAGCGATCGAAGTGCTCTTGCCCGATCCGGTCACGCCAGAGAAGAGGATCAGTCCCTGCGCCATCATCGCAATGTCGCCGAGCGATGTACGCAGTCCGAGTTCTTCAAATGTCTTGATGCGGCTTGTGATGAGTCGTGCTGCGACTGCCGGGCGCCCACGCGCCATGAACAGATTGACTCGGAACCGGCGGCCCTGATCGAAATCGAATGCAAAGTCCATCGAGCCATTGCGGCGAAAGTGATCGAGTTGCTGTGGATCCAGAATGTCCTTGGCAACTTGAAACATCAATTGTTCCGTGATCTGTGTGGATCCCAAATCCCGAAGTGCGCCTCGATGCCGAACGCGCGGTGGGAGTCCCGTCTTGACGATGAGGTCGCTCGCCTCGATCTTGATTGTGGCAGCAAGCCACGAGTTCCATGCTTTTCGACCCTCGCCTGGTTGAGTCCCTTTCCCATCGAGTGGGACTGGAGTGAGAAGTTCGTTTCGTGCGTGGCTCAAAGCAATTCCTTCGGGTTCTTCAAGAGGATTGAACAGCCTAGCAGGGGACGCCGTTGAAGGGGGAGTCTCCTCTTGACGAGAAGCGAGAATCCTCCGATCATCTCCCAATGGAAGACAAGATTTCCCAAGATGGGATCACCTTCGATGATGTGCTGCTGATCCCGCGATTCAGTTGCGTGATTCCCGACGCAGCAGACATCTCGACCCAACTCACTCGACGCATCTCCATCGGAATTCCGTTGATCTCTGCGCCGATGGACACTGTCACCGAGTCGACACTCGCACGTGCACTTGCACAAGAGGGCGGCATCGGCATTATTCATAAGAACATGACTCCAGAGCGCCAGGCGAGCGAGGTTGCCAAGGTCAAGCGCAGCGAAAACGGAATCATCGTTGACCCAGTGGTGTTGAGCCCAACCGATTCTGTGTCACGCGCATTGGCGTTGATGAGCGACCATGGGGTGAGCGGATTTCCAGTGACAGCGGATGGCACGAAATGCGGCACACTGGTGGGAATTCTGACGCGGCGTGATATGAAGTTCATCGCAAAGAGTGATGGTGCCACAACGGTCGGCGATGCGATGACCAGCAAGAACCTCGTCACGGGTCGGCTGAATACGCCGCTGGCGGAAGCGGAAGCCATCATGATTCGTGCGCGCGTCGAGAAACTTCCGATGGTGGACGACTTCGGCAGACTTGCGGGGCTTGTGACGATGCGCGACATCGACAACACCCGCCGACATCCGCGAGCGTGCCGCGATTCCAGAGGTCGATTGAGGGTTGGTGCATCGGTTGGGGTTCGCCAGTACGAACGAATCGAGGCGCTGATCGCGGCGGAAGTCGATGTGATCGTGGTCGATACTGCGCACGGTCACAGTCAGAATGTGCTTGAAACAGTCCGCGAAATGAAGAAGCGATACGCGATCGAAGTGATCGCAGGAAATGTAGGTACTGCCGATGGAGCGAAGGCGCTCATCGATGCTGGGGCAGATGCGGTCAAGGTGGGGATCGGTCCAGGTTCGATCTGCACGACGCGCGTCGTGACTGGAGTTGGAGTGCCGCAGATCACTGCGATTCTTAACGCAGTGTCAGTCGCACAGGATGCGGGCATTCCAGTCATCGCAGACGGAGGGGTGCGGCTGTCAGGTGATATTGCCAAGGCCATCGCCGCAGGAGCACACGCAGTGATGTTGGGCGGGCTCTTCGCAGGACTTGATGAAAGCCCCGGCGAACTCGTGCTGCACAGCAATCGCCGATTCAAGGTCTACCGAGGCATGGGAAGCGAAGGTGCAATGAATGCGGGAAGCGCAGACAGGTATTCGCAGTCTGGATCTCGCAAGTTCGTGCCCGAAGGAGTCGAAGGTCGGGTCCCATACCGTGGCGCTCTTGCGGACTTTGTCTACCAGATGGTTGGTGGACTGCGCAGCGCGATGGGTTACTGCGGTTGCGCCACGATCGAGGAGTTGCGCCGTGATGCACGATTCGTGCGAGTGAGCGCAGCGACCGTGGTGGAAAACCATCCCCACGACATTCAGATCACCAAAGAATCACCCAATTACTCGCGGGGATCCGCCCCCGAGTGAGACCCAACTGCGGCTCTGACCCAACTGCGGCTCTGACAGGGACGCCGAATGAGACTTGAGAGTAGTACCGGCGACAGGAATCGAACCTGCACGAGGTGTGAGCCCCAATGGATTTTGAGTCCATCGCGTCTGCCAGTTCCGCCACGCCGGCTAGAACAAATCCGATGGTAACAATTTGCGCTGCGCGATGGGAAATCTGCCTTGCTACTCTTGCGCTCCTCTATGCGATTGTGGTGCGCCGCAATTTTTCTGGCGGTGTGCAGCATCGGCGCTGCCGACAGATCGGACGCGCCGTCGGTGGTGACTCCAATCGTGTGCGCGCCTGTCGCACAATCTGCCACTGGAATGGGCAGCACGGAAAATGTCAACGGCGGCGACCTGAACATTTTCCATCCAGTCAGTCCGCCTGCTTACGAGATCCGAGAATTGGCGTGGCTGGTCTTTGGGATTTCTGCGGTGATCTTCGTGGTGGTCGAAGGTGTGCTCGTCTGGTCGATCATTCGGTTCCGAAGCCGCGACGAAGAAGCGGGAACACCTGCTGGCGAACCAGTCCAAGTCTTTGGAAGCAACCCCGTCGAATTGGCGTGGACGATCATTCCCTGCATCATTGTGTTCGTGCTCTCTCTCGCGACGGTGCGAACGATTCGAGAAGTCGAACTCGAAGCGCCGCCCGCAGGTGCTCTGGAAGTCGATGTGATCGGACACCAGTGGTGGTGGGAGTTTCAACTGGCCGGCGCGGAGTCAGACACCAGAGTGGTCACCGCAAATGAACTCGTGGTTCCCGTGGGGCGACCGATCTGGTTGACGCTGCGTTCGGCGGATGTGATTCACTCATGGTGGGTGCCTCGCCTCGCAGGCAAGACTGATGTCATTCCCAATCATGTGAATCACACTTGGTTTCAAGCCGAGTCCATTGGCACGTACCTCGGACAGTGCGCCGAGTATTGCGGTACGCAGCACGCAAACATGCTGCTGCGTGTACGTGTCGTGACGGGAGACGAATTCATTGCATGGCAAGTGGCACAGTCGCGACCGCCGGTCGACTCGGCGAGCGGAGTTGCGGGGAAGGCTCTCTTTCTTCAGCTTGCGTGCATGAACTGCCATGCGATCGACGGCGTTTCGACGGGATCATTTGGACCCAACCTCACGCATCTGATGAGCCGAGAGACAATCGGCGCTGGAGTTGCGCCCTTGAACCCGAAGACATTGCGCATGTGGGTTGACGACCCGCAGAATCTGAAAGAGGGCTGCAACATGCCAAGTCTGAAGCTCGATTCGGCGCAACTCGACGCAGTTGTCGCGTATCTCTTGACTCTGAAATGAAATCACCGTGACTCTCTCCCATTCCCATCCAACTACTCCTGCCGAAGGAACCCAAACGCTCGGCGCGCGATTGCATGGGTGGGCGGTGACTGTCGATCACAAACGACTTGGCATTCTGTATGTCTGCTTCGGTCTCTTCTTCTTTGTCGTGGCTGGGATCGAAGCAGCGATCATGCGTGCGCAGTTGGCGCAAGCGGCTGGAAAAGTCGTTGATCCCGCAACATTCAATCAACTCTTCACGATGCATGGCACGACGATGGTCTTCCTCGTGGGCATGCCAATCTTGCTCGGCATGGGGAACTACCTGATTCCGCTCATGGTCGGGGCGCGTGACATGGCGTTCCCAAGACTGAATGCCTTTGGACTCTGGCTCTTCGTCTTCGGAGCTGGGCTGCTGTACTACTCCTATGTTGGGGCGCAGGGTTTGTATGGAGATTCAGCCGCACCGGATGTCGGTTGGTTTGCTTATGCGCCGCTGACAAACAAGACATTTTCACGGGGAAACTCGACCGACTATTGGATTCTCGGCATCATGGTCAGCGGATTCGGAAGCATCACGACTGCCATCAACTTGCTCACAACCATTCTGGCGATGCGTTGCCCGGGCATGACACTGATGCGCATGCCGCTGATGGGTTGGATGATGCTGGTGGTCAGCGTGCTGGTCATCATCGCCATCCCAGTTCTCACTGGCGCGCAGATCATGTTGCTGCTCGATCGATCTCTGGGGATGCATTTCTTCGATACCCAAAATGGCGGCTCGTCGATTCTCTGGCAGCATCTCTTCTGGTTCTTTGGACATCCCGAGGTGTACATCTTGATCTTGCCAGCGTTTGGATTCATCTCCGAAGTGATTCCCGTCTTCAGCCGCAAGGTGATCTTCGGCTATCCGCTGATGGTCGCAGCGACCGTCAGCATCGGCTTCATCTCGCTCGGTGTGTGGGCACATCACATGTTTGCGATCGGGATGCCGCCCGCGCTGAATGCCTTCTTCGCCGCGAGCACCTTTCTCATTGCGGTGCCGACAGGGATCAAGATCTTCAATTGGATCGGCACGATGGTGGGCGGCAGGATCATCTTTGCCACTCCGATGCTCTTCGCAACGGCGTTCGTCGCGATGTTCATTTTCGGAGGACTGACTGGCGTCATGCTTGCCGTCGTTCCATTCACCTGGCAACTCTCGGATAGTTACTTCGTTGTTGGGCACTTTCACTACGTGCTCTTTGGGGGCACAGTCTTTGGGATTTTCAGCGGGTTCTTCTATTGGTTTCCAAAGGCGACGGGTCGCATGCTCTCAGAGCGACTGGGCAAGTGGTTCTTCTGGCTGCTCTTCGCTGGTTTCAATCTGACCTTCTTCCCGATGCACATCTCTGGCATTCTTGGAATGCCTCGGCGCATCTATATGTATCAGCCTGATCGTGGACTTGAACTCTGGAACATGCTCTCGTCGATCGGTGTGATCATTCAAGCCATTGCAATCGTCATCTTCATTTGGAATGTGGTCGTGTCGCTACGCAAGGGACGAGCCGCTGGCGACGATCCTTGGAATGCGTGGACGCTCGAATGGTCGACGAAGAGTCCACCGCCAGAATGGAATTTCGATCAGGTGCCGACAGTTGGATCGGCCCGTCCGCTTTGGGATGCCAAGAATCCAAGCGACCCAGATTCGCATCACGAAAGGACTGCATGACAGCAATGCCTTCCCCCGGAGCATCCACCGATATGTGGCGCCCATCGCGCGGCAAGGTCGGCATGATCTGCTTGATTGCGGCGGAGAGTTGCATCTTTCTCACCTTCGTCGTTGCCTATCTTTTTTACATCGGCAAGAGTGCGACTGGTCCGCAACCCGCGGTGCTCGGGCTGGGACTCGTGATCGTCAATTCGATCGCGCTCTTCTCGAGTTCGTTCACGGTGGTTGCGGCGGTTCGTGCACTCCAACGCGGGCAACAGTCGGTCTGTTGGAGGTGGCTCGCTGCCACGATTTGCCTTGGGGCATTCTTTGTGTGTGGAACGGGTTTCGAGTGGAACGGGCTCATGCACGAGCACACGCTCTATCCATCGACGAACCTTTTTGGAACAACATTCTATTCTCTCGTGGGACTGCATCTCTTTCATGTGATCGTTGGGCTCATGCTGTTGAGCACCGTGCTGGTGCTCGGACTCACTGGATGTGTGAAGTCGCGTCATGCGCACGCCTTCGATCTCGTCAGTTGGTACTGGCATTTCGTCGATGCCGTGTGGGTCGTCGTGTTCGTCACCGTGTATGTGATTGGTCGCTAAATGGATCCCGTCAACACATCATCATCGAAGCCAGAGGCGAGCGAAATGCCCTACAGCAGGGCGATCCCAGAGCCGAGCGCCGGACCGCTCGTCACTGCGCTGGGTGTCGCACTCATTGCCGCGTCACTCGTGACCAACTTGTTTGTCCTGGTGGTTGGGTTGATGGCGATGGTGTGGGGCGGAGTGCTCTGGTTTCGTGCGATCTTTCCAGATGAGTGCGTGGAAGCAATTCCGGCGCAAGTCCTCGCACAGACCGCGCCCAACTATGCGGTGAGTGCTGTTGGAAAGCCCAAGCCGCGTGCTGTCTTTCCAGAGGAGATGCATCCGATTCGTTCGGGCATTCGAGGCGGACTCATCGGCGGCGTGGCGATGGCCATCGTTGCATGCCTGTGGGGAATCTCGAAACATGGAAGCGTCTGGTTGCCGATCAACCTGCTGACGGGTGCAATCGTGCCAGGCGTTGGCACTGCGGACCTGCCGACACTCGAGATCTTTCATGCCGGGTGGTTCGCCATCGCGGTGGCAATCCACTCAGTGATGTCGATCGCCGTCGGATTGCTCTACACGACTGCGCTGCCGATGATGCCGCGTCGCCCGCTCCTCGCTGGAGGAGTTCTCGTTCCAGTCATTGTGACGGGACTTGTGTGGGCGAGTCTTGGAATTGTGAATCCCGCGCTCGAGCATTACATCTCGTGGCCATGGTTCATCGCGAGCCAAGTTGCATTTGGACTCGTCTGTGGATGGATTGTCAGCCGCACCGAAATGGTCTCGACGCGCGCTGGGCAATCGCTCGCAGAACGACTGAGTGTCGAGCGTGGAGGGAAGCGATGAACTGCGTACGCGCTGGTTGTTGCACGGTGTCTCTCTGGTGCTGGATGGTGGGTGGAGGATGCGAGCGACCCCATCCTGAGCAGCACGCGGCTGCACTCTCTTTGGACTCGCCCGCCGCTGCGCAGGCTTTGTTCGATTCAAACTGTCGCGGTTGCCATTCGCAGGGAGCGGAGGGCGCAGCGCTTCCATTGATGAACAAGAATTACTGGGCGATCGCCACGGATGCCGTGGTGGTTCAGGCGATCTCACACGGTCAGGGTCGCTTGATGCCTGCATATATCGACAGCGAAGGCGGTCCATTCACGGCGCAGGAGATCGCACTGTTCGTGAAGGGGATGCGATCGGCGTGGGGTGCGGGCGCGGTCGGTCGTGGCGGCGGAGTTTCGCCTTTGATCGTGGCGGGAGACCCCGCACTTGGCGCGCAGGTGTTCGCAGAGTCCTGCGCGAGTTGCCATGGATCGCAAGGCACCGCTGGAAGTGTGACGGACCAGATGTACTTGCGTCTTGTTTCCGACCAGGGTCTCTGGAGCAGTGTGATCTACGGTCGTTGTGAACTTGGCATGCCTGCGTGGGATGACGCGCTGCCAAACCGTCCCAGTGGATTGACAGTCGCAGAAGTTGCACATGTCGTGAGTTGGATTTCGTCGCAGCGCGTCGCGGCACATGATGGGAGCGCCACACCATGAATGACAGACCAACCAAGGGATGCCAAGGCTGCGGTTGCAGTGATGCTTCACGCGAAGGCGGGGCGATTGAGGGTCAGCCAGCACGCCGAGGATTCATGGTCAAACTCGGCGCTGGGCTCTTGGGAGTTGGCGGTCTCTTGACCGCACTTCCAATTGTTGGATACATCATCGGTCCCGCAACGAAACGATTCACAAATGTCTGGGTCGACCTCGGCGCAGTCTCTGTGTTTCCAGCGGGACAGACCCGGTTCGCAACATTCCTCAATCCGATTCGCCAGCCGACGGATGGCGACAGCGCCAAGACCGCATGCTGGGTGCGCTGCATTGAAGCGGGAAAGTTTCAAGTCTTCGCCATCAACTGCGCACATCTTGGGTGCCCAGTGCGCTGGTTCGAGCAATCGAAACTTTTCATGTGTCCCTGCCACGGCGGGGTTTATTACCAAGATGGATCGCGCGCGGCTGGTCCGCCACCTCGTGGACTCTTTGAATACCAGTGGAAGGTTGACGGCGGAAAATTGTTGATCGATGCGGGGCGGCTTCCAGGTTTGGAAGAGTCAGTATGAAAGTTCTGAAGGCCTCACTCGGATGGATTGAAGAGCGAACGGGAGTCGTCGCATTCGTTGCGCCGCTTCTTTTCCATCACGTGCCGCGCAATGCGAAGTGGTGGTATGTCTTTGGCAGCGCGACGCTCATGTTCTTCACGATTCAACTCGTGACTGGAGTGTGCCTGGCGACGGTCTACGCGCCCAGCGCAGCGCAGGCGTGGGAGAGTTTGAATTACATCGACAACCACGTCCCTATGGGATGGATGCTGCGTGCGCTGCATGGATGGTCGAGCAATGCGATGGTTGTGATGATGGCGATCCACATGCTGCAGGTGTTTCTTCATGCCTCGTACAAGTATCCGCGCGAATTGAACTGGATCACGGGCGTATTCCTGCTGCTGACCACGCTCGCTTTAGCATTCACAGGCCAAGTGATGCGGTGGGATCAGGATGCGTACTGGGGACTCGGTATTGGTGCGGCGATTGCAGATCGCATCCCGCTCGTCGGCGATGAAGTGCGCGCTCTGCTCTTGGGTGGGCCGATCATCGGCGGCGCGACGCTCAATCGATTCTTCGCGCTGCACGTGTTTGTCTTGCCGGGTGCAGCGATTGCGCTCGTTGGCTTGCACATGGTGCTCATCATCAAGAACGGAATCAGCGAGATGCCAAAGCCCGGTGCGGTCGTGGTGCCTTCGATGTATCGCAAGGAATTTGAAGAGCGCATGCACAAAGATGGCGTGCCCTTCGTGCCGGATGCGGCGCAGCGCGACATGGTCTTCTGCGGAGTCTGTTTGATTGGTCTCGTCGCGCTCGCAGCGTTCTACGGTCCATTTGGTCCAGGTGGGATGCCAGATCCGACGATCATTGATACAAACCCGCGACCCGATTATCCATTCATGTGGCTCTTTGGCGCAGTGAGTCTGCTGCCGCCCTCATCTGAGACTGCGATCATGTTGATCGCGCCTGCCGTTGGCGTGCTCATTCTTGTTGCCCTGCCATTCATGTCGAATTCCGGCGAGCGCGCACCGAGCAAGCGTCCCGCGATGGTGTTGATTGCGCTCGTGACCGTGATGGCGATCGCAGCACTGACATGGGAGGGCACGACGAGTTCCTGGTCGCCTGTGATGAATGGATGGTCCTCGCTGCCGACACCAGTGAAGTTTGTTCGTGGACGAACGCCGCTCGAAATGCAGGGAGCTGTCGTCTTTCAGTTTGCCCAGTGTCGCAACTGTCATTCGTTGGATGGACTCGGCGGCAAGCGCGGTCCAGAGCTCGATGATGTGGCGACTCGACTCTCGTACGACCAACTTGTGAGGCAGGTGCAGCAGGGCGGCGGCAACATGCCCGCGTATGGCAAGAACCTCGACAGTGCACAGACTGCTGCAGTCGTGGCGTTCTTGGCAACATTGCATCCCGCGAACGAACCTGATTCGAGGATTCCTGGAGCGCAGTTGTCGGTTCCGACGGACAACGCGACTGCACGCTGAGTGTGTCAAACGCAATCTTCTCGAGTTGGAATCTCGATCCTTGGCTGATAGCGGGGCTCTTGTGCGCAGTGATTCTGTATGTGCGCGGGGCGCGGGGTCTCGTCGGTCGAGTCAGCGGATTTCCGTCGTGGCGTCCGAGGTGTTTCTTTGCGGGGCTGCTTGTGTTGTTCCTCGCACTTGCATCGCCCATTGATTCGCTCGGTCACCTGCTGCTGTGGGTGCACATGGTCCAACACTGGTTGCTCATCATGGTTGTTGCGCCGTTGTTGTTACTCGGTGCGCCTGGAATTCCATTCCTGCGAGCGCTTCCCCGAGTGGTGCGCCGAAATGCGCTTGGTCCATTTCTCTCGAGCCCACTCGTGCGCAATTGGTTTCGTTTCGTGCTCTCACCGATCACTGGATGGGTCGCCTTCGCTGTGATCAATTGGACATGGCACTGGCCGCCGATGTATTCGGCTGCGCTGGAGTCGACCATGATTCATCGACTCGAACACGCATCATTCTTGGCAGGGGCGATGCTCTTCTGGTGGCAGATCGTGCAGCCGTGGCCCTGGCGGGCGCGCTGGTCTGATGCGGCGCTCGTTGTGTACCTGTTGAGCGCTGATGTGCAGAACACCATCTTCTCTGCGATCATGACCTTCTCCCATCAAGTGTGGTACCCGAGTTACTCGGCGACCTCATCTGCACTTGGACTCGATGCACTGCGCGATCAGCAAGTTGCAGGGGCCTTCATGTGGACTGCGACTCAGTTGGTCATGCTTCCTGCTGCGATATGGCTGATTCTGCGGGCATTGTCGATGGTGCGCACCGCACCGCAGACCGATCGTGCATTGCAACCGCGCTTGCGACGGACGCAATTCGATCTCTTGCGTGTCCGAGGCATCGGCGACATGCTGCGCAGCCGCACGACGCGGACGGCGATGAGATGGTTGCTCTGTGCCGCTGCGATCATCATTGCGATCGATGGTTTCTGCGGCCCAGTCGATGGTCCGTCCAATCTCGCTGGCACGCTGCCGTGGACGCACTGGCGTGGGGTGATCGTGATCGCGCTGCTGTGCGGAGGAAACTTTCTCTGCATGTCATGTCCGTTGATGGCGCCGCGCAATCTGCTGCGACGTTGGGTGCGACCGCAGTTGCGTTGGCCCGCTCGTCTGCGTTCAAAGTGGATCGCAGTCGTGCTTGTTGCAACATGGCTGGTCTGTTACGAGGCCTTCGATCTGTGGGCGAGTCCGTGGGCAACGGCGATGATCATCGTCGGGTATTTCGCGGGGATCCTGCTCATTGACGGGCTCTTTCGCGGTGGGAGTTTCTGCAAGTGGGTCTGCCCGATCGGTCAGTTTCATATGACACAGAGTTTGGTGGCGCCACTGTCCGTGAGCGTCATCAACCCGATCACCTGTGCGACATGTGAGGGGCACGAGTGCATTCGCGGGTCACCTGCGGGTGCTGCGAAGTCACAGAGCGTTCCGCTGCGCATCGCAGTTCCAGGCTGCGAGCTTGAACTCTTTCAGCCCGCCAAGCGCGGCAATCTCGACTGCACTTTCTGTTTGGACTGCGTCGATGCGTGTCCGCACAACAATGTCGGGATTCTCTCGTCGAGCCTTGCCAGCAGCCTCGCGTCTCCTGCGCGTGGTTCTTCGATCGGTCGCATCGCATCGCGCGTCGATGTCGCTGCGCTGCTTGGACTCTTGACATTCGGCGCCTTCGCCAATGCCGCGGGAATGACTGCGCCGTGGATCGAATGGGTGGCGGGGGTTGCAGCGCATGC